>NZ_JBLVPG010000003.1:0-486079 GCF_048284335.1 Flavobacterium amylolyticum
GTGCAAAAATACACCCTTTATTCGCTTTTACAAGCTTTTTAATCGCTTTTTTTTGACCTTTTCTTAACCTAATCTTTAACTAGCTGATATCAAGTTTTTTGAAACCAAATCTTTTTTAATAAAACATCAATCCAACAACCCACAAACACCCTTTCTTCGCAAAATACCCTATTTCTATAAGGATGGACCGTTTTCAACTACCTTTCGAATTTTAATAATGTCTTATGAATTCAACCATTATTACAGCTTTTAATGCCCTTCAATACGATCTGAACATTCAAAATAGCTTCCATTACCAGTAATCGACCAAAACAAACTGGTCTGGATCAATAAAATGGTTTTATCCTATACCTTATATAATAACAAACATCCCTTTTAAGTTCTCTCCTATATATAAGGTATCATAATATGTCCTCTAGATGTCATTCTGAATTATTCGAATAATCAACAAGCTCCGCCTTACACTAGCTCGCGTTAGGGATAGAAGCAAAAAGCCCACAGTCCCGCCTTCTTTGGCGGGACGAGGACTTGTAGCGAATAGCCCGACGCCATATATAAAGAGAGTCAACTAATCCCTAGATTAATTGACTCTCTTTATATATGGCGAAACGCTCTAAATAAAAATTACTGTTTCAGCTTCTCAGCTTTGGACTCCCAGGAATCGGTTAGATTGCTATAATCAACTGATTTTGCAGGATTTTGGTTTTGTAATCTTCCTGAATCAAATGCTCGAACTAATATCGTTTCTATCAGATAGTCTTCATTAACATCGAAAGGTGCATACTTTGTTTTTAAATTAATGTCAAACATGATGGCTGCGGTATTCGACCAAAATGCTTTCCAACCACTTTTTAGGTTTTTTACCAACTCATAAGTTGTGGTGCCAGTTTGGCGATGAATTAACTTTACCAGAATTTGACCTTGTTTACGGGAGAGTTTTTTAAGTTTAGCTTCGAACTCTTCACTCAAATAACTTTCAACTATCTTAAAGTACCTTTTTTTCTCTTTATTTGTTTTGAGGTTTGCCATTCCTTTATTCAAAATCGTCAATCGCTCCGAAGCTAATTTTGCATAAGGATACGTTTTAAAAACACGACTTTGAAGTAATAAAAATTGCTTTCTTGCATCGGGATCCATTTTCTCCTTATATATTAATACTTCCGGTAATTGAATCGTATCGTTAAGAATGGATTCGTCATTTTCTAACTCATAGCCCATCTTTGTGGTATCCTGAGGTATTACCTGTGCATTAACAGTCATCGTGGTAAAAAGAACAAGCAACAAAAATTTAATTAGCTTCATGTAGGGAAATTTAATTGCCAAAATTATACATTATATATACAACTGTAATGCCAAATTTATAATTTAGCAAAAAAATAATTTTATGAGCACTAAATCAATATTAAACAAGTCGTCACTTGACTTTTTAGAAAACTATCTTAATAATGCCTCCCCTACCGGTTATGAAAGTAGTGGCCAAAAATTATGGATGGATTATTTAAAACCTTATGTTGATACTTTTATAACGGATACCTACGGTACAGCGGTAGGAATTATAAACCCTGATGCTCCCTATAAAGTAGTAATTGAAGGCCATGCGGATGAAATTTCCTGGTACGTCAATTATATTACTGATGACGGATTAATCTATGTAATCCGAAATGGTGGTTCAGATCATCAAATTGCCCCTTCAAAACGGGTCAATATACATACTAAAAACGGTATCGTAAAAGGAGTTTTTGGTTGGCCTGCGATTCATACGAGAAATAGAAGTAAAGAAGAAGTGGCTAAAGTCGATAATCTCTTCATTGACATTGGTTGTGAAACTAAAGAACAAGTTGATAAAATGGGTGTTCATGTAGGTTGCGTGATTACGTATCCTGATGAATTCATGATTTTAAACGAAAATAAATTTGTTTGTCGTGCCATTGATAACCGTATGGGTGGGTTTATGATTGCCGAAGTAGCTCGTTTGCTACACGAAAACAAAATAAAACTTCCTTTCGGATTGTACATTACCAATTCGGTTCAGGAAGAAGTAGGGCTGCGCGGTGCCGAAATGATTACCAAAACCATCAAACCCAATGTAGCTATAGTAACCGATGTTTGTCATGACTCTACTACTCCAATGATTGATAAGAAAATTGAAGGAGAAACAAAAATTGGTAAGGGTCCTGTTGTAACGTATGCGCCGGCTGTTCAGAATAATTTGAGAGAATTGATTTTAGAAACTGCCATGGCTAAAGAAATTCCATTCCAAAGATTAGCTTCTTCTCGTGTTACGGGTACCGATACCGATGCATTTGCATACAGTAATGGTGGCGTAGCCTCAGCATTGATATCATTGCCGTTGCGTTACATGCATACCACGGTTGAAATGGTGCATCGTGACGACGTTGAAAACGTAATTAAATTAATTTATGAAACCTTATTGAAGTTAGAAAACGAAGAAACATTCTCTTACTTCAAATAGTTTTAGGAGCTAATCCCGCTATCCGTTGCAAATGAAATTCACTGAACTCAAATAAAAATATAGTGAAGTAATCTTTCCCTTTTTGGCAGCAAAAAGGGAAAGGATTTCCACTACTATCAGGACTAAAAAAACCGCAATTCAAATTATGAATTGCGGTTTTTTTGTTAACTTTACTTAAACAATTCTTAAAATGCAGTCAACCGCCACGTCAATCGAAGCCTATTTAGAAGAAATTCCCGAGGAAAGAAAAGATGCTTTTAAAAAACTGAGAGAAACTATTCTAGAGAATATTCCAAAAGGATTTGTTGAACGAATGTCATACGGCATGATTGGATATGTGGTTCCACATTCCATCTATCCTAGCGGCTACCATTGCGAACCAAAGCTACCGTTACCTTTTATAGGTATTGGATCCCAGAAAAATTTTATCGCGCTATACCACATGGGAATTTATGCTAACCCAGAAATACTAAATTGGTTTATTACTGAATACCCAAAACACAGCACCCAAAAATTAGACATCGGAAAAAGTTGCATCCGGTTTAAAAAGGTTGACCAAATTCCATTCGATCTAATTAGAGCACTTGTGCAGAAAATATCAGTACAGGACTGGATTGATACTTATGAATCACAAATTAAACCAAAGTAAAACGAAACCTTAAATTTTTAAATAGATATGAATATCATCAAAAAGATTCTAGCAACCATAATAGCCCTCGTGGTTTTGGCCCTAATTATTGCTCTATTCTTGACCAAAGACTTTGCTGTTGAAAGAGAAATTACAATCAACCAACCAAAAGACAGTGTGTTCAATTATGTAAAATATTTGAAAAACCAAGACAATTTTAGCGTTTGGTCTACTAAGGACCCTGCGATGAAGAAAACATTTACTGGAACTGACGGAACCGTTGGTGCTATTGTGGGTTGGGATAGTACCGATAAAAATGTAGGCGTTGGTGAGCAAGAAATCAAAAAAATCGTTGAGGGCGAACGAATTGATTTTGAACTTCGTTTCAAAGTACCGATAGAATCTACAGACTATGCTTTTATGACAACACGAACCATCACACCAAATCAAACCAAAGTAAAATGGGGATTTTATGGAAACATGCCTTATCCCATGAATCTTATGTTGCCTTTTATGAATATGGAAGAAATGCTTGGAAAGGATTTGCAAGATGGATTGAATAACTTAAAAGCAGTTCTAGAAGAATAGTCGTATTTTCAATAAAAGCAAAACCGCAATTCAAAATTATGAATTGCGGTTTTTTCGTTACCATTTATGAATGAATTATTTGTTGGCTAAATATCCCAAAACATTTTTTTCGATTCTTTCATCTATACTAGTGATATCCGCTTTTACAAATTTCTCTCCTAAGATATTTTCGTATAATTCGATATATCTTTCAGAAACTGTTTGAATGTATTCATCCGTCATATCTGGAATTTGTTGTCCTTCTAGTCCTTGAAAACCATTTTCGATTAACCAACGACGAACAAACTCTTTCGATAATTGTTTTTGTTCTTCCCCTTTGTTTTGACGTTCCTGGTATCCTTCAGCGTAAAAATAACGAGAAGAATCCGGTGTATGAATTTCGTCAATCAAGACAATTACACCTTCTTTGGTTTTACCGAATTCATATTTGGTGTCAACCAAAATCAAACCACGACTGGCTGCAATTTCAGTTCCCCTCTGAAACAAATCTCTTGTAAATTTCTCTAAAACCAGATAGTCTTCTTCAGAGACAATTCCTTTCGATAAAATATCCTCACGAGAAATATCAGCATCATGTTCTCCGTTATCCGCTTTGGTTGTCGGCGTAATAATAGGTTCCGGGAATTTATCATTTTCTTTCAAATATTCTGGCATTTTCACACCACAAATTTCTCTTTTGCCAAGAGCATATTCTCTAGCAGCATGACCTGAAAGATAGCCTCGAATGACCATTTCTACCTTAAAAGGATCACATAAATGGCCTACAGCCACATTAGGATCAGGAGTTGCAATCAACCAGTTAGGAACAATATCCTCAGTCAATTCCATGAATTTTGTAGCAATCTGATTTAGAATTTGACCTTTATATGGAATTCCTTTTGGTAAAACTACATCAAAAGCCGAAAGTCTGTCTGTAGCAACCATAACCAAAAGGTCATCATTGATGTTATACACTTCTCTTACTTTACCGCGGTAAACAGATTTTTGGTTTGGAAAATTAAAATCCGTAGTTGTGATGGTATTGCTCATTATTCTAGTTGTGTGTGTTTATTTTTGTTCCTGCAAATTTAAAACTATTTCATAGAGTTTCACAAAGAACAGAACTCTTAAATTTCATTTTTATCTCTAAAGTTATTTTTTAAGCAGCGTATCGTTGAATAAATTTAAGATTCGGCTGTATTCATCAACCCATGAATAGGTTTCTTTAAAACCATGAGCTTCTACAGGAAACGAAGAAAGACTCCAGTTTTTCTTCCCTAATTCGATAAAACGTTGAGACAAACGAACAATATCTTTGTACTCTACATTGTCATCTACCATTCCATGTAGCATCAATAAATTACCTTGTAAATTATCTGCAAAATAGATTGGTGAACTTTTTTTATAAGCATCAGGATCCGTTTCTGGAAAATTAAGAATATTTCCTGTGTAGCCATGATTGTAATGCGCCCAATCTGTTACAGAACGCAATGCCGCACCCGAAGCAAACTCTTTGGGAGTAGTCAACATTCCCATCAACGTGATGAAACCTCCATAAGAACCGCCATAAATCCCTACTCTTGAGGCATCAATTCCATGGTTTTCAACTAAGTATTTCTTGCCGTCTATTTGATCTGTTAAATCCTTACCGCCCATAAAACGGTAAATTCCTGTTCTAAAATCACGTCCATATCCATCGCTGCCTCTATAATCAATATCCAAAACGGTATACCCCAAGTCTACCAATAAATTATGAAACATGTATTCTCTGTGGTACGTACTCCAATAGTTATGTGCATTTTGCAAATAACCAGCACCATGAACAAACAAGATAGCGGCTTTATTTGCATTAGCCGTTTGTGGCTTGTACAATCTAGCATTTACGGGAGTTCCATCCTGCGCTTTGAAAGTAATTACTTCTGGTTCACGCCAAGAATATCCTTTAAAACTTTCCGTCGTTGAGGACGTTATCTGATTTAAGTTTGTATTCTTTTTATTAGGTGCTATATACAATTCCCAAGGTTTGTTTTTATACGAATAACGCACCAATAAAGTACTTTCATCTGGAGACAAACTCACTTCATGAGCGCCATCTTTAGTTAAAATAGGTTGTAAAACCGGATTTGAAACTTCCAATTTATAGCAATTTCTGTTTCCCGGATGCGTAGTCGTTGTGATCAAATAAAAAGACTTTTTACCTTTTGCCAAAGTCACGTTGCGCACTTCCCAATTTCCTTTGGTCAGTTGGGTTTTCTTTTTTGACTTTAAATTATAGCTATACAAATGAGAATAACCCGTTTCTTCTGATTGGAAATATGCGGTTTCATTGTCTCCTAAAAATCCAAGTGTCCCTCTTCCATAAGAATTAGAAGGAATTCCAGGTCCGCCAATCCAAGCTTCGTCATGTTGATAATCTAATTCTTGAAAAGTTCCTTTCTCTAAATTTAAACTGACAATCCATCGGTCTTTGTTGTCTTGACTTCTTATTTCGACAATTGCGTAAGAACCATTTTCATTGTAAACAGGTTCCTGAACCACAATTAGTTTGTTCTTTTTTTCTGCAGTTTTTGATTTTTCATACAACTCAAAATATTTAGGAACATCCTGAATGTGGCTCAATGATGAAAAATTCATGAAATAAACAGAATCTTTGGCCATGTTATACACTCCGAATTTAGTAGGTAACAAATTTTCTACAGAAACTTTTTCCTTCGTATCTTCTATTTGGTTGTAGCCATCAGCAGTTATGAAAAGTTCCATTTTTTCATTCTTACGTTCTGAATCTTCTATTAATCTGAAGGTGGCATAGTTTCCTTTTGGATCCACTTTTAAGCTCCCAAAGGCGTTTTTTCCATAATAATAAGGCTTTGGAAAATCCGATTTTGTAGTTTTTGATTTTGCTAAATTCCATTTTTTAAGCGCTTCCTGATCTCTAACAAATTGAAACAATTCCTCCTGTTGGCTTTTTAAAAAAGATTCTTTTTCCGTTGTGGCATCTTCTCCTTTTCCTCGCCTGAAATTAGTGAGTTGAATAATAGAACCTTCATTGGTATTGAACTGAAAGAGGTTTTCATTTTGTCTAAAATAAAGCAGTCCGGCGACAGAACCCATTTGCAAGTTAGCAATCGGACTGCTTTGTTGGTATAGTTTTTTAGATGTTTTACTTCTTAAGGAATATGAAAATAATCTTCCTTTATCGATGTAATAATACAAATCCGAATTGGCTGTTTTTTTGAAATCTAATTTTGAAAAAGCAGCTTCATTTGGCGATGCTACTTCAGGTTTTGACAATCCGTTTTTCCAAAAATAAGTACTTGTACCCAATTCATTATTAGGATTCCAATCAAAATAAACTTTTTGTCCATCTAAAGACCATCTTTCATTTTCTGGTTGCGCACCAATGAAGGTGTTGCCTTTCATGATTTCTTCCAGTTTAAGGGCTTGACTTTGTATTGTTATGGAAAACAAAATACAGATAACAAGGGTTAGTTTTTTATTCATTTTACTGTTTTTATTAAAAAATGGATTCTAAAATTATTTTTAAAAGTATTCATTTAAAATTTTTAACTATTTAAAAGTTGTTTTGCTATATATTTAGCTACTCCTTCATTATCATTAGTTAGTATTACTTCTAAATGAGAAAGTTTATTCTTTAAACTATCGGGTGCATTTCCCATTACTAAACCTTTCCCCGAAGAATTAAGCATATTTTCATCATTATATCCGTCACCAAAAGATATAGCTTCATTAAAAGCAAAATTCTCTTTTTCTAAAATTTTTGCAATCGCAACACTTTTATCTACTGATTTGTCCATGAATTCCAAACACAGCGGAAGACTAAAAGCATGACTAAAAAGGCCTGTATGGTCCTCTAAAATCCGATCCCTTAATTCAATTAATTTCGAATGTTTATGGTGTGTGAAGAATACTTTTATAGCACTTAAGTCTTCCAAACTATCAAAATCTACCAGTTCAGGATGATAATTTACTTCTGGTTGAAATGCATTTAGTTTTTCATTATGCTTGTTTGTTTGCCAAACATTTTCTCTAAACAATACTGTTGTGATTTCAGGATCAATATCTAATGACAAGACGGATTTAACCGCATCGCTTTCCATATTAAAAGAAAAAAGAAGTTCTTTTTCAGGGGAATGTATACGTGCCCCATTTGAAGTAACTAAATAAAGAGGAATATTTAAACCTGCAACTATGGGCATTGCATCCAAGTGATGCCGACCAGTTGCTACAATTATTAAATAGTTTTGATTGTGAAGTTCTTGAAAAACAGTTTTGGTGTATTGGGATATTTTATGGTGTGAATTGAGTAAAGTTCCATCTAAATCACTAATAACTACTTTAATTTTTTCTTTTAAAATCATTTGTTTTTCACTGTCATTTTTAATAATTTCAAATTTATTCCATTTTTAAGAGATATGCAATGATTAAAGAAAAGTTTAACCCATAAGTATCATTAAATAATATAAACTACTCTACCGATTATTTATTAATTTCAAAGTTATAGTTACGAATAGAAAGGCCTAAACTACACCTATCAGTATAAATTAGTATCTCCATTTTTATATCAAATAAGAGTAAATTATATAATTAAATAGCAAAATAGTATAAGATTTTGTATGGGATTAATGTTTACTTTTATCATATATAAATTTATAACTAAAACCAAAAGAAATGAAAAAAGTTACCTTTTATTTAATGATGATGGTATTATCATTAAGTATTGTTCCTACACAAATGTTAGCGAGTGAAAAAACTACAACTTCAGTTTCAAACACACCTAAAGAAGTTCCGGCAGAAGTAAAAGTGTTGCTTAATCGTCTTGATGAAATAAAAGCAATGGACAAATCATCATTGAATTCCGCAGAGAAAAAAGAGTTGCGTAAAGAAGTTCGCGCTATCAAGGCTGAATTAAAATCTACAGGAAATGGTGTTTATTTATCTGTAGGTGCAATTATTATCGTTATTCTTTTGTTGATTCTTTTGTTGTAATCTAATAAAAATGAAAATAAAAAAAGGAAACGATTAATCGTTTCCTTTTTTTATGCAATCCAAACAGAAGAAAATAATATTATTTAATAATGGCATAGTTGTTGGCTTTAGTATAGGAAATATTGAATCAAAGAATTACTATAAATAAGTATTAATTAAAATTTAAAAAAATGAAGACATTAAAATTAATTGCGGCAGGAGTAATACTTTTAGTATCTACGCATACGATACAAGCTCAAGTTTCAGTAAATGTAAATATAGGAAGTCCTCCTGCTTGGGGTCCTGCTGGATACTCTGCAGTAGAATACTATTATTTACCAGATGTACAAGCCTATTATGATGTAAGAGCGACACAATTTATTTATTTTGGTGGAGGAAAATGGGTTCGTTCCAGAAATTTACCTTCTCAATACAGAAACTATGATTTATACAATGGTTATAAAGTAGTATTGAATGATTATCATGGTTCTAGACCTTATAGCAACTTTAAAAGTCATAAAGTAAAATATCACAAGGGATACAAAGGAAGTCCACAAAGAACAATAGGAACCCGAAAAGTTGTGATTCATAAAGATTCATATAATCACGGTAACAATGGGAATACTAATTACAAAAAAGGAAAAGGAAATAATGGCCATGAAAAAGGAAATAAAGGACGTGGTAACGATAAACATTAATATGTAGATAAACTATTAAAAATGAGAACCTCACGCGGGGTTCTTTTTTTTTGAGTAAAAAACCATCTTAATTAAATCTTAAAAAAATGTTATTTTTTTTACGTTGGCACAATTGTTGGAAAACTAGAGATGGAGCTATAATTTATAGTCCTAAAAATAAGTCCAATTAAATTTAAAGAAAATGAGAACACTAAAATTAATCGCCGTAGGAATTATCCTTTTTGCATCAAGTACAATACATGCACAAGTTTCTGTAAGTTTAAACATTGGTAGGGCACCTTCTTGGGGTCCCGTAGGTTATGCTGAAGCTGAGTATTACTATTTACCTGACGTGGAAGCTTATTATGATGTAAGAGCAACACAATTTATCTATTTTGGTAGCGGAAGATGGATCCGTTCTAGAAACCTTCCAAATCAATATAGAAACTACGACTTATACGGTGGCTACAAAGTGGTATTGAATGATTATCATGGTTCAAGACCTTATAACAACTTTAGAAACCATAAAACTAGATATTATAGAGGATATCATGGGAGAGAACAACGAAACATTGGATACAACAATAACCGTAGAGTCTATGTTAACCACAGAGAAGATGACAACCGCAGACAATATGATAATCATAGAAAATATGATGACGATAGAGATGATGACGATAGAAAAGAATATAAAAAACAGTACAAAAATTATGGCCATGGAAAAGGTCGTGACCGTGGAGACGACGACAGAGACTAAATTAAATGCATAAATTATTATAAACTACAAAGAGAGAGAACTAAAATTAGTTCTCTCTCTTTGTAGTTTAACTGAAATTTTATTTTAAAGATAACTAAAAAGATTTCAGAAAAAAACTTTTAATTCCTACATTTGAAGCTATTGCAAATTAAATTTAAAAAAATGCAAAAAAAACACATTCAAGTTATAATAGTATTCCTTTTTTGTTTTCAAATTACAAATGCTCAACAACCACAAAAATTAAATGCTGTTGAAATTTATAACCAGATTCACAAGCTTAATTTTCTTGGTTCAGTACTTTATATAGCAGCACATCCCGACGATGAGAATACCCGATTAATTTCTTATTTATCCAATGAGCAAGAAGCCAGAACTGGATATTTGTCTTTGACACGCGGTGATGGTGGTCAAAACTTAATAGGTACACAATTGCGAGAATTATTAGGAGTGATACGAACTCAAGAACTTATTGAAGCTAGAAAAATTGACGGTGGAGAACAGTTTTTTTCTCGTGCCAATGATTTTGGATTTTCCAAAAACCCAACCGAAACACTAGAAATATGGGACAAAGAAAAAGTATTGGCGGATGTTGTTTGGGCCATCAGAAAGTTTCAACCCGATGTAATTATTAACCGGTTTGATCATCGCTCTCCAGGAACTACACACGGTCATCACACCGCATCGGCAATGTTAAGTGTAGAAAGTTTTGAACTGGCTAACAATCCAACTATTTTTCCAGAACAATTGCAATTTGTAAAACCTTGGCAAGCAAAACGCCAATTTTTTAATACCTCTTGGTGGTTTTATGGAACTATCGAGAAATTTAATGCTGCAGATAAAACTAATTTAATAGCATTACAAACAGGGGTTTATTATACCGGATTAGGAAAATCGAATCAGGAAATAGCGGCATTAAGTCGGAGCCGCCATCAATCACAAGGATTTGGCAGTACTGGTGCACGAGGTGAAGAAACAGAGTATTTAGAGTTTATAAATGGAAATGCTTTAAAAGAAAAAAAATCGCTTTTTGAAGGAATTGACACCTCTTGGAACCGATTAAAAGGAGGAAAAGCAATTGGTGAATTATTGACAACCATTGCAGCTGAATTCGATTATAATAATCCTTCGGCAAGTATTCCAAGTTTGGCGAAAGCCTATACGATGATAAAAGCTTTGGATGAAAATCATTGGGTACCACTTAAATCTGAAGCCATAAAAGAAATTATAGCAGCCTGTTCCGGTTTGTATCTCGAAGCCGTTGCCCAAAATCAGGAAGCAACTCCCGGAAGTACAATAAAATTAAAACTCGAGGCCATCAACAGAAGCTCCGCACCCATACAATTAATGAGCGTGACTACTTTACCCGAACAAATAAGCACACCTCAAAACCGCGAATTAAAAAATAATATTTTAAACGGCATAAACTTAGATTTAAAATTACCTGAGTCAATTAACTACACACAACCGTATTGGTTAAAAGAAAATGGAACTGTTGGAATGTATGCCGTAAATCAGCAACAAAACATTGGAATTCCAGATATTATTCGGGAAACTAAAGTGCTTTTTAACATTCAAATCAACGGAATCGAAATTCCATTTGAGCGCACCGTAATTTATAAATTTAATGATGATGTAAAAGGTGAAGTATACAATTATCTCGATATTGTTCCTGAAGTTACCACTTCAATTATGGACAAAGTATTACTTTTTAAAGACACCAAAATTAAACACGTAGGCGTTAGAATTAAAGCAGGTAAGGATGATGTGAAAGGAAACTTACAACTTGAACTGCCTCAAAATTGGAATGTTTCTCCAAAATCAATCCCTTTTAACATTCAAAAAAAGGGAACGGAACAAATTGTTTATTTTGAGGTCACTCCACCAAATAGATCCGAAGAAGTAGTAGCCAAAAGCGTTGCTATAATTGATAATAAACGATTTGACAAGGAACAAATCATTATTAGTTATGACCATATCACTAAACAGCAAGTTTTAAAATTGGCTGAAGCCAAATGCATCAAAACGGATTTAAAAACAAATGGTGAAAAAATTGCATATATTATGGGTGCTGGAGATGAAGTCCCTAGCAGCTTGATTCAATTAGGATACTCAGTTACACTCCTTAAACCCGAAGAAATATCATCGGAAAAATTAGAGCATTTTGATGTAGTTATAACTGGGGTACGCGCGTACAATACCGTTGCAGCATTAGCGAACAAGCAAAACATTCTTTTTGATTTTGTAAAAGGCGGAAAAACAATGCTCGTTCAGTACAATACTGCCGGTGATCTTGTAACAGAAAATATCGCGCCTTATCCCTTGAAACTATCCCGTGACCGAGTAACGGAAGAAGATGCCGAAGTTCGGTTTTTAGTACCAAACCATCCCGTTTTGAATTTCCCCAACAAAATCACCACTAAAGATTTTCATGATTGGAAACAAGAGCAAGGATTGTATTACCCAAGTGAATACGATAAAGCCTTTACTCCTATTTTATCTTCAAATGATAAAGGCGAAAGTCCTAAAAATGGCGCTTTACTAATTGCTCCTTATGGAAAAGGACACTATATTTATACCGGTCTAAGCTTTTTTAGAGAATTACCCGAAGGTGTTACGGGTGCATATAAATTAATTTCCAACATTATTTCGTTACAATCATCTGAAAATATCCCTGTTCAAAAAATCAAGAACTAAACTTATTTAAAATGGAAATAAAAAAAATAAAAACTTGGAAGAAGAACTATACTTGGGTGCTTGTAGCCAATGCTATTTATATCTTGATCTTTTGTCTCATCATGAAATTATACGCTTAAATTATGCAATTATTTGATTGGGTTATACTCATAGTTACTTTACTCTTCATAGTCATTTACGGAGCTTGGAAAACCAAAGGGAGTAAAAATGTGGAGGACTTTATTCTGGGTAATAATGAAACGCCCTGGCATGTAGTAGGACTCTCGGTTATGGCGACACAAGCCAGTGCAATTACGTTTCTTTCTACACCAGGACAAGCCTATCATGACGGAATGGGTTTTGTGCAATTTTATTTTGGATTGCCAATTGCCATGGTGGTAATTTGCGTAACTTTTATCCCTTTATACCATAAATACAAAGTATATACTGCTTACGAATACTTAGAAAAAAGATTTGATTTAAAAACGCGTTCTTTAGCAGCAATACTTTTCTTGTTCCAAAGAGGTTTAGGAACTGGATTAACCATTTATGCGCCAGCGATTATTTTGTCGGCAATATTGGGTTGGAATCTTACCTATATGAATATTATTATTGGTGTATTGGTTATCATTTATACTTTTTCGGGCGGGACAAAAGCAGTGAATGTAACTCAAAAACAGCAAATGTTTGTAATTATGTCCGGAATGCTAATTACTTTTTTTCTGATATTGCATTACCTACCCAATGACATGACATTTACCAGTGCGCTGCATATTGCCGGCGCAAATGATAAAATGAATATTGTTAATTTTTCCTTTGATCCAGAAGAAAAATATACTTTTTGGAGTGGTATTACAGGAGGTTTTTTCTTGGCATTGGCTTATTTTGGAACGGATCAATCGCAGGTAGGACGTTATTTATCAGGAAAATCTGTTCGAGAAAGCCAAATGGGATTAATCATGAACGGCCTTTTAAAAGTGCCTATGCAGTTCTTCATTTTACTGACCGGAGTTATGGTTTTTGTTTTTTTTCAATTCAATCCTGTTCCGTTAAATTTTAATCCAAACAACAAAGCCATGATTGAAAAATCGGCTTACAAAGGCGAATACAATGCTTTGGAGAAAAAATTAGACGATTTATCCGAAGATAAAAAAGTAATTAATCTGTTGTACATCGATCAGCTCAATCAAGATTATGACAATCCTATCCTTCGAAAAGAATTAGTGGCTTTGTCCAATAAAGAAAAAGATTTAAGAGATCGAGCCAAAGAAATAATCCTGAAAGCCGATAGCAACAGTGAAACCAACGACAAAGATTATGTGTTTTTTCACTTTATTCTTAATTATTTACCCAAAGGACTTATTGGTTTATTACTAGCCGTTATCATTTCAGCCGCCATGTCCTCCACCGCTTCGGGACTGAATGCATTGGCCTCTACAACTGCAATTGATATTTACAAACGTAATTTGAAAGAAGAAAAATCAGAAAGACATTACCTCTATGCTACAAAATTCTTCACCTTACTTTGGGGAGTTATTGCTATCCTTTTTGCTTGTATTGGAACGTTGTTTGAAAATTTAATCCAATTGGTAAATATTATAGGATCTATATTTTACGGTACTGTACTGGGAATTTTTCTAGTTGGTTTTTACATCCACAAGGTGCAATCCAAAGCTATTTTTTACAGCGCCGTAGTTAGTCAGATCACTATTTTTATCATTTATTATTATGCCATTTATATTTTCCCGAGTGGAGAAGAAAAACTGGGCTATTTATGGCTAAATTTCATAGGAGCAATGTTAACGATTGTTATTTCCTTACTATTGCAGTGGACTATTTTTAGGAAACAAAAAGCAATTGTAGTCTAGCTATATTTAGGATTGCTTTTTATTTTAGAACTAAAGAGTTATTTTTTAGTTATAAAATTTATAAACCTAGTAAACTTTTCATTATAAAACCAATTATACTCAAACATTAATAAATTATACCAATCAATAATTTCAAAAAAACATGTCGATCTACACTAATCCAAGAATTCTGCCACAATTTGAAGGTAATCAAAAAAAAACCAAGTAGAATTAAATTTAAACTTCATTGCATAACAAAATTTAAAAAATCTACTAATAATGGCTGTAATATTTTAAAACAATTACTCATCGTATGTTATTAAAAATAAAGAACTCTAACAATGTAATAGTAGAAAATTTCATTAGTATATTAGAATCAGTGCTTTTTTATTTGATGAAATTTAAAACCATTAATAATTTACAGTTAAAAACTAAATAATATTAAGATTGCTTTTACCAGAATAAAAAAAACTAAATTTAAAAAGAAATAGCTTCATTTAATAGGAAGATAATTCTTGTATTATGTTTATCTAAAATTTATTGAGAAGTGTCGTTTACGAAGCATTTTTGTTTTTAAGTACATAATTATATAACCATGTTAAGGTAAATGTTGGAATAAAATCCGAAAAAGGTAATATTTCTTCCAGAAAGGTAACTATTCCTCCCACTCGCCCTATTGTTCCTTTATACATCCACGTCATTAAAAACCCAGCTAAAGGTGCCCAAATGACATCCGAAAATTCACCTATAAAAGGAACAGAAAAGGATAGCATTCCTATGGCATCAAATAAAATTCCCAATACAAAATCTCTGGATTTATTGTTGATTCCCTTTTCCTGAACTAGTTTTTCCATCTCATTTGAGTTTTCTAAAATATACTCAAATCTAATGCCAATTATTTCTTAAGTTTATCTTGGTATATTTTTTTCAATTTTTCAATTTTAGGAGTAATAACATAGCTGCAATATCCTTGTGTTTTATTTTGATTGTAATAGTTTTGATGGTAGTCCTCAGCTATGTAGAATTGGGTAGCTTGAGAAATTTTAGTTACAATTGGTTGTCCAAAAGTATTCTCACTAGTCATCAAAGCAATATAATCTTCTGCTAGTTGTTTCTGGAATGGATTGTGGTAAAAAATTTCACTTCGATATTGTGTCCCTATATCATTACCCTGACGGTTTAATGTAGTAGGATCATGCGTAGCAAAGAATATTTCAAGAAGTTCACCAAAACTTATTCTACTAGGATCAAAAGTAATTTCGATGGCCTCAGCATGACCGGTATCCCCATTACTGATTTCCCTGTAAGTAGGATTCACAGTATTTCCTCCTATGTATCCCGATACTACTTTAGTGACTCCATCCAATTCTAAAAAAACTGCTTCTGTACACCAAAAACAACCTCCAGCAAAGGTGGCTATCTCAATTCCGTTTTGTATTTCCATATTTTTTGTTTCTAGGCTTTTAGGCAAAGTAATATTCTTTTCTTTTGCACAAAATGAAAACGGCAATAATGCCAAAAAAACTCCAATTACTTTATTCATATTTATGAATTTTTATCAAATTTATTCATTAATACGCCATGAATTTTTAATCTTAACTAAAGTTTATACTTTGTCAAACGAAAATATACCCCGATCCAATTCATAATCCTTAAAATCTTTGTTTCTTTGTAAAAATAGTTTTAAAATGATTCACGCTAAAAATTTATATAAATATTACGATCAACTACAAGTACTAAAAGGAGTTGATGTACACATTCAAAAAGGAGAAATTGTCTCTATCGTTGGTGCTTCAGGTGCTGGAAAAACAACGCTTTTACAAATTCTTGGCACTTTAGACAAACCCAGTTCAAAGAAACAAGAAGGAAAAGTTAATATAGAAATTGAATTGCGAATCAATGATCAAGATATTCTAACGATGAACGACAAAAATCTCTCTAAATTTAGAAATTTAAATTTAGGTTTTATTTTTCAATTTCATCAATTATTGCCGGAGTTTTCTGCACTAGAAAATGTCTGTATTCCAGCTTTTATTGCCAATAAATCTAAAAATGAAACTGAGATTGAAGCCAAAAAATTGTTAGCCTACCTTGGTCTTTCGCATCGAATAAACCACAAGCCAAATGAACTTTCCGGTGGAGAGCAACAACGTGTGGCAGTTGCCAGAGCATTAATTAACAAACCAGCAATCATTTTTGCAGATGAGCCTTCGGGTAATCTTGATACGGCATCCGCTGAAAACCTGCATAAATTATTCTTTAAACTACGAGACGAACTGGGTCAGACTTTTGTAATTGTGACGCATAATGAGGAATTAGCAAATATGGCCGATCGAAAGTTAGTAATGGTAGATGGTTTGATTAGTAATTAAAAATGTTTGAAATTTTAGGCTTACAGTTCATTTAAAACGGCAAACCTTTTAAACACTAAACATAAATGAATCCCTCTGAACTTAAATCTTTTCTAGACGAAAAGGTTACACAATACAACACCCTCGATTTCATAGATAGTGATCCAGTACAAATACCGCATTTATTTTCACAGAAAGAAGACATTGAGATCGCAGGATTTCTAAGCGCAACAATAGCATGGGGAAATCGTAAAATGATAATCAAGAATTCCCATAAAATCATTGATTTGATGGGGAATGCACCTTATGATTTTGTAATGTCGCATACCGAAAATGATTTGGAACGACTGGAATCATTTGTACACCGCACGTTCAATGCAATTGATTTTGCCAGTTTTATTAAAAGCTTACAACACATATACTCCAACCACGGTGGCTTAGAAGCCGCATTCAGCAAACATCAGGAAATGCATTCGATGCAGAAAAGCATTCATGAATTCAAAAAAATATTTTTCGAAATTCCGCATCCACATAGAACTGAGAAGCACATTTCAGATCCAAACAACAATTCTGCAGCCAAACGAATTAACATGTTCTTACGCTGGATGGTACGGCAGGACAATAAAGGAGTCGATTTAGGCATCTGGAAAAGTATTTCGCCAGCTGCATTATCGTGTCCCTTAGATGTACATTCCGGAAATGTTGCTCGAAAATTAGGAATTCTATCAAGAAAACAAAATGACGGAAAAGCTCTATCTGAACTAGACTTAAAACTTCGTACATTCGATTGTATTGATCCGGTTAAATATGATTTTGCCCTTTTTGGATTAGGTATATTTGAAGGTTTTTAAAGAATTAAGAAATAGTTTTTCTGTTAAATTAGATAACTTACCAAGCAAACTATTTGTGTTTTTAGAATCTATTCCCCCATTTTAATCTAGAATTAGTATTTTCTTTATTTTAAAAAAAATATTTTCACGTTTATAAAGTAGTCTAAGAGGACAAGTGATGACGAGTTTACTTCTAAAGAATTTCAAAAAAATTTTATACAGTGCTATTTATTTTATAAATATCTTAGCATAGGTTACTTTTATACCTAAGTTTAAAAAACTAAATTATTATTACCGATTCTGGTAACAATAAATATAATTGATCTAATTTATTTAATTTTAATAATCAAAACAGACATTAAAAATAAAGATTATTAAAAAACTAGATTTTAATAATTAATGATAGTTGTGGGAAGAAATGTGCTTGTTTAAAAAAAAACAAAGAGATTAGTAATTCTTTTAATAATGGATCAAAAGTTAAATATTATATTTACTTGAAATTTAATCTAAATTTGACATTCGTTTATTCAACCTCTAACTCCAATTTATAATAATTCAGATGATTCCAAAGTACCTAAATCAAAGTAAACAACTAGTATTTGACAAATGTGATTTTGAAATCGAAAATTTAATTATTGAAAAAGAAAGTGTTGATTATTGTGCAAGTAAATTTGACCTTAACACCTTCAAAATTCTTTTTCGAACAGCTAAAATCACCCCTACAAAGATTGGTCAATTTGTCACTTTATGGAAAAGATTTGAAAAAGGACCTATTCAACCTTATGATTCTAATGATCCCATTGATTTTTTTATCATCAACACTATGAGTGGCGCTAAATTTGGTCTATTTATTTTCTCAAAATCAGTTCTTATTCAACAAGGTATTATTACCACCCCATTAAAAGAAGGAAAAAGAGCAATTCGAGTGTACCCACCTTGGGACAAAACAATAAGTAAACTGGCACAGAAAACTCAAAAATGGCAACTTAATTATTTTCTAGAAATTCCTTCAGAGCAATCTCTTAACATCGAGAGGGCAAAATCACTCTTTGTTATAGATAGCAGTACTTAGACCGATACTTTCCTTTTATAGATGAATTCTTTAAAAGGAAAGCACTGATAACAACAATCAACCATAAAAATCAATCCATTTTGACTTTTCAAAATGAAGATAGGCAATTTGAAAGAATAATTAATTCATTATTAGCGCAGTATTTTTAGCTAAGTATGGCTATTAAATTACTCATCTGAATCTTAAAACCAAATACATAATAATTCTTGGATTGTAAACCAATAATTTATTTCATAAAAGGCATATATTGGGGTTAAAATATACTGGATACACAAAATAAACAAATTCAACAAAGTCTTACTTTAAAAAATCATATAATTCGTATTTACAATTAGTTAATTAACAGCTGATTGCGGTGTAATTTGTTTAATTTTATTAAATCTAAGAGAATTAGTAATCGATATAACAAATAAATGATATGTACTATTTCTTAAAGAAAATTAATCTTAAAAACTACTGTTATGAGAACCTCAATTAGTAAAAATGAAGATGTTAAAGGTGCTATGCAAGCAAAAAACAACATGGCACACGGATTAAGAGATTTATTTGAAGGTGGACTAAAAGACATTTACTGGGCAGAGAAAGTTTTGACTAAAACATTACCTAATATGGTCAAAAATGCTTCCTCGCCGGAGTTGGTCGACTCCTTAAAAAGTCAATTAAATGAATCCAAAGAACATGTATCCCGTTTAGAGAAAATATTTGAAGTGACTGGTATGAAACCAACCTCAAAAAAATGTGATGCCATGCAAGGCATTTTAAAAGAAGCGGATGGTATAATAAAAGAAACGGATCATGGGGTGGTACGAGATGCGGGTATTATTGCTGCAGAACAAAAAGTGAAACATTATGAAATTGCCACTTATGGTACTTTGCACGCATTTGCCAAAACGTTAGGAGAAAACAAAGCAGCAAATCTATTAGCAATGACACTTGACGATAAGAAAAAAACAGATGAAACATTAACTGGTATAGCAATGGCAAACATTAATAAACAAGCTTGCAGAGCAGATGCCATCACAAATATTAAAGCTTAGCTGTAGGAGTGAATACCAAATTAATACCTGTTTTTCAATAATTAAAAAGCCTGCAAAATGCAGGCTTTTTAGTGAATTATACAATCAACCTCAACACACAATTTATAGATTGTTTATAGTATTGTCAGCTTTCAATTATGCAATCATTTCCGGATAATCAATATACCCTTTTTCGGTGTCGGTGTAAAACGTACTTTGATCTGGTGTGTTTAATGGTGCATCCGCTTCAAAACGAGCCACTAAATCTGGATTAGCAATAAATGGAACTCCGTAAGCAACAAGATCTGCATACCCATTTTCAATAATTTCTATACCTGTTTCTTTTGTAAAACTTTTATTAATGATCAATGTTCCTTTGTAAAAGGGTCTGAAATGTTTAGCCACTTCTGTAACAGCGAAGGGCACGTCATCAACTGGCGTGAAAGGCTCCGTTAAATGTATGTACGCTAAACCATAGTCATTCAAACGGTTTATTATATATTCGTAAGTAGGAATTGTCTCTTCATCCAACATCATACCCTGAGTATTATGCAAAGTTGGGTTCAATCGAACGCCTACTTTAGAATAATCAATAACCCCTTCTAAAGCATCTAAAATATCAAATAAAATTCGGGATTTATTCTCTATTGTACCACCATACTCATCTGTACGTTGATTAGAATAACCATTAAAAAACTGTTGCAATAAGTACCCATTAGCAGCATGCAATTCGATCCCATCAAAGCCAGCTGCAACAGCATTTTTAGCTCCTTTTTTAAAATCCAAAACCGTTTGTTTGATATCCACAAACGTCATTTCTTTTGGGATCACTGTATCTACAAAACCATCATTTGTATAGGCCTTAGCAAAAGGATTCAGTGCGGATGGAGCATGCGGTAAATCCCCATTATGCAAATCAGGATGTGATAACCGTCCAGTATGCCACAATTGCGCAAATATTGTTCCTCCTTTTTCGTGTACTGCTTTTGTAACTAGTTTCCAGCCCTCCGTTTGTGCTTCACTGTAAATCCCAGGTACATTTATAAAACCAACTGCTTTTGTACTTACAAAAGTACCCTCGGAGATGATCAAACCAGCTGTGGCTCTTTGTGCATAATATTTTGCAGTAAGTGCTGTGGCAACATTTCCTTCGTTATTAGAACGACTTCGTGTCATTGGTGCCATAACCATTCGGTTGCTTAAGGTATTATTTCCTAGTTTGTACGATTGTAATAAAATAGATTCGCTCATTTAGTAAAAGTTTTAAATTAATTTTTTTTTTAAATTAGAATACTGGTTTTAAGACCAATATGTGTAAAAAGAGTCAAAATAGTTTTCACGGCATCCGCATCGTTCCCTCTTAAAAAAAAAGAGTCTATTAAATCGTTTGGTGATTCAATACTCCGAATGACCTTAGAAAACGGATATAAATTTTGAAGCTTGTCACTAGAGTTTTCGAAAATAATAGGATTTTTTTCGTTTACCAAAACAAGTACAATTTTACCTGTAGCCACTTTTCTGATTTTTTCAGCGAGAGTAGAATCTGTTGCAGAATAATTTGAAAGTACGATAACATCGGCCTCCCAACTTGCATTAGTTGGACAAATCATCATTTCCACGTTTGCCGCTGGATTCTCTAAAAGTATTTGGGTATGAACCGTCAAAAGTGTTGCTGCATTTTGATCAAATAACAAAACTTGATTCCCTTTGGCAATTTGCTTTGCTAAAAAGAGACTTTTGGCTTCTGAAACTCCAATGACTGCAAATGTTTTTTTATTTGACATTGACTTTTATTTACTTGGCAAATTTAGGGCCGTTTAACAAAAGTTTCTGTTGATGTAAAACAAGAAATTCTATTGATCTAAATCAATTAAAATTATTTACGAATGTTAATTTGCTTTCGAACGCGACTCAATGTTTCTGGTTTAAGTCCTAAATAGGAAGCAATCATGTGTTGGGGTACACGTTTGACAATTCCGGGGTATGCGTTTCCTAAATTGATGTATTTTTCTTCGGCTGTCTCTGTCAAAGCTGAATTTATTCTGGCTTGATTGGCGATATATGCATTTTGCAACAACAAGCGTTGGTACCTTTCAAACATTGGAATTTTATCCATCAGCGCTTCTCTAGCCGATGTTGTTAACAAAAGTAATTCAGAATCTTCCAGTGCTTCAATCGTGTAAATTGAAGCGCTGTTAGTTAGGAAACTGGACAAATCCGTAATCCACCAACCTTCAATTGCAAATTGTACGATGTGCTCATTTCCTTTTTCGTCTATTGTAAAAGAACGTAAAATTCCTTTTTCAATAAATGCATTGTAGATACAAATGTCTCCTTCTTGCAACAATGTTTGTTTTTTACGCAACTTTTTAGGGATAAAAAATGTTTTACACAGCTCCATTTCTTCGTGGGTAAGAAGTACTTTTTCCTGAATGCTTTTAAATAATTGTTGAAACATGGTTGCAAGGTACTAAATACTCGAGAATCAATAAAAATATTATGAAACTAAAAAATAATCCTTAATAACTATTGAAAAATCTAAAAATGGAATTCTGCATAAATCAAAATATCTGATTATCTTTGCACAGTCTAATTTTAATACACAAATGAAACCGAACACACAACAATTAAACGATTTAACAATCCAAGTCAGAAGAGATATTCTTCGAATGGTACACGCAGTCAACTCAGGTCACCCCGGCGGTTCTCTAGGCTGTACTGAATTTCTTGTAACCTTGTACCAAAATATAATGGAACGCAAAGAAGGCTTTGATATGGATGGTATAGGAGAAGATCTTTTCTTTCTTTCTAACGGACATATTTCACCTGTATTCTATAGCGTTTTAGCAAGAAGCGGTTATTTCCCGGTTTCAGAACTGGCGACTTTCCGTCTGATTAATTCAAGACTACAAGGCCACCCCACTACACATGACGACTTACCAGGAATACGAATTGCCTCAGGTTCTCTTGGACAAGGATTATCAGTAGGAATTGGTGCTGCTCAAGCAAAAAAATTGAATGGTGACAACCATATTATTTATACGCTCCACGGTGATGGTGAATTGCAGGAAGGTCAAAACTGGGAAGCAATCATGTATGCATCAGCAAAAAAAGTGGACAACCTTATTGCTACAATCGATTTAAACGGAAAACAAATTGACGGAACAACTGACGAAGTTTTAGCCATGGGAAGTATCCGTGCTAAGTTTGAAGCTTTTGATTGGGATGTTTTAGAAATTGAAAAAGGAAACGATATCGAAGCTATTATTGCTGGTATGAATGATGCAAAATCAAGAACTGGAAAAGGAAAACCAGTTTGTGTATTGTTGCATACTGAAATGGGTAATGGTGTAGATTTTATGATGTATAGCCATGCTTGGCACGGTAAAGCACCTAATGATACGCAACTTGAAATTGCTTTAGGACAAAACTACACAGCAGCAGAAAGCGACTACTAAAACAATTAAGAGTTTTAAATTACAAATTAGAAGTCTCAAAACTTTAATTTTTTTAAATTCTTAAATCATTTTAATCTTCAAATTAGAAAATGAAAAAATATACAAATACAGGAAGTAAAGATACACGTTCGGGTTTTGGAGCGGGAATGACTGAACTAGGTCAAAAGAATGAAAATGTGGTAGCACTATGTGCAGATTTAATTGGTTCCTTGAAGTTTGACGATTTTAAGAAAAATCATCCGGAACGTTTTTTCCAAATCGGAATTGCTGAAGCTAACATGATTGGAATTGCGGCCGGTTTAACTATTGGTGGGAAAATTCCTTTCACAGGGACTTTTGCCAACTTTTCTACAGGAAGAGTGTACGATCAAATCCGTCAATCCGTTGCGTATTCAGAGAAAAATGTGAAAATTTGTGCCTCACATGCTGGATTAACATTAGGCGAAGACGGTGCAACACACCAAATCCTTGAAGATATAGGATTGATGAAAATGTTACCTGGAATGACAGTAATCAACACCTGCGATTACAATCAGACTAAAGCCGCTACATTGGCCATTGCAGATCATCATGGCCCTGTATATTTGCGTTTTGGTCGTCCGGTTGTACCTAACTTTACGCCAGCTGACGAACCTTTCGAAATCGGAAAAGCAATTGTTTTAAGCGAAGGCTCTGATGTAACTATTGTTGCTACCGGACATTTAGTTTGGGAAGCGTTAATTGCAGCTGAAGCATTGGAAATAAAAGGAATTTCAGCTGAGGTAATCAACATTCATACTATTAAACCATTGGATGAAGAAGCTATTTTGAAATCATTGGCAAAAACAAAATGTATTGTTACCGCTGAAGAACACAATATTCTTGGTGGTCTTGGCGAAAGTATTTCTAGAGTATTAGCATTGAATAGCCCTGCCCCACAAGAGTTTGTTGCGGTAAACGACAGCTTTGGGGAATCCGGAACACCAGAACAATTAATGGAGAAATACAAATTGAACAATCAAGCAATTGTTGAAGCGGTAGAAAGAGTAATGAAAAGAAAATAATTTCTTTCTAGTATACCAAAAAAAAATCCAGTTCAATTGAACTGGATTTTTTTTAGTATGCTATTTTTTAATTGCATTTTACCAAATGTCTTTTAATTCTAGCTGGATCAGTTGTATTCCCATTACAACTAGGAATAGCTGCAAAAGGAATTAAAACACCATTAGCATCTGTGATCTCTTTTCTTGTACTAACACCGTCTCCGTCATCATCAGTATCTAAAAAATTAGGAATACCATCTCCATCAGTATCATCTGGATTTACAATTCCTGTAGCCAAAACGCGCATATAACCATCTCCATTTATATCTTCTTGAAAATTCATAATCCCATCTCCGTCAGAGTCTAATCTGTTGACTTCATACAATTTAAAACTAAATATTAACGGAGCATACGCAGGAATACTGGCACTTCCTGAGTTATAATACCCCAGCCCTGAAGGCACAAACATTACACCTGCTCCAAAATCCTTATACGAAACGGTACCATCGGTATTAGAGGAATAGGTTCCCGTTTTAAATTGCGGGAAAATTTCACCCCATCCAGTAATAGTAGTCGTTAAATTAAAAAATTGTTGTGGATTCTTTGATTCTTCAAAGAATGTGGTAGTTAATGTTTCGACCTCGGCAACTTTCTGACGAGATAAATAATCTCCTTTGTATGCAGTTAATACACCATCAACATTTGATGGTGAAACTCCTATTCCTTCTCTTAGAACTAAATAATATAATTTATAGGTTATAGTATGAAGAACAACTTCTCTGCTTAAAAGTTTAGGAAAGGTAGTTTTATCTTTATACGACCAAATAGAAGGTTGCGTACCACCTGACGGAATCTTAGTAAAAGCAACATCTTGATCGTCTTGAAAACCAGCATGATCAACAATAGTAATATAATAATTTTTTAAATATTCTTCAATATCAGTTAAATCAGTGGCATATTGCACTGCATAGCCTCTAGGTGGTTCAATTTCAGCCACATCATCTTTTGAGCATGAAAATAAAGAGACAGTTGTAATTAATAGAATAAAATAATACTTAAATTTGTTCATTATAGCTAATTTTTTAAGTGCGCAAGATACAATATTGATTGATTTTTGTAAACTATTTAACTCTGATTTTAGAAAATTTATGAGAATAGATAAATATTTATGGTGCATGCGGTACTACAAAACCAGAAACATGGTTACCGAAGCTTGTAAAAAGAATCACGTGACGGTAAACGGCCTTGTCGCTAAACCTTCAAAGGAAGTTTTTCCCACGGATAAAATCACTTTTCGAAAAGATCAAATTACCCAAATTATCACGGTTTTAGACATTCCTGAAAGCAGAGTTGGAGCTAAATTAGTGGATATTTACAGACGAAACGATACTCCGGCAGAAGCGTATCAACATTTAGAACTCTTAAAATTGTCCAAAGAACATTATCGTAAAAATGGAACCGGAAGGCCCACTAAAAAAGACCGAAGAGACATTGACGAATTTGGCAATGAGATAATTACTGACGACGATACCGAATAAAAACAGGATTTAATCTTTTCCGTTTAATAATTAAACCTAAACAATAAACTAAAATAATGAGCAAAAATATCATCTTAACGAATCAGGAAATAGAGCATAAAATAAAAAGAATTGCGTACCAAATCTATGAAACATTCGTAGATGAAGAAGAAATTGTCATTGCTGGAATTGCAGCAAACGGTTTTATATTTGCAAAAAAAATAGCCTCGGCTCTGGAAACTATTGCTACTTTAAAAGTCTCACTATGTGAAGTACAAATCAATAAGCAAAATCCCCAATTACCTATTCATACCTCACTGTCAAAAGAACAATACGCCAATAAAGGCTTAGTGTTAGTGGATGATGTTCTAAACTCGGGCACAACACTAATCTATGCGGTAAGACACTTTATAGACGTCCCTTTGAAAAAATTTAAGACCGCAGTTTTAATCGACAGAAATCATAAGAAGTACCCAGTAAAAGCTGATTTTAAAGGAATATCGTTATCCACCTCTTTACTAGAACACGTGCAAGTAGTTTTTGACGAAAATGAGGATAATTATGCTTATTTAAGCTAAGAGCGCACTAATATCCTGAATAGTCTGATCGACCGTTTTATCATCAACTGTAATTTTGTATTGTGCTTGGTTGTAATAGAAACTTCTATCAAAAAGATGTTTTGCTATAAACTCTTTCATTTCCTCTTCGCTTTTATCCGCAATAAGAGGGCGCTTGCTTTTATTAAAAGCCAATCTACTGAATAACGTATCTATTGAAGCCTTTAGATAAATAGAAATGACATGCGACGCTTTTAACAATTCATGATTGTTCGCATAACATGGCGTTCCTCCTCCTAAACCTATAATTAAGTTGTCGGGTGAATTTAATAATTCTATAAAAACTTCATGTTCTAACTTTCTAAAATAAATTTCTCCATGAGTTTCAAAAATGGTGTTTACAGATAAACCTACTTTCTCTTCGATCTTTTTATCCAAATCAACAAATGGGATTCCGATATTTTGTGACAATTTATTTGCAATTGTAGACTTACCACAACCCATATAACCTAATAAAACTATTTTTTTCATCTGAATAAAACCTTACAAATTAAGGTGTTGAGTAATTTTGTTTAAAAAAGACAAATTTATAATAAAATTGCTTGGAAAACTCCAAAAAAAGTCCTTATATTTGCACCCGCATTCAAGGAAAGAAAATGACTCGATAGCTCAGTTGGTAGAGCACATCACTTTTAATGATGGGGTCCTGGGTTCGAGCCCCAGTCGGGTCACAAATTTGTGATCAACACATACTTTTCTTGAAGCATTGACTCGATAGCTCAGTTGGTAGAGCACATCACTTTTAATGATGGGGTCCTGGGTTCGAGCCCCAGTCGGGTCACTAAAGGTCGAGTAATTTATTACTTGGCCTTTTCTTTTTTATGGCCACGTGGAGAAACGGTAGACTTGCCAGCTTGAGGGGCTGGTGCTCGCAAGGGCGTGTGGGTTCAAATCCCACCGTGGTCACTTTAAAAGCCTGTTTACAGGATTTAACAAAGGTTTTAGTCAACATTTAGTCAACCAAATTGAAAAGTGTAGATTAAAACCTTCGTTAATATAAAACTCGTCCTAAAATTACTCCTAAAATTCTTTTATTTTCTAATTAAAACATACATCGAGTAACGCTACTACTGTAGCATCAATAAAAAAGCCAGTCAAAATGGACTGGCTCTTACCTTTAGTTTTTTTTATTTCCAGCCACCGCCTAAATCCCTGTAGACGTGCACTACGGCATTCAGCTGCGCTTTTTTGGTTTCTATAAGCTCGAGTTTAGATTCCAGCGCGTCGCGTTGCGTCATCAAAACTTCAAAATAATCAGCTCTGGCAGATTTAAATAAATCACCTGCTATTTCTATAGACATGTTAAGAGCATCTACTTGTTGTGATTTTAAATCATAACTCTTCTCCAAATTACGAATTCTAGAAAGTTGATTAGATACTTCCAGATACGCATTTAAAAGCGTACGCTGATAATTATACATCGCTTGAAGTTGCCTTGAATTGGCGTTGTAAAACTCGGCTTTAATCGCGTTCCGATTGATTAGTGGTCCAGCGATATCACCCGCTAGAGAATAAAGTACTGATTCAGGGAACTTAAAGAAATAAGAAGGTTTAAATGCCTGTATTCCTAATGCTGCCGTAATATCAAGCGAAGGATAAAATTCTGCACGAGCCACTTTCACATCTAGCTTTGCCGCAGCCAATTCTAATTCCGCCTGTTTAATATCCGGACGGTTGGCTAATAATTGTGATGGAATTCCCGAATTAATTCCTGAAGGTAGCAAACTTAAAAAATCACTTTTATCCCTCGCTATTTCTTGCGGATAGCGCCCCAGCAAAAAGTTAATCTTATTCTCCGTTTCCTTTATCTTTTGAAAAATATCAAATTCCATACTTTTGGAAATTAACACCTCCGCTCTAAACTTTTGAACAGCTAATTCAGTAGTCCTAGCAGCTTGTTTTTGGATTTTGACGATTTCCAAGGCATTACTTTGCAAGTTGATATTCTGTTTTACAATTCCCAACTGACTGTCGAGAGCGAGTAATTCGTAATACGAAGCTGCAACCTCAGCGATAAGGTTTGTAATCACAAAATTTTTCCCTTCTACGGTAGATAAATACCTGCTTACAGCCGCTTTCTTAGCATTACGCAATTTCTTCCAGATATCTATCTCCCATTTTGCATAAGCAGCCACGGTATAATCCTTTAGCGCATCCGGAACTTCAATGCCAGGAACAATTTCTGTAGCTGCATCACCAGCGCCTTGACTGGTGTACCGCCCTACCTTTTCAACTCCGGAGCCAGCCCTTAAACCAACTGTTGGAAACAACGCCCCTTTTTTGATTCGGATTTCATTCTTTGCAATTTCAATTTCCTGCAAAGTGATCATCAGCTCCTGATTATTTTGAAGCGCTGTATCAATCAAAGCTATCAGGTTTTTGTCCTTAAAGAAATTCCCCCATTGAATTGCAGCCGTATTAGTGGAATCCCGATTACTTCCGAAAGATTCCGGAATAGGGCTATTTACATCCGATGTAGCGATTACTGGAGCTTTACAGCTTACCACCGCCAGGCAAATACCTAACGAGATAAAATATTTATGTAGCTTGATTTTATACATGATTATTATCAATTTCTTCCGTTAATGGATTTTCTTCTTCCTTTTTTACTAACTTGTATTTTTCTGCGATTCTACCAAAAACGTAATACAATCCAGGAATAATAAATACACCACAAATTGTTCCGATTAGCATCCCTCCCACCGCAGCAGTACCAATAGTTCTGTTACCAATTTTACCTGGTCCAGAGGCAAACACCAAAGGAATTAAACCGGCAATAAAGGCAAATGAAGTCATCAAAATAGGGCGGAATCTCGCTTTAGAACCTTCCATGGCTGCTTCGAGCACTGATTTTCCTGCTGCATGTCTTTGAATAGCAAACTCGACAATCAAAACGGCATTTTTACCCAACAGACCAATAAGCATAACCATAGCTACCTGAGCATATATATTATTTTCTAAGCCTGTTAGCTTTAATAGAAGGAACGCACCAAAAATACCGGCTGGCAAAGAGAGAATGACCGATAATGGCAAAATAAAACTTTCATATTGTGCTGCTAAAACTAAGTACACAAAACCTAAACAAATCAAGAAGATCCAAATGGCTTGATTCCCTTGTGCTACTTCATCGGCAGAAATTCCCGCCCAGTCAATCCCATACCCTCTAGGCAGTTTTTTTTCTGCCACTTCCTGAATCGCTTTAATGGCTTCACCACTACTGTACCCCTCAGCTGCGGCTCCACTTATTTCAGCAGAAGTATACATATTGTGCCGTGTAATTTCCGACAATCCATATACTTTTTCCAACTTCATGAAAGCCGAAAAAGGAACCATTTCATCTCGGTTATTCTTTACATACAATTTTAAAATATCTTCAGGCAAAGCTCTATATTCTGGAGCTGCCTGCACAATTACTTTATAATTAAATCCGTACTTAATAAAGCTAATTTCATAATTACTCCCCACCAGTGTAGATAAAGTATTCATAGCATTATCAATGGATACGCCTTTTTGCTGTGCCAAATCATTATCAACTTTCATCATAAACTGCGGAAAACTGGCACTGTAAAAGCTAAATACTGAAGCTAGCTCAGGACGTTTATTTAACTCGTTAACGAATTCAGTATTTACTGTTTCCATTTTTTTATAATCCCCTGAACCCGCTTTATCAAGCAAACGAAGTTCAAACCCACCTGCAGCTCCATACCCCGGGACAGCAGGGGGCTGGAAAAATTCAATGTTTGCACCGGGAATGTTTTTAGCTTTTTCTTCTAATTCTGCCATAACCTCTTGTACTGCATTTTTCCTATCGTTCCAATCTTTGAGGTTTATCAAACAAGTTCCGGTGCTTGAACCAGTACCTTCTGTCAGAATTTCATAACCTGCCAAAGCCGAAACTGATTGGACACCTTCGACAGTTTCAGCAATTTTCTGCAGTTTTTCGGCAACACTATTGGTTCTTTCTAATGATGAACCTGGAGGAGTTTGAATAATAGCATAAAACATCCCTTGATCTTCATTTGGAATAAAACCAGAAGGCACATTGCTACTTATTACCCATGTACCTACACAGAAACCTATGAGCACGATAAAAGTGATGGTTCTTCTATTTACAATATGACTCAACGCATTTTGGTACTTTCCAGCCGTAGTATTAAACGTAGTATTAAAACCATCTATAAATCTGTTTACCGGAGTTTTCTTTTTAGGCTTACCGTGATTGTTTTTCAACATCATAGCACAAAGCGCCGGTGTTAGCGTTAATGCCACAATACCAGATAGAATAATTGCAGTTGCCATAGTGATGGAGAACTGACGATAGAATATCCCAACAGGACCTGACATAAACGCAACTGGAATGAATACCGCAGCCATCAAAAAGGTAATGGCAATAATAGCACCCGCAATTTCATGCATCGCTTTTTTAGTCGCTTTTATGGCTGACAGATGCTCTTCTTCCATCTTGGCATGCACGGCTTCGATCACCACAATAGCATCATCAACCACGACACCGATCGCTAATACCAGTGCAAATAAAGTAATAAGGTTGAGCGAAATTCCAAAGAATTGCATGAAAACAAAAGTTCCAATAAGTGATACGGGCACTGCAATTGCCGGTATAATAGTTGATCTCCAATCTCCTAAAAACAAAAACACAACCAATCCCACCAGAATAAAAGCTTCAACCAAAGTGTGAATTACTTTTTCGATAGAAGCATCCAGAAATTTAGAAACGTCATAACTAATTTCGTAATCCATTCCTTTTGGGAAAGAATTTTTCTTGATTTCTGCTAATTTTGCCTTTACCTCTTTAATAACCTGGCTGGCATTACTACCATACGATTGCTTCAATACAATTGCAGCAGAAGGCTTACCGTTTAGGTTCGAGTAAATATCGTACATAGAACTTCCAAACTCAATATTAGCAACGTCTTTTAATCGTAAAATTTCACCGTCAGCGCTAGCTCGTAAGACAACATTTCCGTATTGCTCTTTTGTTGTAAATCGTCCAGAATATTTCAATACATATTCAAATGCCTGAGATCGTTTACCGGAACTCTCACCAGTTTTACCTGGCGATGCTTCCAAACTTTGATTGGCCAATGCTTCCATAACCTCATCTGTAGAGATTTTATAAGCCAACATTCTATCTGGTTTCAACCAAATTCTCATGGCATACTCACGCGTACCCAAAACATCAGCAAAACCTACTCCATTTACCCTTTTTAATTCGGAAAGGATATTAATTTCGGCAAAGTTGTAAAGAAATTTTTGATCGGTATTGTTATCCTTACTATAAAGGTTTACATACATTAACATACTCGATTCTTCACGTGTAATCTTTAAACCTTCTCTTACCACTAATGGCGGTAATTTATTAACCACCGAAGCAACCCGATTTTGAACATTTATTGCTGCTTGATTTGGGTCTGTACCTAAATTAAATATTACTTGTATGCTAGCCTCTCCATCATTACCCGCATCAGAAGTCATATATTTCATTCCTGGAACACCATTCAAGGCTCTTTCTAACGGAATAATTACTGATTTGATCATCAGTTCACCGTTAGCGCCAGGAAAATCGGCTGTTATATTGACTTTTGGTGGAGAAATTGAAGGGAATTGAGTCACTGGCAAATTTGTTAGAGCCAAGACACCCAAAAAGACTATTATTAGCGATATTACAATCGATAGAACTGGTCTTTCAATGAATTTATTAAACATCTATTTATTTTTTAATGATTAAACCAAATTGGAATTACGAAGTTATTCCGCTTTTAATCGCAAATGAGCCAGAACCATATTAGGTGCTAGATATTCATACTTGATTTTGTCCTCTTCTTTTACTTTCTGAACCCCTTCTAACACGATTTTATCATTCTCAGAAATACCACTGCTTACGACATACAAGTCGGGCATTTCACTATTTATAGTTATTTCCCTGGATCGCACTTTATTATTTTTATCGACCACAAAAACATATTTCTTATCTTGAATTTCATACGTTGCTTTCTGCGGAATTACAATAGCATTTCGAAGCGGAACCAACATCTGAACCTCCCCCGTTTCACCATTTCTTAACAGTTTATCTCCATTAGGGAATTTTGCTCGGAAAGCTATATTCCCGGTTTCATTATTGAATTCACTTTCAATAATTTCAACTTTTCCTCTGTATTTAAAGGGTTGATTGTTTGCTAGAATTAGCGTTACATTTGTTTCGGCACGGTTTTTTAAATTGGTTTGATAATCGATATATTCTGGTTCCGAAACATTAAAGTAAGCAAACATCTGACTATTGTCAGAAAGGCTTGTCAGCAATTCGCCTTCATCAATAAGACTTCCTAATTTCAACGGAATACGGTCAATGGTACCGTCAAAAGGCGCTCTAATTTCGGTAAATGACAAATGGATTTTTGCTAGCGACACTTCTGCTTTTGCTTGTTCAAGTTTAGCTTGCGCCATCGCTTGCTCATTTTTTGAAACTACATTTTTATCCGCCAAGGTTTTGGCATTCAGTAATTCGATCTGTGCCGCTTTTTCTTCTGCTTTTGCTTTTTGCAATTCAGCTTCATAAATTCTTGGCATGATTCTAAACAATAGTTGACCTGCCTTCACAAACTGCCCTTCATCCACATAAATGTTTTGCAGATACCCTTTTTCTTGTGCTCGAATTTCAATATTTCGAACAGATTTGATCTGCGAAACATATTCCTTGGTATATGAAGTATCTATTTTTATTGGATTTGTAACTGTAAATTTTTCAGCTTCTTCTTTTTCTTCTTTTTTAGTTGTACAGCCTGTGAGGTACAACAAGGCAATTAAGCCCGTGATAACGAGTATTCTTTTCATGATATAAAATAGAAATTAAGCGAATTGATGCTTGGAATTAAGAATTCCTTTAGACGTAAAAAGTCATCAATTTCCTGAAAAGTATTTGTATTCCGGTACCCAAAAATAAGGCACTATATTTTCACGAGGTAAGTAGGGATTACAACTTTGGAAATTGACGTAGCGCAATTATCAAATCCTTAAAACGCTCTGAGTAATATAAATAGGATTTGATTGACCACAAAACGGGGAAGAGATTTTAAAATTCTTGGTATAATAATTTAAAACTGGCTGACAGGAGAACATCAAATACCAGTTTCTGGACAAGTCTATTTTATTAGTAAAAAAATTATCTGAAACCTTATCTTTAAGATTCTCACCGCTGAAGCACTCCTCTTCTAATTCAAAATCAGCTGAGATAATTATACTACTACTATGATTGGTGTTGTCAAATCTTACTTCTCCATTTTTTACACTGCTTGAAGTTAAAGCGCTGCTTATACTGCTATCATGCGTTGCTGCATGAACATAATTCCCTCCACCTAGCAGATGGAAACACAAGTATAAGAAAAATACAACTACTTTCATTGGGCATCAAAAGTAATAAAAGTAACGATTGAAATAAAAGAAATCAATTATGTTTAACAAAAAAAAAGGACGAAAACGTTTTTTATTATTCGCCTTTGTTATTTATTAAAAATAAATATGTTTAAACATTTTGTGAAATTTTAACATTTTAAAAACGACAATTCATTAAGTTCTTTTTCTTGAATCATAAAATATATTGCTACTACTTATTTTAAATAAGTTAATTTCTCCAAATCTTGTATAAAATAGCACTAAAATTATTTTAAACAATTATAAAAAACGGTTAGCTTACAACATATAATTAGTGATAAATAAACATCCTGTTTCAATTTTTAAAAAACACTTTTTAAAGTGTTTTTTAAAAACATTCCTAACAAAGTACAAACAGCCAAGCTTGCTGTTAATACCAGGAAAGAACCTATATAGAAAAACACTATATATTTTTTTGCCCTAACCAGTTTATTGTTTTGTTTGTGTTGCCCTGTCTTTTTCATCTCCAGAAAAGTAATCGTTAGATAATCGTAATAAAATAAAAATCTTCGTTAAGACAAATTTATAGCTATTAAAAAGATTTGACAATACCAACTTTTAGTGATTTTTTTAGACTGAATCCCTTTATAAAAAACATTTGTCCTACAAGAATAATAGACCTTTAATCTAACGTTATTAAATCTTTTTTTTAAAAATCTAACTTTTAAATCCAGAAGAGAAACAACTCATTTAAGTATTTAAAAACCTTCTTTAAAATAAATTCCATTCCTGTTCGTTATTTAAATAATTAAAAAAGTATTGTACCTTTATCTGGTAAATACCTTTAATCATTAAATAAACTCCCCCATTTCAAACCTTAAATTTTTATGAAAAAATTAATTCTTCTCTTATTATTATTATTAAGTTCCCTAGCTGGATGGAGCCAAAACCCAATCGCATATGATCTATTTGACAAAGCATTAAAGAAAGCTGAAGCCGGAAATATTAAAGGAGCCATTGATGATTACACCAAAGCAATTAAAGTGGATCCTATATTTGCGGAAGCATACTTAAACAGAGCACTTTTGAAACAAAAATTAGGCGATATTAAAGGTGCTCTAGCCGATGCAAACACAACGATTAAAATAGATCCCAAAAAAGGCGATGCATACACTACAAGAGCAGATATAAACTATAAAGCCAAGGATTACAAGAGTACTATTGAAGATTGCACTATATCCATTGGTTTAAATGCAAAGGATTACATTGCCTATAATTTGAGAGGTCTTTCTAATTTTCATGCACAAAACAAGAAAAATGCTTGTGCCGATTTTACAAAAGCAATCCAATTAGGCAGTCAGAGCGCTATTAAAAATAAAAAAATGTTTTGTAAATAATTTTTTAACGATAATTTTCTAAAATTTAGGTTAAATAAAAAAGCGTCTTAAAATTATCAAGACGCTTTTTTAATATTTACAAAACCGTTTATTTCATTAATTGCTGTAACGGTTTCAATTGTTCTAAATCGATGTTTGACTGCTGCAACATACTCATCAGGGTCATAATAGTAGTTGGATTCATGTTTTTACCCAAAATCCGGACAACAGCAAAACCGTTTTCTTTTTTATTGGCATACAATATAAATTCCTCAATGTGTTCATCCGTGCCTACAAAACTTACCGAAGCACCTTCCTTTCCAGAACCAAATTTCATCAATTGCTGATACTTTTTATCTTTCAAAATCAAATTAACTTTGGCGCGTTCCATTTCAAATTCTGCCTTGTTATTATTATTCACTTTAAAAGCAAGGATATTCATTTTATCAAACGATTTCAAAGCATCAGTTTGGGCTACTGATAATTTTGTCTTATCAACATTCAAAATACTAGGAGAAACATCAAGGGCTACAAAATTTTTGTTTTCGGTATTTTCTACAAAATACTTTTGCAAAGTTGGCTCTGAGCTGCAACTGATCAGGAATAAACTAAACAGCAGCGTAATTCCATAAATTATTTTCATGTTACTTTTTTCCTTTAGTTGCTTTCTTCAAGTCATCGCCTCCAGGAATTCTCATTTTATCAGTTAGAACTGAAATTTCATTCAAATCGAAATTACCCGTCAATGACATGAGAACTGTATCATCATTTTTAGCTCCCTCAATAAACATCAGCAACTCTCTAATTTGGGAATCTGAAGCACCTGATTTAACCAAAATTTTTATGTTTCTTCCATTCTCATTCACACGCATCAACTCTTCTAAACCTGCTGATTTGATGTACTTGTCTGCAACTAATTTCATTTCGCCTTCCACTCGAGTACTTTTTGTGGTAAACACTTTTAGATTATCAAGTTTTTTTATTAGGCTTAAATATTGCTGCATTTCTTTATCCGAAGCATCTACTTTCACTTTACTCATTAAGTCGAACATTTTTTTATTGACAATAATCGAAGTTACATCATCTTGACCGTCGAATTTATCGAAAGCTGCTTGCGCAAAAAACGGACTGGAAATTAAGACAAAAAGCAAAGTGAGTAAAATCTTTTTACCTGAGATTAAGGTTGTGTCGTTATTGTGCTGCTCTATTGCTGTGCACAAACTTGAATTGGGATTGATTGATTTCATTTTTAATTTATTTAGCATTGTTTAAAATTAATTCTAGTGGTTTTATTTTTCAATTATTTTCAAAAAGCAGTTAAATACCTCCTGATTTACGTTCCGTGTTTATGAACACTTTATTTTTAGTGATTTCATATTCCTCTATATACTGAACCGTTTCTATGCCAACATTTACTTTATTAGATAATAAAGACAATGCCTTTTGAGTTGCTTTTAAAGCTACTTTCGGATCATCATACGTTCCTAAATCTTTACTTTGACTTACTACAGATTCCGAATTATAAAACACATAGCTTCCTACTCCTAACAATATAGCTACCGAAGCCGCAATAGAAAGCCATACTACATTTTGTTTTCTATCTCTATGTGGAATACGCTGTCCTTCAAATGGAAGCATTTCTTGTTCAAACTGCTGCGCTCTGGTAGCTGCAAAATGTTCAAATAATAACTTATATGCTGCTAAATGAGGAGCAACATCTTCCGATAAAAAATAATCTTGTAAATCTCTCTCCTCCTGAATAGTTGTTTCTCCATCAAAATATTTCTCTAACAACTGTTCTACTTTATATAATTCCATAATTGTGTGTATTTATCATGTATTCCCGTATAGTTTTTCGTGCTCTTGAAAGCGCCACCCTAATGGCACTCTCCTTCATATCTAACATTTTTGCCATTTCCTCAAACTCGTATTCCTCTATATCGCGAAGTTGAATAATGATACGCTGCTGCTCTGGTAATAGACTGATACTTCTTTCCACCCAATTTAAACTATCGTTATCTTCTAATTTTTTATCTAATGCAGGTTCGGAATCCGCATAATTAGTATGCACTATTTTAAGATTTCCAGCCCTTTTGGATTTTAATTGATCCAAACAATAATTTTTAGTCATCGTCATCGCAAATGCTTCAACACTCGTGAATCCAGTCAAACTACCATTTTTACTCCATAATTTTACAAAAACCTCTTGAGTAGCATCTTCAGCTTCCTCTGTACTTACCAACAATCGTTTCGCTAATCTGAAGACTTTGTCTTTAAAAGGAGCCACAAGCAGCACAAACTCATTTTGGGTCATAAAAGTTAAGTATTAAACTGGTTATACAATCAAGACGATTCAAATTTATTTTTGCAACATAAATTATAAAATAAAACTAAAGTTAGTATTTTTACGTTAATTAAGTATTAAAACAACACTATGAGAACCACATTCAAATTTACACTTTTATTATTTATTGCAACTTTATCTTTTCAAGGCTGTCAAGATAATGATGATATTGCGCCTCCTGCTAGTTTAGACATCCAAGATTTTATATGGAAAGGTATGAACCAATATTATTTATGGCAAGCTGAAGTCCCTAACTTAGCAGATGATCGTTTTGCGGACCAAACTGCGTTAAACACTTTTTTAAAAGGATACCCTGTTCCAGAGGATCTTTTTAATGCTTTGAGAGTTAATCGCTCCATTGATCGGTTCAGTTGGATTGTAAGTGATTATTTAGAGCTCGAAGGTACACTTCAAGGAACTACTAAAAATAATGGTGTCGATTTTGGTTTAAGTTATAAACCGGGGAGTACTACAGAAGTATTTGGTTATGTACGTTATATTATAGCAAATTCAGATGCTTCAACTAAAAACATAAAACGCGGTGATTTTTTTACTGCTGTAAATGGCACACAACTCACCATTAGTAACTATGAGTCGTTACTTTTTGGCACTAACGAAAGTTATACGCTAAATCTTGCCGAATATAACGGAACCACAATTGTGCAGAATGGAAAAACAGTTTTGCTAACCAAAACCGTACTGTCTGAAAATCCTATACTAATCAACAAAGTTATTACGTCTGGTTCTCATAAAATTGGCTATTTAATGTATAATGGTTTTTATGCAAATTACGATAACGAATTAAACGAAGCTTTTGCTTCTTTAAAGTCACAAGGAGTGACCGACTTAGTTTTAGATTTAAGGTACAATGGTGGAGGATCAGTGCAAACTGCTACACGACTGGCGAGTATGATAACCGGACAATTTAAAGGGAAAGTTTTTGCAAAACAACAATGGAATGCTAAGATTAATGCGTATTTCGAAGCTGAGAATCCTGCCGCTTTATTTAATTATTTCACTGACAAAATTGGAACTACATCTATTAATAGTTTGAATATGAGCAAAGTTTACATTTTGACTACCGCAAGCTCCGCATCGGCAAGCGAACTGGTAATTAATGGATTAGAACCACACATTAACGTGGTACAAATTGGTGATGTAACCGTGGGGAAAAATGTAGGTTCTGTTACCCTTTATGACTCTCCTAGTTTTGGATCTGAGAACAGAAACCCAAATCACAGATATGCCATGCAACCTATTGTATTAAAAATTGTCAACTCAGTTGGTTTTGGTGATTATTTCGGTGGATTACAACCTGACTTTTTGTTAAAAGAAACGTTGAGTACCCTTGGAATTCTTGGCGATACTACTGAACCTTTATTGAGTACTGCAATTGGAAAAATAACCGGAACCTCCAGAGTGTTGAAACAAAGTCAAGGAAAAGATTTTGAATTTTTTAAAGATGCAAAATCAATCAAAGGAATCCAAAATCAAATGTATCTTGAAAAAGCTCCAGAAGGGCTTTTGAAAGCTTTAGAATAAAACAATTGTAGTGTAAAAAAAAAGGAAGTCTCTTAGTGAGGCTTCCTTTTTTTGCTTTATGTAATGAGACTCGTTATAATTTAATATTCATTCCTAATTTAAAATTTCTCCCCAAAGTACTGTACCCAACATTTTCAACAAAATCAGCGTTCAAAATATTACTTACCGCCCCAAAAAGAGACAGTCTGTTTTTTATCAATTCGTAACGAACAGATGAGTTTACAAGTTGATAAGAACCTAAAACGATCTTCTTTGTAGTGAACGTATTTCCATCAAAAAAAGCATCGTTTCTACTATGCACATATTGATAATTTACATTAAAAAACAACCTGTCATTGATTTGAAAATCAACAGCTGAATTCACTTTATGTTTTGGAATCAATCGATCCAGTGCTTGATCTACTTGTGTAAAAGTATAATTTGAATTCCAATTAATATTTTTGCTCAAGGCAAAAGAGACTTCTGTTTCTACTCCTTTTGCCTTATTCATACCATCTATATTGATATAATTAGAATCAAAAGTTATTGGATCAAAATAGAATCCTATAAAATTGGTTTGTTCCCGATAAAAGCCTACTGCATTCAGTTTAATTCTTTTATCAAATAACTGTGTTTCAAAACCGGCTTCTATCGTACTATTTTTCTCCGGTGTCAAATCCCCATTTCCATATTCTGAATACAATTGATACAAACTTGGCGTAACAAACGCTGTACTATAAGAAGCTAAAATTTTCAATGGAATCGATTGGAAATCATACGATGGATTTACATTATAAACCAATTGGTTACCATATTGACTGTGAATATTCAAACGTGCCCCAGCATTCAAATTCAACCCAAAATCGGAGGTAAAAACTCCCGTCACATAAGGATCAATCATATTAAATTTAGTAGCTTCCTTCATAATTCCTCCGTAAGGCGTTTCGCTATTCATGTCATGGAACTGGTATTGTGCCCCAGCAACAAAGAAAAAAGAATCTGCAACTTCGTATTTATTGAAGGCATCCACGTTGACACTTCGGGACTCGTACTGAGAAAATCCAGCTTTGTTAGCGTAAAAATCAAAATCATTATAGGTACGGACAATTTTGTTAAAACTGGCATTCATAACAAATTCTCCCTTATTATATTTATATTTTGGCAGAAAACCAAAACGAAATTGCTCTGAGTCTGTAGAATTTAAATTGGTATCATTTGTACCGGTATTATCAAAAGAAGCATCATAATCTAAACTGATTTTATCATAATTCCCAAAGAAATCCAAGGTCAATTTATCCGTTGCTTTGTACCCTAGTTTAGCCAAATAATTGATCCTAGAAAAACGATCTTCTTCATAATTATCTTTTGGATTGACAGGGGCAATCTGAGAAATTCCGCTAACTTCGGTACTGTTTAAAGACGCAAAATAATTCACTTTATTTGCATTTCCGTTTACTGAAAAACCTTGATTAAAATTTTGAGCGGTAGTTTTGTTGGTCGTCGCAGTATTATTAGTCCCGATATTTACATACGCATTTCCCTCAATTGCTTTCTTACCCGATTTTTTCAAAGTAATATTTATGACACCTGTAGCCGCTCCAGACCCATAAAGAGTACTGGCAGCTCCTTTCATAATCTCAATACTTTCTACCTGCTCCACTGGAAGCAAACGCAAATCATACTCAAAACTAATTCCTGAAGCATCATTCACTGGAATTCCATCGATAAGAATAAGAACTTGATTGTTTTTCCCTCCACGAATGTAGTATCCTAAATTTTTACCGGCTGCACTCTGGTTCCCATTAATTTCTAGACCTGCAACGGTACTCAGGATGGTTGCAATGCTTTGCCCTGCTTTGTTTTTTAAATCTTCAGCTGTAATTTTAGTGATTACTTTTCCAGATTTTTCTTTCGCTAAAGCAAATTTCGAGTCTGAAACTACCACTTCGCTCAACTCATCTTGCGTGGAGATAACTTCATTTTGTTGCGCAAAAGCACAGGTTGACATTAGTACGCACAACGCACTAATACGAACGATTTTTTTGTTCATTTAATTAACATTTCGCAACAGGTATTTTTTACTGTTACATGACTAAAAAGTGGGAGAAAAGCATAGAATTACCCATACCCAAACCTTTTTTCCCGAAAGTTTGATACTCGATGTACTAGGCAGGTCTCCTGGCTTGCGTCTTGTTGTTTACCTTCCCATTCTTTAAAGCGAACAGTGGTTTGTAGATAACAACAAGCTTTATAGCTTACAGTTGCGGGTACAGCACAGGATTTTAATTCATGATTTAAAATTCATGCTTTAGGATTCAACTCCTAAAACTTTAATCGTCAAATCTATAATCTTTCACCTGATTCCCTTTTAATGCTATTCTGAAAAAACAAAACAGCAACCTCAATACGGGTGCAAATATAACTTTATGATTGGAATAAAAAATAAAATTTGATTTTTAAAAAGGATTAAATATACCTTTGTAGCTCTTGAAAATACTTTTATGAAATCATTTTTTTTAAATTTCACGCTTTTTCTATTTGTCATTTCCTTTAGCGGATGTAAACAAAACAACAATGCTTCTAATACTGCAATCGTAACTATTAGGAATGAAATTCAATATGCTAAAGGATTAGAAATTTACAGATACAAGGGCTATGCAATCGTGAAAATCACTAACCCTTGGCCTGAAGCCAAAGAAAATTTCACTTATATTTTACAAGAAAAAAATGGTATTATTCCGGACAGTTTAAAACGATTTACAGTAATTCCAATTCCTTTAAAATCAATAGTTGTAACCTCAACCACCCATATTCCAGCACTAGAAATGCTAGGCGTAGAAAATACGCTGGTTGGATTTCCTAATACTGATTATATTTCTTCAGAGAAAACACGCAAACGAATTGACATAGAAAAAGTAAGAGAAGTAGGCACTAACGAGACATTAAACACCGAAGTCCTTGTAGACATGGCTCCAGATTTAATTGTTAGTTTTGGTTTAAACAACAGCAATCCCACTTTAGACAACCTCCAAAAAAGTGGTTTAAAGGTTATGATAAATGGGGATTGGACCGAACAATCACCGTTAGGAAAAGCGGAATGGATTAAATTTTTTGGCGTTTTGTATGGTTTAAATACTAAAGCAAATTCCGTTTTTTCCAAAATAGAAACAGAATATAAAAACACATTGGTCTTAGTTAAAAAGGCAGTTTCAAAACCTACTGTACTTAGCGGTGCTATGTTTCAGGATCAATGGTACGTACCACAAGGCGAGAGTTGGGCTTCTCTATTTCTAAAGGATGCACAATCAAATTATTTATGGGCGCAAACTAAAGGAACGGGTAGTTTACCATTACCCTTTGAAACCATTTTAGAAAAAGCACAAAATGCTGACTATTGGATTGCTCCTGGCGATTTTTCTTCATTAAAACAAATGAGCGACAGCAATCCCCATTACAGTGAATTTACTTCGTTTAAAAATAAAAAAGTATATTCGTACGGAATAAATAAAGGTGCTAAAGGGGGTATTTTATATTTTGAATGGTCTCCCACCCGCCCCGACTGGGTATTGAAAGATTTAATTAAAATTTTCCATCCCGAATTATTACCCAATCACAAACTTTTTTTCTTTCAGAAATTAGAATAAATTGACTGATACCAACCGAAATACTGTTCTTTTTATATTCCTAACCATCGGAGTTGTTTTCTTGTTTTTAGTTAACATCAGTTTGGGATCGGTTTCTATTCCTTTAAAAGATGTTTTCAATAGCCTTTTAGGAGGAAATGCCAGCAAAGAAACCTGGCAATATATCATTATCAATTACCGCTTACCCAAAGCTATTGCTGCGATACTTGTTGGAATAGGCCTGTCAATCAGCGGATTATTAATGCAAACCTTATTTCGAAATCCATTGGCAGGGCCTTATGTTCTGGGATTAAGTTCAGGTGCGAGCTTAGGAGTAGCAATGGTTATTTTAGGCGCTGCTTTTCTACCTCCGTTTATTGCGACCATTTTACTTTCTTCTTATGGAATTATTTTGGCATCAAGCTTGGGTAGTTTTTTAGTTTTACTAGCCGTTCTGGCCGTTTCTCATCGCTTGCGTGACACTATGGCTATTTTAATTGTTGGACTAATGTTTGGTAGCTTAACGAGTGCCATTGTTGGAACGCTTACGTATTTTAGTACCGCTGAACAATTGCAGAAATTCACTTTTTGGTCCTTGGGAAATCTTGGTGATTTATCATGGACTTCCCTTACCCTTTTATCCCTTTGCGTAACGATTGGTTTATTGTTAAGCCTGTTCAGTATTAAGCCATTAAATTCGTTGCTTCTAGGAGAAAATTATGCCAAAAGCCTGGGGCTAGATTATAAAAAAACGAGACTGATCATCATTTTTGCCACTAGTATTTTAGCAGGTAGTATCACTGCATTTGCTGGTCCCATTGCTTTTGTAGGATTAGCTGTACCACATATCGCAAAATTGGTTTTTCAAACTAGTAATCACAGTATTTTGTTTTGGAGTACCATCCTTTTTGGTGCTATAATAATGTTGGTATGCGATAGCATTTCACAAGTTCCTGGGAGTGATATCACATTACCGATAAATGCGGTGACCTCCATTTTTGGCGCGCCTATTGTCATTTGGCTATTAATTAGGAAACGTAAAATGATGGGATAATGGAAAATAAGATCATCTTACAGGCTACACAAATCAGCATCGGTTATACTGATAAAAAAGGAAGCACTATTGTTTCTTCGGGAATTGATTTATCTTTAGAAAGAGGAAAATTGATAGCGGTTATAGGTGCAAATGGAATTGGAAAATCAACACTTCTCCGGACAATAACTGGTATCCAAAAAACAATCTCTGGAACTGTTTTTCTGAATGGAAAAAACATTCACGAATTAAACGCTTTGACATTAGCACAAAACTTAAGTGTTGTTTTAACCGAAAAATTACCGCCCAGCAATCTGACTGTTTTTGAACTCATCGCGCTGGGCAGACAACCTTATACCAATTGGATCGGAAAACTTACAGATATAGATATTGTAAAAATAAATGAAGCAATGCAACTCACTCAAATTAGTCACTTAGCCGCTAAAAAACATTATGAAATCAGTGACGGACAATTGCAAAAAGTTCTTGTAGCCCGTGCTTTAGCACAAGATACGCCTTTAATTATATTAGATGAACCCACTACCCATCTTGACCTACTGCACAAAGTATCCCTTTTTAAATTACTAAAAAAACTGACACACGAAACAGGAAAATGCATTTTATTTTCTACCCATGATATTGATATGGCCATACAATTGAGTGACGAAATGATTATAATGACACCCGATACTGTTCAACAAGATCAACCATGTCATTTCATTTCAAAGGGAAGTTTCAATACCTTATTCAAAGACGAGCATATTGTTTTCGATGCAGAAAAAGGAAAGTTTACAATTATTTAAATACTGTTTTTAAACGCCCTTCAACAAATTAATACTAACTGTTGCAAAAGCAGCATCCGGAAATCTTCTAAAAAAATTAGCATCAGCGTACAGCCCTGCTTCTGCAGCTACTTTATGCAAAACAGAAATTTCTACTATATATTGATCTGAAAAACCATGTGTGGCATCATAAGCTGTTGCGGCAGTTCTACCTAGATTAGCGGCAGTCAGGCTTGGAGCAATGGTGTGCAATTCAATTATTAACAACCCAAATTTACGAACATACGGAGACCATTTTTTAAAATGTTCTAATAAATTATCCTCAACCAAATTATTATTGATTCGCTCTCCCCTGTGTGAAAATGCTCCTGTAGAATGACTGACTCTCGTTTTGGTTACCTGTTTAGGCATTTCCCAAATGCGGTTGTGGTCTAGAAAGGTTCTTACATTGAGTAAATCTTTCAAATTAATATTATAATTTTCCAGTAAATCATCTGCCAACAAATCCGGCTGACCTATATCGCCCCAAATTACTTTGGCCCAAATATCTGCTTTGATTAAATTAGCCCGGGTTACTTTTAACGCCGCTTGATTATAATCGGCACCAACAAGGAATAAAGGATGGTCATCCAGCATTTTTCCTCGCAAAGTTTGTCTCTCAATTACATTATAAATATGTTCAATAAATGCTCCATTGCCACAACCCATATCTAAGATTCCTTTGGGCTGATCTTCTATGGGTAAATTAAATAATTTAATAATAATCTCATCCACAATTTTAAAATACGTGTCATGTGCGCCTCCGCTGCCCCAAACATTCATTTCCCGGTCTACATGAATTTCATCTTCTCCCTCCGCTACGATTCTAAGTATGTTTGGATTGCCAAAAAGCAGCTCTTCCATTTTACTAAAAGTAGGCAAATAAGAAACTGTCACGCCATAAGCTGTAGCCCTTTTGGCAAAAAATAAACCAATTTCAGTAAACTGATAATTTCCTTTTTTTTGAGTAAACCATCCTAAATGAACAAAGAAATCTAGAATTATTTTGAATTTTTCAGGGGACTTATGAAATTCTTCTGGACGGAAGGAAATCTCCATAAAGTATTTATGAAACATGCCACTCATACCAAGACGAACTAAGGTAGGACCTACCAAACATCCTTCAATATGCGTTAAAATCTGATGCTGAATAGAATTCACCAACGGATCATCAGAAAAAGAAATTTCGTAATTTTCCTTGTATTTTTCAAAAATAATTCGCAAGCGTTCAAAAGGAGCATCCTCGAACAAGCGAGGGTGAAATTGCATCGAAAAATGCAATAAATCAACCACATCTGTATACAAATGAAACAGTGAGAAAGCAGCAGCACTTTTATTGTTGATGCTAAATTTTATTTGATCAGTACTGCTATTAATATCATAATCCATGAATCCTTGGGAACACAAAACACGTAAACCCACGTTGAGATACCCTTCATTCGCTTCGAAATATGAGCTAAGTTCGGCAAGTGTCGCCTCCTTCCGGTCAAGAATATAAGACAGTATTCCCTTTTTATACAATTCATGCGCTACAGGTGCTGTAACTAAACCATCTAAATGTTTGAAAATGGTACTTCTAAGGAGAACTTTATCAATCATAGAATACGTTTTAAAAAAGGAAAAATTCAATTAAATCTGGAATTACCTTCTCAAATATATGAAATTTCAACCATAAAAAAGGTTGCGTTTAAGAATATAAAATTCACAATTTACCTTTTACTTGTTATTTGCCTCTTTGCTTCGCCAATGACAAAAGCCACCGAATTTGCAATATTATAACTTCTAATTAGCGATGACATTGGAATTGTCAGATGATTGGGAAATTCCTTTAAAACAGCTTGACTCAAACCTTTACTCTCTTTTCCAAAAACCAACCAGTCACCATCTTGAAAATCATTCTCCAAATATGATTTTTCAGCATTGGAACTCATCAAGAAAACCCGGGATAAATCTGGAATTTGTGCTTTCCATTCAGCTATATTTTGATATTCTGTCACATCAAGATGCACCCAATAGTCCAAACCAGAACGTTTTAGATTTTTATCATTAATAACAAACCCAAAGGGATGGATTAAATGCAGCCTACTCTCCGTACCTACGCACAATCGACCTATATTTCCGGTATTATTTGGAATCTCAGGTTCTACTAAAACAATGTTCAACATTTTATATTTTATTAAATGATTGAAAAATTAAAAGATTGAAAAATCACCTCCAACCATTTAAACTTCTATGTGAAAATTTTCTACTTTTTTGACCTCTCCAGCTTGCAAATCATTCAGATTTATATTCCCTATACGAACACGAACCAAGCGTAGAGTAGGAAAACCAACAGCTGCCGTCATTTTCCTTACTTGGCGAAACTTCCCTTCATTAACCGTTATTGATGCCCAAGAAGTTGGTCCGTGCCGTTCATCCCTTATTTTTTTTCCTCTAATTCCAAAAGCAGGAATTTCATCAAGCAATGAAGCTTTACAGGGCTTTGTTCTGTATTTAGTCCCGTTAAAACCTATTTCAACCCCTTCTTGCAATTCTTCAATTGCTTTCTGATTAATCATCCCATCAACTTGAACATAGTATTCCTTATCTATTTTCTTACTTCTAATAATTTCGCTCATCATTCCGTCTGTGGTTAAGAACAATAACCCTTCAGAATCCTCGTCAAGACGGCCTATTGCCATTGTTCCTTTAGGAAAATTATACAATTCCCCCAGCAGTTTCTTTTTTCTTTTCAATTCATAAATAAACTGACTCAGATACCCGTAAGGCTTATGAATGATAAAGTGTGAATGAGACATTGAATAATATTATAGTTTAAGCAAAGATACCTTTGTTTTAGCTGCATTTAAAATAGTTGTCTCTAACATTTATCGGCATAATCCAAAAGCTATGTTAAATACTTCTGATAATTTGCTAAAATGATGTAATTTTAAATAAATTACCATTTTTCAATTAAAATTTAAGGATATGGAAAGCAACAATTTAGGTTCAAAAAAGACAAACAATAAGCAAAATATAAACGAGGGATTTAGCGGCGAAAACCTAGCTAAAAATGCAAATCCCGAAGTACCGCATTTAAAATCAGAAATAGAAACTGATAGCGATGGAAATCAAAAAATTGTCAAAAGGGCACGAAATATTGACGGAACTTTAGAACAAAACGAAGGTAGTATTGCTGAAAAATTAAGTTCTGAAACTGCGAAGATCCCCGAAGAGCAAGCAAAAAAAATGATTGAAAATAAAGACCACAACTCGGATATAATTCCCAACCGTTACCCTAATGAACACCCAGACAACAAAAAAAACAGAGGGAATATAACACTAGATGACTAAGTATCAATTTTAATTTTCAATCTTCCAATAAGAAAAAAAGTCTTATTGGAAGATTAACATTCCTCATCTCTAAATTTTAATAACTGATATTTTGAATTTATCAGTAAAAAACTAATTTAAAAAATAATAAATAGTTCTGTAAACTTTTTTAATTATAAAATATTTTCTTTAGGACAATTAATATTTGATTTCTAAAAAATCTTTAAGTAGACTTTTTTACTATTAGAATTTAAACTATTTCTTTTTTAAGTTCTCTTTGAAAAAATCAATCGTCCTAGACCATGATAATGTAGCGGCTTTTTCATCGTATCTGGGAGTTGTATTATTGTGAAAACCATGATTAACTCCCTGATAGAAATAAGCGGTATGTTCAACTTTGTTTTTCTTAAGCACAGCTTCAAAAGCTGGCCATCCTTCATTAACTCGCGTATCTAAACCAGCATAATGCGCCAGAATGGGAGTCTTTATTTTTTCAGCTTCAGCAGCAGTAGGTTGTCCCCCGTAATAAGGAACTGCTGCGCATAAATCTGGAATTCTGACTGCCATCAAATTAGCAATCCAACCACCGAAACAAAATCCTACAACACCAATATGTCCATTACAATTTTTATGGGATTTAAGGAATTTATAGGCTGCAATAAAATCTTCTAGCATTTCTTCACGAGTACGCTTTTTTTGTAATTCTCTACCAGCATCATCATTCCCTGGATAACCACCCAGAGGAGATAGCGCATCTGGAGCCAGAGTGATGAATCCCTCTACAGCCGCTCTTCGTCCTACATCTTCAATATAAGGATTCAGCCCGCGATTTTCATGCACAACAATAATTCCGGGTAATTTTTTTTTGGTACTAGTAGGTAGGGATAACAGTCCTTTAATTATTCCACCACCTTTAGGAGAATTGTAGGTAATAAACTCTGATCTCAACCTTGGATCATCCAATTTTATTAAAATAGAATCTATATAGTTTGGTGTCATAAAGCTGAGCAACGAAGGAAGCGTAAGCGCTCCTACCGCAAACAACGATAGTTTCTCGACGAATTGTCTTCTTTCAATTTTGTTATGGGCATAATCATCATACAAGTCAAACACTTCCTGACTGATGTCTTCTTTGGTTATTTTTTTCATAGCGTTTATTTGATTCAACTAATTTATGCAAAAAAACTATTGTTTTTGCATTAACAGTAATCCAATTTTCGCAACACTTAGGCTTCACCAAACAAAATATAATATAATTGCTATCTTAAAAAAACAGCTCTTTATAACCCCTTAAAAAAGTATCAATAATAAGACTTCGAGGTGTATTGATTTTTTTTCTTCAATGACATTGGAATTAAAATACAATTTACTCCAAATTCATCCGTTAGTTTAACCCTTCTCTCGAAAAAATTGCTCTGTCGTATTATCTTTTGGGATAATAATCAAAGAATCCCTATCGCGATTTTGTAAAATTTAATTTTTATTAGGCCAAAATTATACTCCAATATTATTCAATTCCATTAGAAAGGCTCAGCATCTGAATTACTTCATCGTCACTCACCTGATTGAATTCTTTATAAAAACTACCAACCCCTTTAAAATATTTAGACGCTATCAAATAGATACATTCATCAGCATTTTTCTCAATCACAGATACCACATCATAAGGCAAAACCGGTACAGCAACGATTATTTTTGCGGGATTTTTTTTTCTTAGCATTATTATACTAGCGAGCAAGGTATTACCGGTAGCAATACCATCATCAACTAGAATTATACATTTATTCTCAATAGCAATTCGTTTTCGGTTCCCCCTATACCGTTCGTATTGCTCTTGGAGTAATTTTCTTATTCTAATGATTTCATTATTTACGTACTCTTTAGGAACATCAGGATACTCGTCAATAATCATAGAATCTACGGAGATAGCTCCGATAGCAAATTCTTTGTTATTAGGATGTCCTATTTTTTTGGCAAGTACAATATCCAGAGGAAGTCGTAAGGTATTTGCAATTATATATCCCAAAGGAACACCACCACGAGGAACCGCGAGAATAACGCTATTTGTACCCTGATATTTTTTTAATTTTTCGGATAGTAATAAACCTGCCTCTATTCTATCTTTAAATATTTCGTGATGCATACTCATCTTTTGCATATAATATTTTGCAAATATACTGATTTATAGCACTTTAAAATTTATGTATAGATGGATTTTAAACAAAAAATTTACGAATAAAGCATAAACGTATGCAATTAGTTTTGTCTAATTTTTAAAAAAAATGAACAGTAAAATCACTTCTTTTTTATTAAAGGTTTTTGTTATTTTTACTAGATAATTAATTGATAGCAATAACCGGAATGAAAAATATAAATTCGAGAGCAAAGACAGATACTAATACTGGTTTTGGAACAAACCCGAATAGTTATGGTGGTCGTTTTGTGAATAAAAATGGAACGGCAAATGTAGAGAAAAAAGGAATGCATGTTTTGCATAGGATTAGTTGGTATCATACAATGATTGATATGCCTGCTTGGAAATTTATGCTTATTATTTTATCCTTTTATATTGGAATTAATTTTGTTTTTGCTTCCATTTATTACAGTATAGGAATTGAGCATTTAGATGGTATACATCCTTCTGGATCTAATTTAGTAAAGTTTGGTCAGGCTTATTTTTTTAGTGCTCAAACATTTACTACTGTAGGCTATGGACACATAAGCCCTTCAGGGTTTCTAGCCAGCATGGTTTCTGCTGCTGAAGCCTTATTTGGATTATTGAGTTTTGCAATTGCAACAGGTTTGTTTTTTGGTAGATTTAGTAAACCAACGGCCTTCTTAAAGTTTTCTCACAATGCATTGATTTCACCTTATGGAGAAATCACGGGTTTAATGATTCGAATTACGCCATTTAAGAACACTAATTTTACGGATGCTGAAGCCATAATGACTTTAGGAATGAGTGTGGAAGAAAACGGTACAAAAACTAATAAGTTTTATTCGTTAGAATTAGAATTAGCGCGAATAAATGCTCTTACCCTAAGTTGGACTTTAGTACATCCCATAACAGAAGTTAGCCCTCTTTATAACTTAACCAAAAAAGATTTTGAAACGATTCATGGTGAAATCTTAGTCTTTGTAAAAACTTTTGATGATATGTTTAGTAATACAGTTGCAATTCGTACTTCGTATACTTTTGATGAGGTAATTTATGGTGCAAAATTTGAACCCATGTACGCTAGAAGTACTGATAATTCAAAAACGATACTCAATTTGGATAAATTAAATACCTTTAACAATGTCACTTTAGACTAAAAAAATGATTTGTAAACTATTTGAAACTTTTAAAGGGTTTTTTAATTAAATTTATTTTACATTTGTTTATTAAATTTTAATAAATGATAAACAATATTAAAAACGTGTTCAGCATAAAAGATCTTGAAAATCTTTCAGGAATAAAAGCGCATACCATACGGATTTGGGAGAAAAGATACAACATTCTAGAACCCATGCGTACTGATACTAATATTAGATTGTATGATTTAGTAAGTCTTCAAAAGCTGTTAAATATAACATTGTTACATGATTACGGCTATAAAATTTCAAAAATAGCAACTTATCCACAAGAAAAAATTCCGTCTTTAGTCCGAGAAATAATTTCAAGCAAAACAGCTAAAAGTCACGCAATAAGTGAGCTTAAAATGGCAATGATGAATTTTGATCAAGAGCTATTTTTTAATACTTATAATTGGTTAATAGCTGAGAAATCTTTTAAAGAAATATTCCATCAAGTTTTTATCCCATTGATGAATGAATTGGGCTTGTTATGGCAATCGGACACAATTACTCCAGCCCACGAGCACTTTATTAGTTATTTAATAAAGCAAAAATTATTGATAAATACCGAAAAACTACAAGTTTTAAAGCAAACTAAAGTAGATAAAGTTTTCGTACTCTCTCTTCCTATGAATGAGATTCATGAATTAGGATTGATGTATTTAAATTATGAGATTTTATTACATGGCTACAAAACCATTTATTTAGGCGAAAGTATGCCAATTGATAACCTTAAGGATTTAAAAAAGCATTTCGATTCTATTATTTTTGTATCCTATCTAACTGTGCAACCAGAAAGAGACATTCTAGATGGTTACATCCAAAAAATGAGTGATGAATTGATCGATGAAACTACAAAGTTATGGTATATTGGACGAATGGTTGAGTTTATTAACAAAGAAGGACTTTCTGACAAAATATCAATTTTCAATTCCATTTCTGAATTAGTAGATGAAATTTAGCGTAATCTGTTTAAACATTTTGTATATTTGCTAAACAAATGAAAAAAAATAAAAAAGTCACCATCATAGGCTCTGGATTTTCCGCCTTAGCAGCATCTTGCTATTTAGCACAAAGCGGACATGACGTGACCGTCTATGAAAAAAATGCAACAATCGGTGGAAGAGCAAGACAATTAAAAAGAGACGGCTTTACTTTTGATATGGGTCCAAGTTGGTATTGGATGCCAGATGTATTCGATCGTTTTTTTGCTGATTTTGGTAAAAAAACAACCGATTATTATGAATTGATAAAACTATCTCCTGCTTACAGAGTGTATTATGGAATAGATGATTTTATTACTATAGCCGATAATTTAACGGATATTACACTTGCTTTTGAGGCTATTGAAAAGGGAAGTGGACAAATCCTGAATGAATTTATGGCTGAAGCTAAAAGTAATTATGATATAGCCATTAAAGATTTAGTGTACCGACCTGGCGTTTCTCCTTTGGAACTTATCACAGTTGAAACTACTTTGAAAATAGGTCAATTTTTTAGCAACATTAGTAAAGATGTTCGTAAGAAATTTAAAAATGAGAGGTTAATCCAAATTCTGGAATTTCCAGTTTTATTTCTTGGAGCTAAACCATCCGATACACCTTCGTTTTATAGTTTTATGAATTACGCCGATTTTGGACTTGGAACTTGGCACCCAAAAACAGGAATGTTCGATGTGGTACGAGCAATGGAAAATTTAGCCAAAGAACTGGGAGTTAAATTTCATACAAATTCAAACATTAATAAAATTATAGTTGAAAATAATACGGCTAGAGGGATTGAGGTAAATGGTGAGGTTGTTATTTCGGACTTGATTCTGAGTGGTGCAGATTACCATCACACAGAAACATTATTAGATCAAGAACATCGAGCCTATTCTGAAAAATATTGGGAAAGCAGAGTTTTTGCTCCATCCTCATTATTATTTTATGTTGGCTTTAATAAGAAAATTGATAATATTTCACATCATGCGCTTTTTTTCGATGTAGATTTTAATCAACATGCAAAAGATATTTACGATGAGCCTAAGTGGCCCAACGAGCCTTTGTTTTATGCAAATTTCCCCTCGATTACTGATAAAACTGCAGCTCCTGAAGGAATGGAATCTGGTTTTTTCTTAGTGCCATTGGCTCCTGGAATTACTGATACTGATGCCCTAAGAGAAGAATATTTTGAAAAAATAATGAATCGTTTTGAGAAATTAACAAACCAAAGCATTAAAAATAATATTATATTTAAACAATCATTTTGTAAAAATGATTTTGTCTCAGAATATAATTCGTACAAAGGAAATGCTTATGGTATGGCTAATACCATATTACAAACCGCTTTCTTGAGACCAAAGTTGAAGAGTAAGAAAGTCAAGAACTTGTATTTTACAGGACAATTGACTGTTCCGGGACCTGGAGTTCCACCAGCATTAATTTCTGGAAAATTAGTATCGGAGTTAATTAATAAACAATTTTCAGAACAATAATTATGAAGCAATTATTTGACGATGTATCTTTTAAATGTAGCAAATTAGTTACTAAAAACTACAGTACTTCTTTTTCTATGGCTGTATACATGCTATCGCCCAGTATAAGAAATGCCATCTACAGTATTTATGGATTTGTTCGTTTTGCGGATGAAATCGTAGACACCTTCCATGGGTTCGATAAGGAAGATTTAATAATCGAATTTGAAGAGGAATATTACAAGGCGATTGAAAGAGGCATAAGTTTAAACCCTATCTTAAACTCTTTCCAGCAAACGGTGAAGAAATATAATATCTCTGATGAACTGATTCAGGCTTTTTTAAGGAGTATGAAATTAGATTTAATCAAATCTGATTATGATAGTAAAGAGGACTATGACGCTTACATTTATGGTTCAGCAGATGTAGTGGGATTAATGTGTCTAAAGGTTTTTGTAAATGGTGATATTAAAAGATACGACCAGCTCAAAGAGGAAGCCATGCGGTTGGGATCAGCTTTTCAAAAAGTAAATTTTCTTCGCGATCTCAAAGACGACAATTTAGTATTAAATCGTAACTATTTCCCTGGAGTAGATTTGAATTCCTTCGATGAAAATGCAAAGACGGCAATAATTAATGAAATTGAAGAAGATTTTAGAATAGCCTATCAAGGAATTATAAAGTTACCTATTGAAGCAAAATTTGGAGTATATACTGCTTTTGTGTATTATAAGAAATTACTAAAAAAGTTAGAAAATACTCCTTGTGCTGAAATTGGGAACGCCCGAATTCGAGTCTCTAACTATACAAAAGCCGGATTATTGGCAAAATCTTTTGTGTCGTATAAATTAAAGTTGGTTTAATTATAGCTAGTTTTGAAGGATTTTTTAATTAAATATAGAATAAAATGATATTTTTTTTGATTTTTTTAGGTACTTTTTTAATAATGGAATGTGTGACTTGGTGTACCCATAAATTCGTCATGCACGGTTCAATGTGGTATTTTCATGCGGATCACCACCAACCAAAATATGCGAATGTTTTTGAACGGAATGATATATTTTTCGTGATTTTCGCTATTCCAAGTATTGCTTTATTTTACTTTGGAGTTCAAGGAGGTTTAAATTATAAATTTTTCTTAGGACTTGGAATTATGTTTTACGGCATGTGTTATTTTATGATTCACGATGTTTTAATACACCAACGTTTCAAATGGTTCAAAAATACCCAAAACAAATATTTAATAGGACTTCGTAAAGCACACAAAGTACACCATAAACATTTAGGAAAAGAACACGGAGAATGTTTTGGGATGTTATTTGTTCCTTTCAAGTATTATAAAATATAACGTTTAATTTAGGTGTGACTCACACAAATAGTGGGTCGGGCTATATATTAGGTTTTTATACCTAGCCAAAAAGCAAGATTTAAAAAGAGTTCCAGTATTATTTATCCAGTAAGCTAAATTACTCTACAAGAATATTCTCTCAATACACTACTATGAAAATTTACAAACAAGAAACCATCCAACATGTCAATGCAACTGTAGAACAATGCTGGGCTTTCTTTTCGAATCCAAAAAACCTTCAAAAAATCACACCCGAAGGGATGGGTTTTCAAATCACCGATTTTGATAATAAATCAATGTATGCCGGACAAATAATTCAATATAAAGTGACACCTCTTTTTGGTTTAAATTTATCTTGGATGACTGAAATCACGTTTGTTAAAGAAAATAGTTATTTTATAGACGAGCAGCGTTTTGGACCCTATAGTTTTTGGCACCATAAACATTTTTTTGAGGCTACAGAAGATGGCACAAAAATGACTGATATTGTTCATTATGGATTACCACTTGGTTTTTTAGGGCGAATCATGAATACACTAGTGGTTAAAAATAAATTAAAATCCATTTTTTCCTACCGTGTCGTTAAAGTTGACGAAATGTTTAATGCAAAATAATGAATAAACAACAAGTATCTTTTTTTTGGTTCAGGCGTGATTTGCGTTTAGAAGATAATATTGGATTATTTCATGCTTTACAATCTAAATATCCGGTGATTCCATTGTTCATTTTTGATGACTCGATTTTAGACAATTTAGTCAAAAATGATGCTCGGGTTGGATTTATCCACGAATCCTTATCAAAAATAAATACACAATTACAGGAAATTGGTAGTTCCGTCTTAGTCAAAAAAGGAAAAACCGTGGATGTTTGGACCGCGCTGATACAAGAGTTTGACATCAAGGAAGCCTTCTTCAACAAAGATTACGAGCCCTATGCTATCGCACGTGACACTGTTATTTGTGAGCTTTTAGAAGCTAATACCACTATTTCCTATTCTTTCAAAGACCAAGTTATTTTTGAAGAAAAAGAAATTACAAAAGTGGATGGATTGTCTTACACCGTATATACACCGTTTAAAAACAAATGGTTAGAAAAATATAAGTCATTACAACCCGTTCAAGAATACGATGCTACTAATTTCTTTTCTAATTTTTATAAAAGTGACTTTGTTTTTCCATCTTTGAAAGAAATCGGTTTCGAGCAAAGCAGTATAAAAGTAAAATCTCATAATTTAAAATTTATTCCAAATTACCAAGAGATAAGAGATTTTCCGGCTTTGGACAAAACCTCCTATCTTTCACCACATTTGCGTTTTGGAACCGTTAGTATTCGAAAACTGGTGAATTGGGCATTTCATAAAAACGATGTCTTTTTGAGTGAATTAATTTGGAGAGAATTCTTCATGCAAATTTTATTTAGTTTCCCAAAAGTCGTTACCCAAAACTTCAAATCGGCGTATGACGGAATTGAGTGGCGCAATAATGAAGATGATTTTAAACGATGGTGCTCTGGAACTACCGGTTATCCCATGGTTGACGCCGGAATGCGACAATTGAACGAAACTGGATACATGCACAACAGGGTCCGAATGGTAGTGGCGAGCTTTTTATGCAAACATTTATTGATTCAATGGCAGTGGGGTGAAGCCTATTTTGCAGAAAAATTATTGGATTATGAATTGTCTGCTAATGTAGGGAATTGGCAATGGGCAGCAGGAACCGGTTGCGATGCAGCTCCTTATTTTCGCGTTTTCAATCCGGAGATTCAACAAAAAAAATTCGACGAAAAAGCACTTTATATCCGCAAATGGATCAAAGAATTTGATCTAGGATATGGAAAACCTATGGTGGAACATGCTATGGCTCGAGATAGGGCAATTGCTACATACAAAGCGGGGATTTTGAAATAATCTTAAAAAAATCAACATCTAAGAAATGTAAGCTCATTTAAGTGGGGAATTTAATTCATATTATCCTAAAAACAGGCCTTAATTTAGAAGCAACTTCTGAGATTTTAAAGTAAATAAACCCAAAAAATTTAAATTAAATGTACCAATCTAATTTAAAACGCATCTGTTTTTTATTTCAAATGAGTAAAAATTTTATTCTGTAAAAATTTAGTAATCAAAACTACAACCAAATTAAATTGATTAAAACAATTTAAAAATAACAACAATTATTTAATCAATTTCTTCAGCATTCCCTCAAAAATAAAACCATGAAAAGGTAAAACAGAATACCAATATAATTTACCTAAAAAACCTCTAGGTCTGAATGTCGCAGATTGATAAAGAGTATTGTTGATAATTTTAAATTCTAACCATGCCTCCCCTGGCAGCTTCATTTCGGCAAATAAAATTAGTTTCCCCTCTTCTTTATTGGCATGCAAAACACGCCAAAAATCCAACGCATCTCCAGAATGAATATCGTGTCGGTTAGTTCTTCCTCTTCTAGAACCTACACCACCGTATAATTTGTCGATAAAACCGCGTAAATCCCATAACCAATCCCCATAATACCAACCCGTATCTCCACCAATGGACCAAATTCTACTAATTGTAAAATCACGGTCTATGATTTCCATTTTTCGTCTATCGATGTAACAATCTTTTTTAGGAACTTTTAAATACTCTGACATATTGCTATTAAAACGCCCACTGATTAAGGAATCTTTCCAGCTAGAAGCTACTTTGTCTTCGTCTACTTTTATCAGAGCTCTGGAAAGCGCTTGCTTATAAGTCATGGGTTGCAGTTGCAATAATTCATTGATTTTATGATTTTTGCAAACTACTTCAACTTTCATGCTACTAACCAATGCTGAGGCGAGTTTATATGATGTTGAAGTGACAAAATACAGCCAATACGACGATAATTTTGGAGTCATTATGGGAACCGTAAAAATCCATCTTTTTAAATTCTTAGCTGCTGCATAACCCAAAAGCATTTCCTTGTACGTTAAAATATCAGGACCACCAATATCAAAACTCTGATTGTAAGTAACCGGATTTAATAATGATTTGGATAGAAAATCGAGTACATCTGGAATCGCAATTGGTTGGCACTTAGTATTGAGCCATTTAGGAGCAATCATAATCGGAAGTTTATTGACTAAATCCCGAATGATTTCAAATGAAGCACTCCCGGATCCAACAATAATTCCTGCTCTGAGGGTGGTTGTGGCAAAAGTCCCTGTGTTTAAAATTTCTTCTACTTTTTTTCTGGAAGATAAATGCTTCGATAAGGATTTATCATTTACAATTCCACTTAAATAAATGACTTGTTTCGCTTTCGTTTCATTTAATCGCTGTACGAAATTACGTGCAGAGAGGCTTTCTAACTCATCAAAATTATCTGAAGATCCTGACATGGAATGCATTAAGTAATAAGCCGCATCAATTTCATTTGGAATAACTGTTACTGTTTCTTGTTTCAGAAAATCAACTTCTATGACAGTCACATTTTTTTGAAATTCTACAGGACAATAAAACCTGTTTTTATCTCTCACGCAGCAAATCACATCGTGTCCTTGTTGTACCAGCATGGGTAAAAGTCGCTTTCCGATATAACCTGTTGCACCTGTTAAGAGAATTTTCATCGTTTATTTTTTTTTGTTTAAAAGCGCAAAGGCACTGAATTTATAACTTTAATTTCTAAAGTATTTTTTTGTGTCTTTGCGCCCTTATGCCATTTTTAATATGTTTTCTTAGTTAATTATTGTTTAAAATTAACTCAATTTATTAGACACTAAACTTATAAATTCTTTTCTTGTTTTATCTTTCTCAAAAGCACCCGTAAAAGAGGATGTCGTAGTAACTGAATTTTGTTTTTGAATGCCTCGCATTTGCATGCACATATGCTGTGCTTCAATTACTACAGCAACACCAAGTGGGTTAAGAGCTTCTTGAATGCAATTCTTAATTTGGTCTGTCAACCGTTCTTGTACTTGCATTCTTCTTGCAAAAGCATCCACCACCCTGGGAATTTTACTTAAACCTACAATTTTGCCATTTGGAATGTAAGCTACATGCGCTTTTCCAAAAAAAGGCAACATATGATGCTCACACATGGAGTACACTTCAATATCTTTAACAACAATCATTTGTTGGTGATCCTCAGTAAACATTGCCGATTTAAGGATCTCCAAAGGATCTAATCCATAACCATGGGTCAAATATTGCATCGCCTTAGCTACACGTTCCGGTGTTTTTTCCAGACCTTCTCGGGTTACATCTTCACCTAAATTGTATATTATAGATTTATAATTATCCGCTAAAGAGGCTGTTATTTCTGTGTCGTATTGTTCAATTTTCTCGTAACTTTTCATTTCTTTTATCATTATATGCTGTCTTTCAGTTTTAAATATTATTTATTAGATTTTAAAGGTCACTATTCCGTAATCCATTTCGAACACCTGACCTGAAATAGATTTGGCATTTTCTGAGATTAGGAAATTTGTCATATTTGCCACTTCTTCGGGCTTTAAATACCCTTTCATTGGATGGCGCTCTACCATATTTTCTTTCATTCTATCGTTTCTCAAAATACCGGCTGATAAGGTTGTTTCTGTAATGGTAGGGGCAATTGCATTTATTCTTATTACAGCTGCTAATTCTGCCCCAAGAGATTTCACAAGACCTTCTACACCCGCTTTTGCTGTAGCGATACTTGCATGAAATGGCATGCCTAATTTTGCGGCCACTGTACTAAACAAAATTATTGAAGGATCTGTGCCTTTCTTGAGAACAGGTAAATACTTTTGGATAACTTTTACAGCGCCAATAACATTAATTTCAAAATCATTTCTAAAATCATCAATGCTAAGGCTACCAATTGGTTTCAAATTGATGGAACCGGGGCAGTAAATTATCGTATCTATATTCTCTATATCTGGGAGCGTATCCTGTAAAACATCTATAGGAAAATGTTTCAAATTGGGATGTGTACTATCCGGTGCATTTCTGCTAATGTTGTACACCAAATTTGTTTCTAATTGTTGCACCAAAATGGCATTCCCAATTCCTTTGCTACCACCAATGATTACTATGTTTTTCATTTTATTATGTTATTTAACTGTTGACTATACACTCAGTACTGCTTTTAACGCTTAGAAATCTTATTATTATTAATCTGTCTTTGCATCGTGCATTTAAAACGTCCTTCACGAAAATCTCTTAATTTTTCATGCTTTGTTTTTCGACCCTGAACTCTTTCACGCCACATTCTAAAACTAGAGGGTTTCATTTCGGTGCGCATTAAGTCAATCACCTCTTGTTCTTTTAATCCAAATTGCAATAAGATGGCATCAAAAGTGGTTCGGTCCTCCCATGCCATTTCAATGATACGATCTTTGTCTATATCGGTAAGCGCTGTTTTTATAGTCATGGAATTTATTTTTAATTGAAATTACTATTGATTCTTAAATTATTATTGAAGCATTATTCGCTATCGCCAATATCAGCCATTGTATGCAACTTTAGGATGCGGGAACTTTCCTCTTTTACTAACGGATTTTTTTTCATGTTCCATAAAAAATCACTTGCAAATTTTCGTGTTCGTTCCATGTTTATAATTGGTTTTGGATAATTAACTCCAACTTCAAAATCATTAAACTTCTGGTCTAAATACGTCATTTTATATGGTTCATGAACAAATGCCCTTGGTAATTCACTCAATTCCGGCACCCATTTTTTTATAAATTCACCCTCCGGATCGTGTTCGTAGCTGTTTTTTATTGGATTATAAATACGCAACATATTAATTCCAGTTTCACCAGCCTGCATTTGCAATTGCGGAAAATGAATTCCAGGTTCAAAATCCAAAAACATTTGTGATAAATGTTGCGTGGCTTCCTGCCATGGCTGCCATAAATTATGTGTAAAAAACGAGACTAACATTGCCCGCATTCTAAAGTTCAAATAGCCCGTTTCGTTCAAGCAACGCATCGAAGCGTCAATTAATGGAAAACCCGTTTGTCCGGTTTTCCATGCTTCGATATAATTTTCATTGACTTTCTTTTTTAAAGAATGAAACCCTTTATTCACACTTTCAAATTCCATAATTTCTTCCATTTCAAATTTTTGGATGAAGTGAGCTTGCCAAGTCAGTCTGGAAACAAAAGAATCTATTTGTTTTTTATTGGTACACGTCAGTCTAAAGGTTGCCGCTTTTTGCAAAACTTGTCTGGAGGATAAATTTCCCCAAGCAATATAAGGTGATAATCTACTGCAACTTCTTCTTGCCAATAATGGTTTTGAAATATGTGAACTGTAATTATGATAGCGCTCTTCAAAGAAGGATTCTAAATACTTCCCCGCCATTGTAATACCGCCTTTTTGAAAAACAGCATCAGGAAAAGTTACTAGACTTGTTTTTTCTAATACTTTTTCGAGTTCGGTTATTGCTTGAATATCAAGAAAATTTTCTGGCTTGGAATCAAAAATAAATGGTGGCTCATTCATGTATTTTTCCCAATTAGAAACCCAACTTGTTCTATTTCTTAGAGCTCTAAAAATACCATTATTAATATTTTCAACCCAATTAATTTGATTATTCTTGCAAAATCTTTTAAATGTTTTATCTCTTTCGTATGTGATTTTTAAACCAGTTTCCTGATGTGAAAAAACAGAATCTATTTTATAGGTTTCTTGAATCGTATTGAATACCTGTAATACTTCAGACGACACACTTAAAACATGGGTGTTTGAGTATTCTAATCGTTTATTTATGTCTACAAGGGATTGCTTGATAAAGTTCCAATGCCTTTTGTTGTAATGCGAATCGTTCTCTAACGATTTTTCGAATACATAAAGCAATAGTGTAGGTGTGCCAGTTTTTGTGGCATTAAAAATTGCTTCGTTATCTTGCAAACGAAGGTCTCTTTTAAACCAAACAATATTGATATGTTTTTTATTTGTATTCATCAAATTTTTAAAATAATTGTTGTTGCAACCATAATTTCTGGAACTTTGAATGTCCATCGTAATTAGCAGCTTGTGTCTTAATATTGAATTTTCGATCTCTTGGATCGTTTCCAACTCCCGAAACATACATCCAATTACCATAATTACTGTGCACATCATAATCAACTAGCATCGCTTCAAAATACGCTGCTCCTATGCGCCAGTCTAACAATAAATTTTTAGCAAAATAAGAGGCTACATTTTGTCTTCCCCTGTTGCTCATCCACCCCGTTTCTAACAGCTCTACCATATTAGCATTAACAAAAGGTTCTTCTGTAGTCCCTTTTATCCAATTATTTATAGCTGACTGGTTAGTTTTCCAATCGTATTTCTTGTCTAAAATTCCTCCTATCTTAAAAATAGAATTTCCATTTTTAATTGAAACGTATTTAAAATAATCCCTCCAAATTAATTCAAAAACCAACCAATACGTCGAATCATTTTTATCGACTTCTTGTTCATATTTAATAATTTCCCAATAAATTGTTTTAGCCGATATACAACCGTTTGCCAGCCAAGGAGAAAATTTCGAACTAAAATCCGCTCCAATCAATCCGTTACGGGTCAATTTATAGACACTCAATTTTTTGGTTTCCCAAAAATAATGTGACAGTCTTTGCATTGCGGTATCTTCACCGCCATGAAAAGGGAAAGCCGTTCTCGAATCCATTTCAAAATCAACAAATCCCAATGTTTGTATCGTAGGAATTGCAGTTCCATTTAGTGACCAATTTTCTTTAGACAACGCTTCAACTTTAAATTCAGGTCTGACTTTCGTCAATTTTTCACACTGATTCCTGAATTGTGTAAAAACATTTGGAATTGATTCAATTGCAAATGGAATATCTTCAGGATGAAATAAGAACTGGTTGTAACTCGCCTTGAAAGCTATTAAAGGAGAAACTTTTGCTTGTGTGCGTTCAAATACTTTTAGCTCTTCACTGGTCCATTCTTCTTGCAGGTACACAGAATTAATAGCATTTGAAGTAATTATTTCCGGAATACAATCTTCTGGTTTACCGTAATAAACGAAAAACGGAATATTCAATTTTTCTAGATTTTCTTTTAAAGCTGTAACTGATTCAATAAGAAATTTGGCCCGAAATTTTTCTGTTTTTTTAAAACCGAAATTGGTTTGCTCAAAATGTCTTGGATCAAAACAATATACAGCGATTACGCTGTCATTTTCAAACACAGCATTGGCTAATGAGGCGTTATCATGGACCCTCAAATCATTCCTAAACCAAACTAATCCTTTTTGTTTCTTCTGCATTTTTCACTACAATATTTAACTTCATCCCAAACTTTTTCCCATTTTTTCCGCCAACTAAATGGCCGGTTGCAAACCAAACACATTTTTGAGGGCAGGTTTTGTTTTTTCATTAGTTGTATTTCTCATATTGATTAACGAGTATACTTGCTTTTAAATCGAACATCAAATTATATAATCCAAAAAAAGTTCTGTTCATATAAATAAAATGTTTAGAACCTCGATTCCCATTCATTTTTCTGAGATTAGTATCTTTTGAAAAACGTTCCCCTAACTGTGCAATACTTTCAAAAAAAGTTTCATCTGAAAAATCAAAGGTTTCCTCTTGAAAAGGTTTTGTAAATAAGGACAACAAATCATGGAACATCTCAGTGAAATATAGTATTTCTTCATTAGAATCGTCATTTCTCAGAATTTCCAATTCAAATAGTTTAGCATTAAACATTTTGGGATCATTAATAACTTTTTTATCAATTAATTCAAAATATGGTGTGTAAAAATCATTAGGAATTTGTTTCATACAACCAAAATCCAATGCTACTAACTGATTTTTATCGTTAACCAAGAAATTACCGGGATGAGGATCAGCATGTACTTTTTTCAAAATATGTATTTGATACATATAGAAATCCCATAAAGCCTGACCAACACTATTGGCAACGTCCTGATCTCTATTTTTCTTAGTGAACTCTGAGAGATGAATTCCCGTCATCCAGTCCATAGTAATAATTTTCTCTGAAGAATATTTAGGATAGTAAATGGGGAAAAGTAGATTTTCAATTTTTTTGCATGATTCTACTACCTCTTGACTTTGTTTCAATTCCAATAAATAATTAGTTTCCTCGATTAACTTGTCTTCTACCTCTTTAAAATATTTATCAGAATCTTTTCCTTTCAGGTTAAACATTCTAATGGCAATAGGTTTAACCATGGCTAAATCAGATGAGATGCTATTTGCCACTCCAGGATATTGAATTTTCACTGCTAATTTTTTCCCATCTTTCATCGCAACATGCACTTGCCCAATGCTAGCCGCATTTAACGAGGTTGCATTGAATTCGTCAAAAATCTCATACGGTGTTTTCCCAAAATTTGTTTTAAATGTTTTTAACACTAATGGTGCGGAAAGTGGTGGAACAGAAAACTGAGACAATGAGAATTTTTCTACATACGCCTGTGGCAAAAAGCTTTTATCCATACTTAGCATCTGCGCTACTTTTAAAGCACTGCCTTTCAAACTTTTCAATCCATCATAAATATCCTCAGCATTGTCTTCATTCAATTTATCACGTGTTAAATCATAATTAACCATCTTTTCGCCATAATATTTGAGATAATTTACGCCAACTTTAGCCCCAGTTTGTACTAGTTTTGTGGCTCTTTCAATTTTTGATGTAGGAATGTAGTCTATGGTTTTCATTACTTGTTGTATATTTTTTCTTTGAAAATGAATTTTCCAAAGTCGATTAAGCTGTCAATTGGGGCGATATTCATTAATTCGAAAGTTACTTTTACTGATTTTTCAATGTAAATATCTGTTTTCTCAAATGCAGGAGATGAATCATCCAACCAGAATTTCAAGGTCAATAAAAGTTGTATCCATGACGCTTCTTGAAAGGTTTTTTCTTGAAAATTTTGAAGCTTCTCTTGCTGCGTTCTAAAATCATCTGAAATAATTTCTGTCAAGAAATTTTTAAAACTATTTCTCAGACCAGAAAGTTGCATTAATTTTTTCAACTGATTGTTATGTTCTTTCAAGATAAGCACCACATAACTCCTATTAGCAGTCAATATTTCAAAGAAAGTAAAGTAAAAACTTAACATCTTACTTTTCATATCATACATCTCGTACTCTTTGTTTTTATTTAATAAGTCTACGGTTTTCTCAATAAACATTTTAAAAATTTCTTTTTCAATGCTTTCAATTGTTCCAAAAAAAGCATAAAATTCCGTTTCTGTAAAATTATTGATTTTGGTAAAATGATATACTGATTTTGGTTTTTCACTATGATCAAGTACATAATCCATATACATCGAAACTATTTTGTCTTTTGTTATTGTTGTTTTTTTAGTAGCCATTTTTGATGTGTTTCAAATTAGGGTATAAAGATAGTGAATGTTTAACTATATTTTAATATAGTTAAACAAAATTTAATATAATTTTATGTCAGCATAAATCATTAGCTTTACACTATTATGAAAAAAAATATTTTAATAAGCGGCGGATCTGGATTTATCGGTAAACATTTAATGCGTTTATTGATTGCAAAAGGATACTCAGTTTCTATCTTGAGCAGAAGTGAAAAAGAGAATAAAGAAGACGTTTTCTATTATAAGTGGGATGTGCCTAATCAGACTATAGAGGAAGATGCCGTTTTAAATGCAGATTATATAATTCATCTTGCAGGAGAGAATATTGCGGAAAAAAGATGGACTGCTAAACGAAAAGCAGCTATTATCGACAGTCGGGAAAAATCATCATACCTTATATACACCATATTAAAAAAACATCATAAAAAGCTTGATGCTTTTATTTCTGCCTCAGCTGTAGGTATATATGGTGCTGTCAATGGTCCAGAAATTTGTACTGAGGATATGGCTCCTGCAAATGATTTCCTTGGATATACCTGTCAGAAGTGGGAAAACTCTTTGGATCTTATCGAAAACTTAAACATTCGCACCGTTAAAATCCGAACAGGATTAGTTCTAGGAAAAAATGACGGTTTTCTAAAGAAACTGATTCCTTTGTTTAAGTATAGATTAGGCGCTGCACTGGGCTCTGGTAAGCAATACATGCCTTGGATTCATGTAGAAGATCTATGCAATATATACCTTCAAGCCATTGTTTCTGCTGAAATGGTAGGCCCTTATAATGCAGCAGTAAATGACAGTACAACAAATACTATTTTTTCTAAAACATTAGCGCGTCTTTTCGGATACTCAATTTGGTTGCCTAATGTCCCTACATTTGTCTTGCAGTTCGCAATGGGGGAAATGGCAAAAATAGTATTGACAGGTCGGAGAATTTCTTCTGATAAAATTGAACAAGCCGGTTTCAAATTTAAATTTAAAAACCTAGAAGACGCACTGAAAGATTGTTTAACAAAATAGAATTATTGTAAGACACAAATAATTTGAGTGCTTACTTCTTTTGATATTTTGCTACGTACTATAAAAGGAATTTCAATATTAAAATCATCCGTATTTAAAAGAAATGCGGAATAGAGTTCAATTCCTGTGTTCACTTTTTTAAGATTCCCATTGATCACTATTTTTTTAGTTCGTCCCCGTATGGTTATTTTTCCATTAATTTGATACTGGGTTCCGTCTAAATTAAGGTTTTTTAAATCAAATTTTTCAATTTTACCTTTAAACATGGCTCTAGGGAAACGATTGCTTTCCATATAGTTTTTATTAAAATGATCTTGCATCAAATCTCTTTTAAACTTAAAATCTTTGATGGTTATCCAACAAGCAATTTCACCCGTTTTAGTTATCAAAATACAGGTTGTTTTTTCATTTATTGCTTTCACTTCTTCAAATAAAGGTATGGAAGCCTCAAAATTTGTAATTCCTACATAAGATACCATTTTTTCTTGTGCTGACAGTGCATTTGCAATAATGAGAAGCAGTATTTGAGCAATTTTTTTCATAACGATTTATGAATTAAATTACTTAAAGTTACAAAAAAAAGTGAAGAAATAAAAGCATTATCCCCCTGAAAAATAAGGAAATTAGTTATTTTTCATCTTTATTTTATCATAAAAAACGAAAAAAATTCATTGCTGAATTTTCTTAGATGATGCTTTTGAGAAAGTACATTACTACTACTTAATCCTCATTATAGTTGCAACTTGATATTGTATTTTTTTAAACTTTCTAAGGATTCTTTTGAAGTATAATCGAACTCTTCTTCATGGAGGTCTTTTTCCTTTTTTAAGGCAATTTGTTTGATGCAATTACAAAAACGACGAACATCATTACTATTCGATAAAATCAATCCAGGAACCAACATACTTTTTCCTGCACCGTCTTTAGCAACCATGGTAAAGTAAGAAGAATTACAATGTTTTATTTTACCCGTTTGGATATTCTCCGCTTCAACCCGAATCCCGATAATCATAGAGCTTTTACCAACATAATTGACACTTGCTTTCATTATTACCAGTTCACCAACTTCAATAGGTTTCAGGAAGTTTACGGTATCCACAGAGGCGGTTACACAATAATTCCCTGAAAATTTAGAGGCACAGGCAAATGCTATCTGATCGAGTAAAGACAAAATATAACCTCCGTGAATCTTCCCACTGAAATTTGTATGAGACGGCAACATCAATTCTGAAATACTGATATCTGACGAAGCGACTGTTTTGAAGATTCTATTCATTTATTTTATTTTAAAAGGAGAATTTACTTTTTTTACACTAGTAATAAAATAGCGTGTATCGCCCCACCATGGAAATGTTCTATAACGTTCCACATAACTCACCTGAACATACTGTCCTTCCATTTCTTTAAGATCAGCGATAACTTTCTCCTCGCTATCCAATACTGAAAAAGCAAAAATTTGTGCGCCAGAAATTCCCTGACTAATTTCTCCTTCCCATGTTTTGAAAGCAACTCCTTTGTTACTCACTTTTATCAATTCGCCTGAACGTACTCCTTCACTGTAAGTCGCATTGTATAAAAAAGTAAAATAACCTACAACTGACAATACTATTATTACCGTAACACCTATTAAAAATTTTCTCATTTTTTATTTAATTTAAAAACTGGTTTTCATCTTTTTCTGCTCGATTCAAGATACTTTCCGGAAGAGCTTTCTTGGCTTTTGCTCCCATTTTTTTCAATTTTTCGACACTTACAATCAGATTTCCTTTTCCTTCTACAAGCTTGTTCATAGCGCCACTATACTCTACTTTACTTTCATCTATTTTCTTACCAATTTTGATCAAATCGGCAACAAATCCTTCAAATTTATCATACAAAGCCCCTGCCTGTCTTGCAATTTCTAACGCATTTTCCTGCTGTTTTTGATTCGTCCACATACTATCTATTGTGCGTAAAGTAGCCAATAGTGTAGCGGGAGTAACAATTACAATATTCTTTTCGAATGCTTTGTTATAAAGGCTGGTATCTTCATTAAGCGCCATCGCAAATGCGGGTTCTATTGGGATAAAAAGCAACACAAAATCCGGACTTTCTATTTGATATAAATCATGATAATTTTTATTGCCTAATTGCTCTACGTGACGTTTAATAGAACTTACGTGTTCTTTCAAATAACTGCTTTTTAAACTATCGTCTTCCTCATTGATGTACTTTTCATAAGCTGTTAAAGAAACTTTAGAATCGACAATCATTTTTTTACCATCAGGCAAATTAATAACCACATCAGGAAAAACACGATTTCCGTCTTCAGTAGTAAAGGCCTGCTGCACATCGTATTCACGTCCTTTCTCTAATCCTGATTTTTCGAGAACACGTTCCAAAACTAATTCTCCCCAATTCCCCTGCATCTTACTATCCCCTTTCAAAGCTTTCGTCAGGTTAATCGTTTCTTTACTCATTTGAATATTCATCTCCCGTAGGCCTACTATTTGTTGCCGTAAAGCAGCATGATAATCAATACTTTCTTTATGGGTATCTTCTACTTTCTTTTCAAATAATTGAATTTTATCCTGCAAAGGCGACAGAATGTTCTTCATATTTTCCTTATTTTGTTCCGTAAATTTATTCGACTTTTCTTCTAAAATTTTATTTGCGAGATTCTCGAATTCTTTTGTGAATTTTTCTTGTAATTTTTCTACCTCCTCTTTTTGCTCTTTATTGCGTTCCCAAAGATTCTCAAAATCGACTTCTTTTTTAGAAAGCTGGATGGCTAGACTGTCTTTTTCGTTACGGATGGTTTCTTTCTCCATATTAGAAACGAGTATTTGTTTTTCAACGATACTTTTGTCCACACTAATTTGCTCTTTTAGCTGATCAAATTGATTTGAGAAAGCAATCAATTTCTCTTCTAAACTTATTTTTTCTGACTGGAATCTAGCAGAGAAAATAAGTTTACCAAGGAAAATTCCAATAGCCAACGCAACAATGAAAATCAGTAAAAACGGAAGTATATTTGTCATAGAATTTCTTTTTGTAAGTTGGTAAAAATAAACAAAAGATTCCTAGTTTCTCCTGTGAAACAAAAAATAGTATCACTAACTACAGTCTTTATCAGCACTAGATTTAAAAATATAAATGAACTCAAATAATTATGTTCTTTCATTGCCACTATCCAATTTTTATACCTAGCATCGAATAATAACGTAAAATATACCCAACGCCTGTAAAACTGGAGGCTAAAAATAACTTTGAATAAAACGAAACACTTTATCATACAAAAAGCCCCGATTGGGGCTTTTTGTATGATAAAGTCAAGACATTATTTACTCAAATACATTTTTCTTCTGGAGTACAACTCGTAGAATTGATCGTCTTTTAAGTCGTCAATAACCAAGATGCTTTCTCCGGTTGATTTCATCTCTGGCCCTAATGCTTTATTCACGTTATGGAATTTACTAAAAGAGAAAACCGGTTGTTTAATAGCGTATCCTTTTAGCTGTGGGTTGAAGGTAAAGTCGGTTACTTTATTGTGACCTAGCATTACTTTGGTCGCATATTTCACATAAGGTTCTCCATATGCTTTTGCAATAAATGGAACCCTACGGGATGCTCTGGGATTCGCTTCGATGATGTAAACGATATCGTCTTTTATCGCAAACTGAATGTTGATTAAACCAACGGTTCTCAAAGCCAACGCAATATTTTTCGTAAGGTCTTTTATTCGTTGCATTACAAATTCGCCTAAGTTAAACGGTGGCAAAGTGGCGTTACTGTCTCCAGAGTGTACTCCTCATGGTTCCATGTGCTCCATAATCCCTATGATGTACACATTTTCTCCGTCGCAAATTGCATCCGCTTCGGCTTCAATTGCTCCATTTAAATAATGGTCTAAAATCCCGATCCTTCGGGAGAACTGACGTTGGCAGTAATTGCAAAAAAAAATCGGAATCTATATTTATTACTAACAAAAGAAGGTTTAGGTATGAGCGATGACCTTAATGCTCCTAATAAACGGTTAAGAAACTAGGGTACAAAATAAAGTCCCAAATAGAATCGCTATGCGACACATTTCTTAGTAAACGAAACGGATTTAGGTTATATTCGGAAATTATTAGAGCCCAATAGTAGAAAAACTCATAGTCAATGAAGTACCAAAAGCATTCAGCAAATAAAAAGTCATTTTGATGATTTGTAATAAAAGATTATCTATATATTTGGAAAGATTGGGATATTCAATAGCGATTACAGACGGGCTGCAAATACTTATAGATCCTTTACGATTTTTAACTTTTCAATTTTTAAAAATAAACCTTATGAAATCCAAACAAATTCTTCTTTTAATATTATTTATTTCCACTTCGCTTTTTGCGCAAAGCACAGCACCACAATTAGATAAAATTAAGCAGCAAGATCTAAAAGATGATTTATATGAACTGGCGGGTGACGCCTTTCGGGGACGAAGAGGAGGAGAACTTGGCGAAATGCGAGCTTCTGTTTGGGTGGCTCAAAAGGCCCGTGAAGCTGGCCTTAAACCTGCAGGTGAAGATGGAACCTACTTCCAATTCTTTAATCTGAAACGCAGCCGTGTGGCCAATAGTAGTGCTGTTAGTGTAAATGGTAAAGTACTTGATCTTTGGAAAGAGATTTGGCCAACTAATTTGGTTGACACTACCCTAGAAGGATCCGTAGTTTGGTTGGACAAAATACCGGATAATACTGTCGATCTGAAAGGCAAAATTGTAGCTATGAATATTATGCCTCCAACCCCCATTATTCAAGACTGGGTGAGCCTCTGGCAATATCGTTATACCGCTTCTGCCATGAACCAGCAGGGAAAAGAACTCCTCAGCCGCGGTGTTACAGCTATCATTTTTATTGCTGATGATACGGTAGAATCACTTATTTCGTTTACGGGATTTCATTATCAAGAAGGAAGTTATAAAATCGAAGGTGGCGAATCCTCTACTGCAGCTACGGTACCAATTATATTGGCAAGTAAACAATTACAGAATATATTTTCTAAACAAGGCGCTTATTTAAAAACTAATTTGAAGGTAGAAAATTTTGACTATCCTTCTGTTAATATTGTTGCAAAGGTTGATGGAACTGATCCTAAACTGAAAGAGGAATATGTTTTATTCAGCGGTCACCAGGACCATGACGGAGTAGGACCTGCTGTTAACGGTGATCCTATCTGGAACGGTGCTGATGATAATGCATCAGTAACGGTAGCGATGCTTGCAATAGGGAATGCATGGAGTGCACAACCCGCTAAGCGATCGGCTTTATTTGTGTGGCACGGATCCGAGGAAAGAGGTTTATTGGGTTCTCGCTATTTTGTTAGCCATCCCACCGTTAAACTGCCCTCCATAGTTGCTGTTTTAAATGGCGATATGATAGGACGCAATGCATCTGATTCTGCGGCGCTATTGGGCGTAACAGAACCTCATCTTAATTCTTCTGACCTTGTAGCTATCACTTTAGCAGCTAATAAAAGTATTGCTAACTTCAAAGTAGATACTTCTTGGGATGCTGCAGATCACCCAGAGAATTGGTACTTCCGAAGCGATCATCTTCCCTATGCTCAAGCTAATGTTCCTGCAATATTTTTCACCACCTTATTACACCCTGACTACCATACCCCCTTCGATAGCCCAGATAAAATTGACTATCTAAAACTGACTAAGATGACAAAGTGGATCTATGAAACCGGATGGAGAGTTGCTGAAAGTGCCAAACGTCCTGCTTTAACTATTGAAATAAAAAAGTAAAAAAAACTAACTATTATGTTCTTAATAGACAAGCCATTTGTTTCCGATTTTCTTATCAAAACAATAAAAGATAATAATTATAAAATAATTGCAACCAAAGTAGCAAAAGAATTGGTAAAAGATGATTCTTTGGCATGGATAGCCGAAGAGGAAGCAATCGCTTTACTAAAAAATAATCCAGAAATTTCTCTTTACAGCAATTCAGAGAACGCATTAGCTTGGATCGATCAATTCTATGGAGAAAGTGAATTATCAAGTCAATTACAAGTTTTAAAAAATAAAGTAAAGTTTAGAGAACTTATAAAAGAGCTGTTTCCCGACTTTTATTTCAAGCAAATAAGTATTGAAGAAATCCAACGATTGTCCGATGATGAAATTCGGTTCCCTTTTGTAATTAAACCTGCTGTTGGTTTCTTTAGCATAGGAGTTCATATAATAGAAAATGAGAAAGACTGGATAAAAGCTAAAAGTGAGTTACAACCGGATAAACTTAAAAGTATATTTCCTGAAAATGTATTAAACACAAGTAATTTTATTATTGAAGAATTTATTCGTGGAGAAGAATATGCAATCGATTATTATTACGACAATAACGGAGATGCTGTTGTGTTAAACGTTTTACACCACCTCTTTTCATCCGGAACAGATACAAGTGATCGGGTTTATTCAACATCCAAAGCAATCATTGAAAAGTATAAAATTGATCTTGAATGTTTTTTAAGTAAAATTGGTAAAGAGTTACATTTAAAAAATTTCCCGGCTCATGCAGAAGTCCGCATAGATGAAAATGGGAAAATAATCCCCATCGAAGTAAACCCTTTACGCTTTGGTGGATTTTGCACCACGGCCGACCTTCTAGGAGTAACTTTAGGATTTAATGAATACAAATGCTTTTGTGAAAACAAAAAACCAGACTGGGATACTATATTTAAAGGAAAAGAGAATAAAACATTTAGTGTCATTGTTTTGGATAATAATTCGGGAATAATCCCTTCGGATATTTTAGGATTTAACTATTCAGATCTTGCTAAAGATTTTGAAAAACCGATAGTAATTAGAGAATTAGATATAAATAAATATCCTGTATTTGGATTTGCTTTTATTGAAAGTGCAGCCAGTAATAAAAAGGAATTAAATGATATTCTAACCTCTGATTTAAGAAAATATATAGTATCAAAATAAGGAAAATTTTAAAGCTCAAATAACTTTTTTTAGCTACATCATTTATTAACTCTATGTCCTTATTTGACTTTATAAAAAATCATCATGAAAATAATATATAAGATATTTTCCCCCGGTAGCGCACGAACCTGACCGCGCGGATATCTAATTTTTCGGACAACGATAGCGGATTTGCAATCCGTTCCCACAAAGAGAATGATTCATAGAGAAATTATGCTTGTTTAGAGAGTGAATTAGAGGTGGTTTTATTAAAATTATTTTGATATTATTTACAGGGACGGATTGCAAATCTGCGCTATTGAGTAAACAGGTGTTTATTAGTGAATCTACCCACAAAAAAAGCCCCCGCTCTCCGATATGTTCATCGGGAACGCTGTGCACATGTAATCCTAAATTACTAATTATCAAACATTACTCCACAAAAAAAGCCCCAATCGGGGCTTTTTCACTATAACAAATTCAAGTTTCTATTTACTCAAATACATTTTTCTTCTAGAGTACAATTCGTAGAATTGATCGTCTTTCAAGTCATCAATAAACAAGATGCTCTCTCCTGTTGATTTCATTTCTGGTCCTAATGCTTTGTTCACATTATGGAATTTGCTGAAAGAGAAAACCGGTTGTTTGATTGCGTATCCTTTCAACTGTGGGTTGAAAGTAAAGTCGGTTACTTTATTGTGGCCTAACATTACTTTGGTCGCATAGTTCACATAAGGTTCTCCGTACGCTTTCGCAATAAAAGGTACTGTTCTGGATGCCCTAGGATTCGCTTCAATGATGTACACAATATCATCTTTGATCGCAAACTGAATGTTGATTAAACCAACCGTTCTCAAAGCCAACGCAATATTTTTGGTATGGTCTTTTATTTGTTGCATCACAAATTCACCCAAATTAAATGGTGGCAAAGTAGCGTTACTATCTCCTGAATGCACTCCGCAAGGCTCAATATGCTCCATAATTCCTATGATGTACACATTTTCACCGTCACAAATTGCATCGGCTTCCGCTTCTATCGCACCATCCAAATAATGGTCTAAAAGCAATTTATTTCCTGGAATCGTTTTCAATAAATTGATCACGTGTTCTTCTAATTCTTGTTTGTTGATTACAATTTTCATTCCCTGACCACCCAACACGTACGAAGGACGAATCAATAATGGGAAGTCCAAAACATCTGCTAAAGCCGAAGCTTCGTCAGCCGTTTCTGCAATACCAAATTGTGGGAAAGGAATTTTTAAATCGGTTAAAAGTTCAGAGAAACGGCCTCTGTCTTCGGCTAAATCCAAAGCATCAAAACTAGTTCCTATAATTTTAATACCGTATTTAGACAGTTTTTCGGCCAATTTCAAGGCCGTTTGCCCACCTAATTGTACGATAACGCCTTCCGGTTTCTCATGTTGAATAATATCGTAAATATGTTCCCAAAAAACCGGTTCGAAATACAATTTATCAGCTGTATCAAAATCAGTCGAAACTGTTTCTGGATTACAGTTGATCATAATCGTTTCGTAACCACATTCTTTGGCGGCAAGCACACCGTGAACACAAGAATAATCAAATTCGATTCCTTGTCCAATTCTATTTGGGCCTGACCCAAGAACGATTATTTTCTTTTTATCTGTAACAACACTTTCGTTATCAACGTAACGAGTTCCATCTGCTTTTTCAATTTCGGCTTCAAAAGTTGAGTAATAGTAAGGCGTTTTCGCCTTGAATTCGGCCGCACAAGTATCTACTAATTTAAACACACGATTGATGTTCATTGTAGTACGCAAGGTGTGCACCTGGCTTTCCAGGCAACCTACCATGTGCGCAATTTGTCTGTCGGCGAACCCTTTTTGCTTTGCTTCCAACAACAACTCTCTTGGCAAAGAATCTACTTTATAGTTTGAGATTTCTTTTTCTAACGTATACAGTTCTTCGTATTGTTTCAAGAACCACATATCAATTTTAGTGATTTCATGAATGCGGCTCAACGGAATCCCCATCGCGATAGCATCATAAATCACAAAAACACGATCCCAACTCGCAAAAGTCAGTTTCTCGATAATTTGTTCGTAATTCGTGTATCCTTTTCCGTCAGCACCCAAACCATTTCTTTTGATTTCTAATGATTGAGTCGCTTTGTGCAATGCTTCTTGGAACGAACGACCAATTCCCATTACTTCCCCAACGGATTTCATTTGAAGTCCCAAAGTTCTGTCTGCACCTTCAAATTTATCAAAGTTCCATCGTGGAATTTTTACAATTACATAATCCAAAGTTGGTTCGAATAAAGCCGAAGTCGATTTGGTAATTTGGTTTTGCAATTCATCTAAATTGTAACCCAAAGCCAGTTTGGAAGCAATTTTTGCAATAGGATACCCCGTTGCTTTAGATGCTAAAGCCGAAGAACGAGACACACGAGGATTGATTTCAATCGCTACAATGTCTTCCCTATCGTCAGGAGAAACGGCAAACTGCACGTTACAACCTCCAGCAAAATTTCCGATGCTACGCATCATCAAGATGGCATAATCACGCATTCTTTGAAAAGTCGTGTCAGACAAAGTCATGGCAGGCGCAACAGTGATGGAATCTCCGGTATGTATTCCCATTGGATCCATATTTTCAATAGAACAGATAATCACCACATTGTCGTTTTTATCTCTCAAAAGCTCCAATTCGTATTCTTTCCAACCCATCAAAGCTTTATCAATTAAGACTTCGTGAATGGGTGATGCTTCTAAACCTCTAGTTAAAAGTTCATCAAAATCTTCTTTTTTATAAACGATAGCAGCTCCGGTTCCACCTAAAGTAAAAGAGGGACGGATTACTAAAGGAAAACCAAATTCCTGAGCAATTTCTTTTCCTCTAAGATAAGAAGTACATATTTCTGCAGGAGCAGATGGTACACCAATTTTTTTAAGCAATTGTTTGAACTGCTCACGGTCTTCGGTAATATTAATTGCGTTTACATCAACACCGATTAATTTAACTCCAAAATCTGCCCAAATCCCTTTTTCATCAGCTTCCAAACACAAGTTCAAAGCGGTTTGCCCGCCCATTGTAGGCAAAACGGCATCAATTTGAGGATGTGCTTTAAGGATTTCAATTATTGATTTTGTAGTCAGTGGCTTCAAGTAAACATGATCGGCCATAGTAGGGTCGGTCATAATCGTTGCCGGATTCGAGTTGATTAGAATCACTTCAATTCCTTCTTCACGAATAGATCGAGCAGATTGTGACCCTGCATAATCAAATTCGCAAGCCTGACCAATAACAATAGGACCTGAACCTATTATTAAAACTGATTTTATGGAAGTATCTTTTGGCATTGGATGTATTTGTGTTGTGTAGTTATTTTTTACAAAGATCAAAGTTATTCTACTTTAAACCCTTCACCTTTAATCTTATTCTTTTTTTAACGAATAGGTATAAAAAAAGGCGATACTAAAAAAAGTAACGCCTTATTTATGTTTATAGAAACATTATTTTTTGTGTCTTGGTTCGCAAGAAACAGTCAATTTATGTCTTCCTTTAGCTCTTCTACGCGCAAGAACTTTTCTTCCATTTGCAGAAGCCATTCTGTCCATAAATCCGTGCTTATTTCTTCTTTTTCTTTTCGATGGTTGAAACGTTCTTTTGCTCATTGCTTTGTATCTTTAAAATCTTATTTATATGTCTTCCTATTTTTGAATAACTGTTATTCTAAAACCGAGTGCAAATATACAAAGACTTTTTTTTCTCACAAGTAGTTTTGTAAAAATATTTTCAATTCATTTTACTATATTTGTGATCTTAAAATAAACACACTATGTTTCACAGAAATATTAAACTTATTATCGCCGGACTTATTATCGTTACTGGCATTTGGCAATTTACAGAAAGCAACATTGGTAACGGAATTTTCCTTCTTATATTAAGTGCAATTCCTATTTTCCTTTACTTCAAAAACGAATTCATCTTATTGGCCTTCTTAAAACTACGAAAACAAGATTTTGAAGGAGCTAAAAAATGGCTAGCTTATATTAAAAACCCTGAAACGGCTTTGATACAAAAACAACAAGGCTATTTTAATTACCTGCACGGAATCATGCTTTCGCAAACGAATATCAATCAAGCAGAAAAATATTTCAAAAAAGCAATTGAGTTAGGATTATCAATGGACATGGATTTAGCGGTAGCAAAATTAAATTTAGCCGGAGTTGCCATGACTCGCCGCCGAAAATTAGAAGCTACATCCCTATTGAATGAAGCCAAAAAATTAGACAAACAGAATATGTTGAAAGATCAGATTACGATGATGAAAGATCAAATGAAAAAAATATAATTTATTCTACTATTAAAAAAGGGTCAAATGATACACATTTGACCCTTTTTTATTTAATATGAATTATTATAAGTGCAAACAGACTCCCCTTTGTTTTAACAACCGTATAAAATATAAGTTTATTTAAGCACTTACAGATTTTAGTTTTTATGTCACTTATGTTTTCTTAAACCCCTTATATTGTTCAAAAAAAAACAGTTAATATCCTTTTAACGGAATTTCGATTTGGTATTTTTTACCAGTATCATTCAGCAATTTTGTTTCCCTGAGCCAAGGATTGTGTATTTTCAAAATCTTGTAGTTAATTCCCTGACCTTTTGCAAATGCTGCCAAGTCCGTAATAGAACTGTCAATTTCGATTTTTCTAGTAGGCAAAATTTCATACCGATCTTCTGGAAGTATTGTAAACCCATATTTTATAGGATTTTCCATAATTTCTTTCAACGCCAAAATTCTAAAAACATAACGGGACGTTTCTTCAGTAAGCAGTAAATCATAATAATCAGATACTTTTTGAATCCCAATTTGCTTGTTTATACCCGTCATTCCTCCATTATAGGAGGCTGCTGCCAAAGTCCAATTACCAAACTTCCCTTTAGCACTCAAAAAATAACTACAAGCTGCTTGAGTTGATTTCTCCAAATCATAGCGCTGATCCACATTTTCACCGACTTCCATACCGCGTTCTTTTGCTGTCTCTGGCATAAATTGCCAAATCCCTCTTGCTCCAGCTGGCGAAACTACATTGACTAATCCACTTTCTATAACTGCCAGATATTTAAAATCATCCGGAATACCATTCTTTTTCAAAATTGGTTCAATGACAGGAAAAGCACGATTGGCTCTTTTTATAGCCAAAATAGTGGAAGCGTGTAAATTCACATTCACCAGCAATTCCCGATCAAATCGTTCTTTAACATCTGATATCGTTAAGGGTGTTGCTTCTCCTGCAAAATCCAATTTTACAGGAAAACTATAAACAATTGCTTCTTTGGCTTCTTTTACTTTCGCATCGTTGGTTGTTGCAAAAATGAATATCCCACTCGCAAAAATTACAGTAAGGATCAGAATAACTTTATAAATAGGCTTCATCTTTTCTTATTTTTTTTCGTAGTTACAAAAACACTTTGGCTTCTTTTTTTACTCCTAATATTAGAGATGGTAAGTTTTCATTCAACCATTTATATTTGTTCAGAATCATAATGTGCGTCCCGCCTTTTACAACTATAGAATTCTTGATATATTTAATCGGAAAAACATCGTCTGCATCTCCATGAATGTGAATTACTTCTTCATCAATAACATTTCTATCCCATAAAATGACTTGTTCAACCGCCCAATTCAAATAGCGAATATCTCTTACTGAAAGAAATTTTTCATACAGCTTGAGTCGCTGATTCACTTTTTCTCCAAAAGAAAATTTAGCCAAGCTTTCAATATTTGCAAACAAACTCATGGGAATTAATTTATACGCTTTGGTGGTTTTAGCAATTTTTAATCTTCGCGGAAATTCAGCATTGCATTTTACACTCGAAATAATAATGACCTTTCGTGCTTTCACATATTTAGCCATTTCCTGGACTAAGATTCCCCCAAAAGAAACCCCAATCAAAACTGGATTTTCATGCTTTATTTTGGATGAAATTCTCTCTGCATAATTCATCAAGGATTCATCATCCAGTGGAATCTCCCATTCTAATAAATGAATTTGAAACACCGCTTCAGGGAGCACAATCCGCTCAAAAATAGCACTACTTGAAGCCAAACCTGGCATTAGATAAACCGGAATTCTACTCATAACTATTTAAAAAAATTACATCAAAACTTCACTCTTTAGGGCTAATTTTTTATAAAAATAATTTTTTTTATTGAAAACCATTCAATTACTCACTTTATATTACCAATAATTTATGACTGCACAACTATTGGAATCATACAAAAGGAGCTCTACTAAATTTAATTGACCTAAACTAATTTCCCTTTTTCTTTCGGCAAGTATTTGAATTCGGACGGTTTAAAATTTGGAATACTAAACACTAAAAATGACAACAATACAACTGAGGTAACCGGTTTTGAAAGACAAACTAATACAAAAAATTCTTTATGAAGCACAGATCTAAAGCACTATAAAAGTATGAAAAATGATAGCGTAATTAATTTTAATAAGTCCTAATAATCTTTACAGAATCCTAGAGAGGAACATTCCTAAGCGAATGCCTATTTGGAAAACAAAAACTAGTTTAAGCAGGATTGCATCTTTAGTCCCAAAACACAACACCAAGATACGACTACAAATCGTTTGATATTGAAAATCAAATCAATACCTTTGTAAACACTACTTAGTCAAATGATAAAAATGATAGTAACCTAGTTTAGGTCTACCAGAAACCCTTTTTTCATTTAGGAATATTCGATACTAATATCCATTTGATATAGAAGATTAAAATTCCTAGAACGGCGTTTCAACGTTTTGATAAACGGCGAAAATAGAGGGTAACTATTCCATTTTGAAGGCAAGAGATGCCATGGAAATAATATATTTTATATGCATTTAAAATTTATGTTATTCCCAAATCAAAAATATTTTTGGTAGAAATACCAATCAAAAAGAATTAATTATTATGGATACAGCGATGACCATGGAAATCAAAGACAATACTTTTGCAAGACAATTTGAGACTACTGTCAATCAAGGATTAGTTACTGTTGAATATTCGTTTCAGGAGAAGAAAATATTTTTAACAAAAATAAATGTCCCTGAATCATTCGAAGATGAAGAATTCGTTTCAAATTTTCTGAAAAACATTATGGAAATTGCGATAGAACGAAAATTTAAGGTTGTGCCAATTCTACCTAAAATAGTTCTGTTTTTCAAAAAAAATCCTGTTTACAAAGAATTGCTTCCTCCGGGAATCAGACTGTAATTAAAAAGAGGCTGTATTCTAAAATACAGCCTCTTTTTTGGTTTTTATAAACAATCCAAGAATTATTTTTCTATTTCTTTCATACTGTCCATTTTTTTGTGAGCTAAGAAACCGGCAATATCTTCAAAGTGTTCTACTACTCTTTTGTTCCCAAATTCAAAAACCTTAGTCGCTAATCCGTCTAAGAAATCTCTATCGTGTGAAACCAAGATTAAAGTTCCATCAAAATCTCGTAGTGCATCTTTGATAATGTCTTTGGTTTTCATATCCAAGTGATTTGAAGGCTCATCCAGAATCAATAAATTCACTGGTTCTAACAATAATTTTATCATTGCCAACCGCGTTTTCTCACCTCCTGAAAGCACTTTTACTTTTTTAGTAACGTCATCACCTTGAAACATAAAAGCGCCTAAAATGTCTTTAATTTTAGTTCGAACATCACCTACAGCAATATCATCAATAGTTTCAAAAATTGTAGCATTTTCGTTCAACAATGAAGCTTGATTTTGAGCAAAATAACCAATTTGTGCGTTATGACCAATTTCTAAACTTCCACCATTAATTTCAATTTCTTTCATAATGGCTTTAATCATTGTCGATTTGCCTTCCCCATTTTTGCCCACGAAAGCTACTTTTTCACCTCTTTCAATAACCATATTCGCATTCGAAAAAACCACATGATCGCCATACGACTTTGATAAATCCTTAACAATAACCGGATACTGTCCCGAACGTGCGGCAGGTGGAAATTTTAGCTTCAATGCCGAGGTATCAACCTCATCAACCTGAACAATAACAAGCTTTTCTAACATCTTAACACGAGACTGAACAGCATCCGTTTTAGAAAATGTTCCTTTAAAACGATCGATAAAAGTCCGGTTATCGGCAATCATTCGTTGTTGCTCATCATAGGCTTTTTGCTGATGAATTCTTCTGTCTTTCCTAAGTTCCAGATAATGAGAATATTTGGCTTTGTAGTCATAAATTCTTCCCATTGTTACCTCTATCGTACGATTGGTAATATTATCTACGAAAGCTTTATCATGAGAAATCACCACAACCGCTTTGGCAGAATTAATCAAGAAATCTTCTAGCCACTGAATACTTTCAATATCCATGTGGTTGGTAGGTTCATCCAGTAAAATTAAGTCTGGTTTTTGCAAAAGAATTTTGGCTAATTCTATCCGCATTCTCCAGCCTCCCGAAAATTCTGAAGTTTGACGACTAAAATCTTCGCGAACAAATCCCAAACCAATCAGGATTTTCTCGACTTCGGCTTCATAATTTACTTCTTCTATCGCATAGAATTTCTCACTTAAGTCAGAAACTCTTTCAATTAGTTTCATGTAAGCATCGCTTTCATAATCAGTACGAATCGTCAATTGCTCATTGATTTCATCGATTTCAGCTTTCATTCCAAAAACTTCACCAAAAGCTTTAGAGGTTTCTTCCATCACCGTTGCGCCATCTGTAGTCAATAAATGCTGAGGCAAATAAGCTACAACAGCATCTTTTGGTGCCGAAATATTACCTGTTGAAGGCTTGCTTTGCCCTGCTATAATTTTTAGCAGTGTCGATTTTCCTGCTCCATTTTTACCCATCAAGGCAATTTTATCATTTTCGTTTATAGCAAAAGAAACATCGCTAAAAAGTGTCGTACCACCAAACTGTACAGAAATATCGTTAACTGTAATCATTATTTTAGTTTAAAGTTAATGTTCAAAAGTTGTACTTTATATTTCGCAATCGAACATTTTTTTTGAAAGTGCAAATATAGTTTAATTCAGTAGTTGAACAATTGAAATAGTATATAACAATTTTAATTAAAAAAATAAAAATTTATTAGAAAAATGTCAATATTTTTTATAGTTTTGTAATCTGATTAACAGTTACTTACGTGATTTTAAAAATCTATTTCTTTATAAAAAAAATCTTAGAAAAACAACAAACCCCTGAATCGTGAACCCGATATCAATCCGCGTTTAAGCCCCATGAAAACAGGAAATTCATATTGTAAAACAACACTATTAAAACTATAAACTTAAAGTTTGGGCCTAAAGGAAATTTTAAAAATCAGTTCATGAAAAAAATTATTACGCTACTTTTTCTATGCATTTTCAATTGCATAGCAGCTCAAGACAACGCCGAAATTGTAAAAAAGGCAACCGAAATACAAACTAAATGGGGTTTTAAAGCCAAGAATAAAAATATTATTACACTAATTGATTTTTCTAAGTCAATAGAGGAAGCAAGGCTTTATGTCATCGACTTAAAAAATAGCAAGGTCTTGCTCATTAGCAATGTCGACCATGGCTCAGGATCAGGAACCGGACTAACACCTAAATCATTTAGCAATACGGTGGGAAGCAACGCAACCTCACTAGGCTGTTATGTTACTTTACAAACTTACAAAGGCGCTTGGGGTTATTCTTTAAAACTAAACGGGTTGGAAAGCGATAAAAACTCAAATGCTTTGAAAAGAAACATCGTAGTCCATTCGTCAAAAAGAATGTACAGTAAATTTAGCTTGGGCTGTTTTTCTGTTCCAGATATCAATGCCACCACCCTAATTGATTTGATAAAAGACGGCTCGTTAGTGTACGCTTATCAATAAACAGCCAAAAAATAATGTATTTAAAACAAAAAAGCCCCACAAGAGGCTTTTATATCATGTGAAAATTGATGTGTTATTCTTTTCTCCACTTTTTAGATTCCTCAAAAATGTGTTCAAGAATTGCAGCCTCTCTTTCATCGAAATCTACGCTTCGACGGCTCATTACTAATCTTGCCGTTTCAAAAGCTTTCTTGGTGATGTAGGTAGTAAAGCCAGAAGCACCACCCCAAGAAAAACTAGGCACAAAATTGCGGGGAAATCCGCTGCCAAAAATATTAGCACTCACTCCTACTACTGTTCCCGTATTGAACATGGTGTTAATACCGCACTTGCTGTGATCTCCCATCATTAAACCGCAAAACTGAAGTCCGGTTTTAGCAAATCCCTCGGTTTCATAGCTCCACAATTTTACTTCTTCGTAATTATTTTTTAGATTCGAATTATTACTGTCGGCTCCAATATTACACCATTCGCCAAGTACCGAATTTCCTAAAAACCCATCATGCCCTTTATTAGAATACCCAAATAATACAGAGTTATTAACTTCGCCTCCAACTCTAGAATGCGGCCCTACTGTTGTGGCGCCATATATTTTTGATGCCATCTTTACCGATGCATTTTCACACAAAGCAAAAGGACCTCTAATGACTGAACCTTCCATAATTTCTGAATCCTTGCCTATATATATTGGCCCCATTGAAGCATTTAAAGTAACAAACTCCAACTTTGCACCTTCTTCAATAAATATATTTTCGGGTGCGATGACATTAACACTTTTTGGAATTGGTTGTGAGGTTCTGTCTTCGGTCAAGAATTCAAAATCTTCCCGAATAGCGGCATCATTTTTAGAAAAAATATCCCAAGTGTTTTGAACTGTTAAGCAATCAGTAGTATATTCAATAATTTCATAGGTATCAAAATCTACTTCTTCCTGCTCTTCATTAGTATAGAAAGCAATCACTTCCTCCCCTTTAAAAATAGCCTGATTGGGTTCCAGATTGCCAACCATCTCTACTAATAAATCATTAGGAAGAAAGGAAGCGTTTATCATTACATTTTGCTCTAATTCTACCATTGGAAATTTCTCTGATAAATAATCCTCTGTCAACGTAGTTGTAGTAGAGCCCAGACGCATTTCCCACTTTTGACGAATCGTCATGATACCAATAAGAATATCTGCAACTGGACGTGTGAAAGTAAAAGGCAATAAGGCATTTCTAGCAGGTCCGTCAAAAAGTATGTAATTCATAAAAACTGTTTATTTAGTTATTTAGTTCATCGAAAATTAATTATGACAATTCCCATTTAATATTCTTAACCCCAAAGTTACAACGTTTTCAAATAGATAAAAATAAAAAAGCCTCCCAAAAGGAAGGCTTAATTGTATTTAAAAACAAGCTTTTATTATTTAGCGTGTTTAGCGTACTTAGTTTTGAATTTATCAATACGTCCTGCAGTATCGATAAGTTTAGATTTACCTGTGTAAAAAGGGTGAGAAGTTCTAGAGATCTCCATTTTTACAACTGGGTATTCAACACCGTCAACTGTTAATGTTTCTCTTGTATCTGCAGTAGATTTAGTAATAAAAACTTCGTCATTTGACATGTCTTTAAATGCAACTAATCTGTAATTTTCTGGGTGAATTCCTTTTTTCATCTTGTTAATCTTTTTTATTTGTTAATTATAACTTGTCTTGAAGCTTTTCTTCTAACAGAAAAGGTATAAACGCATTATAACTTTTTGTTTTACAATATTATTTTGAGTTTGCAAATTTACAATTTTTTTCCAATAATCAAATCTTTGCAACACTTTTTTTATATAATCGTAAAAAGCAATTTTTAGCTACGAATATATTGGGAATTGTTATATTTGTGGTCTAATCCTAAAAACTATAACAATGGTAAATGAAATCATTAAAAGAAACGGAATTACTTTTGGAGTAATAATTGGAATTGTTTCTGCATTAATTACAGCAACTATATATGCTATTGATTTAAACCTCTTTACTTCATGGTGGATTGGAGCTTTGAGCATTGTTACTTACTTGGTAATAGGAATAGTATTACTGACAAAAACAAAAAAAGACCTTCAAAATGTTTTTACTTTTAAAGATGCTTTTACTACCTATTTTATCGCTACTCTTATCGGTATTTTAATTTCTACTTTTTTTAATGTTCTTTTATTCAACTTTATTGACCCTTCTGCTAAAGAAACTTTAAATGAATTAATGATTAAATATACGGTCAACATGCTTCAAAAATTTGGTACACCAGCATCAGCAATTAATGAAGCTATAGCCAAATTAAAAGAAAACAATCCTTATTCTACTCTAGAATTACTTAAAGGTTCTGTCTTTAGTATTGTTTTCAGTTCTATTTTCGGATTAATTTTAGCAGCATTCTTTAAAAGCAAATCTACACAAGAATAAATAGTAATGAATTTATCAATACTCATACCGCTTCTTAATGAAGAGGAATCGCTTAATGAACTATACAACTGGATCTTCAAAGTGATGCAATCTCATAATTATACGTACGAAATCATTTTTCTGGATGATGGTAGTACCGATAATTCCTGGACTATTATCGAAGGATTTGCTAATGAAAATACCCATGTAAAAGGCGTTCGTTTCATGAAAAATTTCGGAAAATCACAAGCGTTGCATGCTGGTTTTGCAAAAGCGAAAGGCGATGTTATTATCACTATGGATGCCGACTTGCAAGACAGCCCAGAGGAAATCCCGGGACTGTACGACATGATTACCACTGGCAACTATGATTTGGTTTCCGGATGGAAAAAGAAACGCTACGATTCCGTGGTGGCAAAAAACTTGCCGTCTAAATTATTCAATTGGGCTGCCAGAAAAACTTCGGGAGTGGAATTGAATGATTTCAATTGTGGACTGAAAGCCTACAAAAATATTGTGGTAAAAAACATTGAAGTTTCAGGTGAAATGCACCGATACATTCCGGTTTTGGCAAAAAATGCCGGTTTTGGAAAAATCGGCGAAAAAGTAGTGCAGCACCAAGCGCGAAAATATGGTGAAACCAAATTTGGTATGGAACGTTTCATTAATGGTTTTCTGGATTTAATTACCATTTGGTTTCTTTCCCGTTTTGGAAAAAGACCGATGCATTTATTTGGTGCTATGGGATCGTTGATGTTTATCATCGGATTTATGCTTGCCGGATACATTGGAATTTCTAAACTATACCACATGTACAATGACATGCGCTATAATCTGGTTACGAGTAATCCTTGGTTTTACATTGCTCTTACCACAATGATTTTGGGAACACAATTATTTTTAGCAGGGTTTCTTGGCGAAATAATTTTACGAACAAAAAACAATGAAGAGCGCTATAAAGTGTCAAGTGAGGTTAATTTTTTATAGTTTTAACTAAAACTAAATGAAAAGACAATTTTTCTCGTGTAACTAATTACTAGCCCTGATAACAGCGGCATCCTTTTTCTTTTTTTTCTTTAAAAAAAGAAAAAGATACAGCGAATAGCAGGATATAGCTCCTAAAAATAAAAAACTGTGTTTAAATTTTAATTACGAATTTAGAAACTAAAAAAAAGTAGAATGGACATCAAACAAAATATTTTGGATGCAGTAAATGAGTGGCTTACGCCAACATTTGACACCGATACGCAGGAAGCGATTAAAGAATTGATGACTACATCGCCTAAAGAACTGGAAGAAAGCTTTTATAAAAATCTTGAATTTGGAACCGGCGGAATGCGCGGTGTTATGGGAGTAGGAAACAACCGCATCAATAAATATACGCTTGGAAAAAGCACACAGGGACTTTCGGATTACTTGCATACTGCTTTTCCTAACCAGCCTTTGAAAGCGGTTATTGCTTACGATTGTCGTCATAATAGCAATACGCTGGCCAAATTAGTTGCGGATGTTTTCTCGGCTAACGGAATTGAAGTGTATTTATTTTCGGAATTGAGACCTACACCAGAATTGTCATTTGCGGTGAAACATTTAGGTTGTCAATGCGGAATAGTTTTGACTGCCTCTCACAATCCACCGGAATATAACGGATACAAAGTGTACTGGCAAGATGGAGGACAAATTGTGCCACCGGAAGATGAGGGAATTATCTCTGTTATCGAGAATTTAAATTACAATCAAATCAAGTTTACTGCCAATGAAGACTTGATACATTATATTGATACCGAAGTGGATGAAGCTTTTATCAAATCGACTATCGAAAATGCGAGCTTTGGAACTTCGGCAGAAGCCAAAAAAAATCTGAATATTGTTTTCACCTCTTTACATGGGACTTCCATAACCTTAGTTCCTGATACCTTATCGCAAGCGGGCTATCCTAACGTGAATATTGTTGAAGAACAAAGAGTGCCAAATGGTGATTTCCCAACCGTTAAATCTCCAAATCCGGAGGAGCCCGAAGCACTGACAATGGCTTTGGCTTTGGCAGACAAAATGAATTCGGATATTGTTATTGGGACTGATCCTGACTGTGACCGTTTGGGAGTTGCTGTTAGAGATAACGAAGGCAAAATGACGTTGCTTAACGGAAATCAAACCATGATTTTGATGACTGCCTTTTTATTGGAACAATGGAAAAAAGCAGGAAAAATCAACGGAAAACAATTTGTAGGTTCTACAATCGTTTCTACTCCTATGATGATGGAATTAGCGACAAACTACGATGTAGAATGTAAAGTGGGTTTGACTGGTTTCAAATGGATTGCTAAAATGATTAAAGATTTTCCTGAGTTGGAATTCATTGGTGGTGGTGAAGAAAGTTTTGGTTATATGGTAGGCGATGCCGTAAGGGATAAAGATGCTGTTGCTGCTACTTTATTGATTTGCGAACTTGCAGCACAAGCCAAAGCCAAAGGAAGTACGGTTTACAAAGAATTACTACAACTGTATGTTGACAACGGTTTTTACAAAGAACACTTAGTTTCGTTGACTAAAAAAGGAATGGATGGTTTACAGGAAATCAATCAGATGATGATTGACATGAGAGAGGATCCAATGAAAGAAATCAACGGACAACGAGTGATTATGTTAGAAGATTACCAATCATCGATAGCGAAAAATTTGCTTACGGATGAGGAAACTAAAATGAATATTCCAAAATCGAACGTATTGATTTATTATACGGAAGACGGATCAAAAATATGTGCCAGACCTAGCGGAACGGAACCAAAAATAAAATTTTACATAAGTGTAAATACTGAATTGAATGCTGTAGAAGATTTTCAGGAAGTGGAAACCGTGTTAAACGAAAAAATTAAAAATATTATTATTGCAATGCAATTGAACTAATGGACAGAAATTTAATAAAATTAATTCCTTTTACTAAACCGTACAAAACTCATATCATCTGGAATGTGGTGTACAACGTTCTATATGCGTTGTTCAGCACAATTTCTATGTTGACACTGCTCCCGGTACTTCAAGTACTTTTTGGTAAAGTCAAAACAATTGAAAAAGAGCCAATATATACCGGAATTGGAAATATAAAAGATTATGGAACTGATCTTTTGTATTTTAAAATAACCGAATTAACAAAAGATAATAGTCCTCAGTTTGCCCTCTTACTTGTCGTTTCTTTGGTAATCATCACTTTTTTATTCAAAAATTTATTCAATTACCTTGCTTCCCATCACATCATGCACCTCAAAAATGGCGTATTACGCGATTTACGAAAATCAATGTATGATAAAATCATTGAATTACCTATATCCTACTATTCAGAGAAAAGAAAAGGGGACATAATGGCGCGAATGCTTGGTGATGTCAACGAAGTTCAAAATTCCTTTTTTTCGATACTGGAACTGATCGTAAAAGAACCATTAACGATCGTATTTGCAATAGTCACCATGTTTTTTATAAGCGTAGAACTAACGTTTTTTGTTTTAGTTTTTATTCCAATTTCGGGATTTATCATTTCAAAAATCGCTAAAAACTTGAGAGCACAATCCTTACAGGCACAAAAAGAAAGTGGATTTCTGATTTCAATAGTAGATGAAAGTTTGGGCGGTTTGAAAGTGATTAAAAGCTATAATGCAGAACCTAATTTTAAAAACAGATTCAACGATTCGGTAACCCGATTGTTGCATTTATCAAATACTATAGGCGATAAAAATAATTTGGCAACACCATTGAGTGAGTTTTTAGGAATCACAACAATAGCTGCGTTATTATGGTATGGTGGAAACTTAGTATTAATTGACAAAACCCTTGAAGGCGCGGCTTTTATTGTTTTTCTTACCTTGGCATTCAATATTTTAACTCCTGCCAAAGCCATTTCTAAAGCATCTTATGCCGTGAAAAATGGTTTAGCTGCCGCAGAACGGGTTTTTGAAGTTTTAGAAGTTGAAAATGAAATTACTTCAAAAGAAAATGCGCTCGAAAAAAATACTTTTGATTCGAACATAACCCTCAAAAACATTAACTTTAAATACGAAAAAGAAAATGTTTTGAAAGACTTTACGCTTGTGGTCAAAAAAGGACAAACGGTGGCTCTTGTTGGACAATCCGGGAGCGGAAAAAGCACCATCGCCAATTTGCTGACCCGTTTTTATGACACTAGCGAAGGCGAAATCACCATTGACGGAGTGAACATCAAAGATTTCAGTTTGAAATCGCTTCGAGGCTTGATGGGTCTAGTTACACAAGACAGTATATTATTTAATGACACGATCAAAGCCAATGTTGCATTGGGAAAATTAGAGGCTACAGATGAAGAAATTATCGAAGCGTTAAAAATTGCCAATGCCTATGAGTTTGTCAAAGATTTACCCTTAGGAATTCACACGAACATTGGTGACAGCGGAAACAAACTTTCTGGTGGGCAAAAACAACGATTGTCTATTGCAAGAGCCGTTTTAAAAAACCCTCCAATTATGATTCTTGATGAAGCTACATCAGCATTGGACACCGAAAGCGAAAAGTTCGTGCAAGTAGCGCTGGAAAACATGATGCAAAACAGAACCTCAATTGTCATTGCGCACCGCCTTTCTACAATTCAAAAAGCAGATTTGATTGTGGTGATGCAAAAAGGAAAGATAGTGGAGCAAGGAAAGCACGACGAACTAATTGCATTAAATGGCACTTACAATAAATTGGTTACCATGCAATCCTTTGAATGATACCCTGCGATAGCAGTTTTAAATGAATATTTTCTTGAGGAACAAAAATCTTAAAATAATTTTATTCTTAAAATAAATGTACATCAACAATCCCAACATAAAACTTCCAAAAGACCCAAACACGGTTGTTTGGAAGTATCTTGATTTGTCTAAGTTTCTGGACTTGTTGATGTCAGAAAAGCTATTCATGTCCCGATCTGATAAGTTTGAAGATCAATATGAAGGTACCTTTAGTGAACCTACTTTTGAAGAGATAAAAAAACTCTCCATTGACAATCCTGACTTTTTAAACTACTATAAAACACATCGCGAAAAAGTAGCCATCAGCAGTTGGCATATCAATGAATACGAATCCTTCGCAATGTGGCAAATTTTTACGCAAAACAGTGAGGGTTTAGCTATTCAGTCCACTATTGGACGTTTGCAAGAATCGCTTATTCCTGAAACCAGTTTCAATCAATATATTGGAGAAGTAAATTACATCGATTACAAAAAAGAACACATTCCGTTTGATGATCTATTTTTTCCTTTTTTATTCAAACGGAAAAGCTTTCAATACGAAGGTGAAGTCCGCATCATATCAGACATTGGTGAAAGCGACATCAAAATTAATGAAGGATTGAAAATTAATGTAAACATCAATCAATTGATTGAAAAAATATACATTCATCCCAAATCCGAAAATTGGTATAAAAATCTCGTTATCCAATTAGTGAAACAACTGGGTTTTGATTTTACGATTGAAAAATCCGACTTAGAAAGTGATATATTAATTTAGAAAAATTGCTTCTAAACCGGCTCGTAACCAATTATTTTCCATTCTTTATTAGACAAATCAATATAGTAATAATTCACCACATCCTTTTTATCAAATTCACCGTTTTTATTAGTGTCCTCAACGGTTCTGAAGTACAAACGATTTCTGGAACCTATCAATTTCCAATCGATCAATTCCTGAAAATCTGACGACATCTTTGTAAACTTCTTGCCACTAATTTCACTTAAATACAACGCTTTTATATCACTCGTATCTAATTTTCCATCCTTATTAGTATCCATATCAACCATCGTATACACCATAATTTGGTTATTGGTTCTATCAGCAACTGACTTCAAATACGTAGCAGTTTGAATCAAAACAGGTTTGTCTGTCAATTTTCTGATGGAATCCGAATCAACTTTTTGAAATTTCAAATTCTGCAAAAAACCGGTGATTTCAAATTCGCCATAATTCGATATTGTAAAACTCAAATCGTTAACGCTGGAAGAACCATATCTCGATTTTATCCCTTTCTCACGAATACTTAAATCAGCAACAGGATGAATCAAATAATCCGTTCCTTCCATTTGAAGTGGCAAATCGGCAATTTGTATTTGGGTAGAATCGGTTATGGCAATTGCTTTACCTCTATTAGCCCCATTATAAGTCACTTTTGGTTTTTCGATTTCCTCTTTGCAACTGGCTAAAAATAAAACTGCGATTCCTACTATTGTGATATGTAGTTTTTTCATGTTGTTGTACTATTAAAATTCAAATGTAATCATTTTTAAAAATGGTAACGGCATTCGATACTTGATTTAACGAATTAAAATTGGGTTAAACTTTACGCTAAACCTAAGTGATTCTTAATATTTACAACTTCGCAGTCAATTTTATATTAAAAACTCTGGTGGTCATATAATTAGGAATCGCATATTGGTTTTTCGAATATACATCGCGAACCCAGGTATTGGTGATGGCATTTTGATTGTCAAAAAGATTAAAAATCTCCAAACCTATGGCCAACTCTTTAAAATCTTTGAACCAACCCATATTCTTTTTTACTGCAGTGTTATCAATAAAAACTTTGGAGAAACCAACATCTACACGGCGGTAATCATTCAAGCGGTTTTGGTAAAAATAAGGATCTGCATAGGATGGCGAACCTCCTGGCAATCCAGTATTGTACACTAAATTTAAATACAATTTTATACTAGGAATAGTAGGCATGTAATCTTGAAACAAAAGCCCAAATTTTAATCTTTGATCCGTAGGTCTGGCAATATACCCTTTATCATTACTATTCTCCTCTGTTTTCAAATAACCAAAACTAAACCACGATTCTGTTCCCGGAACAAACTCCCCATTCAATCGAACATCTAATCCTTGCGCATACGCAGTTGCATTATTGTTAGCTGCGTAACGTATGCGGACATTGTCAATGGTATACGTATTTACATCTGTCAATGATTTATAATATAGTTCTGATACGAGTTTAAAAGGACGCTTCCACATCTTAAAACTATAATCATTCCCAAAAACTAAATGTACAGACTGTTGCGCTTTGGTATTGGGTTGCACCATTCCATCAGCAGCTCTCAATTCTCTATAAAATGGCGGTTGATGGTACAATCCTCCCGAAAGTCTAAACACCATATCTTTCTCCCAATTTGGTTTTATGGCAAATTGTGCTCTGGGACTAACAGTAATTTGGGATTTTCCGGATATTGTAGCCCCTATAACTTCCCAATTGTGCAAGCGCACGCCGGCATTATACCAAACTTCACTCGAACCAATATTCGATTTCAAACTCCATTGACCGTATCCTGAAAATCTATTTATGGAGTTAAAATTAGTCGCCCGGATATTTTGATACGGAACAAGTGGTCCAGTATAAGGCAAATACGGCTGATCCTTTTCAGGCAAATCAATAATTGGTGGATTCAATGAAAAACCAGCCGAATCAATTACCTCCCACTCTATTATTCTGTCGCGGATGGATTCTCGTGTATATTTTATTCCCCATTCAAATTGATTTTCTTTCCAATCGTGGAATCCTTTTATCTCCGTATTTACAATTAAGGCATCCAAATCATTTCTGGCATGATTGAGCTGAGAACCAATACCCCTTGTGAAAGCCACTTCCCCAAAAGTTGCTGATCCAATACTGGAATCGACTTCGCCTAAACGATATTGCGCGAAAATATCAAAATACTCTTGCTCTAAAGTATGAAAAACTGAACCGATAAATTTTAAAGTAAAAGTATCAGAAACGTTGAATGTTGTTTTTAAGGCGCCAAAATACGTATCGTATTTATCCTTTTCCTGACCTTCATAAAAAACAGTAAGTGCCATAGGATTATCTATGGTTCCAAAATTAGTTTGCCGTGATAACGGCTGATATTGGTATTTATTTTGAGAAATATTCCCCAAAAAACTCCATTGCCATTTCGCTGAAGCCTGATAATTTATATTGGTTTGAATATCGGCAAAGGATGGAGTGAAATTCGTTTGTGTCTCTTGGCTTTTTACCAAAAGGCTGTTGTTTCGGTATCGAACTCCCGTAACAGCAGACCATTTTTTATTCTTGGAAACCACATCAAGCGAGAGGCTTCCGCCAAGAAAACTCGCTTCCATACTAGCTCCAAATTTAATCGGCTTACGATAGGTAATATCTAAAACCGATGACAATTTATCACCAAATTTAGCTTGAAAACCTCCCGCCGAGAAATCTACATTTTGAACCAAATCCGTATTGGTAAAACTCAATCCTTCTTGTTGTCCTGACCGAATCAGAAACGGACGATAGACTTCGATTTCATTCACATAAACCAAATTTTCATCATAATTCCCACCTCGAACTGCGTATTGTGTACTCAATTCATTATTCGAATTTACTCCAGGTAAGGTTTTTAAAATATTTTCGACACCAGCATTTGCACCGGGAATTTTTCGAAGAACTTCCGGCTCAATTGTAGTTATACCTTGAATACGCTTTTTGTTATTAGAGGTCACAATCACTTCACCCATCTGTTCGTCCTGATCACTCATCACAGGATTAAACTCTTTTTGCTCATCAGAACCCAAAGTAAAAGTTATCGTTATTTTTTTCAACGCTACATGTGTAAAAACGAGTATTACCTTTTGGTTCACAGGAACTTTTATATCGTAAAAACCATTTTGATTGGTGCGAGTACCAAAACCTGGGTAAGAAACATTCACGTTTTCTACTGGCTGATTATTCCTGTCCAAAACAACTCCTCTTATTCTAGCGGTTTGGGACCATAAATTTAGGTTCACCAAGAAAAAAAAGAAAATAAAAAATATTTTATTAGTACTCAACTGATTTTATTTTTTTTGATTTCTAAAAAAATGAGTATTAAAGGTAGTTGAATTTCCTACGTTATCAATCACAACCACTTTTAAATCATTGCGCCCTTCAGCTGCCATACCATCACTAAAATAATGAGTTAGTTTTCTGGTTTTATTATCATATTCTAATAGAATCCATTTTCCATTCAAATAACCGTTGTATGATTTGATTCCTGACAAGTCATCGTATACAGAAAGCTGAATTGTCTTTTGCCCACTTAACCATTTTCCTTCAACAGGTACCACCATACTTATTCTAGGAGCTACAGTGTCTGAAATCAGAGCGTATTTTCCTAAAATTTTAACCTTCGTACTGAATACATTGTCTTTTCTATACGTTGAGTTGTAATTTATTTTTTTTCCTTCAATTCTACCGATAAACATTTTTTCTCTTTGAGCTTCCGTAGCTGTACTATCTTCAATTGAGATAATGAAATTAGTATGTGCTGGAACTGTATCATCATGTAGAAAGAGCGTGTCATTTTTTACATCAAAATTCAAATCAAAATCTTCGTAAAAAGTTCCTGCAGGAAAGAAAACTGACATATTCGCTAAAGCAAAATTGCTGTCTTTATTAGCATTAACAAAATAATTTGACTTAACAGGTTCCTGGCTTATAATTGTGGGTAACAAATCATATTGAATAGGAATGGTTATCATTTTTTTATTTCCAAAAAAATCTGAAACCTCAATGCGATACAACAATGCTACATTTGGAGATACAGGTAAAACTCCTTTGTTTTCATCAGCTTTAATAAAGCTCAAATTGTAAGGGTTTTTCATGAAAAGTTTCTGAACCCGTTGTTGCATTTTTTTATATCTCGAATAATCAATCAGCGCATTGATGTAGCGCATGTCGTCAAATGAATAGGTATTGAATTCGTATCCGAAATTTGGCTTTCCATTATAAAAGGTTTGTACTTTATAGATCCCGTTATTATTAAACGAAACATCATCCATGTCATAAGCCGAAATCCCAAAACCTATTACACCATTGGCTACTACTTTCTCTGAAAGATAAGTTCCGTCTTTTTGTAAGGAAACATTCAATACCAAAGGTCGTTTCGAATGGTTGACCGTAGTTTTTGAATCTAAGGGATATACATAAACACTGGAAATAATTGGTTTTTTTGTGTCTTTTAAAAATTTATTATATCCAAAAAGCATCGGGTTGATCACGAACTCAGTTTGAGTATCCCTAAATTCAAAGTGCAAGTGTGGCCCTTCGGAAGAGCCTGTATTGCCAGAAAATGCAATTACTTCCCCTTTTTTCACGACCATTTCATCTGGCTTTAAAAACATTTCAATTTCAAATGATTGCTCTTTATAATGGATCGCCTTAATGTATTTTTCTATAACATCATTCGCTAATTTTAAATGACCGTATACCGAAGTAAATCCATTAGGATGATTGATGTAGATTGTTTTTCCGTTACCAAAAGTAGAAATCTTTATTCTTGAAACATACCCATCTGCGACAGCGAATACTTTTAATCCCTCTTTTTGTTGGGTCCTCAAATCAAAACCAGCGTGGAAATGATTGGGCCGCAATTCTCCAAAATTCCCGGACAATTGTATTGGAATATCTAACGGAGATCTAAAATAATCTTTTGGATACTCAACTTGGGCCAAAACTGAGGTGCAAAAAAATAATAAATATAGGTAGGATTTCATTGTTTACATTTTTGCTAAGATAAAAAAAGTATTCAAAACAGCACTATAGAAAGCCGTTCTTAACCATTTGTACAACTGCTATTTAATTAATTTAATGCAAAAAAAATAATAAAATATTGCAAAATTAAAAAGGAATACTAACTTTGTATGATTATGTAATGAATTGTATATATAATGAGTGTTATAGCAGAAATTATTGATACTCTTGAAAATAAAGTCGAAAAACTTTTTATTAAAATGAAAAGTTTAGAGAAAAATAATCAAGATTTAAAAGATGAATTAACAAAAACTGCGTCAATTATACAAACTCAGTCACAACAGATTGAAGCGCTGAAAACGCAGTATGATACACTCAAAATTGCAAATACATTACTAGGCAGTGACGACAATAAAAGAGATACAAAGCTTAAAATAAATTCATTAATTCGCGAAATCGATTATTGCATAGCTCAGCTATCAGATTAATAAAGATATGGACGAAAAGCTTAAAATTAAAATATCAATAGCAGACAGGGTGTATCCATTAACGGTTGATCTCTCTCAGGAAGAAGGGTTAAGAAGCGCCTCAAAAAAAATTGATACGATGATAAAGCAATTTGAGGAAAATTATGCAGTTCGTGACAAACAAGACGTACTGGCAATGTGTGCCTTACAATTTGCCTCACAAACAGAACAAAAACAAATTGATAATGCTATAGATGGAGAAGCAACCATCGAAAGAATTAAAAAAATCAATGCGGTTTTAGATCAATATCTCGACAAATAAACGTTCTTTACAAAAACTAAGATACTGCCTACATTAGTTCATATTTGGTAAACTCAACACTAACAATTTAGAATGAGCAAATCATCACTACTAAAGCATGCCACGCTTCGGCGAGGAAACTTGAACAGTGAGTTAGCTCAAAACTTGTCTTTTCGAGTTTATTCAATCACTCTAATGTAGGCTTTTTTATATATAAATTTTAACAAACATGGACAACATATTAACGATTATTATTTCAGGAATTATAGGTATTGTAGCGGGTTTTGGTATCGCAAAACTGATAGAAAAAAGCAATATTTCCAATTTAATTAAAAATGCAAAAAAAGAGGCCGCGTCGATTTTGAAAGATGCTAATTTGGAAGCCGAGAATATAAAGAAAGATAAAATTCTTCAAGCAAAAGAGAAATTTATTGAATTAAAATCAGAACATGAACAGGTTATTTTATCTCGTGACAAAAAAGTTGCTGAAATAGAAAAAAGAGTACGTGATAAAGAATCTCAAATTTCAAACGAATTATCAAAAGCTAAAAAAGTAAATGATGATTTTGAAACTAAAACAGTAGAATTTACTACTAAAATTGAGAATTTAGATAAAAAACAAGCTGAAGTTGACAAGCTTCACAAAAGTCAATTGCAACAATTAGAGGTAATCTCTGGTTTATCAGCAGAAGAAGCTAAAAATCAGTTGGTAGAAGGTTTAAAAGCGGAAGCCAAAAGCAAAGCAATGTCCCACATACAAGACACCATCGAAGAAGCTAAATTAACAGCGCAACAAGAGGCTAAAAAAATCATAATCAATACTATTCAGAGAGTTGGAACTGAAGAAGCAGTAGAAAATTGCGTTTCGGTGTTTAACATTGAATCAGATGACGTTAAAGGTAGAATCATTGGTCGTGAAGGTAGAAATATCCGTGCATTAGAGGCAGCCACTGGAGTAGAAATCATTGTAGATGATACGCCGGAAGCTATTATTCTTTCTTGTTTTGATCCTGTCCGAAGAGAAATTGCACGATTAGCATTACATAAATTAGTTACTGACGGAAGAATTCACCCGGCTCGTATTGAAGAAGTAGTGGCAAAAACTGCTAAGCAAATTGATGATGAAATTATAGAAGTGGGTAAACGTACTGTTATCGATTTAGGAATTCACGGGTTACATCCTGAATTGATTAAAGTAGTAGGACGCATGAAATACCGTTCCTCATATGGACAAAATTTGCTGCAACACTCCCGTGAAGTTTCCAAACTTTGTGGAATCATGGCTGCTGAACTTGGCTTAAACGTAAAACTAGCTAAAAGAGCTGGTTTATTACACGATATTGGTAAAGTCCCAGACGCCGAAAGTGATTTGCCCCACGCATTATTAGGAATGCAATGGGCCGAGAAATACGGTGAAAAAGAAGAAGTGTGTAATGCTATTGGAGCGCATCACGATGAGATTGAAATGAAATCATTATTATCCCCTATTATTCAAGTTTGTGATGCCATTTCAGGAGCAAGACCAGGAGCAAGAAGACAAGTATTGGATTCATATATTCAACGTTTGAAAGATCTTGAAGAAGTAGCATATGGATTCACAGGTGTGAAAAACGCCTATGCCATTCAAGCTGGTAGAGAACTTCGTGTAATTGTGGAGAGTGAGAAAGTTTCAGATGAAAATGCAGCTAACTTATCTTTTGATATTTCACAAAAAATTCAAACAGAGATGACTTATCCAGGACAAGTTAAAGTAACTGTAATTCGTGAAACAAGAGCTGTAAATATTGCTAAATAAAACTTCGTAATTTCTAAAAAATAAAAAAGACGTCTTGATGTAATAATCGATACGTCTTTTTTTTATTCTTATTAGATCTTACTATTAAACATCTAAACTTTTTCTGGGATGAAAAGTGTTGATCACCTGAGTCAAAAATTTGCGATCCAGGTGAACATATATTTCTGTTGTAGTAATTGATTCATGCCCTAGCATCAATTGTATGGAACGTAAATCAGCCCCATTTTCAAGAAGATGTGTAGCGAATGAATGCCGCAACGTATGTGGGCTGATATTTTTATTCAATTCAATTTTCACCGCTAAGTTTTTAATAATAGTAAAAATCATTGCCCGAGTCAACTCTTTTCCCCTTCTGTTTAAAAACAAGGTATCTTCATAACCTTTTTGAATGCTCAGATGAGTTCGTATGGTATTGCGATAAATCAGGATGTATTTTTGAGTAAATTCACTTATGGGTACAAAACGTTGTTTGTTTCCTTTTCCTGTAATTTTAATAAATCCCTCCTCAAAAAATAAATCAGAAATTTTTAAAGTTACTAATTCGGAAACCCGAAGCCCACAACCATATAGTGTTTCGAGCATTGCCCGATTGCGTTCCCCTTCACTTGTGGTTAAGTCAATCGCATCAATAAGATTGTCAATCTCCTTAACCGATAAAGTATCGGGAAGTTTTCGACCAGTTTTAGGAGTTTCAATAAGCTCCAATGGATTGTCCGTTCGATAATCTTCAAATATCAAATAGGTGAAAAAACTTTTAAGTCCTGAAATAATTCTGGCTTGTGAGCGAGGATTTACTTCTTTTGAAACACTGTATATAAATTGTTGCAACGTCTCTTCTTGAATTTCTATAGGCGAAACTTCAATACCATTTGTTGCCAAAAAAAGACACAACCGTTCTATATCATACGAGTAATTTTCAATAGTATTCTTAGACAAACCGCGTTCTATTTTTAAATACGATTGATACTTTTTAATATATGAGATCCAATCCATAACCACAAAGTAACACTTTTTAAGCATAAAAAAACCACTATAATGAGTGGTCTTAAACTATTATTTTATAAAATAATTATTTTCTCCATTTTCCACCACCTAAATAAAAGCCTAAATGAATTCCTAAATAAGAATTCGCCACAGTTCCTTGATCAACTCCATTAGTATCTTGTAAGCTGGTATCAGGCATTAAATTATATTCTAAACCCATTCGGAATTTCCCCCATTCAAAACCTGCCCGAACTAAACCTCCAAAAACACCATTAGTTTCTGGCTGCAATTGAGTACCGGAATTAACATCAGATTCATCAAATTCAACATTACCAATCGCATAGTAACCAGCACCCCCGCCGATATAAGGAACAAAAGACTTGCCTGAAGTACTGAAATAATAATCATAGGTTCCAACAAAAGAACTGTTTGCCGAAAGTTTTGCACTGTCAACCTGGCCATTGCTTTGTTTGACATCACGCACAATTGCTGCAAGACCCATTCTTAAACCTATATTCATATTGTCTTTAATGTTATATTTAGGTTCTAAAGATAAGAGTAAGCCTCCTCCGCCATTTGAAGGAACCACACCTAAATCTAGACCTACTCTAAAACCACCCTCCTTTTGGGCATAGCTACTAAAACAAGCAAAAGCAATTAATACTAAGAAAATACGTTTTTTCATTTTTTATGATTCCAAATTAATATCTTCATAAAAGTATACTAATTTTAAAATAATTCCATTCCTACCGATACAAGTTATTAACATTTTAAACGATCCCGAAAGATCTAATATTAAAATTAAATTATTTTTATTAAGATAATTGACTGATATGAAAAATAATAAGTTGTTTATTTATTTAAAAAATAATTTTTTAAATAAAAGACTCTAATATTATTATAAAAAACAATAAACTGCCCCGGCATTCAACAAACATCAACTTGCTGTACATCATTATCTTACACCTAGAAAAAATACTTAAAACCTTAAAATGTTGTAAAAAAGAACAATAAATATTAATTTAGCACTGTTTTGGACCAATTTTTGGTAAATGTAAAATAAGAAAACGCTTAACAATAATTATCTAACAAAATAGTTTTAAGTAAAAGTCCCATTTCAATTAATACTAATTAACATTAAAAAAACAAATTATGAAAAGAATAATTCTATTAGCAGTAGTACTACTTGCCGTATCAGTAGATATGCAAGCACAATTAGTCAAGTTTGGCTTTAAAGGTGGTTTAAATTACGCAAATCAATCAGGAAGCAATATTACCGTGAACAGTGACAATTATAACACGGATGCAATTACCAGTTATCATGCTGGTTTAGTGGCTGAACTTAAATTAACAGATGGTTTTTCTATACAACCCGAATTATTATATTCGACACAAGGAGCAACGTATAAAAATGCTTTTGAAGAATTCAAAAATGAATTGGGATATTTATCCATTCCGGTTTTAGCAAAAATACATTTTAACAAAACCGTTAGTTTAGATCTTGGACCACAAGCATCTTTCTTATTGAGTGAGAGAAACGAATTTGATGTTAAAAATGCAGAAACGTTTGAATTTGGAGTAGCAGGTGGATTAACTCTAAATGTCACTAAAAACATTTTTCTACAAGGTCGCTATGTATTAGGACTTACTGAAGCTTCAAAAGAAGCCGAAGTTAAAAATTCAGTACTACAAATTTCAGCAGGATTCACATTCTAAGAATAATAAAAATTAAATTTATCAAAACCGTTCTATAAATTGGAACGGTTTTTTTATTTTTACAAAAACAGTAATTATGAAAATCAGTATTATTAATGGCCCAAACCTTAATCTTATAGGCAAACGGGAACCTGCGGTTTATGGAAGCGAAACTTTTGAAGAATATTATAGTACTTTACAATTAAAATTCCCATTTGTGAAATTTTCTTATTTTCAAAGTAATATTGAGGGTGAATTGATAGATAAAATTCAAGAAGTTGGTTTTTCATCCGATGGCATTATCATAAATGCTGGCGCATATACACACACTTCTATAGGTATTGGAGATGCAGTGAAAGCTGTTACCACTCCAGTGGTTGAAGTCCATATTTCGAATACGTTTTCTCGTGAAAGTTTTAGACATCAATCTTATATTTCAGGAAATGCCAGAGGTGTTATTTTGGGCTTTGGATTAAAAAGTTACGAGTTAGCAATACAGTCTTTTCTATAGTTTTTAGCTATAATATTCATCCCTATAAATGTTTAACAAATATTTAATACGGTCTTTTTAAACTTCTTTTATTTTTGTGAAAGAAAAAACTTTCATGGAAAAACACTTTTTACTATTATTTTTATTGGTCTCGCTTGTCAGTACTGCACAATTAAAAGGAACCATTTCGGACGAAAAAGGGAATGCCTTGCCCTTTGTAACTATCTTCCAAGAAGATTCTTATAATGGCACCACTTCAAACGAACAAGGAAATTATGAATTCACTTTAAAGAAAAAAGAAAAACCGACGGTTGTCTTTCAGTTTTTAGGGTTTAAAACCCAAAAAATAGTAATACAAACTGACAAACTTCCCTATTTGTTAAATATAAAAATGATTGAAGAAAGTTACTCATTGAATGAAGTAATCATCAATAAAAAAATAAATCCAGCGGTAGCAATTATAAAAAATGCTATTACTAGCAGGAAAAAAAATACCGAAAAAACAAATCGATTCAACGCTGATTTTTATTCAAGAGGTATTTTTAAACTAAAAAATGCACCAAAAAAAATATTAGGCCAAAAAATTGGGGATCTCAATGGCTCTTTAGATTCTACAGGAACCGGTATTATTTCTTTATCAGAAACCTTTTCGAAAATAGCATTTGAAAAACCCAACAATTTAAAAGAGGTAGTTACCGCCTCTAAAGTAAGTGGCAGGGATAATGGCTATAGCTACAATACGGCCAGATCTTCATTCTATGATTTCTATGACAACTCTATCGATTTTGGTGTAGCAATGATTTCCCCAGTAGCAAACAACGCTTTCAATTACTACAACTACTCCTTAGAAAGTACATTTTTTGACGAGAATAAAAATATGATTAACAAAATAAAAGTGATCCCAAAACGCGATAGCGAACCCGTTTTTGAAGGGTATATTTATATTGTAGAAGATTCATGGGCCATTTATGCCGTTAATTTGGATATAAAAGGGTATCGAATGAAAGAGGAATTTGTTGATGTAATGACCTTACAACAAAACTTTAGCTATAACAACAGTAATAAAATTTGGGCCAAGAATACTCAGAGTCTTGAAATCACTGCAGGTGCTTTTGGAATACAATTTACCGGTAAATACAATTACGTATACAGCAACTATGAATTTATAAATGCTTTTGCTCCCAAGACTTTTACCAATGAAATTACGCGTATCGAAATTAATGCCAATAAAAAAGACAGTCTTTTTTGGAACAACAACAGGCCCATTCCGTTAACAATAGAAGAAAGCACGGATTACATTAGAAAAGACAGTATTTTCAAGGTACGAAATTCCGAAAAATACTTGGACTCAGTAGATGCAAAAGGAAACAAATTCAAACCATTAAAAGTATTAACTGGTTACACCTACAAGAATAGTAAAGAAAAATACAGCCTCAGCTATGAAGGTTTACTAAACCTTGGTTCGTTAAGTTTTAATACAGTGCAAGGATATAATTTTGATTCTGGTTTTAGATTTACAAATTGGAAAAATCAGGAAAACAAAGGAATATACACTTCCTTAAGTGCCAAACTAAATTATGGTTTTGCTGAAGACCGTTTGCGTGTTTCCGGACAATTTATCCATCGGTTCAACAATCAGGATTATGCCACTTTAAATATTACAGGCGGAAGTTCCGTCAAGCAATTTAATCCGAGCGAACCCATAAGCAAAATTATAAACACAATAAGTTCACTGGCATTCAAGAACAATTTTATGAAGTTGTATAATCTAGAATCGTTAGCCATAGGCTACAGTCAAGATATTGCAAATGGAGTAAATCTGGGTGGAAAAATAGAATACCAACAACGCAAACCATTGTTCAACAACACTAATTTCTCTTTGTTTAACAAAAATGATGTATACACCTCCAATAATCCTTTGGCAGCAGATGATTATAGTACACCTGCTTTTGAAAAACACCATCTAACGAAAGCTAATTTGTATGTAAAAATCAATTTTGGAAACAAGTATTCCTCCCGCCCTGACGGAAAATTTAACATCCGAAATGAAAAATACCCCACGCTTTATTTAGGCTACGAGAAAGCATTTGCAGCCAATGAACAGAAATATGAGTTTGACCATTTCAACACCCGATTAACGTATGACCTAACATTAGCAAACAAAGGGGTTTTAGGTTTGAACCTAAAAGCAGGAAAATTTCTCAATGCAGATAATATTGCATTTATGGATTACAAACATTTCAATGGCAATCAAACGCACATTGGACAAACAGCGCGTTATTTGAACGTATTTAACTTATTGCCGTACTATTCTAACAGTACAAATGACCGTTATCTCGAGGCTCATACCGAATATAACGACAAAGGGTATATCATGAATAAGATCCCTTTGTTGAACAAACTAAAATCAACATTAATTTTAGGTGCTCATGCACTATCAACACCCAATAACAAACCCTATACTGAAATTACCTTGGGTTTAGACAATTTAGGTTTTGGCAAATTTAAAATGCTCCGTGTTGATTATGTTCGTTCCTACCAAAATGGGTTTCAAGGTGACGGGGTCATTTTTGGACTAAAGTTTTTAAATATATTAGAGTAAATTTTCGACTGAAATTTTAAAACCAAATTAAAAAAGGCACAGGAAACATTTCCGGTGCCTTTCTCAATTTTTATGGAACAGTCCTGATTAATCATTTGGTTCTACATGAATCAACACGTGTCCTAATTCGGGGATTTCCTCCCGCAAAGTATCTTTCAATTTATGTGCCAGATCGTGTCCTTCTTTTACCGTAATATTTGAATCCACCCTAGCGTGTAAATCCACGTGATATTGCATACCAGCTTTTCGGATGAAACATTTTTCCGTATCGATTATTCCGTCAACTTGAAGGGAGATCAATCTAATTTGGTCTATCAAATCATCGTATAAATGTTCATCCATTATCTCCCCTAACGCCGGTCTGAATATTTGATAGCTATTGTACAGAATAAAACCTGACGCAAAAAGTGCCGCCCAATCATCTGCCGACTCATATCCATTTCCTAAAACTAAAGCGATTGAAATCCCAAGAAATGCCGCAACAGAGGTTATTGCATCACTACGGTGGTGCCAAGCATCTGCTTTTAGTGATGAACTATTGGTTTGAATACTTCTTTTCATCACCAATCGAAAAGAATATTCCTTCCAAATAATTATGGCACCCAGAACGATTAAAGTCCACGGTTTTGGCAATTGATGTGGTGTTCCAATATTAATAACACTTTCATAGGCAATGATCGTAGCCGAAGTAATTAAAAAGCCTACAACCAAAAAAGTAATCAATGGTTCCGCCCTACCATGTCCGTAAGGGTGATTTTTATCTGCTGGCCTGTTGGAATATTTAATTCCAAACAACACTAAAAAAGAAGCAAAAATATCTGTAGTAGATTCAATGGCATCTGCTATTAAGGCATACGAATTTCCAAAAAAACCTGCCAAACCTTTGATAATTGCCAGACAAGTATTTCCAATAATACTAAAATAAGTTGCTTTGATTGCCGTTTGTTCGCTAGACATGCGCTTTGTTTAAAGGTGAAATAAAAGTAAAATCGTTTAAGTAAACCGAATTGAATATTAGATTCAAATCCTTTCTGGCTTACTTAAACGAAATTTTTAATGATTTATGTTAATTATGCGCGCACAATATTGGCACCAATAGCTCTCAATCGTTCGTCAATACGCTCGTATCCTCTATCAATTTGTTCTATATTTTGAATGGTACTGGTTCCTTTTGCAGAAAGTGCCGCAATCAATAAAGAGATTCCTGCACGAATATCTGGCGATGACATTGTTGTTGCTTTGAGTTGCGATTTGAAATCGTGTCCCATAACAACGGCTCGGTGTGGATCACAAAGCATGATTTTAGCCCCCATGTCAATCAATTTATCGACAAAAAATAATCTACTTTCAAACATCTTTTGATGAATCAAAACATCACCTCTTGCTTGTGTAGCAACCACTAGAACAATGCTCAATAAATCCGGAGTGAATCCAGGCCAAGGCGCATCGGCAATCGTTAAAATAGAACCGTCGATATCCGTTTTTACTTCATACCCATCAACATGAGCGGGAATGTAGATATCATCACCACGTCGTTCTAAAGTGATTCCTAATTTTCTAAACGTGTTAGGAATAACACCCAGATTATCCCAGCTAACATCTTTTATAGTAATTTCTGATTTTGTCATTGCAGCCAGACCAATCCAACTTCCAATTTCAATCATGTCAGGAAGAATTTTATGTTCACAACCGCCTAAACTTTCAACCCCTTCAATAGTCAATAAATTAGATCCTACCCCTGTAATTTTTGCTCCCATCGAGTTTAACATCTTACACAATTGTTGCAAGTAAGGCTCGCAAGCAGCATTATAAACTGTTGTTTTACCTTTAGCTAAAACCGCTGCCATAACAATATTAGCCGTTCCAGTTACGGATGCTTCATCCAGTAACATATCAGCTCCTTTTAATCCTTTAGGCGCTTCTACACCATAAAAATGATCTTCTCTGTTGTAACGGAACTTAGCTCCCAAATTTATAAAACCCTCAAAATGGGTATCTAATCTTCTGCGACCTATCTTATCACCCCCTGGTTTTGGGATATAACCTTTACCAAATCGAGCCAAAAGTGGTCCAACAATCATAATAGAACCTCGCAGGGAACCGCCTTCTTTCTTGAATGCTTCTGTTTCCAGATACTGTATGTTTACTTCATCTGCTTGAAAAGTATAAGAGCCTGATCCAGTTTTTTGGATTTTCACCCCTAAATTTCCTAAAAGCGTAATTAGTTTATTGATATCAATAATATCAGGAATATTATTGATAATCACTTTTTCAGGAGTTAACAAAACGGCACATAAGATCTGTAATGCTTCATTTTTAGCCCCTTGTGGCGTGATCTCTCCCTTTAGACTAATGCCTCCTTCTATTTTGAAAATTCCCATTTTTTACAGTTATAAATTATTTAATTTTGAGTTAAAAAGTTACGCGCTAAAAGTTACTATTGAAAAATCCACAACTTAAAATGCCTATTTTATAACTTACTTACAAAGGTTTTCTATTTTGGTTTTTGTGAATTGGGTTTGGTTTTCCAGTTTTTGCACTCTTATTGCTAAGAATTTTTGGTTGACCAACCGGCAAAATTTTATTAGAAACACGTTTATTGGTTCTTAATAAATCAGTGGTATTTAATAACTCTTCCGTACTTTGAATCAAGTTTAATTTACCTTCAGATAGTTCAAATAAATGTTCGAATATAACATCATCCTTAACAGTATCTTTATTCCAACTCAAATAGGATTTTTTCATGTGATTGGCAATTACTTTTACCAAAGCACTTTTCATCTCACCATCTTCCCATTTATTGGCTACATCAATCATGTATTTTATGTTATTGCCATAATACCTGTATTTCGGAAAGTTTTGGGGGTATTTTAAAACATCCGGTTTTAATTGCAGCACTTCACGTGATGGAATAGGATACGGTGAATCAGCAACTAATTTAAAATCAGACATAATAAAAAGCTGATCCCACAATTTATGTTGAAAATCAGGAACATCGCGCAAATGAGGATTCAAACTCCCCATTACCTGAATAATGTATTTTGCAGCTTTATTGCGTTCTACATCATCTTCGATTTTAGTTGCCTGATCTATTAATTTTTGCAAATGGCGCCCGTATTCTGGAATTATTAAATGCGATCGCTCAGCATTATATTCCAAGTGATGCACCACATCGTTTGAGTTTTCTTTAATATATTTTGAATTCATATTCGAATGTATCTTTTTGATTTTTATGGCTTTTTTCGAACATTTGAACCATTCGAACCTATTGCCTCAAAATTTTATTTTATATCTAAAGGGAAATAATCCCTTTTATGGTAGAAACTTCTAGGTATTTATCTACTATTTCTTGGGCATCTTTTACGGTTACATCAACAGATATACTAGTAAACTTCCCTGTCTTAGATTTAGTAGTTTTTATAACCGCACCCATGCAATCAAAAGCCAACTCAACACGTTCTACATTATCACTTTCTGATGGTACAATAAATTTAAATAAGTATTCCGCTGGCCATGTATTACTCATATCCAACTCAACTTTTAATCTATCATAAAATTCTTCTGTCTTCTTATCCATTTTCTATCTAAAAATAAGGGCAAATATACGGTTTCAAACGTAAATTATGAATTTTGAATTATGATTTTTTGTCTATTCTTATTTTAAGTGCAATCATTTTTTCAAATCCCAATAAGTTTAAGTAAATTTGCCCCTTATTTTTTAAAGGTGCAGAAAGAAATTATAGTTATCATTGGCGGTCCAGGAACAGGTAAAACAACAATCATCGACGGATTGATCGCTAGCGGATATTGTTGCTATCCTGAAATTTCTCGGGAAGTCACATTAGAGGCAAAGAAACAAGGAATAGAACAATTGTTTTTAGAAAAACCCTTATTATTCAGTGAATTACTTCTGGAAGGGAGGAAAAAACAATTTCAAAACGCTTCAAAAGAACCTCATGATGTCGTATTTATCGACAGAGGAATTCCCGATGTTTTGGCTTATATGCATTACATTGGTGATAGTTATCCTGCCACTTTTGATGTAGCCTGTCGCGAACATTTATATTCAAAAATCTTCTTGCTTCCGCCATGGGAGGAAATATACATAAGTGATCAAGAACGCTATGAAAACTTTGAACAAGCTAAACTTATTTACAACCACCTTACCGAAACCTATCAAAATTATGGTTACGAACTCATCGAAGTGCCTAAAGATACACTAGATAACCGAATTCTTTTTATCTTAGATGAAATTTCTAAATAAATTGCAACTTTAGGATTTACGATTTGGGATGTTATCTACAAAATGAAATCTAAAATCTATGCAAGAAGCGGTAGCTATTCTTCAAAAATATTGGCAACACGATAAATTCAGATCGCTACAAAACGAAATTATCAACTCCGTTTTAAGTGACCAAGATACCTTTGTGTTAATGCCAACGGGTGGAGGAAAATCAGTATGTTTCCAGATTCCGGCCATGATGAAAGAAGGGATTTGCCTCGTTATCTCCCCTTTGGTAGCGTTAATGAAAGACCAAGTCGCTAATTTGCAAAAGCGAAATATCAAAGCCATTGCCTTAACGGGAGGTATCAGATCCGAAGAAATGATTGATTTACTGGACAATTGCCAGTTCGGAAATTATAAATTCCTTTATTTATCACCAGAACGACTCCAATCCGATTGGATTTTAGAGCGAATAAAAAATCTCCCTATTAATTTAATCACAATTGATGAAGCGCATTGTGTGTCCCAATGGGGGCATGATTTTCGTCCCGCTTATTTGAAAATTTCAGAATTAAAGAAACATTTTCCAAAAGTACCTTTCTTAGCGTTAACAGCTACGGCAACTCCAAGAGTCAGAAAGGATATTATCAGTGAATTAGGATTGCATAAACCACAGGTTTTCGAAAAATCATTTGCAAGAGAAAATATTGCGTACATGGTTTTTGAAGTCGAGGATAAACTTTTCCGAATAGAACAGATTTTGAAGAAAAACCCGCAACCCTCCATAATTTATGTACGCAACAGAAAATCGTGTGTAGATATATCTTCCCAACTGAATTCGTTGGGATACAAAGCAACCTATTATCACGGCGGACTTTCATCAAAAGAAAAAGATAAAAACATGGAATCCTGGATGAAGGAGAACGTACAAGTTATTGTGGCAACTAATGCTTTTGGAATGGGAATTGACAAAGCCAATGTAAAAACGGTAATCCATATTCAACTCCCCGAAAACATGGAGAACTATTATCAAGAAGCCGGACGTGCCGGAAGAAATGGAGAAAGAGCCTTTGCAATAGTACTTACAAGCCCTTCCGACAGGATTCAGGTAGAAAACCAATTTATAAATATCCTTCCTGACAAAAAATTTCTAAATGTAATGTATATCAAGTTATGCAATTATTTTCAAATTGCCTACGGAGAAGGTATCAACGAAGAGTTTACATTCAATTTGCACCGTTTTTGTTCAAAATATGAATTCCCCACTTTAAAAACCTACAATGCCATGCAGTTTTTGGATCGGCAAGGAATTATTAATCTTTCCCAAGAATTTTCAGAAAAAATCACCTTACAATTTCTTATACCTTCCAAAGAAGTACTCCGGTATATGAGTTTAAATCCGAATGATGAGGAAATTATTTTAGCCATATTACGCACGTATCCGGGAATTTATGAAATGCAAACTGCTTTCAACGTACAATTGATTGCTAAAAAATCAAATCACAAGGAAACCGAAATACAGACTGTTTTACATAAATTAAAAGAAAAAAAAATTATAGAATACCATTCTAAAAATAATGACGCCACTTTATTATTCAATGAAGTACGAGAAGATGAAAGAACCATTAATCGGGTTTCAAAACATTTAGAAAATCAAAATCAATTAAAAATAGCGCAATTACAATCCGTTATTCATTACATCAATTCTAAAAAGGTTTGCAAAAATAAATTGATTTTAAATTATTTTGGAGAAAAAACGACTGTTGACTGTTGTATTTGTTCGTTTTGCATTACCAATAAAATTAAGAATAAAGACATCGCCCTACTTGCGGAAGAAATAATTGCTTTATTGCAAACCGAAGATTTAAGCTCAAGAGACATTCAAACCAAAACTAAAAATAGTCAGGACAATGTTATCTTTGTACTTCAAGATTTATTAGAAAACAATACAATTTTGGTACAACCAAATAATAAATATACTTTAAAATCATAATGGAAAAATTACGAATTGTTTTTATGGGAACTCCAGAATTTGCTGTAGGAATTTTAAATACTATAATCCAGAACAACTATGAAGTTGTAGGCGTTATTACCGCTGCAGACAAACCTGCAGGTCGTGGACAAAAATTAAAATACTCAGCAGTAAAAGAATATGCACTAACTAATAATCTTACTTTATTACAGCCTTTAAATTTAAAAGACGAGACTTTTTTATCAGAATTAAAATCTTTGAATGCTACTTTACAAATTGTTGTTGCTTTTAGAATGCTACCAAAAGTAGTTTGGGAAATGCCATCCTTAGGCACTTTTAATCTTCATGCATCTTTACTGCCAAACTATCGTGGTGCGGCACCTATAAATTGGGCCATCATAAACGGTGAAACAAAAACAGGAGTAACTACTTTTTTTTTAGATGATAAAATTGACACCGGCGCCATGATTTTAAGTTCCGAAATTCCAATTGATAAAACCGAAAATGCAGGACACTTGCACGATCGCTTAATGGAATTGGGAAGTAAGACCGTTATTGACACTTTGGAGAAGATCGAAAAAGGAAACGTAACAACAACTATTCAAGAAGATGATGCTGATATTAAAACGGCCTACAAGCTAAATAAAGAGAATTGCAAAATAGATTGGACAAAATCAGCTTTGACAATAAACAATTTGATACGAGGCTTAAGTCCTTACCCTGCTGCTTGGTGCTTTTTTGCAGACAAAAACGAAGAATGGAATGTGAAAATATATGAATCCAAGACCCTTTCTGAAGAGCATAATTACACAATCGGCAGTTTGATTTGTACCAAAAAAGAAATGAAGATTGCTGTAAAAAATGGATTTATTCAAATACTCCAATTACAGTTTCCCGGCAAAAAGAAAATGAGCACGCCTGAATTACTGAATGGAATTACTTTTTCAAATGAGGCAAAAGCCTATTAACACCAACAAAAACGGGTATTTATAAACTTTAATCAGATATTACTATTGATTTATCAACAAAAAAAATAAGTTATTAACAAATCAAGCTAAATTAACATAAAACGCTTGCAAGGAACGTATTTCCTACTAAATTTGTGTATTAACAATTTATTTTAACCACAATTAATAACTATTTATTATGAACAAATCAGAATTAATCGATGCTATCGCTGCTGATGCAGGAATTACAAAAGCTGCTGCAAAATTAGCTTTAGAGTCATTTTTAGGAAACGTAGGAGGTACTTTGAAAAAAGGTGGAAGAGTATCTTTAGTAGGTTTCGGATCATGGTCTGTTTCTGCTAGAGCAGCTAGAGACGGTAGAAATCCTCAAACTGGGAAGACTATACAAATCGCTGCTAAGAATGTAGTAAAATTTAAAGCAGGTGCAGAATTAGAAGGAGCGGTAAACTAATTTTAGTCCCCCTTATATAATCAAAACCTTCCAACTGGAAGGTTTTTTTATGTGTTTCAACGATTTTATTTGGGACTATTATAATAAAAAACTTAAATTTATTAAAAATTCTAATCCGATGATAACAGATAAATTAAAAAAAGGATATTTGCTTATTGCAGAGCCTACGATAATTGGGGATTTATCATTCAATAGATCGGTAATTTTACTAGCTGACTATACCGAAGAGGGATCCGTTGGTTTTATAATTAATAAACCTTTGAAATATACCATTCACGATTTGATACCTGATATTGATGCGCGGTTTAAAATCTATAATGGAGGGCCAGTAGAACAAGACAATCTATATTTTATTCACAATATTCCAGAACTGATTCCCAATAGTATTGAGATATCGAATGGAATTTATTGGGGTGGTGATTTTGAATCTACTAAAGAACTCATTAATAAAGGAGAGATAAGCAAAGACAACATTCGATTCTTTTTGGGATACACTGGCTGGCATGAAAATCAACTAGAAAGCGAAATGAAAAGCCACTCTTGGATTATTACTGCAAATAGCTATGAGAATAAAATAATAGGAAAATCAGCAACTCATTTTTGGAAAGAACAAATTATGGAATTAGGTGGCGAATACTTGATTTGGTCAAATGCACCAGAAAATCCATACTTGAACTAAGCAATCTTTATCATTTCATTGAGCTTCTCTAACAGTTGTAAGGATATGTTCGTTGCGAATGTTTTTTTGCGATATTGAGTGATTGGCTGAATTCCTTTAATAACATTTGTTACAAATAATTCATCTGCTTTTTGAAGTTCAAAAGGAGAGATTACTTCCTCAGCAACTTCTAAATTTTCTATGTTTTTAGCAAGATTTAAAATCTGTTTCCTCATAACCCCATTAAGACATCCTTCAGAAACTGGCGGTGTAATCAATTTATTTCCCAAAACCAGAAAGATATTTCCTTGCAATGCTTCAACCACATTCTTACTGTCATTTAACAATAAACAATTGTCTAAGCTGTTTTCACTTGCAAAAATACTTCCTGTTATATTAATGATTTTATTAGTCGTTTTGATGGAGGAAAGCAATTGTTTAGTAATATAAAAATCTTTATATAAATCTACTTCATACTCCTTTTTTTCGATGGAATAAAAGGAGTTTTCAAGCGCTACAGCATGAATCAAAAAAGATACCGTATTTTTTTGTGGTAAATAATAACCTCCATCATTCCTATACACTGTAATTCTGGCTCGAGAGGAATTAGATATTCCCTTTTTTGTTACTAAAGAAAGTATTTGTTCCTCCAGGTATTCCATTGTGAAATTCATGGGTATTTCCATTCTTACCACGCGCATGGAAGACATTAATCTAAAATAATGATCTTCCAGAAAAAGAATTTTATCGTTTATTATTTTAACTGTTTCAAAAACTCCATCACCAAACAAAAAAGCACGGTTTTGTGACAATATATTGCCATCCTCAGACACAATAGTCCCATTAAAATTAATCATAAAAAAGCCCTAAATTTTATTCAGGGCAAATATAAGTTATAAAATATGATTTTCTACACAGAACCTATAAGATGTTTCAGATCCGAAATTTGATTTTCCCACAATAGTGTGGCTTCATCCACCTCGTCTTTATCTGCAAAATCGACTACCATTAAAGAGACATCTTTGGTAAGCTCATCGACTAAAATATGCAATTCAAAAAAGTACTCCGTATCTTTATTATTTCCATCTACCCATTTAAATTTTACTTTTTCTCCTGTTTTCTTAGAAGCTAATCTAGCTTTTTCTTCGGAGTCATTCCAAATAAAAGTAAAAAATTCACCTCTTGAATTTACATTGTCAGCAAACCACTCAGATAAACCTGATGGAGTCGATATATATTGATACAACAATTGAGGCGATGAATTGATAGGGAATTCGATTTCGTAACGTACTTTTTGATCCATGAGCTACATTTAATTTTTCGGAAATATATAGAATATAACTACAAAAAAAAAGCGTTTTTAAAAATATTTTTTTTTATTAAAAATATACTTGTAAGCTGTAATATTATTTTTATATTTGCACCCGCATTCAGGGATAGTTAAAGATTCCTATTTATGGCGAGATAGCTCAGTCGGTTAGAGCGCAGGATTCATAACCCTGAGGTCCCGAGTTCAAATCTCGGTCTCGCTACCAAAGCAAAAACCCTAACATCAATATGTTAGGGTTTTTTTATGTTTAAAATTCGACCAATTATTCAGACTTCAACCCTAGTAGTGACCAAAAGGAATGCCTTATTAAGTTCCAAAGATTGAAATTTTTAGTGCCTCTTTCTAAATTTGATATAATACAACTAATAGATACTAGTGATCGCAGTTATGCATTTATAACAAAAACATGCTGTTTTCATTATTAAACAAGGAGAAAATCGCATTTTCATTCCTTTAGTTTTTAATCAAAAAATTAAAAATCAAATCTATTATAACGCAAACATTATCCTCGTCTTACCTAAATTAAAAAAATACATTTTATCAGAATATTTATTAAAATTCCCCACTATCCAATTTCAGGCTTTTTTAGTTTTTAGCAAAAAAAGTGTTGAATTTAAAATTCAACCAAAGAATCCTTTCGAACTAATTTTTTAGGACTATCTCTTGTAAAGATTACACCTTTTATAAGAAAAAAGCACTAAATACATATTCTTTTTAATAAAAAACAGGTATATATGACTGACCATTACATCTCCTATATTAATCCCAAAAAAAGTTATCTGTATTACTAGTAAATAGTTCCACTTATTAAAAATACAAAAAACCACTTTTACAATGGTATAAAATAATTTAAATCTAACGTATTTAATCCATCCAATTATAGCAATAACTATTAATACATATTCATCATAATTTAATTTAGCACAACTGATTCCTATAAATAATTATTTAAAAAAATTAAAATAAAACTTACATTATTTAAAAATATATGTATTTTATCTATTTTATATGCACTTAAGCTGATAAATCAAAATAATAAACATATATTTAAACTACGAAAAATATTTTTTTGACATGCTTTCGTACTTTAAAAGACAAATCCCAACCATAATTATATACAGTGAATAAATTATGAAGAAAACTACTCTCCTAATTAAAAAGCTATGTAGCACATTGTTTTTCATATTCATCCCTTTTTTAGGATTTTCACAATCACAAACATTTACAACACCTGGAACAACAACTTTTACTGTTCCTGCAGGAATAACAACCTTACAAGTAGAAACTTGGGGCGGTGGAGGAAAAGGAGGAAGTAGATCAACTACAGGTACTAGCGGCGGCGGCGGTGGCGGTGCGTATGTAAAAAAAACGATAACCGTAGTAGCTGGATCTACTTACAATTTACAAGTTGGTTCAGGAAGTGCCGCACAAACAACTCCAATAAGTAGTGATTCTTGGTTTTTAAATACAACTACCATTATAGCGAAAGGAGGAAATAGTGTGGCTGATAATATTAGTAATGGAGTTAATGGTGGTGGAACAGGATCAATAGGTACACTTTTAGTAGGAGGAAAAGGAGCTGATGGCGTTACCGGCAAATCTGGTGGCGGTGGTGGTTCCTCTGCAGGTATTTTTCTTGCTGGCAACAACGCTACAAACGCATCTGGTGCGATTGCTCCAAATGGTGGCGGAAAAGGTGGAGATGCTAAATCAGTATCTAGCGGTATAGGAAGTGTGGGACTTTCACCCGGAGGTGGAGGTGGAGGTGCTTACCGCACCTCAGATGGAACTTCAAGTGGTGGAAATGGTTCCAATGGCCAATTAAAAATTACCTGGGGTCCTCAGGAAATTAATTTACTAGGAAACAATACCTCAATTTTGAATGGAAGTACAATTCCTTCCATTTTGGACGATACTTATTTTGGATCAGTAGATACTAATGCAGGAACAATCTATAAAACATATACCATTCAAAATATTGGATCCAGTAATTTAATTATAAATTCAGTTTCTGTAACAGGTAGCGATTTTACAATTACTACAGCTCCAAGTTTTCCAGCAACAATCGTTGGCATAAGTAGCCTAAACTTTATAGTTACATTCAATCCTTCGACAATTGGTACAAAAACAGCTGTTATCTCTATTTCAAATACTGATTCTAATGAGAATCCGTATACGTTTACCATTCAAGGGGGGGGAATCGAAACGTTTTTTGATAGTGATGGAGATGGTATTTTAGATAATGTAGATATAGATGATGATAATGACGGGATTAAAGATGATACTGAAGAACTAAATTGCAAATCTATAAGTGCTAATAAAGTCAATTATAAATTTCTAAACGAAACCTTTGGCACAGGAGGTAGAACGTCAAACTTTACTGCTGCCTATAATGCAACAACTACCTATTGTTATGAAGATGGAATTGTGGGTACTAATACTGCTGAATGTCCTTCACAATCCTCAAAAATATTGGATGATGGGGAATATTGTGTTGTTAGTAAGATAACTGGAACAACAGCAAGCGATCCTGATAACATTCATGGTGATTTAGCATGGTACAATGGAGAAGATCATACTACCGGAGATACTAACGGAAGAATGGCAGTTTTTAATGCCAGCTTTACACCAGGTGTATTCTATGAAACCACTATAACAGGCGTTTTATCAAACTTGCCAATAACGTATAGTTTTTGGGTATTAAATATACTGGCGCCATCCACTTTTCCCAACACTATTTTACCCAATGTCACAGTTGAATTTTATGATTTATCAAACAATTTTCTGACCTCTTTCAACACAGGAGATATAGGTAGATGTTCAGGAAGTATTACTGACAATAGTTGCAGTCAAGGAGTATGGAAACAATTCTCTACTAGTGTTAATTTAGGAAATGTAAATGCTTTTACCATTCGTTTCAAAAATAATGCGCCAGGTGGCAGTGGTAATGACCTTGCGCTAGATGACATTCTAATTTCACAAACTCTGTGTGATTTAGACTATGATGGCGTTGCTGATTTATTTGATTTAGATGCTGATAATGATGGTATTGAAGATGTTATTGAAGTAGGTTTAGGAAATTTGAGTAATGGCAAAGGCAAAATAGATGTGGCTTGGGTTGATGCCAACGGTAATGGACTACATGATAATGCCGAATCAAATGCTGCTTTAACTGCTCTTGATTCTGATGGTGATGGAACTCCCAATTATTTGGATTTAGACAGTGATAATGATAGCATTTTTGATGTAGATGAATCGGGAGCAGGAAATTCAAATGCTATTACAGGTTTTGTCAACGGGGATGGGGATATAAATGGGGATGGAACCGGAAATGGATTAGATACGGAAACTTTTAGAATTAAAGATACCGATGGGAATGGAAGTAATGAACTCTTTGGTGATGGAATATTAGACATTTTTGATTTTGGCACAGGAGTCAATCAATACGGAAATTTAGGTCAGGGAAGTACAATTGCTCCTTTCTTAAATTATATTTTGGACACCGATAATGATGGAATTCCTAATTATATTGATGTAAAATCCAACGATCTGACATTTGATATCGCCAATACTCTATTAATTTATGATTATAAAACTTTAGATACTAATAACGATGGTATTATTGACGGGACAACTGATATCGATAAAGATGGAATTTTAGATGCTTTTGATACTAATACTGCTTATTTTGGCTCTCCAAGGGATTTACACACCAAATTACTTCTTGATTTTGACGGCCGAAATGATTATGGCCAAAGCACTTCAATTCTGGGTGGTTTGACCAATGCTTCCTTAATGGCATGGATCAATTTGAATGCTGCTTTTTCAACAGAAGGAGTTATTGTGGGCCAGGATAAATTTCAAATCCGCGTCACCGCTGCTAAAAAACTGGAAGCGGTTGTAAATGGTGCTACTGTAACTTTTGCTACAGCGCTCAATACTTCCCAATGGTATAATGTAGGTACTGTGTATGATGGCTCTAATTTGAAACTGTATTTAAACGGAACTTTAGTGGCCACACAAGCAACAAGCGGAACCATCGCATCAGATCCTTCAGTTCTAACTTTAGGAAAAAATCCAGTTGCAAATACTAAATATTTTAAAGGCAAAATAGATGAAATACGTGTTTTTAATGTTGCCCTAACTGATTCTCAGTTGCAAAGAATGGTTTATCAGGAAATTCAGGATACTGGATCAGAAGTTGGAGGCACAATAGTTCCTAAAAACATTGCGACATCTCCTGCTTCCTTGCCTTTTGCCAATCTGCTTCGTTATTACAGAATGGACAACTATAAAGATGATATCATTGATGATTTGACGACTCCTACAATTGATGTCAGCGGAACAAAAATCTACAATCATAAAAACATTTATCTTCAACAAGCTCCATTGCCTTTTTTAACGGAACGAACTGGTAGTTTTGCAACAGCAGTCAATAGCCCTTCAAAAGAAATCCGAGGAAATGACACCATGGAGAATGACTGGTCTATTGTAAAGGTGCAACATGATATTACCGAAACGGCCAATAACATTGATTTGGGCATGGTGGTAGATTCCGGGAAAAAAATCGTAATGAATAACAATACCAAATTACAAAATGACTGGTATCTAAAATTAGATGGTATTATAGATCTAACAGGAATGGCGCAATTAGTGCAAACTACTGAAAGTGATTTAGATGTAACCAGTGCGGGTTATATAGAAAGAGATCAACAAGGGCAATCCAACTTGTACAATTACAATTATTGGAGTGCACCGGTAAGTCCTATCAATACTGTAGCCAATAACACTAATTATACCGTAAATGGGGTATTTAGAGATGGGACTAATCCTGCAACCCCAGCAAGTATAACTTGGGTTAGTGGATACAACGGTGCACCAACAAGTCCCGTGAGCATGGCGCGCTATTGGCTTTATAAATTTGATAATAATGCCAGCGCTTACGCAAATTGGATTCAAATAAATGAAACAAGTGCATTACGGGTAGGTCAAGGGTTTACCTTAAAAGGAAGCGGAGCGCTCTCTGGAACTCAAAATTACACCTTCATAGGGAAACCAAATAATGGAACTATACTCACTAATACGGTAAGCGCTGATCAATTATTACTCACCGGAAATCCATATCCATCAGCAATAGATGCATATGCTTTTATAAATGATAACCTTAACTCCGTTGATAGAATTCAGGATAATGGTCTAGACGGGACCATCTATTTCTGGGAGCATTCCTCAAACAACAATTCACATGTTTTAAAAGAATATTTGGGAGGGTATGCTGTGCTTAATTTATCTGGTGGATTACCGCCTGTTGTCCCTGGAATGATTAGTGGTGTAGGATTAAGCAATAAAATTCCAAAGCAACATATTCCAGTAGGACAGGGTTTCTTTGTGTATGGAAAAACAGGTGGTGGCGGAACAGTTATTTTTAAAAATAGTCAACGTGCATTTCAGAGAGAAACTGATGCAACATCAAATACTCTTTTCAAAATTAAACCTAAAGGCAAAGACAAAAACACATGGAATACTAATAACAGTGATCTCGTACAAAAAGACACCTTAAAAAGAATTCGTTTGGGCTTCAATTCTAGCACTAATTTCCATCGACAAGTTTTGTTGGCATTTATGCAAGAAAAGGCCACCAGCGCAGTTGATTACGGCTATGACGGTTTTATTCTGGATAATTACCCAAATGATATGTATTTCTTAAACGGATCTGATCAGTTGGTAATACAAGGCGAAGGATATTTTGATCTGGAATCCTCCTACCCTATTGGCATAAAAACAGATCGTGAAGGACTAGTGAAATTTTTAATTGACGATTTAGAAAATTTTGAATCCAATCAACCCATTTTTATATATGATGACGAAACTAAAATATATCATAATATCAGGAATCAAATTTTTGAAATTAATATTCCAAAAGGAGAGTTTCATACCCGTTTTTCATTGCGTTTCAAAGATAAAACACTAGGAGTAAGTGAAAAAATCAATAGTGGTAACGACATTATAATTCTGCATTCGCAAAATAGGGATGCGCTAATGATTAACAACAAAATAGTAGATACGACACTTCAGGAAATTACTTTATTCAATATTCTTGGACAAGCTGTAGCCAGTTGGGATTTAAAAAATCAAGACCAACAGGACATTCAACTTCCCCTCAAAAAAATGAGTTCTGGAGTATATATAGTAAAACTAAAAACCTCGACTGGAGTTCTCAGCAAAAAAATAATTATTAAATAATCCTTTATTCCTAAAAATAATTAAATACAATTAAATAGTGCTATAAATAATGAAATGGAGTGAAAATATTATTTATATTTGAATGATATCACAATTAAAAAGAAACCAATATTAAAATTTATAAAATGAGAAGAATACTAACATTTGTAGCATTTGCATTCCTTAGCGTAAATCTTAGTGCCCAAGAAGTGAAAACTGTCGCTAAAGAAAAAACAACAAAAGAAGTTTGTTGTGCCAAAAAAGACTCCAATTCAAAAGGAATGAGTGCAGCAGAACTTGAAAAATGCAAAGCAAAATACAAGGGTGAAGGAAAAAAATGTGACGCCACTATGGCTAAAGCAAGTGGGAAAAAATGTTAATTTAAACCATTTTTATTTAAATATATACCACAAAACGTCTCTAAATTTAGAGGCGTTTTCTATTTGTACCTATATTAGATAGAAAATATAGGGTACTTTTATTTGACCCTCACACTCCATTCAAAGTCCATTTCGGAAACTTGTATTCCTTTTTCATCTATCCCTATTGATTTCATCCAAAATGTTTGTCCTGCGCCAGTGGTAATGGTTTCGTGAATTGCCTTTTCTATTAAATGGCCGTCATTACAGGTAAACGTAATTATGCCAGTCGCTTTTTTAGTAAAATTTCCTTTATTGTTCGCCACCAACATAGAGATTTTTCTTCCACTACTTTGAATTTGAAACATTACCAAGGCTCCTGTAGAAAGCTCTGCTGCCATTGCTTGAACAGCAAAGTACATAGAATTAAATGGATTTTGGTTGATCCAACGGTGTTTTACAGCTACCACACATTTGTTTTCATCTATGGTTTTAACACGTACACCACAGATAAATGCCGAAGGTAATTTGAAAAATAAAAATTTGTTAAGCTTAGATACGGTAAGTTTCATAAGTAGCTGATTTTTAAAGGAAAATAGCGGCGTTATCCTTCATTATTATTGGGATTTTAAAACCTTGTTGGTTCATTAACCTTAGGTTTTTTGCTAAAATACAAAAAAATAGTATGCATACATATAAAATTAATTTGTTAATATTGTGTTAATATTTGGTACTATGCGTAACAAGATACTGTCTTTTAGATATATATTTGCATAAGAAATTACTATATACTTTTAATCATGGAAACAACTACTGAAAAAAACATCGCTACTTTTACCCATTTGAGTACATTAACTCAATATTTTATCCCTTTTGGAAATTATATTTTTCCAATAATTCTTTGGACTTCTAAAAAAGAAGAATCAGAATTTGTGGATCACCACGGAAAACAAGTACTGAATTTTCAATTAAGTTTATTACTGTACTCTCTAATATTACTAATGATTGCAATTCCTTCCTTTATCATTTCTGTGTTTAAAAACATTCCCTTTGAGACACTCGTAAATGATCATGAATTCACATTTTCAAATTTTAATTTTGGGGACAATATTGGAGTATTAACCGTTGGAATAATTAGTGTGTTAATTTTTGGGCTTTTGAAAGTGGCTGAATTCTTTTTGATTATTTATGCTTCTATCAAAACATCAAACGGAGAAAAATACACGTATCCGATTACGATTCCTTTTATAAAATAACAACAGCAATACTACATTAGAGACAACAACAGTACTAAATAGAGCGACCCCAATAGCCCTGATTACAATAGAAATCCTTTTTTATTTTTTCTTTAAAAATAAAAAGATTGAAATGGAAAGCAGGAATAAGCTCCAAAAAAAATGCCTAGTAGAGAGCGATTGTATTCTTGCTCAAAAAGGATTCATCAACAATCATCATCAATCAAAAAATGAACAGTTTAATCAACACAAAATCAAAAAAAAGAAATTATGAACATTGAAAACACAAAAGCCCAGATGCGTAAAGGTGTTCTCGAGTTTTGCATCTTATCCGTTTTAAAAGAAAAAGATGCCTATACATCGGAAATATTAGACACATTGAAAAACGCAAAATTATTAGTTGTAGAAGGAACCATTTATCCACTGCTAACGCGCTTAAAAAATGATGGATTACTCAACTACCGTTGGGAAGAATCAACTTCAGGACCACCAAGAAAATATTACGGCCTGACAGAAATTGGACAAACTTTTTTAAATGAATTAAATGGTACTTGGACAGAATTGTCGGATGCCGTAAACCTAATAACCAACCAAAAACAATAGTCATGAACAAAACTGTAAATATAAACCTAGGCGGAATGTTCTTTCACATAGATGAGGATGCATACCAAAAATTGACACGCTATTTTGACGCTATAAAACGTTCTTTATCCAATTCATCTGGACATGATGAGATCATAAAAGATATCGAAATGCGTGTTTCAGAATTGTTGAACGAAAAGCAAAAAACGGATAAATATGTTATTGGTTTGAAAGATGTAGATGAAGTGATTGCAGTAATGGGACAACCAGAAGATTACATCATTGAAGATGAGTTCAAAGGAACAAATACCTACAGCAGCAACACAACCAGAAGAACAAAAAAATTATACCGTGATAAAGAAAAAGGAATGATTGGTGGTGTTTCATCAGGCTTGGGTCATTACTTTGGGATTGATGCCGTATGGATCAGAATTGTACTTATTTTATTAGTTTTTGCTGGATTTGGAACAGGAATAGTAGCCTATATCATTCTTTGGATTGTAACTCCAGAAGCCATAACGACTACTGAGAAATTAGAAATGACCGGAGAACCGGTTACGATCTCCAATATTGAAAAAAAAGTACGGGAGGAATTTGAAAATGTTTCGGATAAGATAAAAAATGCCGATTATGATAAATATGGTGCCCAAATAAAAACAGGTGCAGGAAAAATCGGAAGTTCTTTTGGAGACTTTATCATGACAATTTTCAAGATTTTTGCAAAGTTCTTAGGAGTACTTTTAATACTTGGGGGAGTAACTGTACTATTTTTCCTTTTAATTGGAATTTTCACCCTAGGTTCAGGTGCTTTTATTGATTTTCCATGGCAAGGTTTTATAGAAGCAGGGAATTTTACAGATTATCCAATATGGGCTTTTGGACTTTTAATGTTCTTTGCCGTTGGCATCCCATTCTTTTTTCTAGCATTATTAGGTTTTAAACTTTTAGCTCCTAATATGAAATCTATTGGAAATATTGCAAAATATACACTTTTTGCACTTTGGCTAATTGCCGTTTCATTAGCAATTGCAATAGGAATAAAACAAGCCAGTGCATTTGCTGTAGATGGAAGAGTGGTTAAAAAAGAAACTATTAGTTTGAATCCAAATGACACTCTTTTTATCAAATTTAAACACAATGATTATTTTGCTAAAAATGTTGAAGATCGTAATGATTTTATGGTAACTCAGGATTCTACTGGAAATGATGTTATTTATTCCAATCAAGTTAGTTTTAGAATAGAAAAGACGGATGAGAAACTACCTTACATTCAAATTGAAAAAGAAGCAAAAGGAAAATCGTTATCTGAAGCCAAACGAAGAGCAGAACAAATTAAATACAGTTATACAATAAAGGGCAATCAACTAATTTTAGATAATTATTTACTGAGCGATTTAAAAAATAAATATAGAGATCAAGAAATAGAAATAACATTATTTGCACCAGAAGGATTGTTACTAAAAGCTGATTCAAGTGTACAAAACTACGACCGATCAGATGACGAATACTTCAATTTACACTACAGTTCAGATAATTACATTTACAAAGTTGAAGATTCTCAAATAAAATGTTTAAATTGTCCCGCTGATGAAAACGAATATAATGATGTAAATAGCGACACCCTAAACGATAGTACTGATGTAACTGTTACTATTAATAACGATGGAGTCTCTATTCAGAAAGACTCTGTAAAATCAAATGGGAGGAATAAAGGATTAAAAATAAATAAAGACGGGATAATCATTAAAACGAATTAATCATGTTAAAAATCATCACATTAATTACTAAATTTATTCTGGTTGTATTAACCGCTTTGTTGTTAGCATCATGCAACCATTCTATTAATTTAAATTCAATAGAAGGAAGCGGCAATGTAACCACGGAGAGACGCGTTGTTGACGGCGATTTCAAAAGTATAGAAGTCAATAATGCCATAGATCTTGTTATTGAGCAATCAGATAAAACTGAAATAGTGGTTGAAGCTGATGATAATTTACAAAAACACATCAGTACCACAGTTAAAAATGGAACTCTTATAATTTCTTGTGATAAAAATTCGTTTACCAACATGAAATCAAAAAAAGTAACCGTAAAAATGCCTGTTATTCATGAATTAGAAGCTACAAGCGGTTCAACAATTACAAGCAACAATATATTAAAAGGGGAACATATCAAACTAAATACATCGAGTGCTGCCTCGATGGACATTAATATTGAGTCCGATAACATTACCTGTGATAGTAGCAGCGGTAGCAGTATCACTGTCAATGGAAAAGCATTACAGATTAAAACTAGTGCATCAAGCGGAAGTGAAATCAAAGCAGAGTATTTATTGGCCAATGAAGTAACTGCAGATGTTTCTAGTGGAGCTACCATAAATGTTCATCCTATTGTTAGTTTAATTGCAAAGGCATCGAGCGGAGGAAACATTAATTACGATATACAGCCAAAAACAATTCAGAAAAACACTAATTCTGGAGGAAGTATCAATCGAGAATAAGAAACATTTTTTTTGAAATTTAAAAAATCATCCATCATAAGTGGATGATTTTTTTATATTTGTAAAGACTCTAATCCAAATCATTATGAAAAAATATACTTTTATACTCCTATTCTTTTTATCAACCACAGTACTCTTGGCACAGAAAAAAGAAAAAATAAAAGGATCAAAAACAGTCACTGTTGAGCAAAGAGAAATTGGAAATTTTGCGGCATTACTAGTTGAAGACAATATCGAGGTACATTTAGAAAGAGGAGAAAAAGCAGAACTAAAAATTGAAACGGATGAAAACCTGCAAAGTATTGTTTCTTTGGATTTAAGCGATCATATATTGCGCATTTATACCACTAAACAAGCCATCAATTATAAAAAAATGGTAGTAAGGGTAACATACACCAATGATTTAAATCTAATTACTGCAAAAAATGAATCAACTGTTACTGCAATACAGGAACTTTTATTGAATACTATTACAGTTAAAGCCCATGATACTTCTCAATTATTTTTGAATGTAAATACGACGAATTTCTTACTACAAGCTGACGAAAAATCGAAAATAGAACTCAATCTAAAATCCGAAAACACCACTATCGAGTTAAGTGAAAATTCATCTCTTAAGGCATTAATAACCACTATTGATTTGAAAGTGGATATGTACCAAAAATCGAATGCTAATCTTGAAGGGAATGCTGCTAATACTATAATTCGGCTGGACAACAATGCCTCATTTATCGGAAGTAAGTTTACCACAAAAAATGCTGATATAACAACCGAAAGTGATACAAAGTGTAGTTTATTTACCGAAACAGCGGTAATTATTGATGCGGGTGAGAGATCTGAAATCCAACTTCTAGGTTCCCCAAAAATAGAAATACGAAAATTTGCCGATGAAGCAAAATTGATTAAAAAATTGAAATAGAAGATCCTCTTCAAATGGAAGTGAGAACCAAAAAATAAAAGTAGACTTCAAATACTCCTACTGAAAAAGTCCTAATTTTCGCAAATTAGGACTTTTATATATTGAAACTTCCAGAATTTGATTATTCTTTAGCCGCTAAATATCGTTCTGCATCAAGTGCAGCCATACAACCAGTTCCCGCAGCAGTAATTGCTTGACGATAGACATGATCCGCTGCATCACCAGCTACGAAAACGCCATCAACATTTGTTTTTGAAGTTCCGGGAGTATTGATGATATATCCTGTTTCATTTAATGTGATGTAGTCTTTGAAAATATCTGTATTGGGTTTGTGACCAATTGCCACAAAGAAACCAGTGGCTTCGATATTAAAAACTTCATTGGTGGTTTTATTTAAAGCTTTTACGCCTGTTACCACTTGTTCATCTCCTAAAACTTCTACGGTATCGTGATTCATTAATATCGTAATATTCTCTGTTTTACGAACGCGTTCCTCCATGATTTTTGAAGCTCTGAATTTTTCACTACGAACCAACATCGTTACTTTCTTACAAAGTTTAGACAGGTAATGTGCCTCTTCACAAGCCGAATCTCCGGCTCCCACGATTACAACTTCTTGATTTCTATAGAAAAAACCATCACAAACGGCACATGCTGAAACGCCACCACCCATTTTTAAATAGTGTTGCTCTGATGGCAATCCTAAATATTTAGCAGTTGCTCCCGTCGAAATAATTACGGTTTCGCAATGCAATTCTTTGGTACCATTAATCCAAACTTTATGTATATCACCTGAAAAATCAACCTTGGTAGCCCAACCATCACGTACATCAGTACCAAAACGTTGTGCTTGCGCTTGCAACCCCACCATCATTTCTGGACCAGTTATCCCTTCAGGATTTCCAGGCCAATTTTCTACTTCATTAGTTGTAGTCAGCTGGCCTCCTGGTTGCATTCCTTGGTATAAAACAGGATTCATATTTGCTCTGGCGGCATAAATTGCTGCAGTATACCCTGCTGGACCAGAACCGATAATAAGACATTTAATTTTTTCGATAGTATCAGACATAGTACGATTTGTTATATTTTTTTGATAGTGCAAATGTAGTTTTTTAATAAAAATTTTGACTAAAAAAACATCATTTTTACCTATCTCGAAATAATATTCTCCTATTTCTATTTTTGATTTGCTCAAATAAAAAATAATTCTATCTTTGCACCAGAATAACGGGGTGTAGCGTAGCTCGGTTATCGCGCCTGCTTTGGGAGCAGGAGGCCGCAGGTTCGAATCCTGCCACCCCGACAAAAGCTGAACTGTAAAGTTCAGCTTTTTTGTATAAAACGTTTTGTAATCGCACCTTTAAAAAGCCTGAATGCGAATCTTAAACACCTAAGCTGTAAAGTAAGGTTGTAAAATATCTTCAAAAGTAAAAAATCCTTTATTCTTGTTTTTTAAATTTTCAGCAACAAAAATAACACCACTACCAAATGCTTCTCTAGAGATAGATTCATGAATGAGTCGAACGGTTTGAAATGGAAATCCAAAAATTATTTCGTGTTTTCCCACAATTCCCCCTGCCCGGACTGAATTTATATTTTCTTTCTCAACATCTAAAGCCTCGGCAATTTTAATTGCAGTTCCTGAAGTCCCTTCTTTTAGTTTAAAATGCTCTTCATTGATTTCAATATCTACCCAAGGGGCTATTTTTTTTAAAAATTTAGCGGCAAAAAGTAAAAAATTAACCCCTAAAGTAATATTTGGAGACCAAAAAACAGTGGTTTTTTGTGCCAGTTCATGAAGTACCTTTATTTCTTCAGGTTTATAATGCGAGATAGCTGAAAGAATTTTAATCTCTCGCTCAGCAGCTAATAATCCATAGGTGTATATGCCTTGTTCTGAAGAAAAATCAATTATAAGATCTACCGGATGTGTATCTAAAAGTTCTTTCATAGAAATACTGGAAGTCGAATAAATTAAACCAGCCTCCTTAGCATCCAGACCTAAGAATTCAGCCACAGATCGGTGTTCTAAAAGTGTACTTTTACGCAACACCCATTCCAGAGAAAATTCTTTATTTTGAAGTATTACCGAAGCTACGGCTCTACCTGTTTTTCCAAATCCTACTAATCCAATTTTCATCTTGCTCACTATTTTGTCAAATTAATTACTAAAAAAATTGATTCTACAGATATTTAATAAAGAACTCTGTTTTAAATATTATTGATAAATTTGGAATATTTATTTCATAAAATCTCATTGTTGAAATTAACCCGCAAACTCCTTTTTACCGATGAGCATTCCCCTTGGAAGTAACACTTGAAAAAAGAAAATAAATCTGACTTTTATAACTAAGGCCTCAATTTTTGTGTCTTTAACACTTACTTATGTAAACATAACGATTTCAGTTTAGTTAAAGCCTACAGGATACCTTTATTCTATCTCTTTGATCGCATCAGTAAAATACAACCCATAATCTTACGCTCTATCAGCTTACCTTACAGTTAATTATAGACTCGCTAGTCTGTTTTTTCTTGATGCACAGGTTATCAAAAGCAAATCAATTTATAGACTAAAGAAAAAGATTGTGTTCAATACCTGAAATACTGAGAATGAAACGAATTGTAAAAAGGGTTAAAGAAAAGCATACCGGTGTTAAAATGAAAATCTGTCAAAAGGCAAGGAATCAAGCTTTAACGAATGTTAACAAAATAGATTTTTAGAAACCATAAATAATTGTATTTTTACGGTTCAAAATTTAGAAAAATAAATGGGCAAAATCATCGCGATTGCTAATCAAAAAGGAGGAGTAGGAAAGACTACAACATCAGTTAATCTTGCCGCTTCATTAGGAGTTTTAGAAAAGAAAGTGTTGCTTATTGATGCTGATCCACAAGCAAATGCATCATCAGGATTGGGAATTGATGTTGAATCTGTTGAAATAGGAACATATCAAATTCTAGAACATAGCAATACCCCAAAAGAAGCTATAATAAAATGTTCGGCCATAAATGTGGACGTAATTCCATCGCATATTGATCTTGTTGCTATTGAAATCGAGTTAGTCGATAAAGAAAACAGGGAGTATATGCTTAAAAAAGCACTGGAAAGTGTCAAAGATGAGTATGATTATATTATAATTGATTGTGCCCCATCACTCGGATTACTTACCTTAAATGCATTGACCGCTGCTGACTCAGTCATTATTCCTATTCAATGTGAATATTTTGCACTGGAAGGCTTGGGGAAGCTGCTAAATACTATAAAAAGCATCCAAAAAATTCACAATCCAGATTTAGACATCGAAGGATTATTATTGACCATGTTTGATTCCCGTTTACGTCTATCAAACCAAGTGGTGGAAGAGGTTCAGAAACATTTTAACGACATGGTTTTTGAAACTATTATTCAGAGAAATGTAAAATTGAGTGAAGCGCCAAGTTTTGGCGAAAGCATCATAAATTACGATGCAACAAGCAAAGGAGCTACCAATTACTTGCATCTAGCTCAAGAAGTTATAAAGAAAAACAGTAAATAGTTTTATGGCAAAAGCACTTAAAAAACAAGCATTAGGAAGAGGATTATCTGCATTATTAAAAGATCCGGAAAACGACATAAAATCCGTTGCTGATAAAAATGCCGATAAAGTTGTAGGAAATATTATTGAGCTTGAAATTGAGGCAATCGAAATAAATCCATTTCAGCCCAGGAGCAATTTCAATGAAGAATCATTGAGAGAATTAGCAACTTCTATCAAAGAATTAGGGGTAATTCAACCTATTACTGTCCGTAAATTAGATTTTAATAAATACCAATTAATCTCAGGTGAGCGCCGCCTTCGTGCATCCACTCTTGTTGGATTGAAGACAGTTCCTGCTTACATACGCATTGCAAATGACAATGAATCCTTAGTTATGGCTTTGGTGGAAAATATCCAACGCCATGATTTAGATCCAATTGAGATTGCACTTTCCTACCAACGTTTAATTGATGAAATTCAATTGACTCAGGAGCAAATGAGCGAACGTGTAGGAAAAAAACGCTCTACGATTGCTAATTACTTGCGACTTCTGAAATTAGATCCGATAATCCAAACTGGAATTCGTGATGGCTTCATCAGTATGGGGCATGGTCGCGCCATAATCAATATTGAAGACCAGGAAATACAAACGGATATCTATCAGAAAATTGTAAGTCAAAATCTATCCGTACGCGATACCGAAGCGCTAGTCAAAAATTATCAGGAAAGTTTAAAACCAAAACCTGCAGGAAAACCAAAAACAACTTCATTTGAAATTGCCGATTCTCAAAAAAACACCTTTACAAATTATTTTGGGACTAAAGTTGATGTAAAAGTAGCTGGAAATGGTAAAGGAAAAATTACAATTCCATTTCACTCAGAAGAAGATTTCAACAGAATTGTTAAATTAATAAACGAATAGTGACTAAAATCCTTTTCATCGGGCTATTCCTTTTTATGGTAAGCAACACAACTGTTTTTGCACAAGCAGAAACAGCTGCGGTGTTAATCGCCAAAGACACTTTGAAATCAAATGATATAGATCCTCTGACTCCGGCAAAAGCCGCTTTTTATTCGGCTGTATTACCAGGTTTAGGTCAGGCTTACAATAAAAAATACTGGAAAATACCCCTCGTATACGGAGCATTAGGAACTAGCATTTATTTTTATATTGATAACAACAGGAAATACAATCAATACAGAGATGCTTATAAAAGTCGGTTAGAAGGTTATGTTACAGATGACTTAGCATTTCTCGATAACAATCGATTAATCGCTGGACAAAAATTCTACCAACGCAATCGTGATTTATCCGCTTTGGTTACACTTGCTTTTTATGCATTAAATATACTAGATGCAAATGTAGATGCAGCATTAATCCAATTTAATGTAGATGAAAACTTATCGGTAAGACCGGTTCTTTATCCAAACGATGTAACATTAAAGACGAATGTAGGACTAACATTTAATTATAGTTTCTAGAAGCTTAAATAAAAAACAGCTCATTATGTCATTACTTAATAAGATTGGGAAGAAATATTTTTTTATCATCACGACCGTTTTGTTGTTAGTCACTTTAGTAAATTATTCCGCAATTAAAGTGCTGGATCCTATTCGAATGAATAATTTTTTTTCTGGATTCATTGCTGGAATTTTAATAGGTCTTTTGCTGGCAGGAATTGTTAATTATTCAAAATTAAAAAAATAAACAAATGAAAATTGCGCTTTTAGGATACGGTAAAATGGGTCAGGTAATTGAAAAAATTGCACTAGAAAGAGGTCATGAAATCGTTTTGAGAAAAGATAAAAATAACACTTTTGAGGGCCTTTCAACAGCTGATGTCGCAATAGATTTCAGTGTTCCAACTGCTGCTGTCAGTAATATTTCAAGTTGTTTCCATGCCAATGTACCCGTAATTTCTGGAACAACAGGATGGTTGGACTATTATGATGAAGTGGTGGCTCTTTGCAATGAAAAAAAAGGAGCATTAATCTCCAGTTCTAACTTTAGTTTAGGTGTAAATATATTCTTTGAAGTCAATGAATATTTGGCGAAAATCATGTCAAAATTTGACAGTTACAAAGTAGAAATGGAAGAAATTCATCATACTCAAAAACTCGATGCTCCTAGTGGTACTGCCATTTCATTGGCAAGAGGTATTATAGAAAACAGTTCGTACACCAACTGGACACTAGAAAAACCGGAAGCTCACCACACGAGCGATTCTAAATTAACTACGCAAATTCACATTGAAGCCAAAAGAATTGGAACTGTTCCTGGTACACATAGCGTAACGTATAATTCATCTGTAGATGCTATAGAAATTAAACATACTGCACACAACCGGGAAGGTTTTGCCCTTGGCGCTATCATTGCTGCAGAATGGATTGCTGGAAAACGAGGGATTTTTACAATGAAAGATGTATTAGAACTTTCAAATTAAACAAATAGATTTATAGAAATCATGCCACTTTCTAATTCCTACTAAACAAATAACTGATCAACAAATAAACATATTATGTCTACATACCAATGGTTTATATTCTTTCTGCTTTTACAACTAGTTCACTTTTTAGGAACCTGGAAATTATATGAAAGTGCCGGCAGAAAACGCTGGGAAGCTGCTGTTCCCGTTTATAACGCAATTGTTTTGATGAAAATAATAGGTCGTCCTACGTGGTGGACTATACTATTGTTTATTCCAATTATCAATTTGATTATCTTTCCGGTCATCTGGGTAGAAACATTGCGAAGTTTTGGACAGCGATCTAGATTAGATACTTTTTTAGTACTAATAACCCTTGGGTTTTACATTTATTACGTTAATTATACCCAAAAACTAAATTATATAGCGGATAGAAGTTTAAGCCCTAACAGCAAAACGGCAGATACTATTAGTTCGTTACTTTTTGCAGTTGTTGTAGCTACAATAGTGCATACCTATTTAATTCAGCCATATACTATTCCTACTTCTTCATTAGAAAAATCATTGTTGGTAGGTGACTTTTTATTTGTAAGCAAAATGAATTATGGAGCCCGAGTACCCATGACCACTATAGCATTGCCAATGGTCCATGACTCTATTCCTTTGACAAAAAGCAAATCATATCTGATCTGGCCACAATTGCCTTATATGCGATTACCCGGAATTCAAAATATAGATCGCACAGACATAGTCGTTTTTAACTGGCCGGTAGATACCGTTTATAAATTTTTCGATACTTCAAAAAGACGTGCTTATAAACCCGTGGACAAAAAATCGAATTACGTAAAAAGATGCGTTGGGATTCCTGGAGATAATTTATCTATAAAAGACGGCATTGTGTATATAAATGGTAAATTGTTGCAATTACCAGAGCGTGCCAAACCGCAATTTTCATATAAAGTAGCTGTAGATGAAAAAACTCCTATCGATTTTGAATCTTTATTTAAAGATCTAGATATAACTGATCCTGCTGGCTTTATGGATCAGACAAAAAGAGATACGATTTTCATGAGTGCCTTAACCGAAGCAGGAGCGGAACGATTAAAAAACACACCAGGTATTACTGCTGTTATCAGACAAATTTCCAGAGATACTGACAACGGGGTCTTCCCACACATCAACAAATGGAACCGGGATAATTACGGTCCCATTTACATTCCAGAACAAGGAAAAACGGTTGGTTTAACTACAGAAACATTACCGTTTTACAAAGCAATTATTACTGATTATGAAAATAATGATTTAAAAGTAAACGGTTCAGAAATTAGAATAAATGGTAAGGTTGCAGTTACTTACACTTTCAAGCAAAACTATTATTGGATGATGGGTGACAACCGTCACAACTCTGAAGACAGTCGTTATTGGGGATTTGTTCCTGAAAATCATATCGTAGGAAAACCTATTTTTATATGGTTGAGTATTGATCCAAATGGCAAAGGAATAAATAAAGTAAGATGGAACAGAGTTTTCACCACAGTTAGTGGAGAAGGTCAACCTCAATCGTATTTCAAATTATTTCTTCTTGGACTAGTAATTTTCTTCGTTGGAGAATATTTTTGGAAAAAAAGAAAAGAGGCAAAAAATTAGTCAAAAGTTTCAAGGTCTAAAGTCATAAAGTTGCTATTTAATCCAGCTTTATGACTTTGGCCTTTATGACTTTAAAAACTTTAGACAATATGAACATTCTCCTCCATCCCACTTATTTTCCATCGATAAGCCATTTCGCAGCTATGGCACAGGCAGATAGTATTACCTTTGAAATAGAAGATAATTTCCAAAAACAAACCAATCGCAATCGTGCTTATATTTACAGTCCCAATGGGATTCAACTATTAAATATTCCGGTAAAACATTCAAAAGAAAGCCATCAGAAAACGAAAAACATTAGAATTGAAACCGAATTTGACTGGCAAAAACAACATTTCAAATCACTGGAAGCTGCTTATAGAAGCTCTCCTTTTTTTGAGTTTTTCGAAGACGATATACGACCAATTTTTGAAAAAAAATACACCTTTTTGTTGGACCTAAATTTTGAAGCATTAACAATTTTATCGAAATGTCTTCGAATGAAAATCGATTACAAAACTACCACCGAATATTTTCATGAAATAGAACCAACTGCGACCTCCGACTTCAGAAATCTGGTAAACGGAAAAAAAGATCTTTCTAAATTTGAAAATTACATCCAGGTTTTTGATGATAAACATGGTTTTATCAATAATCTTAGCGTTCTGGATGTGTTGTTTAATGAAGGTAAATATGCATTAGATTACCTGCGAGCACAAAAATTGATTCTCGTATAAAACAATCGATTTTTACTCGTAAGCCAATCTTGCCATGATAGGAAAATGATCGGAGTTTACAAAACTGGAAAAATGTTCGAATTTTTTAACCGTCATTTTTTCATCCGCAAAAATGTAATCAATTCGAGCAGGATAATACCTAAATTTATAGGTTTCTCCAAAACCAGTACCGGCCTCTTCAAAACTATCTTTCATATTCCCTTTAATACTTCTATACACATAGGAAAACGCACTGTTGTTCATATCCCCACAAATTATGATCGGATAAGTACATTTCATTTTATGCTCTTTAAACAGCTCCGCTTGTTGCTGTTGTTGCTTAAAAGCTTTACTAATTCTGATGAAAAGCATTTGTGATTTCTGCTGATTGATAGCATCGATATTTTCATCTATCTCATTAACATCGGGAGAGATTTTTATAGACTGCAAATGCATATTGTACACTCTGATAATATCTTTCCCTTTCTTTATATCTGCAAAAACTACATTATTACTGGAATTAGGAAAAATAATATTTCCTTGATTAATGATTGGAAATTTAGAAAAAATTGCCTGACCGGTTTTAATTTGGTTTCCATCAGTAAAAATATACCGATGCGGATATATCTTTAAATCAATATTAGCTGAAGAAGAATACTCTTGCATACACAGTATATCTGGATTTTTTTCGTTAACAAAATCGAGAATATCTGAAGGCACATCATCTCTATCGATCCATTTAAATACATTTAACAAACGTACATTATAACTCATTACGGTAAAATCTTTCTCTTCTTTAGAAAACTTAGGAGACGAAAACTTATAAAATTTATTTATAAATGTAATTCCTATTAATAACACCAAACCCGAAACCATTAGTTGTTTTTTGAACTGTAGTGTCCAATATAAAAAAAACAAGGCATTAAAAACAAAGAAAAGCGGCATGAAAAGTGTCAAAACTGATAAGAAAGGAAATGACTTTGGCGCCAAGAAAGGCAAAACATAAGCAATAAAAGTTAAAAAAGTAAGGAGTATATTAAAAAAAAACATCCCTTTATTAAACCATGAAAGATTTTTCATTTTATACATTTTTGATTTTGACAAAACACAAACTGATTCTCAACTTACTTACCTACTTTAAATAAAAATTCTTTTTCTTCTTTCGTAAGGCTATCATAACCGGACTGACTAATTTTATCTAAAATTTCATCAATTTGTTGTTGTGATTTGTCTTTTGCAATTATTCGAGACGTCGTTTTTTCAACTGGTTTACTATAATTTTTGTGTATTTTTCTAAATGGTGTTGTTTTATTTTTTTTGAATAGATTAACAAAAAAATCAAAAATTCGAGAAATTATAATACTTAAATCAGTTCCGTTTTTAAGCAATTTAATAAAAATAAAACCGAATAAAGCTCCAGCAAGATGAGAAATATGCCCGCCCATATTTTCGGAACGCAGTTGCATTAAATCAATAATAATAATTACGGAAGTTATATGCCATAACTTGACATTTCCAATAATCAGTAATCGAAGATCCATTAGAGGATAATAGGTAGTAGTTGCAACTAAAATAGCCATAATCGCTGCAGATGCGCCCACAATTGGAGCACTAATATTTAAAACATAAAATACCAGCATATAACTAATTCCTGCAAAAATGGCACTCAATATGTACAAACCTAACAATTGCTTAGCGGTAAAAAATGTCATAAACAACCTGCCTGAAAAGTTCAGAACAATCATATTAAAAATAATATGCATAATTCCACCATGAAAAAAAGCATATGAAAGCAATGACCACGGTTTCCAAAGCAAATGTGCCGGATTAGATGACAAACTCACATAATGAATGTAATCAATGTTGACACCCAACACGGATAAAAGTGCAAAAAATAACCATGGAAGAACAAATAAAGCTACATTCCAAAAGATTAGCTGAGTCACGATGCCTCCGATCTTGTATTGTACTTTCACGTCATCAATTATATTCATACTTTAATTATAATTTAAAATCTGTAATTTGGCTACAACTACTCTAAAGAGTTACAGTTTTAATTCCAACGATTTTTATTAAACTGATTTTTCTTCCAGTACCACATGATAATAAAACCAAACAAAGCACCCCCAACGTGTGCAAAATGAGCTATTCCGCCACCTCCAAAAATAGACTTTCCAGAAATCCCCAGGTACAAATCAATTAATACTAAACCGGGAACAAAATATTTGGCTTTTATCGGCACAGGAATAAACATCAAAGCCAATTCAGCATTGGGAAACATAAAAGCAAATGCCACAATCGTTCCATAAATAGCTCCCGAAGCACCTACTGCAGTTCCCATGTAGGCACTTGTAAAATTCTGAAAATCAGAAACAGATAGAATTTCCTGCCATCTCGTATTAATTTTCCCTTCGTTTAAAACTTGTAAAACTTCTTGTTTGGGAAATCCATTAGCGATTAAAGTATTCAAACTCTCTTGAAAATAGTAATAATTGACACCGGTGTGCAACAAAGCAGCGCCTAATCCACATGAAATATAGAAAAATAAGAATTTTTTACTACCCCATATTTGTTCTAATGCTGATCCAAAAGAATACAAGGCAAACATATTGAAAAAAATATGCATAAAGCCACCATGCATAAACATGTGTGTTACTGGTTGCCACAATTGAAAATCAGGGTTCTCAGGGAAATACAAAGCCAGTATTTTATAGGCTGGTTCTTTTATAATAAGTGTTCCTACAAAAAACAATACATTGATAATAATTAATTGTTTTACTGTTTCAGTTACGTTTCTCATATTGCAAATTTTTTATCTAAATCTTCTACACGCATGGTGATGAAAGTGGGTTTTTGAAATGGGGAAACATTGGGATCTTTACAGGCAAAAAGTCCATTCACCAAATTTTCCTGTTCTTTTTCGGTAAGGTGTGTTCCTGTTTTTACCGCTAAACTTTTGGCCATTGATTTAGCAATGGTGTCGTTTTGACTGAAACTACTTTCTGGTATCCCATCCTGTAAGTCGCTCAATAATTGTTCTAAAACCAATGAAACTTCACTTTCGGTACTATTGACTGGAATTCCTGAAATAACAATATGGTCTGCATTATTTTCTTCAAAAACAAATCCGGTGTTCCTAAGGGAAAGTTGCAATTCAGCGATGAGCTCCATTTCGACAGATGAAAAAAACAAGTTCAACGGGAACAACAGCTGTTGGCTGGACGCTTGCTGTACTGTCATGTTTATCAAAAATTGTTCATATAAAACACGTTGATGCGCCCGCTGCTGATCGACAATTACCATTCCTGATTTGATCGATGAGACAATGTATTTCTTATGAATTTGATAGGTTTTATGAACGGAATGCTCAACCTCTTCGTCATTAAATAAAGAAGAAGTTACCTCTTCATTTTCAAAAGCAACCTGCCCAATTTCATCCGTATCTTGTTTTAACCCTACATATAGACTCTCCCAATTAGCGGTTGATTCTGGTTTCTTATAATTCGAAAAATGCTTATTGGGTTTATCATCAGAGAAAGGATTAAAATTTCCATCAACCTGAATAGTCGGTGTAGCTCCTTCTAAATCTTTATAATAGTAGGGTGTATCCAAATTCGAATCCCGTTCAAAATCTAAAATCGGAGCTACATTAAACTGCCCCAAACTATGCTTAATTGAAGCTCTTAAAATAGCATATAACGCATGTTCATCATCAAACTTGATCTCCGTTTTAGTGGGATGAATATTGATGTCAATAGTATTAGGAGGCACCGATAAATAGAGAAAATAACTGGGTTGCGCACCATCTTTCAAGATTCCATCATACGCTGCCATAACCGCATGATGCAAATAACCGCTTTTTATAAAACGATCATTAACAAAGAAAAACTGTTCTCCACGATTTTTTTTGGCAAATTCAGGTTTGCTAACAAATCCTTGAATCGCTACTATTTCGGTTTCTTCCTGAACCGGGACTAATTTCTCATTCGTTTTACCTGAGAAAATAGTAACAATTCGTTGTCGTAAAGTAGATGGTGGCAAATTGAACATTTCACTACCATTGTGATAAAACGTAAAATGTATTTTTGGGTGAGCCAAAGCCACACGTTGAAATTCATCGATAATATGACGATATTCCACCGTATCTGATTTCAGAAAATTACGTCGCGCCGGAATATTAAAAAATAAGTTTTTCACTGCAAATGAAGTACCTTTAGGTAAAACAGCTACGGCTTGCGACACAAACTTACTTCCTTCAATAATTATATGATTTCCGAGTTCCTGCTGATCCTGCTTAGTTTTCATTTCTACATGAGCTATCGCGGCAATAGAAGCTAATGCTTCACCCCGAAATCCTTTAGTATGCAAGGAGAATAAATCTTCCGCTTTACGAATTTTAGAAGTGGCATGACGTTCAAAACACAAGCGGGCATCCGTAACACTCATTCCTAAACCATTATCGATTACATGTACCAACGCTTTCCCAGCATCTTTGATAATTAATTTAATATCTGTTGCCCTAGCATCTACTGCATTTTCAAGCAATTCTTTGACAACGGAGGCAGGTCTTTGCACCACTTCTCCTGCAGCAATTTGATTGGCAACGTGATCAGGAAGTAATTGAATTATACTCGACATTAAAAAATTTAGGTTTAAAGTTTATGGTTTATCGTTTTTAAAAACCAAGAACTACAAATTTAATGAATTTCTAGTGGGTTTTATTATTAATATGCTTTTTAAAAACAAAAATTCACAACGTGAAAATTTGATTAAGCATGTCATAGTAAGAACGATTACAACCCGTCCCAACTCGCAAGATCTATTACAGTCTAGAAAATATAGTAAACATAAATCTCCTCTTTTTAATTCTAAATCAAGCACAGAAAAGCAAATTAAGACTGAGACATAAATAACTGATAAACAAGCACATGAAGTGTTAATTTTGAAAATTTTTAACAAAATTATATAATCCCTATACCTGTTTAAAACTTAAATTTGTTATTTCAAACAAGTTAACTATTAAAAATATTTATTATGAAAACGACCAATGAAAAACAAGAAGACACAAAAGTAGACCCTAAAAAAGGAGCTGTAAAAGCAAAACCAGATGCTGCACAAGGTTTAAGAGATTTTTTTGAAGACGGATTAAAAGATATCTTTTGGGCGGAACATGCACTTACAAAAGCCATTCCTAAAATGGCAAAAAATGCTACTTCTTCAAAACTAATACATGCCTTTGAAAATCATTTGAAAGAAACAGAGGAGCACGTAACTCGTTTAGAAAAAGTATTTGAATCTTTAGGTCTGAAAGCCGTTGGCAAAAAATGTGATGCAATGGAAGGTCTACTCAAAGAAGCCGATGGGATTATGGAAGAAACCGAGTTAGGTGTAGTACGTGATGCAGCAATTATTGCAGCAGCTCAAAAAGTAGAACACTACGAAATTGCTACTTACGGCACTTTACGTGCTTACGCATTGACACTTGGCGAAAACAAAGCAGCTACTTTATTAGCTAAAACTCTTGAAGAAGAAAAAAAAGCAGATGTATCTTTAACCGAGATTGCTTTATCTGATATCAATTTGGATGCAGCTCATGCGCACGCATAATTCATTAGTATAATTTGTAATTCATAAAACAGTTTACACCGTTTATCATTGCATCTTACTTTCGAAACAAGATTCGTACATAAAATCTCCTATAAATCTTTTAGAAAACCCATAAAAAAAACCTACTCCAATGGAGTAGGTTTTTACATAAACATTAAAAATAAAATAAAATATCTATTCTTTTAATTCTAAAGGAGATCCTTCTTCTAACTGGATAGCACCTGAAGATAATAAATGCTGATTATCTATTTGATGTGACAATGAAGATTGTTGACGAATGTATGCCATTTTTATGGCTGCAATAGCAGCTTCAGTACCTTTATTTCCGTGAATTCCTCCACTCCTGTCTATGGACTGTTGCATCGTATTGTCCGTAAGCACACAAAATATAACTGGAACATCTGTTTGAACGTTCAAATCTTTAATTCCTTGTGTTACCCCTTCACATACAAAATCAAAATGTTTTGTTTGACCTTGAATCACACAGCCAATAACAATTACAGCATCGACATTTTGAGTTTGCAGCATTTTTTTAGCACCATATACAAGCTCAAAACTCCCTGGAACATTCCAACGAATAATTTGTCCTGATGGAACTTCGTTTTCTAATAATGTTTGAAACGCCCCATTAAATAGACCTTCCGTTATGGCTTCATTCCACTCCGCAACTACAATACCAAAACGGAATTTTTTAGCATTGGGAACACTATTTCTGTCGTATTCAGATAAATTTTTATTTTCGGTAGCCATTTGATTTTAGTTTTAGATTGCACGTTTTATTGCATCATTAAAGATAGAATTTTCAAATTTAAAATCTACAATCTCATATCACTATTTATTCTTGTGCCAATCCTATCAAAACATCTATGGAAGCACCTTCTGGAGTAGCTTCATAATTTTCTTTGATAGTTGTAAAATATTTCAATGCGTCCGTTTTATTCCCTAAAGTCAAAGCTGTCTTTCCGGCTTTCAATAAGAAACGTGGCGTTGTAAAATCATTTTTATTTGATTCTGCAGCTTTCACATAACTCTCTAAAGCCTCTTTTGGCTGATTTTTTTGAGAATAAGCATCTCCCATTGCTCCTTTTGCCAAAGCACCTAAAACAATATCATCTGATTTAAACTTACTCAAATACGCAATCGCTTCAGTATATTTACCTGTGTTCAAATATGCAATACCCGCATAATAATTAGCTAAATTACCCGCATCAGTTCCTGAATATTCATCAGCAATTTTCAAGAATCCAAACTTTCCTTCTGAACCATTCAAAGACAATTTATACAACGAGTCACTTGCTATTCCGTCAGTTGCTTTTTGAAAATTTTGTTGTGCAACAAACATTTCATTAGCAGCTTCGTCTTGTTGTGGTGCAGCAATAAATCTTTGATATGCTAAATAACCAATAGTAAATAAGGCAGCAGCGGCAACTAATCCAATAATAATTTTTTGGTTTTTAGCAACCCAATCCTCCGTTATTGAAGCGGTTTCATCTAATTTTGAAAAAACCTCCGCAGTTGTGCTGTCTTTTTCATCAATAACTACTGCTTCAACTCCTGCTTCTTTTACTTCTTTTTCTTTTGGTGCTTTATATCCTCTTTTACTGTAAGTAGCCATTTCAATTTAATTTAGTGAATCGCAAAAATAAAATTTTTATTCAAACCCACGCAAAAAATATGCTTTTATATTCAAAAAAAATATCCTGCCTGATTCTTTCTTTCGAATGGCAAAATAATTGCCACAGAAAAATTGGAAAAGGCCTTTATATCAATATTTTTCAATAATTTGCACCCTCTTTGAAAAACGCGTCCAAAAACAGCAAAGTTCTCAATACCAGCAAGCCTTACCCATGTATTTAAAAAAAATTTCATTATTCAATTACAAGAATTTCTCAGAAGCTAATTTTGAATTTGACAGTAAAATAAATTGTTTCGTAGGTAAAAACGGTATTGGCAAAACCAATGTACTCGATGCAATCTACCATCTATCGTATGGAAAAAGCTATTTTAATCCGTTAGCCGTTCAGAATATTAAACACGGAGAGGAATTTTTTGTGATTGATGCTGAATTTGAGAAGAATAACAGGACTGAACAAATTGTCTGCAGTCTCAAGAAAGGCCAGAAAAAAATATTAAAACGAAACGGTAAAGCGTACGATAAATTCTCGGACCATATTGGGTTTATTCCTTTGGTTATTATTTCTCCAGCAGATAGAGATTTAATTGTGGAAGGCAGCGAAACCAGAAGAAAATTTATGGACAGCGTCATTTCACAGCTGGATTCTCAATACTTACAGCAACTCATTCAATACCAAAAAGTAATGAGTCAGCGCAATGCTTTATTGAAATATTTTGCATTAAATCATGTTTTCGAAAACGATACGTTGTCCATATATAATGAGCAGCTCAACGGTTTTGGAAATTATATTTTCGAAAAAAGAAAAGAATTTATTGAAGCATTTATCCCTGTTTTCAACAGCCACCATCAAGCCATAACAGGTTCTCAGGAAACCGTTCAACTCGTCTATGAAAGCCATTTATTTGAAAAAGAGTTATTGCTACTTTTACAAGAAAACATTAACAAAGACAGAGCCCTACATTATACAAGTGTAGGGATTCACAAAGACGATTTAGCCTTTGAAATTGATCAACATCCTATAAAGAAATTTGGCTCTCAAGGGCAACAAAAATCCTATTTGATCGCTTTAAAATTAGCACAATTCGAGTTTTTAAAAAAACAAAGTGGTGTAAAACCAATTTTACTGTTTGATGACGTATTTGATAAACTAGACGAAAGTCGTGTAGCTAAAATAATCGAAATGGTCAATAGCGATACTTTTGGACAACTTTTTATTTCTGACACGCATCCTGAACGAACTGAAGCAATTGTAAAATCGACACATCAAACCTATAAAATTTTCAACTTATAACTTTTATTTAATATTTATACCGTTCAAAAAATTGAAAAATCACTTAATTTAGCCTCTCCAAATTAAAATTCAATGAAACTTAATCAAATATTCCTCTTACTCTTACCTTTTGTTGTTTTATCCTGTACCGGACAAACTTCGAAAGACAACAAAACGATCGATGCAAAAGCTTTTGCTGAAAAAATTGGGGCTACGTCGAATCCACAAATTCTGGATGTACGAACTCCAGAAGAATTTCATTCAGACCATATTGATAAAGCCGTAAATATAAATTGGCTAGGGGATCATTTTGTAGCCAGCACAGCAAAACTAGATAAAACAAAACCCGTTTTTGTATATTGTAAAAGCGGAGGAAGAAGCCAAAGTGCCGTTCAAAAAATGAAAGAAATTGGGTTTACAACAATTTATCAGTTACAAGGCGGAATATTAAAATGGGATGCTGCTGGATTATCAAAACCCACTAGCAAAATTATAGGAATGACAGTACTGGAATACAACAAATTAGTAGACACTGACAAAAAAATATTGATTAATTTTTATGCTGAATGGTGCGCCCCGTGTAAAAAAATGACGCCGTACCTTTTGAAAATGCAACAAGATTTATCAGATGAAGTTACTATTATTCGATTGAATGCTGACGAAAACAAAACTTTGATTTCTGAAATGAAAATCAGCGAACTCCCGACATTATTATTGTACGAGAATAAAGAAGTTAAATGGAAGCATTCCGGTTTTATAAAAGAAGAGGAATTAAAAAAACAAATACAATAAATCAAGATGCTTTCAAAAGACACACTGCAATTTATGGAGGATTTAAAAGCCAACAATAATCGAGATTGGTTTTTAGAGAATAAAAAACGGTACGAATCCTTTAAGCAAGACTACCAGCAATTAGTTAGTGCTTTACTGGACTCTATGAAACCACTAGATCCCTCGCTGGAAATGCTTGAAGTAAAAAATTGTACTTTTAGAATTAACCGCGATATCCGTTTTTCAAAGGACAAGACGCCTTACAAATCACACTTGGGCATTTGGCTTTCTTCTGGTGCAAAAGGTCAGAATCGCTCGGGGTATTACATCCATTTAGAAAAAGGAGGTAGTTTTATTGCCGGAGGATTGTACTGTCCGGAAGCAGATGACTTAAAAAAAATGCGTAAAGAAATTGCTTATTTCTATGATGATTTAGAAGTTATTCTAAATGAAAAAAAATTTAAAGAGGAATTTAACGATTTTGATCGCAATGAAAAAAACATGTTGAAAAACCCGCCAAGGGGTTACGAAAAAGAGCATCCAGCAATTGAATTATTAAAATTGAAAAGTTTTGAATCCTCGCAGAAAATTGATATTTCTTCCGTTTCTAAAAAAGATTTCGTAGCAATCATAAGTGAAAAACTAATTGCGTTAAAACCGCTGAACGATTTCATAAATCGAGCTTTAACTTCGGAGTGATTATAATGAAAAAAAAGAAAATACTTTTTCTTGGAGAAGCCTACAGAGCCGATGCCATCACCTGGATAAACGGACTCAAAGAATTTGGTGAATTCGAAATCATCACTTGGGAATTAAAAACGCCCAACACCGGTATTCGGAACCGAATCTTAAGGATTTTCGAATTTAAATTAGCTGTTTTTAAAATTAGAAAAATAATAAAAGCTCAACAACCAGACATGGTTATTGCTGAAAGAACAACCAGTTACGGTTTTCTTGCTGCATTATCAGGCATAAAACCCGTAGCAATTGCGCAACAAGGAATTACCGATTTATGGCCTGAAAATTCAATTTTACTACCTCTAAAAAGAATTATTCAAAATTATGCTTTTCAAAAAGCTACTTTAATTCATGCTTGGGGTCCTGTGATGACTTTTTCTATGATCGACGCCAAAGTTGATATGAAGAAGGTTTTAGTGTTGCCTAAAGGAATTGATCTGGCAAAATTTGAAGATAAAAACAATGCCAATCCAGAAAAAATTTCTGCTATCGTCACGCGTTCTTTGTTACCGGAATACCGCCATGATATTATTTTAAAAGCATTTGCTATTTTAAACCAAAAAGAAATAGATTTCGTACTTACAATTATAGGAGATGGTAGCCAACTTTGCAAACTCAAGAGTTTAGCTGAGAAATTAGGGATTGAAGAGAAAGTTATCTTTACAGGAAGAATCCCTAATACTGCATTACCAAAACTACTGCAACAGTGTAACATTTACATTAGTATGCCAATAACCGAAGGAGTTTCGGCATCCTTATTTGAAGCTATGGCAACAAATTGTTATCCCATCGTAAGTGATATTCCAGGAAATCAAAGTTGGATAAAACACCGTGATAATGGTTTACTGATTCCTTTAAATGATTCTAGAAAATTAGCTCAAGAGTTAATTTGGTCCTTCGAAAATTCTGAACATCGTAAACGTGCCGTTTTTAAAAACAGAAGACTTGTTGAGGAAAAAACAAATTACAGCATCAATATGAAAATAATAGCACAGAAATACCATCAATTAATTAACTCAAATCTCTCTCATTAATAATGTGTGGAATTAATGGAATCTTGCATTTACAATTGCAAAGAAAAGTTGACGAGCGCATACTTACTAAAATGCGGGATTCACTGGAACATCGAGGCCCCGATGACAAGGGATTATTTATAGAAAACAACATCGGTTTTGGACACCGAAGACTCTCAATTCTGGATGTTTCATTAGCAGGCCACCAACCTTTTCTTTCAGAAAACGGAAGGTATATTATGGTTTATAATGGTGAAATTTACAATTTTAAAGAATTTTATCCTGAACTAAAAAACAAGGGATTTGATATCAGAACTAATTCGGACACTGAAGTTCTGATGAAATTATTTCAATTACACGGTTTAAAAATGCTAAACCGCCTCAACGGGATGTTTGCCTTTGCTATTTGGGACAAAGAACAAAAAAAACTGACTGTGGTTCGGGACAGAATGGGTGTAAAACCCTTGTATTATTCTTTTTACAATGAAACGTTCTATTTTGCATCAGAACAAAAAGCACTTTTTACTGCTGGAGTTCCATTTAAAATGGCACAGGACGGACTGGAAGAATATATTTTTAACCGATTTGTTGCCGGTGAAAATACCTTATATCAGAACATAAAAAAGGTATTGCCTGGACACATCATGACTATTCATGAAGATGGAAAAGTCACAACTGAAAAATGGTGGGATTTAAAAAGAGAAATACAGAATCAAACCGAAATTAAAAATCCGATTGAATGGTTCCGGGAAACTTTTGATGATTCTGTTAAAATGCGAATGGTAAGTGATGTCCCCGTAGGAGTTTTATTGAGTGGAGGACTCGATTCTTCCTCCATTTTAGCTTCCTTATACCACCAAAATTACAAAGACATACAAACTTTTAATATTGGTTTCAAAGAGAAAGAACATAACGAAGCCCATTTGGCTAAAAAGATGGCGGAGAAATGCAATTATGGATTTCAAACCCTAAAATTAGAAGACAACAACCTTTACGATCAATTAATACGGTCGACTTATTTTCAAGATGAACCCATAATGCATTTGAACGAACCGCATCTTTTAGCGGTTTCTCAAATGGCAAAACCCTCAGTAAAAGTATTACTTTCTGGTGAAGGAGCTGACGAATTAATGGGAGGATATGTGCGATACAAAACCTTACAATATCCATCATTATTGCATGCAATAAAAATGATTGGTACTATAGATCTTTTTACAAAAACCCCGAGATACGAAAAATTAATACGCTACGCTCAAATCAATACTGAATCCGATTTAGTCATTTATAATGGCTCTAACATCTATCCAAATGATATTGCGAAAACTTTCGGAATTAATTCACAACCAAAAAACGAATACAGAAAACAAATTTATAAAGAAGCAAAATCTTTATATCCCAATAACCTGCGCAGACAGGCTCTTTATTTTGACCAACACACTTATTTATGCTCACTCCTTGACCGGAATGACCGGTGTACGATGGGTGCTTCCATTGAGTGCAGGGAACCGTTCTTAGACCCGAGGTTAATTGTTGGATTAGGATCCTTGGACGATAAATGGCTCTTTACTGGAAAAAAAAGCAAGTTCATTCTAAAAAAAGCAATGGAAAAGCGTTTGCCTACAGAAATCCTAGAATTCAAAAAAGTTGGTCTGAGTGCTCCTTGGGGAGATTACATTACTAAAAGTCATGCCTTTAAAGATGAACTAGACTCTTTTTCGAAAAGTGATCTGTTTCAAATGCCTTATTTTGAACACATCAAAATACAGAAACTTGTACTGAATTCACTCAAAGGAGACTCTCGAATGATTCCTTACATTATGCCCTTATTTATGATGCATATTTGGATGAAAACGTATGCAACCAAATTTTAATACTTACTTTTGAACCTACGAGTAAATAATACAAAAGCACTCTCTTTTATGGAAATACTACATGATTTTTCACTAAAAAAATACAACACTTTTGGCATTGAAGCCAAAGCAAAACAGTTTGTCGCCGTTCATTCAAATGAAGATTTGAAAACTATTTTACAAGAAAATAAATCTCATAAAAAATTTATTTTAGGAGGTGGAAGCAATATGCTATTGACTAAAGACGTCGAGGCGCTTGTAATCCATATTGATTTGAAAGGAAAAAAAATAATTGATCAAAATGATGATTTTGTCTGGATCGAAAGTCAAGCTGGCGAAAACTGGCATGAATTTGTGCTTTGGACTGTACTTCAAAATTTTGGCGGATTAGAAAACATGTCACTCATTCCTGGAAATGTTGGCACTACACCAGTGCAAAACATCGGAGCGTACGGAACCGAAATAAAAGACACCTTTATTTCCTGTGAGGCAATGACTATAGAAAATCAGCAAATAAGGACATTTACAAAGGAAGAATGCCATTTTGGCTACCGAGAAAGCGTTTTTAAAAACGAAGTTAAAGATCAATACATTATTACCTCCGTAGTTTATAAATTGACTAAAAAGAACCATAAAATCAACATTTCTTACGGAGATATTTCGACCGAATTAACCCAAAATAACATTTTAAATCCTACGTTAAAAGATGTTAGCAATGCTGTAATTGCCATTCGACAAAGTAAATTACCCGATCCGGCAGTGTTGGGAAACAGCGGGAGTTTTTTTAAAAATCCTATTCTGCTTAAATCAGACTTTGAGAAAATTAAGCAAGCATTTCCAGCAATAAAATATTATGACATTTCAGAAACTGAAGTCAAAGTTCCAGCGGGATGGCTGATTGAACAGGCTGGTTTCAAAGGTAAACGATTTGGTGATGCCGGAATTCATAAAAACCAAGCATTGGTATTAGTGAATTATGGCAATGCCACAGGACAGGAAATTTTGAATGTTTCTAAAAATATTCAAGAGACAATTTTCAAAATTTTTGGCATTCATATTGAAGCCGAAGTAAATGTAATTTAATTATAGATTCAAAAATTTTAATTCCTAATAAACATGTTCATTCCAGAAATTTACAAAAACGAAAATCAAGAAGAAATCAAAAAATTTTTACAAGAAAACAGCTTTGGAATCTTAATCAATCAAACCCATGGAAAATTGTGCGCAACACATATCCCATTGGAATTAGAGACCAATACAGCTGGTAAAGACATTTTATGTGGACATATTTCTAAAGAAAACCCGCAATGGAATGGTTTTACTGACAGTGATCAAGTTTTAGCAGTATTCTCTGGACCTCATTCCTATATTTCGTCTTCATGGTACGATCATGAAAATGTACCTACATGGAACTATATAGCCATACATGTATATGGAAAAGTAAAAATTATTGAAGGAGATGCCGTCATCGAATCCTTAAAAAAATTAGTTGATAAATACGAGCTAAATTCTGAAAATCCAGTTCGAGTAGAAAATTTATCAAAGAAAACTATGTTACAAAGCCGCGGCATTGTAGCGTTTGAAATTGAAATCACTGAAATACAAGCCACTAGAAAAATGTCGCAAAATCGTGATGCTAAAAATTATAAAAAAATTGTATCAGAGCTAGAAAAAAGCAATAACAATCAGTCAATAGCTGTTGCAAATGAGATGAAGAAATGTCCAATATAGATTCTTTCAAAATTCATACTTTATAATTTACAATTGGCAATTGTATTCATACCTTTGCAATCTCCTAAAATTTCGGAAATAAAAACTCACTAAACTCAAATGCTTATACTAATCTTTTACATTTTTATCTTTATTGTTGCTGTTCAAATTTTATATTATTTAGGCGTTTTTGGGAAATTTGCTTTCGCAAAAACACAAAAAATAACACCCAAAAGAATTCCCATTTCAGTTATCGTTTGTGCCAAAAATGAAGAAGAAAATGCTATAAATTTCATTCCGCTACTTGCAGAACAAAACTACCCTGATTTTGAAATTGTCCTGATTGATGACGCATCAAGTGATACCACATTGGCAATTTTTGAAGGTTTTGAAAAACAATATCCAAATATTCGTCTGGTAAAAGTAAAAAATAACGAAGCTTTTTGGGGAAATAAAAAATACGCGTTGACTTTAGGTATAAAAGCAGCCAAAAAAGAGTATTTACTTTTCACTGATGCCGATTGTTATCCTACTTCCAAAGATTGGATTACCGCTATGAGTTCCCAGTTTACGATGCAAAAAACAATTGTTTTGGGATATGGAAAATATGAAAAAATTGCTAATTCCTTCCTCAATAAACTAATTCGTTTTGAGACATTGCTTACCGCAATTCAATATTTTTCTTGGGCAAAAATAGGACATCCGTACATGGGTGTAGGAAGAAATTTAGCCTACAAGAAGGAAGAATTTTTCAATGTAAATGGATTTATAGAGCACATGCAAATTCGTTCAGGCGATGATGATTTATTTATAAATCAAGCCGCCAAAGGTAAAAACACCTCTATTGCCTACACAACAGAAAGCGTAACGCTTTCTAAACCTAAAACTACCTACAAAGACTGGTTGATACAGAAAAGAAGACACGTAGCTACGGCAAATTATTACAAACCTTTCGATAAGTTACAGTTAGGTACATTCTATTGTTCCCAATTGCTCTTTATAGTGCTGTCCATTGTATTGCTGTCATTTCAATACCAATGGATTTTAGTATTGATTTTAATTGCGCTTAGATACCTTATTGCTTGGATTGTAATCGGATTTTCGGCAGCTAAATTAAAAGAAAAAGATGTTGTATATTGGTATCCAATAATTGAATTGGTTTTAATATTAACCCAAATCAATATATTTATTACAAATACATTCTCAAAACCGGTACATTGGAAATAAACACACAAATAGAAAAAGCGAAACAAGGCGATCAGGCTGCCTTTACTTTTCTATTGAATTATTACTGGAATGAGGTGTATGGTTTTATGCTAAAACGTACCGAAAATGAAACCAATGCCGAGGACATTACTATTGAAACATTCTCGAAAGCTTTTGACAAATTAGCTACTTACAACTCTGAATTTCAGTTTAATACTTGGCTCATCGCCATTGCAAAAAACGTACATATCGATGTACTGCGAAAAAAAAAATCGAGTCTTTTTATCGAAATTACCGATGAGGAAGACCATCAAGCCTACAACATAGCAGACACTACCCCATCTGCAGAAGACGAATTAATTACCGAACAAAATCTTTCGCAATTATTACGGTTTATTAAAGAACTAAAACCTCATTATCAAGAAGTTATTCAGTTGCGGTATTTTCAGGAAATGAGTTATCAGGAAATCGCAAATAAAATGAATGAACCCTTAAGTAATGTAAAAGTTAAATTGCTTCGCGCTAAAAAATTATTAGCAGAAATCATTCAAAGCAGACGATAAATTTCAAAAAATCATATTGTATAAAATAAAAAAACGATCCAAAATAACTTCAGATCGCTTTAAAAGATGCTATATATTCTAAGACTATCTTACAATTCTCTCCGGATAATCCGTAATAATTCCGTTTACTTTAAGTTCCTGTAAATTCTTAACATCCAGAGGTTCATTCACCGTCCAAGGATAAATTTTAAAATCATTCGCCTTCATTACAGCAACATTTTCAGCAGTTAAAGTCTTATAATACGGATTAATTGCTTGCGCCTTAAGTTCCTTTCCTGTTTTAATAATACTTTCAATAGGCTCTTTATACGTAAGTAAACCAATCGCTATTTCCTTACTTAAAGATCGCATGGTTTGTAATTCCCCAATACGAAAACTAGAAATAAAGAAATCCTTATTACTCCAACCTTTTTTCTTGTATTCTTCTATTATTCTATAGGTATCAGTCGCAGTATTAGTCCCTTTTAATTCAATATTAAGGACTGCCTTTTTATCGATAACCGCTATCACTTCTTGCAGTGTTGGGATTTGATGTTTCCCAGCTACCAGAACCTTTCTTAAATCATCAAAAGTGTAATCTTCAATTTTTCCTTTTGCATTGGTGAGGCGATCCAAATCATCATCGTGAAAAACCACCAGTTCGCCTGTTTTAATTTTAAAAACATCGATTTCTAGCATATCCGCTTTCAATTCAATTCCTTTTTTTATGGATGCTAATGTATTCTCTGTGGCATGCCCCATCGCTCCTCTATGCCCACAGACCACAAACTTGTTTGAGGAACAATTTAAAAAAAACAAGGCTAATAAGGAAGCCAGTACTAGTTTCGTGTATTTCATAATTTTTGTTTGAAGTATATCGTAAAAGTAGTTTTTAACAGGAACCCATATATTAAGGATGGATTAAATTATTGCAGTTTTATATCTATATATTAGACTTCTTGACAAATAAATTATCATCTAATTATTACCAAATAAAAAATCTAAAAAAATCACTTTTTTTAGATTGTAAATATAAATTAGCCTAGTGGTGATAATTTTATACGTGAGAATAATTCATCTGTAAAACTGCATAGAGAACAAATAAATTAAACCTGTTCTCAATACATTTTTTCATAGTCCTATTTTAAAACACCTTTATCTATATTTATGTTTAATTACACTTAACAGATTCTGAGTTATGTCTACATATTTCTTCTATACTGCCCGCCTACTTCAAACAAAGCCGAAGTAATTTGTCCCAAAGAACAAACCTTCGTTGCTTCCATTAAATGTTCGAATAAGTTTTCGTTTTTAATGGCTGCTTCCTGAAGCGTATTTAAATGTTCCTTCACTAAATCCTGATTGGATTGGTGTAAATGGTTCAACATATCAATTTGGTATTGTTTTTCTTCTTCGGTCGCACGAATTACTTCGGCTGGGATTACTGTTGGAGAACCTTTAGAACTCAAGAATGTATTCACACCAATAATTGGAAATTCACCGGTATGTTTCAAAGTCTCATAATACAAACTTTCTTCTTGAATTTTACTGCGTTGGTACATGGTTTCCATAGCACCAAGAACGCCACCACGTTCTGTAATTCGGTCGAATTCGAGTAAAACTGCAGCTTCCACTAAATCCGTTAGCTCTTCAATAATGAAAGCACCTTGAATTGGATTTTCGTTTTTGGCCAATCCTAATTCTTTATTGATAATCAACTGAATCGCCATTGCACGACGCACTGATTCTTCTGTAGGCGTAGTGATTGCTTCATCATACGCATTGGTATGCAAGGAATTACAATTGTCATAAATCGCATACAACGCTTGTAAAGTAGTCCGAATATCATTGAAATCTATTTCCTGTGCGTGCAAAGAACGACCTGACGTTTGAATGTGGTATTTCAACATTTGAGCACGTTCATTAGCGCCGTATTTATTTTTCATGGCTTTCGCCCAAATTTTACGTGCCACACGACCGATAACTGCATATTCCGGATCCACTCCATTCGAAAAGAAGAACGATAAATTAGGTCCAAAATCATTGATACTCATCCCACGACTCAAATAATATTCCACATACGTGAAACCATTCGAAAGTGTGAAAGCCAATTGCGTAATCGGATTTGCACCAGCCTCAGCAATGTGATATCCTGAGATAGAAACCGAATAGAAGTTTCTAACATTCTTAGTAATGAAATATTCCTGTACGTCACCCATCAATCGCAACGCAAATTCCGTAGAGAAAATACAGGTGTTTTGGGCTTGGTCTTCTTTCAAAATATCAGCCTGAACGGTTCCACGTACTTGAGATAACGTTCTTGCTTTTATTTCGTTATACACCTCCAAAGGTAAAACCTGATCTCCGGTTACACCCAAAAGCATCAACCCTAAACCATTATTCCCTTGAGGTAAATCACCTTGATAATGCGGCCTTTCAACTCCTTTTGCTTCATAAATTTTGTTGATTTTTACCTCAACTTCTTTTTCAAGACCATTTTCTTTGATGTAAAACTCACATTGTTGGTCAATCGCCGCATTCATGAAAAAACCTAACAACATGGGCGCTGGCCCATTGATAGTCATACTCACCGAAGTCATCGCATGAACCAAATCAAAACCAGAATATAATTTCTTCGCATCATCCAAACAGCAAATAGAAACTCCGGCATTACCGATTTTTCCATAAATATCAGGACGTACATGTGGATCGTTACCGTATAACGTTACGCTGTCAAAAGCCGTTGACAATCGTTTTGCCGGTAATCCTGCACTTACATAATGAAAACGTTTGTTCGTTCTTTCCGGTCCGCCTTCTCCGGCAAACATACGAGAAGGATCTTCTCCTTCCCGTTTAAAAGGATACAAACCAGCGGTAAAAGGAAATTCTCCAGGAACATTTTCCTGCAGACACCAACGTAAAATATCACCCCAAGCTTTGTACTTTGGTAGCGCAATTTTCGGGATTTGGGAATGCGAAAGTGACTCTGTATGGGTCGCCATTTTTATTTCCCTATCCCGAACTTTAAACGTATAAACTGGATTTTTGTACTTGTTTACTTTTTCGTCCCAAGTCAAAATAATTTCCCAATTGTATGGATCCAAATCCATTTTTACTTTATCGAATTGATTCAGTAAAAGATTCAAAAATATTTTGTCCTCAGCAGCACCTGGTTTTTCAGATTCCAAAGCACTTGGTAAAACTGAATCGTCATTAATTCCTGCTTTGTTTATTTCAGGTATTTTTTTGGTTACCGTTTCAATCGTTTTGAAAATTCCATATAATTTCTGTGCTACTTGTTCTTGAGTTACCGCAGTAACATCATATTTTCGGTTGCTTTCGGCAATTTCAGATAAGTAACGCGTTCTATGCGGTGGAATAACGAAAATCTTCTCGCTCATTTCACGCGTGATTTTGAACGTTGATTTCAAATCAGAATCCGTTTTTTCATGGACTTTATCCATTATCGCTTTGTACAGCGTATTCATTCCCGGATCGTTAAACTGCGAGGCAATCGTCCCGAAAACCGGAAGTGTATCTAAATTAGCATCCCATAAATTATGGTTGCGTTGGTATTGTTTTTTAACGTCTCTCAATGCATCCAGAGAACCGCGTTTGTCAAATTTGTTTATTGCTACCAAGTCGGCAAAATCAAGCATGTCGATTTTTTCCAATTGCGTTGCCGCACCAAATTCCGGTGTCATTACATATAAGGATACATCAGAGTGATCCATGATTTCCGTATCCGATTGTCCTATACCTGAGGTTTCCAGGATTATGATGTCATAATTTGCTGCTTTGATCACTTGAATCGCATCGGCAACATATTTAGACAAAGCCAGATTTGATTGGCGTGTTGCCAATGAACGCATGTAAACTCTAGGACTATTGATGGCATTCATTCGAATTCTATCGCCTAACAAGGCACCGCCTGTCTTCCGTTTTGATGGATCGACCGATATTAATCCAATAGTTTTTTCAGGGAAATCGATTAGAAAACGACGCACTAATTCATCCACTAATGATGATTTTCCAGATCCACCGGTTCCTGTAATTCCAAGAACTGGAGTTTTACAATCCAGATTCTTTTTTTGGATGGCTACCAAAGTTTTGGCCGCTATTTCCGGAAAATTCTCTGCTGATGAAATGATTCTGGCAATTGCTTTTGGATTTTTTTGTTCCAAATGTTTTATTTCATCTGTCAGTGTATCTCCAACAGGATAATCGGATTGTTGTACTAAATCATTTATCATACCCTGCAATCCCATAGCACGTCCGTCATCTGGTGCATAAATTCTGGTGATTCCGTATGCTTGTAATTCGGCAATTTCAGAAGGCAGGATTACTCCGCCGCCGCCGCCAAATATTTTAATTTGCCCTGCTCCTTTTTCCTGAAGCAAGTCGTACATGTATTTGAAATATTCGTTGTGTCCACCTTGATAGGACGTTATTGCAATTGCATTCGCATCTTCTTGAATCGCTGTGTTGACAACTTCTTCCACACTTCTATCGTGGCCCAAATGAATTACCTCAACACCTGTAGACTGAATGATTCTACGCATAATATTGATTGCGGCATCGTGACCGTCAAAAAGAGCTGCAGCGGTTACAATTCTTACTTTATTGTTAGGGATATATGGTATTTGTTGTTCCATTTTATGAATATGATAATTTAAGACTGCAATTTACAATTTTATTTTAAAAATTATTTGATGTTCTTGCTGGTTGTTGATAAATTAGGCAGAATTTTGTTATTTAGCCCCGATTGAAGTGGCATCCCTCGCTTTTTTTGGCGAGGATACAGCGAAAAGCGGGACAAAACGTGATTAACAAACTAAAGTTTGTGCTCCTAAAGAATAGTTGGCTTTGTTTTTGAATAAGTAGTATTTTTACAAAAGCCAAAGGGCAAACACACGAACTAAACTAATAAAATAATTATGATGAAGAAAATTTTAATTTTTGCGGTAGCAATTTCGCTTTCTAGTTGTGCCGAAATGCAACAAGTTTTGAATCAATTTCCACAAACGCAAGGAATTGGCGGTGTTGATATTGCTGGCGGATTGAAGGAAGCATTGAATAATGGAATTTCAAAACAAGTAACCAAATTGACAGCCACCGATGGTTTTTTCAGAAATGAAGCTGTGAAAATTTTACTGCCAGAAGAATTGAGAAAAGTAGACGCTGGTTTAAGAAGAATAGGACTTAGTTCATTGGCTGATGAAGGTTTAAAAGTATTAAACCGTGCTGCTGAAGATGCGGTGAAGGAAGCGACTCCAATATTTGTAGACGCCGTTAGAAATATGACTTTCATGGATGCCAAATCGATTTTGATGGGAAATGAAAGTTCGGCTACTAATTATTTGCAGAACAGCACTTCGACCGCTTTGTACGGGAAATTCAACCCTGTGATTAAAAATTCATTTACTAAAGTGGGTGCCGATAAAGTTTGGACGAACATTATTACAAAATACAACAGCATTCCTTTAGTGAATAAAGTGAATCCCGATTTGACGGATTATGTGACCAATCAAGCGTTAAATGGTGTTTTTAAGATGGTTGCGGTTGAAGAAAAAAACATCAGAACCAATTTTAGTGCCAGAACATCTGTATTATTACAAAAGGTTTTTGCAATGCAGGACAACAAATAGATTGAAATTGGGTTGTTTTTTTTAACCACAAAACAGCCCAATCCAGCTTTTTTATAAAAATAAATATGCTAATTCTGTAAACACTGATCACACTAAAAAACAAAGCTGAAACCAAAACGCAAATGCAAAAAATTACAATCCTAATCCATTGCAAAGATCAAAAAGCAATTATTGCTTCCGTTACGAATTATATTGCCTCTATTGATGGTAATATAATTTATCTCGACCAACATGTAGATGCCGATGAAAATGTATTTTTCATGCGTTTAGAATGTGAATTCAGTACCAATAATTGGAACATTGAAGCTATTAAAACTGATTTTCAAGCTAAGTTAGCTGCTCCTTTCAATATGTCGTGGGAAATGTATACCCAAAACGAAAAACCAAAAATGGCTTTATTTGTTTCTAAATACGACCATTGTTTGTATGATATTTTAGGACGCTACAGCGCTGGCGAATTACCTCTTGAAATTCCTTTGATCATTAGCAACCATGAGAATCTTAAAGCAGTGGCGGAACGTTTTTCTATTCCGTTTCATTATGTTCCTTTCACGAAAGATATAAAAGTCGAAGGCGAACAAAAACAGTTAGATTTATTAAAAGAATACAATATAGACTTCATTGTATTGGCACGCTACATGCAAATTATCACACCCAATTTGATTGCGCAATACAAGAATCAAATTATCAATATTCATCATTCTTTTCTCCCTGCATTTCCGGGAGCAAAACCGTATCATTCTGCTTTTAAACGCGGCGTAAAAATCATTGGTGCCACCAGTCATTATGTAACCGAAGGATTAGATGAAGGTCCGATTATCGAGCAGGATATCGCCCGAGTTTCACACAGCCATTCTATTGAAGATTTTATTATGAAAGGACGTGATCTGGAACGCATGGTTTTGGCTAGAGCGATAAAATTGCATTCGGAACGAAAAACTATGGTGTATAATAATAAAACAGTAGTGTTTTTATAGAATTCACTCCCCATTATCTATAAAGAAAAGGGAGCCATAATCTCGATAAGGACTACTATAAAAAAAGCGCACCAAAAGTGAGTATTTTTTTAAGCTGAAACCTCAATCTCCTTCGTTTTCCCATTATTGTCAAATACTACTTTTGTCCAGAATGATTTTGCTTTTTGATGCGTTGGATACCAATCCCGGTTTTCTTCCACCAGAATAAAAAGTCCCGTATCAGTTCCTAAAACGATGAATTTATCTAATTTGGGCTGTTTTGAAAATAATGAAAGATCATATTTTTCACAAATTTCGTCGCAGAGTTCTGCAATATTTTGAGAAACAAAACCTATTTCGCTTACGGATAGAACTGATAATCCGCTAAAGGCTTCTTCTGATCCATTGTCCAAACTAAAACGAGCAATAAATTCTAAAACATTTCCATTATTGTCATAAAAATAAAAAGACTTGGCATTCCAATTGTAGAAATCGGCAATTTTTTCCGGTGGAATGACCTCTAGAATTTCTGTTTTCTTTTCCGTCCAGGCAAAAGCTTCCAGTAACTTATTATTAGGTATATCGAAAGCAAAATGATATACCGGTTTTAAATTCTCAGAAGACCGGAAAGTTAGTTTTGTGGAACCAGCGGCAAATGAAACACTCGAATTGGTTTTAGAAATAGTTTTCAACCCGATGGCGTTGTTATAAAATAACTCCGTTTCAGTTATACTATCTGTCAATAATTCCAGTTCGAGAATATTCATCGTGTTCAAATAAAGTAATTTATCTTTTTAACAAATACACCTAAACAGCCAACAGCTAAATCACTATAAATTTCTAATGGTTCTTTAAACCCGCAGAAATTCTATAGCCTCAGATGGCGTCAAAATCCTTAAAGAAATGCTCTAGAAATAAAGTTATAAAACTTAACTTATGTACAACAAAGTAATAACAAAATCTTAACAGCAAAACATTCCCTTATGGGTGATCTTTGCAGAGTAATAAACTGGTTATTTATTATTTTGGTTTTGGTTAGTTAAAGAATTGCCTGCATTTTATAATGCAGGCATTTTTTATTTAGCTGTATTTATAAAAGAAAGAACTGCATCATTGAAAGCATTAGGTTGCTCCACATTTACTACATGCCCACATTTTTCTATTACGAAGAGTTTAGATGATTTATAGTGATTCTCTACTACTTTCTGAACCGATGGTAAAAACATATAATCTTCTTCACCCATTACATAAAGCGTAGGAATATTTAATTCGACCTGACGAAACCATTTGAGAACCGGATTAATTTCGGCAGTGAGTTTAAACCATTTAATAAATTCTTTCTGGTATAACTTCTTAGCCTCATTAATAAAAAGGACACGAGATTGCTTGTGACTTTTTTTAGGCATAATGACAAACGCAAAAAATTTATATAAAACCAAATAAGGGAGTACATATTTAAACATGTTTCCCAATCGCATCAATACCTGAGAACGGAAATTCATTTTTAGGATTGCGCCCCCCAGAATCATGCTTTGCACGCGTTCCGGATACATTTCTGCTAATTGTCTGATGAGTATGGTACCCAAAGAAATCCCTACAAAATGTGATTTTTTAATTTTTAGAAAATCTAAGACCTCTAGAATATCATTGGCTAAAGCCGAAAAGGTATATTTTTGTTTGAAAGCCGTTTTCAATGTAGGTTTTGATTCCCCGTGACCGCGTAAATCCAATAATAGAACATTGTGCTGTTTCTTAAAATCACGTATTTGCTTAAACCAAATTGAAGAACTACCCCCAGCACCATGAACAAAAGTCACCCATTGATCACTGTTTTTATTTTCGTAAATGGTGTAATTAATCACGTATTTTTTTGGTAAAAATAGAACTTTAATTTTAAATCCCAATCTTAACAAATAATATTGCTTGTTTTATACTTGTAAAACGTAAATTTGCAAAAAAATTACACCCATGAAAGGATTATTGAAAGAGAAAAGTGAAATAGAAAAGCTTAAAAGAGAATACCAAAAACTCTCTGAGCAAAATTTTAAAATCGAAAAGAAGGCTATCAATTCTTACTTACCAACAGAAGAATTGATTTTAGAGGAATGTGAATTATAGTTTTTGATGCATTTTTTTAAAATAATCAAACGCTTTCAATAGCCTGCTTCCATACCAAGAAAACATTTCCCCGTCAACAAACACCGTTTTTGCGTGATGTGTATGTCTTCCTATTTCGAATGCATCTTCCTCTTTGAAAGGATAAGGCTCCGAAGAAAGAAAAACCAAATCCGGATCGCCTTCTAAGCGTATTTTTTTTAGTTCTATTTCAGGATAACGTCCCATAGTTTGAGGATTATTTTCGTAGATATTCTGAAAGTGGTTTAGTTTCAGTAATTCATTGATAAAGTTATCAGACCCCGCGACCATAAAAGGGTTTTTCCAAATGAAATACGCTGCTTTTTTAACCGGTATGTCTTTGATAAATTTTTTAAAATCGCTCAAGGCAAAAGCCAATTTGTCGTTCCATTTCTGGGCTTCAGTTCTACAATTGAATAGCTGACCAAAATCGGTAATCATTTTAAAATTATCTTCAATGGTGACAATATTCGTCACCCAAACCGGACAAATTTTACTCAGCTCAGCAACAATTTCTTCCGTATTTTCCTCTTTATTGCAAATGATAATGTCCGGTTGTAACAATCTAATTTTCTCGAAATGAACCTTTTTGGTTCCACCAACGATTTTCTTAGTCGATTTTAAATGATACGGATGCACACAGAATTTAGTAATCCCAACAATTCGATCCTCCAAACCTAAATCATACAGTAATTCTGTCTGTGAAGGAACGAGCGAGATTATACGTTTAGGTGAAGTTTCGAAAAAATGCGGAGTTCCAAGTTGGTCAACAAATGATTTCATAATTTTGTTTAAACCTTAAACAGCAAGGCTCTATTATATTAGTAACGGCACGTAAATAAAATTCAAACCATATAAAAGAAGCCCACTAATGCTTCCCCACAGGCAATGTAAAATTAATTCGGTTAAATATCGTTTAAAATTACTTCCATTTCTTGTTGCATATTCAATGCTTCTTCTCTCGCTTTTTCAGCAAAATCGGCTCCATTTGAAGCATAAATAATCGCTCTGGAAGAATTAATAAGCAATCCAACATTGGCATTCATGCCATATTTACAAACTTCGAACAAACTTCCGCCTTGCGCACCAACACCCGGAACTAGTAAGAAACTGTCAGGGACAATTTTACGAATTTCAATGAAATATTCGGCTTTAGTAGCCCCAACAACATACATGAGATTTTCACTATTTTTCCAAGTTTTAGAAGTTTCTAACACTTGTTTGTACAATTCTTTTCCGTTTACGTTTAAAGTCTGGAAATCAAACGCACCTTCATTGGAAGTCAAAGCCAGCATAATCGTATGTTTATTTTCGAACGCTAGAAAGGGCTCCACAGAATCTTTTCCCATGTATGGTGCAACAGTAACACTGTCAAAATCCAAATCTTCAAAAAAAGCTTTGGCATACATGGAAGACGTATTCCCAATATCTCCACGTTTAGCATCAGCAATAGTAAAAATTTCAGGATACTTTTCATTGAGGTAATGAATAGTTTTTTGAAGGGACAACCATCCTTTTATTCCGTGAGCTTCATAGAAAGCAATATTGGGTTTGTAAGCCACCGCTAAATCATTGGTCGCATCGATTACAGCTTTATTAAATTCAAAAATTGGATCTTCCAACACTAGTAAATGCTGTGGAATTTTATTTAAATCAACATCTAGTCCTATACATAGGAATGATTTTTTTTGTTGAATTTGTTCAATAAGTTCTTGTGTTGTCATTTTTATATAGTTGTGTGGCAAAATTACAAACATACAATCAATATTAATTATAATGCAGGGATAAAATTCAAACTTACTCGATTATTTAAAAATCAATTATTGCTTCTACTTATAAAAAAATCATGTACGCCTATTTTTTTCTCTAAAAAAAGAAACAAATTAAGCAAACACATTCCTAAAAATCGAGGGTTAAATACACCCGCCATGCAATACCAATTGTTACTATTTGTGTTCCTATTCCTAAAAAAAGAAACAAAATCAGGCTTTAAATGTTAAAAAAAATACAAATTTAACGATTGTTGAATAATTAAATTAAAAATTTTGATTGGAGAAAACAAAAACTACAAGATTTTTAAATCTTAATAATACCTTTAAAATCAAGTAATAGTGATTTATGATTAATTAAAAATAAGGCACAAATACCTAGTTCAATTCCAAAAATTAGAATATATGGTTTTCAAAACTGAATTTAAAAGCAACCTTTTTATATCTTTACTATTAAACAAAAGTTTATATGAAAGTATATTTAAAGTTTGATTATGCTCAAATGACAAAGAAAATCATTCAGGAAAAACTATCTGAATTGGGATATAAATTTAATATGATAGGGTTTAGCGAATTAAATTTTTCAGAAAAAGTACCTTCGGGAAAGATTGATGAAATCACCTGTGTTTTCAAAGAATATGGTATAGAAATAGTTGAAAATCAAAAAAGTGTATTAGTTCAGAAAATAAAAGACTCAATAATTGAAATGGTCAACAATGAAAAACCATTAAATATAAAAAGTTCAGTATATATAGCCGACAAGTTGAACTTGAGTTATGCTTATTTGTCTAATATTTTCTCAGAAGTTACCTACACTTCTATTGAACATTTTATTATTATTCAAAAAATAGAATTAGCAAAACAATTAATGATAAATACTCCTCTTAATTTAACTGAAATTTCCATCCAATTAAATTATTCCAGTGTTGCCCATTTAAGTACCCAATTTAAACATACTACAGGAATGACTCCCTCTGCTTTTCAGAGGATTATTATTAAACGACGAGAATTAGCAACTAAAACTAACAGCTAAACACTAACATTATGACTAACGATTATATAAACATCTGCCTAGCAGATGATGACGAAGACGACAGGTTATTTTTTACAGATGCTTTTGGCGAACTCAAAATAAACACTAAAGTCAATACTTTTAATGATGGTGTAGAGTTGATGAATTATTTGAATAATTCTGAATCCATTTTACCAAATGTACTTTTCCTAGACTTAAATATGCCAAAAAAGAATGGTGTTGAATGTTTATTGGAAATCAAAAAAAATGAGAAACTAAATGATATTGCAATAGCCATATATTCAACCTCATCGTCTGAAGAACACATTGAAGAGACCTTCATTAATGGCGCGAATATTTACATTAAAAAACCAAATGATTTTGATACTTTAAAGAAAATCCTTTCCGATATTGTTACCATAAATTGGCAATACCACACCTCTGGATTAAACAAAGATAATTTTTTAATGAGAATGTAAAATGAAATTTATTCAACTTCATAAATCACCGCTTTTTCTGAAAATAATTTTTATAATTTCTGTAGCTATTATATTTTTTATTGGTGGTATTACTTTTAAACACATTACGGTTTTAAAGAAATCGTCTACCTGGGTCAGTAATAGTCATGAAGTCAATGCAGAACTTGAACGGCTGATGTCTTACATAAAAGATGCTGAAACCGGACAAAGAGGGTATATTTTAACAAAAGATAAGAGTTTCCTAACTCCTTATGATAATTCAAAAACGTTAGTCAGAACTTCCTATAAAAAAATTTCAATTCTTACGGCAAATAGTAGAACACAACAAAGTAATTTAAAAAAGCTATTGTATTTTATTAATAAAAAACAAAACTATCTTTCAAAAACATTATATCTAACCGAACTTGGGATTTCTGATGAAAAATTATTTAAGAATAATTTGATCGTTGGTAAAGAAACCATGGATTCTATTCGGCTAAAAATAGAAGATATGATTATCACCCAAAAAAATCTTTTGAATAATAGGCAAAAGGATTATGAATCAACTATGAATTATACTCCTCTACTGATTTATTTAACTCTATTAGTTACCTTAATTTTAATAACCATTGCTTTTATTAAAATGAGTAAGGATTTAGTGCTTCTTAGAAAAACTATCAACACACTTTCTCTTGCCAATGAAGCCAATAATCTTGCAGAAATAGTAGGTGGTTTTGGTAGTTGGCAATTAAATTTAGAAAACAACACCTATAGCTTCTCCGATAATGAATACAGACTTCTGGGTTGTGAGCCACAATCTTTTGAAGCTAATTTAGAGCAGTTTTTAAATTTTATTCATCCTGATGATTTAGAATTTGTGATCCAGAATACAAACAGAATTTTTATTGATAATGACCTTCCGCCTTTTACCTACAGAGTGATACGAAAAAATGGTGAGATCCGGTATTTTAGAGGATTGGGACGAATTGTAAATATTTCCTCCGGAAACAGAACCTTTATTGGAACCACTAGTGATGTGACGGAGGAAGTCTATGCTAAAAATCTTATTGAGGAAAGAAACAGAGAATTAGAAAATAACAATAAGGAATTAACTGCATTTAATTACATAGCAAGTCACGATTTGCAAGAACCATTGCGCAAAATTGAAACTTTTCTTTCCCGATTAATCAGCAAAGATTATCCTAATTTATCTCAATCCGGACAACAATATATAGCAAGCATTCAATCATCTGCTAACAGAATGCGAATTCTTATTCACGATTTATTACAATTCTCAAGGGCAAATAAAACAGAAAAAATTTTTGAAGACTCTAATCTAAATTACTTATTTGAAAATGCAAAACAAGAATTAGCGCAAATTATTGAAGAAAAAAAGGCAATTATAGAATGTAATGAATTGCCAACTTTAAAAGTAATTCCGTTCCAAATCCAGCAGCTGTTCATTAATTTAATTGGTAATTCTTTAAAATACAGTAAAGAGAACCGTAATCCAATTATCACAATTAATTGTTCTATAATCTCTGCCAATGAGGAGGAATTATTACCCCATAATGACAAACACTACTTTAAAATTACTGTTAAAGATAACGGGATTGGTTTTGAACAAGTTTACGCAAAGAAAATTTTCATACTTTTTAATAGACTTCACAACAAAAACGAGTATGAAGGAACAGGAATTGGCCTTGCCATTTGTAAAAAAATAGTGGAAAATCATAAGGGATTTATAGTTGCAACTGGAGTGCTGAATGAAGGTGCTACATTTATCATTTATCTTCCTGTTGCTTAAGGAAACTTTCAAAAAGTTTAAAAGAGTTTACTGTTGTTCTTTTTAATCATATGTTTTTATAGTCTCTGTATCTTTAAACAATTTAACTGCAAGCACTAAAAATACTGATTGGTTAGAATCAAAGTCTTTTGAATCTGCAACGATATTTCTCACAGAGCACTACTTATAAAATTTAAGTGCTGTTGTTTTATAAAAAATTGGTATTCTTCACAATGCTGTTATAACTTTCAAAACATTCAATTTAATTTAGCATGAAAAAATGCATCGTTAAATTCTGTAACAATTTTAGGGATTAATGTAACAAACCATGAAGAGTGACTTTGCACCTTTGTGAAATCAAAACTAAATTGTGAAAGCGTCCGAACGAAAAACGCAATACTAGCAATAACAGTCTTTTTAGTGCTATTTTGTAGCAATTTATCTAAAAAATCATGCAACGGTAAAAATTTAGATTAATCGTCATTCTAGTATATCTGTATTCAAAGGTTCTCTTTATGGAAAATGGAAGATTTCTTTTGGATTCAAAATAACAGAAAAGACTTAGTATGAATTATTCGTTTTGGTAGATTATATCAAAAAAGATAGTGTAGCGGTATTTTAGTAAAGCTTAATCGCCGGAACAGCATTAAAATTTAATCGCTTTCAAATAAACGTCTGATAAAATTATTGATTTGAAAATATAGATAAAGAAAGAATATTTCTTATAGCTCGCTACATATTGTTGAAATATTAAAATAGTATTTTAAGAATCGAGGCTACTAAAAAATACAACCAAATTATGCAAAATTTATTATACATATTCGCAGTAGTGTTAGTGCTACTTTGGGCCCTAGGATTTTTCATTTATAGTGTGAGTAACATCATTCATATTTTATTAATACTAGCCGTAATAGCAATTTTACTAAAAGTGATAAAAGGATAAAACTTTAATTTTTGAAACCATGATTATGAAAAACAACAATTTAGCAGTAGGAATACTGAGTGGTATATTAGTAGGAACCGTTTTAGGGGTATTATTCGCTCCAGCAAAAGGAAGTGAAACAAGAAAAATAATAGCAAATAAAGGCATCGGTTTTAAAGATATACTTAAAGATTGTGCTGGTAGATTGTCGGATAAAATTTCTCAAAATAGGACTCAACTCAAAAATAACTATCGCCAATTAGTAGGAAATTCAAAAGAGCTTTTAAATGATGAAAAAACAAACTTGGATAATTTAAAAAACATGAATAAATCAACAATTTCGAGATAAAACCATACAATAACCTGTGTGTGTGTGTGTGTGTGTTTAAAAGGCCAATTGCAATTAATAATTCAAGAAGATGCCCTTAAAACTGGCTAACGGATTCCAATTATAATCTAATAAAAATGAAAAAATTAATGCCGCTATTAGGTATTCTTTCAATAGCAATAACTGTTACTTCATGTAAAAGTGAAAATGAAAAAAAAGCTGAAATAGCCACAAATAATTATATCCGTTTCATTGATTCTGTAGCGAATATAAGCTCCATAGATGCGCTTACCAAATGGAATACTATTGAAAAATATTTTGAAAAAAAATCGGATCAACTAAATACAAAAATTGACAGATTAGAGGACACTACCGTTTTTGACTCCGAAATTAATCCTGCCACTGCTAAATATGAAGCTTTGAGAAATTCAATTCTTCAACGCAAAACGAAACTAGAGACAGCAAACCTTACCAATCCATAAAAGAGAATCGGTTTGTTTTTGATTCATAAAAAAAGACCATGCTCATTAGTTAGCATGGTCTTTTTACTTTTATTCTTGCCTCTATTTTTTAAAAAACTTCGCTTGCTTCTTTCAATTTTTCCATGTTGTTGACTAATGCTAATTCGTCAACAATTTTCTGAATGTCACCATTCATGATGTTTCCTAAATCGTATAATGTCAATCCAACACGGTGATCCGTTACACGACCTTGTGCATAATTATACGTACGGATTTTAGCAGAACGGTCACCAGAACTTACCTGAGAGGTACGTTTGGTGGCATCCTCAGCTTGTTTTTTGGCTAATTCCTGTTCGTATAAACGGGACCGCAAAACGCCAAATGCCTTGTCTTTATTTTTATGTTGTGATTTTTGATCCTGACATTGCGCCACTAATCCGGTTGGAATATGCGTCAAACGTACCGCTGATTTGGTTGTATTTACGGATTGTCCCCCTGGTCCTGACGAACAGAAAAAATCCACACGTACATCATTCATATCAATCTGCACATCAAACTCTTCTGCTTCCGGCAATACCATAACAGTTGCTGCCGAAGTGTGTACACGACCTTGCGTTTCTGTTTGTGGTACCCGTTGCACACGGTGAACACCAGCTTCAAACTTCAAGGTTCCGTAAACATCTTCACCGGTCACTTCAAAAATCACCTCTTTAAATCCGCCAGAAGTACCTTCATTCATATCCACAACCGAAGTTCTCCAACCTCTGTTCTCACAATATTTTGTGTACATACGAAATAAATCCCCTGCAAAAATACTCGCTTCATCCCCACCTGTTCCGGCACGAATCTCCACCATAACATTTTTGGCATCTTCGGGATCTTTAGGAATCAACATAAATTTGATTTCATCCTCCAGTTCCGGTAATCTTTCTTTTGCTTCATCCAGTTGCATTTTGGCCATTTCGGTCATGTCTGCATCACTGTTATCCGCAATTATTTCGTTTGCTTCATCCATATTTGCCATGAGAAGCACGTATTCATCGCGCTTTTCAGCCAAAGCTTTCAACGTTTTATACTCTTGATTCAATTGCACATAACGCTTCTGATCCGAGATCACATCCGGCTGAATGATCAAATCCGATATCTCATCGAAACGTTGTTTTACTATTTGAAGTCTGTCTAACATTTTCTTAGTCCTTTATTTGGAGTGCAAAATTAGTGAAATATTACACACATTTAGTTAAATATTACACATTTTGACTTTCAAATTTCACATTTTTTTTTCAGGAGCTGTTTCCTGCTATTCGCTATATCTTTTTCTGGTCTCGTAAAAAAAACGAGACCAGAAAAAGGATTCCGCTGCTATCAGGGCTAGGGGATTTTTGTTAAAAAGATAGCGTTTACGGTTTTCAGTAAAATTTCATTATATTTATTTATAATTCAAACATTTGTTAAATTACAAACCCTTGATGTTGTTGATAAGCCCTAATAAATGTTAAAAAAATTTGCACAATAATACAAATGTATATATATTTGTTCTAATCGTACCAGTAGCGCTTCCCGTAAGAACAGCCTTCTGGTCTTTTTTTTTATACCAATATAGCGAACAAAACACCTAAAACTATAGAGGGACAAATAACGCTCTTGAAAAAAAAGGAATGTTATCTGATAACGAAGCAAATACGCAACATTTCCTGAAAAACATTAGTTATTATCTCTTGAAAATATCTTGATGAAAAATGCAATCTGGCAAAGTTGAACATAAATTTAACGACTACAGCTACTTTGAAGATATATAATTATATAAAATATATTGACTAGTAGACTATTATCTAAGCAAGGCTCAGCGCCTTTCACAGCATTAGCATTTCAATAATTGCATTTACAAAATTTAGTAAAATGAAACATAGTAATATATTTGACGTAATAATTGTTGGCGGAAGTTATGCAGGACTTTCAGCAGGAATGGCATTAGGAAGAGCATTAAGAAAGGTATTAATTATAGATAGTGGAAAACCTTGCAATCTTCAAACGCCACATTCACACAACTTCTTAACGCAAGATGGAAAAACGCCAAAAGAAATTTCAACGCTTGCTAAACAGCAAGTTGAAAAATACAAAACCGTAAAATTTTACAATGGAATCGCAGTAAGCGGAATAAAAGCTACAAACGGTTTTGAAATAACAACTCAAACTAATAAAAAATTCACCGCAAAGAAATTAATTTTTGCGACAGGAGTAAAAGATATTATCCCAAATATAAAAGGATTTGCTGAATGTTGGGGAATTTCGGTTATTCATTGCCCATATTGTCACGGTTTCGAATATAAGAACGACAAAACAGGAATCTTAGCAAACGGTGATATGGCATTTGAAATTGGCAAGTTAATTAATAACTGGACAAAGGATTTAACAATCTTTACAAATGGAAAATCAACATTGACAAAAGAGCAAACTATAAAATTAGAAACGCACCACATAAAAATAATTGAAACAGAAATAAACCACTTTGAACACAACTCAGGACAAATTCAAAATGTCGTTTTTCACGATAAAACTTCAGAAAGAATAAATGCATTATATACTAGACCGAAATTTGAACAGCATTGTGAAATACCAAAACAATTAGGTTGCGAACTGACAGAACAGAATTACATAAAAATTGACTCGTTTCAAAAAACAAGTAAACTAGGAATATTTGCATGTGGTGATATAACAAGTTTAATGCGTTCAGTATCATACGCAATTGCAATGGGCGGAGTAGCGGGCGCAATGGCAAACAGAGAATTAATTGAAGAAGAATTTTAAACAGTCAAAAAAAACCGCTGGCGCTCGTTTGCAACGAGTGTCAATTTTAATTTAGAGCACTGTCGTAGCGTTAGCAACGTGAAAACTATATATTTAAATCTTTTAAAATTCGTAACTTAGTGCCTACTAAACTTTACGATTATGAAAGTTTTATTTTTTATTATCTTACTCTTAGCGGTACAATCATGTACAACAAAAAAGTACATTCAGAAACGACAGCTGCCTGAAGGAATAAAATCAGCTGCCGAAGAAATATATGTAGTAGAAAATAATCAGAAAAAGCTTTTGCACAAAAAGCAAATGATCTTTACTAGCAATGGCCGCATCAAATACTCCAAAACTGTCGATTCACTAGGCAATCTATTGCAAGAAACCAAAAAGAAATTATGGTTTGAAGTGGAATTGTATCCAGATAGAGAACCTTATTACTGTAAAACACGTTGGAAACCAAATAACCGTGAACGTATCAGCTGTTACACTAAAAAACAATACAAAGAAAACGAAGCCATTTATCATTATAATACCGATGGAACTATTGATAAAATAGTCGATAATTTTACAACTTTCAGCACCCAGTATTTTTATTATACGAACAAAGAACTTTCTAAAATTGTTTCCAAGGACAAAAAGGATACACTTATTGACGAAGTTTTAATATCCTGTGAAACCAAAGATGAAAAAGGTGCTTGTTTAAAAGAGATTAGAATTTCGAATAAAACAAACATTAAAGAAGAGATCCTGTTCTCCCCGAAATATGATTAACCCGATCGCTCGGATATTCCACAATCGTTAACGCAGTTTTTGCAAACTATACTCATCACGAGAAACAACTAAAATAATAGTCTAACTTTGTGGCATTGCTTCGTTCCTCGCGATCCCTTAATTCAGTCGTCCACAAATAAAACCATCTAAAATGAAAAAGATCCTTATTATATTTTCAATAGTTACATTCTTTGTTTCTTGTAAAGAAACAACTAGCAAAAAAGCAGCCGAAGTTAAAAATCAACAAGTTGACAGCACAGAAAATCAAGTGATAGAAGTTGCTGCGTTCAAGGGGCAACAAGTTACCGGAGTCACACTTACTGATGCCGGGCGTGTTTTTGTAAACTTTCCGAGATGGAGAAAAGGAGTTGATAATTCCGTGGTGGAAATAACAAATACTACCATTCAAAAAAGTTATCCGGATGAAAATTGGAATTCTTGGGAGATTGGACAGCCAGTTGTGGCCAACAAATTTGTTGGAGTGCAATCAGTAGTTGCCTTTGAAAACCAATTGTATGTTTTAGACACCAGAAGCCAGTTATTCGAAAATGTACTGGATGCGCCTCGTCTTTTTGTTTTTGATCTAACAACTGATAAATTAGTTAAAACCTATATTTTAGATAAAAACAGCTACCACCCTAATTCTTATATCAACGATCTTAGGATAGATAAAAAAACTCAAAAAATCTATCTTACTGACTCAGGAAACTCTGGTATTGTCATCATAGACCTTAAATTAGGTCGTTCCAGAAGAGTTTTAGACAACCACAAATCAACAGCTGCCGAACAAAACTTTTTAACCTTTGGAGACAAAAAATGGAAAAACACCATTCATTCTGATGGAATAGCCTTAGACACTGTAAACGACCGACTTTATTTTCATGCCCTTACAGGATACAGCCTCTATTCAATTGCAACAAATATGCTTAACCCTGAAGATGAAAAAAGCATGGAAGAAAGCGTTCGATTTGAGGCAAAAACTGCCGCACCGGACGGCATGCTATTTGACCAGAATGGTAATTTATATTTTGCCGATTTAGAAAACAATAAAATCCAGTATCGAAAACCAGATGGCAGTATTCACACTTTGGTAGAAGGCGATAAAATAAAATGGGCAGATACATTTAGTATATATAACAACTACTTGTATTTTACAAACTCAAGAATAAATGAGGTTACAGCTGATATTTCAAATTTGAATTTTACTCTAAACAAAATCAAATTAGCCAAATAGTAAAAAAAGTTTCTAACCAAATCCAGCATTTGTTATGGATACAAAGTTTACTGATTTGAAACAATCGTTTATAGTTTCAATCTATGATATAAATGGGTTTGGTTTTTCGTATCCATTTTTTTTATCTAATACAAAGTAAAGGCAGAATTGCATTCAGTGCCCATAAACGAGGGCAGATAAAACAAGTCAGAAAGTTATAAAAACATTAAAAAACCAACCGATGAAATTACTACTTACCACCTTACTTTTAATGTTCAACATTACCATATTCGCGCAATCGAATGCATTTGCTGGTGATTACAATCGCACTTTTAGCAAAGAAGGAAATCATTTGATTGACTATAAATTAACCTTACATCAAGATGGAACATTTGTATTTCATTCCTATTCTAAAATCAAAAACGGAATTCCACCTGAAGTATATAAATACGGAAAAGGAAAATGGACTGCGAAAGACAATGTGATTAGTTTCTCTTCCAAAAAACAGGATGACTTTGATGAAAAATACACTTTGGATTTTAATAATTCCAAGGCGAGATTTATCACTAAAAACCCTAGGGATAAATCGGACCGAATAATAAAGACCAGACTTACGTTTGTAGAGTCAGAAATTCAATGGATACAAAGACTGGATGTTTTTAAAATATAACATAGAAATTACAACGCGGTTTTTTAATAGTTTTATAAAACTGAAACCTTCTTTATTATTAAAATCTAATAAAAAGGAATCCCCCCGCTGGCGCGAGCGTCTCGCTCGTGAACGTAATCAGAATCATCTATTCATTCGTTTTTCGTTGTAAACACGAGACAATATTGTGTTCACGAGCGGGACGCTCGCGCTAGCCTAAAAACAGGGTAAAGGAAGACTCAAGTTACAGAAAATCGAAAATAAATTTATGATTGAACAATATGAAGATAATCCCAACGGTGCTCCGGCAACGAGTGCCAATTTTAATTTTTAGCACCATCATAACGTTTACAACGCGGTTTTTTAATACTTTTATAAAACCAAAATCTTCTTTATTTTTTAAAATCTAATACAATGAATTCCAAAGTTGATGATTTTATAAACAATGCCAAAAAATGGCAGCCCGAAATAGAGCAATTACGCCTATTACTGCTTGATTGCGGGCTGACCGAAGAATTCAAGTGGCGTAAGCCATGTTACTGTTTTCAGGCTCATAATGTTGTAATTATAGGCAGTTTTAAAGAATCCTGTGCGCTTAGCTTTTTTAAAGGAACGTTACTTCAAGACAGCAATGGTTTTCTTTGCAAACCTGGAGAAAACAGTCAGGCAATGCGTTTTTTTAAGTTTACACATTTGGAAGAAATCATAGCACAGCAATCTATAATCAAAGCCTATATTTATGAAGCCATTGAGATAGAAAAAGCAGGATTGAAAGTAAATTTCAAAAGCAATACCGAACTTGAACTGGTGGCAGAATTACAAAATACCTTAGCCAAAAACCCCGACTTAAAAACTGCTTTTAAGGCCTTAACACCGGGACGACAACGAGCCTACAATTTGTATTTTTCGGCTGCCAAACAATCCAAAACTCGGGAAACGAGAATAGAAAATTACATTCCGCGTATTCTTGGCGGAAAAGGAATCAACGATTGTACCTGTGGATTGTCTAAAAAAATGCCCAGCTGTGACGGCTCACACAAATACATTCCGGGAGAAAATAAATAACAAGCTACAGTATCTTTTGCTTTCGTTATTATGAAAATGAAACGAAATCATTAGCCCTGATGGAAGCGGCATCCTCGCAGCTTAGCGCAGAGATACAGCGGACAGCAGGACCGTTCGTACCTAAAAAAACCATTCGTTCTGCTCCTAAAAAAATCAAACCCGTTCATAACTCCTACCGATTTCTTTTTAATACCAACTTCTAAATTCCTAATTTGCGCCCTTAAATTAGAAGGAGAAAATGAAGATCTGTATTGCCGAGAAACCAAGTGTAGCACGCGAAATCGCATCCGTTTTAGGAGCCAATACCAAACACGATGGGTATTACGAAGGCAATGGATATGCTGTAACCTATACCTTTGGACATTTATGCACTTTAAAAGAACCGAACGATTACAAACCCCACTGGAAAAGTTGGGATTTGAACAACCTGCCCATGCTTCCCGAGAAATTTGAAACTAAAGTGGTAGAAAATTCGGGAATCCAAAAGCAATTCAAAATCATAAAAAGTCTCTTTGACAAAGCGGAATTGGTCATCAACTGCGGGGATGCCGGGCAAGAAGGAGAACTCATTCAGCGCTGGGTGATGAATCAAGCTCAGTACAAAGGAGAAGTACAACGCTTGTGGATTTCGTCACTGACCACCGAAGCCATCAAAGAAGGTTTTAAAAATCTGAAACCATCCGCCAACTACGATAATTTATACTATGCCGGATTTTCCAGAGCCATCGGCGACTGGTTACTCGGTATGAATGCCACCCGTTTGTACACTGTAAAACATGGTGGTTACAAACAAGTATTGTCTATTGGTCGTGTACAAACCCCAACCCTAGCCATGGTGGTTGACCGATTCAAGGAAATTGAGAATTTTAAACCGCAACCCTATTGGGAGTTGCAAACGGTATATCGAGAGACGCTTTTCAGCTATGAGGAAGGACGCTTTTTGAAAAAAGAAGATGGAGAAATTTTAGCCAATAAAGTCAAAGAAAGTGATTTTGAAATTGTTTCTGTTGAAAAAAAGAATGGCAATGAGTTTGCACCTAAGCTGTTTGACTTAACAGGCTTACAAGTATATTGCAACACTAAGTTTGGGTTTACAGCTGATGAAACGCTTAAAATTGTGCAGACTTTGTATGAACAAAAAGTAGTTACCTATCCTAGAGTCGACACTACGTTTTTACCCAATGATATCTACCCAAAAGTACCGGAAATTCTGAAAAACTTGACGAATTATGCCGCGTTGACGCAACCGCTTTTAGAAAAAAAGATTAAAAAATCGACCAAAGTTTTTAATGATAAAAAAGTAACCGATCACCACGCAATTATTCCAACGGGGATTCAAAGCAATTTGCAACACAATCAGCAACAAGTGTATGATAGTATTACTAAGCGTTTTATTGCCGTTTTTTATGACGATTGTTTGGTAGCCAATACCACCGTGATTGGAAAAGCTGCCGATGTAGCTTTCAAAGCTACCGGAAAAGAAATCTTAAAAAAAGGGTTCCGTATTGTTTTTGAAGACCCAAACGCCAAAGAAAAAGAAGCCGATATAGTACCGAGTTTTGTTGTGGGCGAAAAAGGCCCACACGAACCTTCGTTTTTAGAAAAGGAGACCAAACCACCCAATCAGTTTACGGAGGCAACCTTATTGCGGGCCATGGAAACCGCGGGTAAACAAGTGGATGATGAAGATTTACGTGAATTGATGAAAGAAAATGGTATTGGGCGTCCATCCACACGAGCCAATATTATCGAGACTCTTTTTAGACGCCAATACATCGTTCGAAACAAAAAACAGGTCTTGCCAACGCCTACAGGAATTCAGCTTATTGATACCATTCAAAATGATTTGGTCAAGTCGGCTGAACTTACCGGTTCCTGGGAAAAGCAGTTGAAAGATATTGAAAAAGGAACTTTTACCGCCGCAGCGTTTATCAACAATATGAAGCGCATGGTTGAAGTCTTGGTTTATGAAGTACGCAGTGAAACCAGACGCGCCAATATTTCACATGCCGGGAATGTCCAAAAAGAAGTCGCTAAAGTGGAGAAAAAGAAAGCAGCAGGAATTTTGGCGGAAGCCTGTCCGAAATGCAAAAAAGCAGCACTTATAAAGGGAAAATCTTCTTATGGTTGTGGCGATTATAAAGCAGGTTGCACGTTTTTATTGCCTTATACTTTTGCGGAGAAAAAAATATCCGAGAACCAATACTTGCGTTTGCTTCAAAAAGGCTCTACCGTAAACTTGAAAGATTTTAAAACCGATTCCGGTGTTGTGGAAGGTTTGCTTCGCTTTGACGAGCATTTCAGACTCAAATTAGAACCTAAGAAAACGATGTCGAAAGCCATTCCAGACGAATTGGCATGTCCTAAATGTCAAAAAGGAACGGTTCTTAAGGGAAAAACAGCTTATGGTTGCAGCAACTATAAATTAGGATGCGATTTCAAAGTTACTTTTGATCTGGTGAGAACGAAATTAAAAGATCAAAAACCTACTAAAGAATTGGTTTATACTATTTTGAAAGAAACCATCTAAGAACATTCCCTTGTTTTTTAGCAAATTTTCAGATTACACACTTTATCCGGACTAGTTGCAAATATAATTTCCTGAACTCCACTAAAAAATTGCATGCTGAAGTAATCTTTTTGATAAATTTGTATTAATTTCATTACCAAATCTAAATTTGAAATCCATGAAAAAAACATTCATTATTCTCGTTCTACTTTTGGCAATTTCTGCTTGTAAAAAGTCAGATTCAAACAAAAATGAAAAAATCAAAGCGGCAAATTGGCTTTTGGGTAATTGGGAAAACAAATCAGCTGAAGGTAACCTTACTGAAACTTGGAGAAAAGTAAACGACAGCACCTTTCAAGCACAGTCATACTTTATAAAAGAAAAAGACACCTTGCATTTTGAATCTATAACCTTACAGCAAAAAGGGGAACAATTAACCTACACTGCTACTGTAAAAGGACAAAATAATGATAAGCCAGTTGCTTTCCTATTGACCACTACAACAGAGAAACAATTGGTTTTTGAAAACCCAAAACACGACTATCCTCAAAAAATTAGCTACACCCACATCACTCCAGACGGTTTAGTAGCTAAAATTTCGGGAATCCAACAAGGAAAACCGAGCACTGAACAATTTTCAATGAAAAAAATCAAATAAGTTTAACATTTATTTATCATTAAAACCTTACCCTGAAAAGCAAGGTTTTTTTTATGCTTTTAAATTACTGTTTTTCAATACTATAAAAACATTTTTTAAAATATTATTTATATTTAGTCTAAATAAGTTTTGTTAAAATAAAAAGCTCTTCTATATTTGCATTATTATTTTTAATTAATCTAAATAAATGAAAACGATACATACACTTTACCTGTCCATCTTATTAGTTAGTATAACAGCTAGTGCTCAAGAAACAAAAGAGCAAAAAAATGATTCCCTAAAAGTTTTGAATGAAGTTATTATTAACACCAACAAATACAGGTATAAAAGAGAAAAAAGCACTACGGTTTCTAAAATGCCTTTGAACAATATTGAAAATCCACAAGTTTACAACAATGTTACCAGCGAGTTACTTAAAGAGCAAGTGGTAACTAACTTTAGTGATGCGTTAAAAAATGCGACTGGAATAACACGTCTTTGGGAGTCAACTGGACGTGGCGGAGATGGTGCTGAATATTTTACAATGAGAGGTTTTTCTGTTCAACCAACTATGATAAACGGGCTTCCAGGAATAAATAACGGAAGTATTGATCCTGCAAACGTGGATAATATAGAGGTTATCAAAGGGCCATCAGGAACATTATTTGGAAGCAGTTTGATTTCTTATGGTGGTTTAATAAATATTGTAACTAAAAAACCATTTTCAAGATTTGGTGGAGAAATTAGTTATAATTCTGGATCATATGGAATGGACCGAATCACCGCCGACATAAATCTACCTTTAAACGCTGATGTTGCCATACGAATTAATACAGCATATCAAAAAGAAAATTCATTTCAAGATGCAGGTTTCAGCAAATCGTTTTTCTTTGCGCCTTCATTAAGTTATAAAGTAAATGATAAACTTTCGTTTTTAATAAATACTGAATTTACTAATAGAAATTCTTCAAATGCACCCATGCTTTTCTTGAGTAGATACGCGCCTCTATCCTTTGATTCAATAGAATTATTTGAAAGAAATTATAAAAGATCATTTACTTCCAATGAATTGTCTATTAGTAATCCTACTTATAATTTACAAGCTCAAATGTTGTACAAGTTATCTGATCAATGGACATCTCAAACTGTATTATCCAGAAGCAATAGTAAAACCAGTGGATACTATTCCTATTTATTTGACGCATCAAACGGAAATAATTTTTCAAGATTCATTTCTAAAAGAAACGGAGAAACATTAGCAACTGATATTCAACAGAATTTCATTGGAGATTTTAAAATTGGAAATTTAAGAAACCGATTGGTCGCAGGTGTTGATTATTATAAATCAAGTATACAAAACGGGAGCACAGGCTGGCTAGGAAACGGTGTGGTTTCTTTAATTAATGGATCCGATACCGGAGATTTGACACAAGCGGGAGTTGATAATTTATTAGTAGGTTCCTTCAGCGGAAATACTACTGCAGAAACGGAAGTTATTAGTGCTTATGCCTCAGACGTACTAAATATAACCGATAAGTTATCCGTAATGACCAGTTTAAGAGTGGATCACTTCAAATCTACAACGGCTACGGAAGAAAACAACCAAGTAGCAGTTTCACCAAAATTTGGGTTGGTTTACATGTTAGTCAAAGATAAAGTTTCGGTATTTTCAAATTATATGAATGGTTTTATTAACGTAGTACCCAGAGAAATTTCTGAAATTGATGGTTCTAATCCGAGAATGAAATCATTTGATCCAGAACAAGCCAATCAATATGAATTTGGCTTGAAAACAAACTTATATAAAGATATTATATCCGCATCAATCAGTTATTATACTATTGACGTAAGAAACCGATTGATGACCGATCCAAACAATATCAACAATGCGATTCAGGGGGGTGAAGTCAATAGCAAAGGAGTTGAAGTAAGCTTTACTGCAAATCCGGTAAAAGGATTTAACATCATAGCTGGATTCAGTAACAATAAAAGTGAAGTAACCAAAGACAATCCCGGAGATGGTTATTTAGGACTAAGACCCGAAGAAGCAGGACCGGAAACACTCGTTAACTTCTGGGCTAATTACACGTTGACTTCAGGAAAATTGAAAGGGTTCGGAATTGGGTTTGGCGGAAATTATGCTAGTGCTTACAAAACCTTAAACAGGGCAAATATTGGCACTTTTGAATTACCAAATTACAGTGTTTTAAATTCGGCTTTGTCTTACTCTAATGATAAATTTAATATCTCCTTGAAATTAAATAATGCTTTAAACGAAAAATATTATTCAGGTTGGTCTACTGTAACTCCACAACGTTTGAGAAATGTTACCGCTGGTTTAACATATAAATTTTAAGTTTCAGAAGTAATTTTGTTTAACTAAACTCCTTGTTATACTGAGGAGTTTTATCCTTTTTTAATGAAAAACAACACCTTAAAAAAAGCGATTCTACAAATTCATCTTTGGCTGGGTTTGACCTCGGGCTTGATTGTTTTTATTATTGCGGTAACGGGATGCCTTTATGCATTTCAGGAAGAAATTCAGAACACTACCGAAACATATCGGTTTGTTGAAAAACAAGAAAAAGCTTTTCTTTTACCCTCCCAATTAGAAGAAATTGCCCGAAAAGAAATACCAAACAAAGTACTTCATGCTATAAAATATAATGGTCCCGTTAAAGCTGTTGAAGCTATATTTTTCCATTTTGAACCTACTTATCATTATACAGTATATCTAAATCCGTATTCAGGAAAAGTACTTGCAACTACTAATATGGAAGAAGGTTTTTTTAAGTTTATTCTTGATGGGCATTTCTACCTTTGGTTACCACATGAAGTTGGACAACTGGTTGTAGCATCGGCAACATTAGTATTTTTAATAATGCTTATTACAGGATTCATACTTTGGTATCCAAAAAATAAAAATGCAGTAAAACAGCGCTTCTGGTTTAAATGGAAAAAGGCCCCAAAATGGAAACGTAAAAACTATGACTTACACACCATTACTGGCTTTTATGTGCTTGTTTTTGCAATTATTTTTGCAATTACCGGCTTAGTTTGGGGTTTTCAGTGGTTTAGTTATTCATATTATACTGTTCTGGGCGGAGAAAAATTACTTGTTTATGAAGATCCTATTTCAACCAAAAAAACAAAATATGTAAAAAAACCGTTAGATCAAATTTGGGCATTAATGAAAAAAGAATACCCTAATGCGAAATCAATAGAAGTCCATCCTCCAGAAAATGCCTTTTCTTCCATTGCTGCTAATGCAAATCCTGATGAAGGAACGTATGGAAAAATAGATTACCGCTATTTTGACCAATATACGATACAGGAACAAAAAGTAGACCACATTTACGGAAGATATAAGGAAGCTAAAATTGCTGATCAATTAATACTCCTTAATTATGATATTCACACCGGCGGTATTTTCGGTTTAGCCGGAAAAATATTTGCTTTTTTAATCAGTTTACTTATTGCGAGTCTTCCTATCACCGGATTCTATATTTGGTGGGGTAAAACCCGAAAACAAAATGTTAAAATTTAACATTTGACACTTTAATTAAAATCCTTACTTTAAAAAGTAAGGATTTTTTTTTGACAAAATACTGTATTTCAAAGCAGTATAAAATAATTTTAAATACTATTCATATTTAATCTAAATAAGTTTTGTTAAATGAAAATCAGATTATATATTTGCACCGTTATTTTTATTCAATCCAAATAAATAATCATGAAAAATATTATAATACCCGTTTTGACCTTATTATTTAGCGCAAGCGGCTTTGCACAAGAAACAGCAAACGGAATCGAAAATACACCTAACACTGAAACATTCGACACCGTTATAGATACCATAAAAAACAAGAAAGGTGGGATTCTTAAAGAAGTAATTGTTACTCAAAATCAACATAAAAAACCAGTTACAGCAGTACGTTCTGGTCTAAAACCAATGGATATTCCCCAAAGTATCCAAATTATAGGAAGTGAAATTATAGAACAGCAGCAGGCAATACGACTAAGTGATGTAATAAAAAATGTTAATGGCGTATATGTTGGATCAGCTCGTGGTGGCGCCCAAGAATCTTTCTTCTCAAGAGGATATGATATGTCTGCCAATAATATGTTTAAAAATGGATTTCGTTTTAATAGTGGTTCAATTCCAGAAGTCTCCTCTTTAGAAAAAGTTGAAGTCTTAAAAGGAAGCGCTGCTCTATTGTATGGAAATGTTGCCCCTGGAGGAATTTTGAACATGGTAACCAAAACACCTTCATTTAAAAAAGGAGGAGAAATTGCCATGCAAATGGGAAGTTATTCTTTTTACAAACCTTCAATTGATATTTACGGACCCTTAAACGAAATTATCGCTTATCGATTTACCGGTTCTTATGAAAATTCCAAAAGTTTTAGAGACAATGTGACAAAAGAGCGGTACTATATCAATCCTTCGGTTCTTTTTAAAGCTAGTGATAAAACAGAGATTCTTTTACAAGGAGACTATTTAAAAGACGATTGGACCCCAGACTTTGGAACTGCCATCATCGGAAAGGAAATCATTGATATCCCTCGTAATACCTATTTTGGAGCGACTTGGTCTAACGGACAAACGAAACAGGCTACCGTTTCAGGATTGGTAAAACATGATTTTAACACCAACTGGAAATTAAATTTCAATACTTCTTTTCAAAACTTCAGTAGAACTTCTAAAGGAACGGAACGCATTCAACCGGCTGCTAATGGGGACTGGAAAAGACCTTTGGGACAAAATAAAAACCTCGAACAAATCATTGGAGAGCAATTAAGCATTCAAGGAAATTTTTCGACAGGAAAAGTAAAACACCAATTATTTACTGGTGTTGATATGGAAAACTCATTTACTGAAGCCTATACTTTTACATTTAGCCCAACAACATATGGGAGTGGAAACATATTTGATTTCGGAAATTTTAATCAAGGAGGCGCTATTCCAGATTCAAAGAATACCAGAATTGTAAAAACGGATACCAACCGTTTTGGAATTTATGCGCAGGATTTAATTTCTATTACCGAAAAATTTAAAATATTGGCAGGAATTCGCTGGTCATGGCAAGAAGCACAAGTGAATACTTACGACTTGATTAAAGCTACGGTTACAGAAGCTCCAAAACGCAAAGATGAAGCTTTCACTCCAAAATTAGGAGTTGTATTTCAACCAACAAAAAACATGTCACTTTTTGCAAGTTACTCGAATTCATTTACACCAAATACTGGAACTACAGTTGATTTAAAAGCCATTGAGCCTTCAATTATCGACCAATATGAAGTGGGATTAAAAAAGGATTTTTGGAGAGGCAAATTAAGTACAAACATTACGGTGTATCAAATAACAAACAGCAACTTAGCTCAAACTGCTGAATTTAAAGCCGATGGTTCCAGCAATATAGACACGTCAATAAAAGTGTTAAGCGGAGAAACAACTAGTAAAGGAGTAGAATTTGACATTATTGCAAATCCTTTAGATGGTTTTAATATTATAGCTGGCTACAGCTATAATGACATGCGCTTCACTAAAACGTCTGGGTTAAAAGGAAGCTTTATAGAAGGAGATCGTTTAGCAAGAACTCCTGCAAACACCGCTAACCTTAGCTTTTTCTACACGTTGCCTTCTGGAATAATAAAAGGAGCTTCTTTTGGGGCTTCAGGAAATTATATTGGAAAAAGAGTGGGTGGCTGGAACAATCAAATTGACCAATCATTACCTAACGGAATTTATGACCGAGAAATTCCTCTTGAGGGTTACACAACAATAGATATATCAGCAGGATACACCTGGAAACAAGTTTCTATCTTATGCAAATTATCAAATATAACAAATGAGCTAAATTATACTGTTCATGAAAATTACAGTGTAAATCCTATTGCACCGCGTCAAGTAATGACAAGTCTAAAATATAAATTTTAATTAAACTTTTTATAAAATAACTGGTCTTACAAAAAATTAATATCATAAATTTAAATTCATGAAAAAAATTAAAGGAAGAAACTTACACCGCGATTTAGGCTATTTTTACATCGGACTTATTGTTTCTTTTGCCTTCTCCGGACTTATGATGAACCACCGAGAATTATGGCACCCTGAAAAATATACTACGGAAACAAAAGCCATAACAGTAACCCTTCCTGCAGAAAGTAAAATCGATGAGAAATTTGCTGAAGATTTAGGAAAACAATTGGGTATCGATGATAAATTCAGACGCCATAATGTAAAGAAAGATGTTTTTAAAATTTCTTTTGAAAAACACGATGTTGAAATTGACCTGAAAACTGGTAAAGGTGAAATTGTTTCTTTTTCTAAAACACCACTCATAAGCCAAACAATGAAATTACATAAAAGCACCTCCAATTTCTGGATTTACTATTCTGATATTTTTGCGATAAGTTTGATCATCATTGCCTTAACTGGAACTGTTATGATTAAAGCTGGGAAATTCAGCTGGAAAAACAGAGGATGGAAACTGGCTTTAGCCGGAGTAATTTTTCCGTTAATTTTCTTGTTTTTATTAGGCTAAATTTTCCTTTAAAACATAAAAAATCCCAATCCTGAAAATTTCAGTATTGGGATTTTTATTTTTATAAGAGATTTAAACTTATTTCAATCCATTCAAACTGTGCTCGATGGTTTCAATTTTTGCCAAAGCGTCAGCTTCTTTTTGTCTTTCGTTTGCCAATACTTTCTCTGGCGCACCCGCTACAAATTTCTCATTTGCCAGTTTATTTTGAACTGATTTCAAGAAACCTTGCGTATACATCAACTCAGTGGTAAGTTTAGCAATCTCCGCTTCTACATCAATGTTCCCGGTGATTGGAATGAAATATTCGTTCGATTTTACACGGAAAGACAATGCTCCGTCCACTTTATCCGAAACATATTCTAACGATGTAATGTTTCCTAATTTAATCACCACCGAATCGAAATACGTTGACGCTTTATCATTATTCATCACTTTCAGTTCAATCGCATCTTTGAACGGAATATTCTTGTCTTTGCGTATCGTTCTGATTCCGGAGATTACCTCAATAGTATTTTCGAAATCAGCTGTTATACTTGCATTAAACGGCTTTAATTCTGGCCAAGTCGAAACAATTAATGCTTCTTCAGTAGTTCTTTCGGCAAGAATTTGCCAAATTTCCTCTGTCAGGAATGGCATAAACGGATGCAATAATTTTAGATTATTTTCTAACATTTCTATTGCTTTCGCAAAAGTTACGCTGTCAATAGGCTGCTGGTAAGCCGGTTTTATCATTTCTAAAAACCAAGAACAAAAATCATCCCAAACTAATTTATAGATTCCCATTAAAGCTTCCGAAATTCTATATTTTTCGAAATTATCTTCAATTTCCAGAAGTGTTTGTTGCAACTTACCCTCATACCATTCAATAGCCACTTTGGAAGATTCCGGTTGCGGGATTGCATCGGATACTTCCCAACCTTTTATTAGTTTGAAAGCATTCCATATTTTGTTAGTAAACGCTTTTCCTTGGTTGCACAATTCTTCGTCAAACATGATATCATTTCCTGCAGAAGCGCTCAAAAGAAGTCCCACACGAACGCCATCAGCACCAAATTTCTCTATTAACGCTAAAGGATCAGGAGAATTTCCTAATGATTTAGACATTTTACGACGCTGTTTATCGCGAACTAAGCCGGTTAAATACACATTCGTAAACGGCTTTTTATCAGTATATTCATAACCCGCAATAATCATTCTCGCCACCCAGAAAAATAAAATATCCGGTCCGGTTACTAAATCATTGGTTGGATAATAGTATTTGAAATCTTCGCTTTCCGGATCCATAATTCCTCCAAAAACAGACATTGGCCACAGCCAAGACGAAAACCAAGTGTCCAAAGCATCTACGTCTTGTCGTAAATCAGAGGTTTTAAGTTCTGCGTTTGACGTTTTGGCTTTTGCCAGAACTAAAGCGTCTTCAATAGATTCAGCAACGACGAAATCTTCTTTCCCGTCACCGTAGAAATACGCAGGAATTTGTTGTCCCCACCACAATTGACGGGAAATATTCCAATCACGGATGTTGTTTAACCAATGAGCGTACGTATTCTCAAAACGTTTTGGGTGCAATTTAATTTCTCCGTCAACTAAAACTGATTTAATAGCTGGTTTTACCAAATCTTCCATTTTCAGGAACCATTGGTCTGATAAACGAGGTTCGATTACGGCTTTGGTTCTTTCAGAAGTTCCTACTTTATTCAAATGGGTTTCTGTTTTGGCCAAAGCGCCGATGGTTTCCAATTCTTTGGCTATTGCCTCCCGTACCACAAAACGATCTTGTCCCTGATACTGCAACCCAAAACTATTCAAAGTAGCATCTTCATTGAAAATATCAATAATTTCAAGATGGTGCTTCTCCCCTAACGCCTTATCATTCATATCATGAGCCGGAGTTACTTTTAAACAACCTGTTCCAAATTCTATATCAACATATACATCCTCAATTATTGGAATTACTCTACCACAAATGGGCACAATCGCTTTCTTCCCTTTCAAATGAGCAAAACGTTCATCATTTGGATTAATACAAATTGCAGTATCCCCAAAAATAGTTTCTGGACGTGTTGTGGCAATCGTAAGAAAGTCTTCGCTTCCTTCGATTTTATATTTTAGAAAATACAATTTCCCTTGTTGTTCCTCATAAATTACTTCCTCGTCAGAAAGAGTTGTTTTGGCTTCAGGATCCCAATTCACCATTCGGTATCCTCTGTAAATTAATCCCTTATTGTATAAGTCTACAAAAGAACGAATTACAGATGCTGACATATCAGGGTCCATGGTAAACTTAGTTCGCTCCCAATCACAAGAAGCACCCAGTTTTTTTAATTGCTCTAAAATTACGCCTCCATATTTATCCGTCCATTCCCATGCATGGGCCAGAAATTCTTCACGGGTTAAATCATTTTTATTAATTCCTTCGGCTTTCAGCTTAGCTACCACTTTAGCTTCTGTCGCTATCGATGCATGATCCGTTCCCGGAACCCAACAAGCATTGAAACCTTTAAGTCGCGCTCTTCTGATTAAGACGTCTTGAATGGTATTGTTTAGCATGTGTCCCATGTGTAAAACACCAGTCACATTGGGTGGAGGAATAACTATGGTATAGGGTGTTCTTTGGTCAGGTTCTGAATGAAAATAATTATTTTTCATCCAGTAGTCATACCACTTATCTTCAATAGTTTTAGCGTCAAATTGTGCAGGAATAATCATTATTATAGATTCGTTTAATCGTTAAATTCAATTGTTTGTTCGTTCAGTTAAACGCATAACCAACGCAACAAATACCCATTTAGACTTTGGTCTGATATTTGTATTTGTATGAGCAACAAAAGTAAATAATTAAGTAGACTATAAAAAGAGAAATAAAAATTTGTACGTTAATTAAAAGAAAGTATATTTACTTAAATGATTTTAAAAATTTTAAAATGAAAAAAATAATAGCATTATTCGCTTTAACATTGTTTAGCAGTATCAGTTTTGCTCAAAATGGACCTAAAATTGAATTTGCTGCCAAAGACAATACTATTGATTATGGTAAGGTGACCAAAACTGAAAACGGCACTCGTGATTTTATTTTTACAAATACTGGTAATGCTCCTTTAATTATAACTAACGTTTTGTCTACCTGTGGATGTACTGTTCCGACAAAACCAAATGAGCCCATCATGCCTGGAAAAACGGGAAAAATTACCGTGAAATACAATATGGCACCTGGACCCATCCGAAAAACATTGACAGTAGAATCGAATGCAGTAAATTATGAAGCAGGACGAGTTGCACTAAAGATTAAAGGAGAAGTCCTATCCAATTAAAAAATAATAGAATATACCTAAACACTTCTAAAATTATTTAGAAGTGTTTTTTTTATAAAATATCATCGAGCTGAAACCGGAACTTTAAGATTTCGCTTTCGCGTTCTACTTCTAAACTAATCCACTTAAGCCCCTCAGATTTAAACATAGAATTAATTTCTTGTAATGAGTATTTATGAGTGACATTATTATTAATCAAAATAATAATATCTCCTTTTTGCAATCCCGCTTTGGCGGCAGGAGAATTCTTCCGAACATGCGCAATTTCATAGATGGGCTTCAATTGAAATTTGTACTTAAATTCATTCGTCATTTTAACCCCGCTGTTCTCATTGTATTTAGCGCCCAGCGAAACCGTTTCCATTCTAACTGTTTCCTGAACCCATTGCAATCCATTGTGCTGTATCTCTACCCCGCTTTTATTATAGCTAAACGGAGCGTGATAATCCCTGTTTTTTTTGAGATACATTTGTTGGTTTTGGTAATCAAATACAACCGTAAATCGCTTCATAATCTCCCCTCCTACAGACCCCATCCGATCGGGTACCATAGAGACATTTCGTATCGAAGTCGTGTCAGGAAAAGCCACTACAGGATTATTAAATTCAAAATCTGCCATTTGAAATTTTTGGATTTTACCTCTTTTACCTTCTACTTCACCACTGAAACCTCTTCCAAGAAAATCGTCAAAATTTTTCAAAGGAACCTTTATAAACTCTGAACGGTCCTGAAACAACCAAATAGCATCACTATTACCTATATCAATCAACAACTTAACGGGCACCGCTTTATTGTCTTGAAATACGGTACTTTTCAAATATGGCTTCGATTTTTCAAGGGTAATTGGAATAATGCTAAATTTTTTTTCGATTTTAGTTCTGTTTTTTTTACTCTCTTTGTAAACAATAACCTTCTTTTTTTCATAATTAATTTCAACTAAATTATTACGAAAAAACTGGTATCCAATAATTCCATTTACGGGAATACCTATGTGAGATGAGAGATTAAATTCAGGATCTAAAACAATATAAAGCATGTGACTGGTGTTTTTTAAAGTACTAAATTCCAGTATATTATTAGTCGATTTCAATCCTTCAACAGCTTCTTGACTGCCTAACCCTTTTAATAATATTTTTTCTGCATTAAAAAAACGGACTTCTTTTTTTTCTTCCAGACTAAACAATATCGTTTCGGCTACACCGGTATCCAATAAAAAATTCAATTCTATGCCATTGACTTTTATCGGTACAAAAACTAAATTATTAATTAATTTAAAAGGTACGCTGATTCTATCACTATCGTTTTCAAACTGAAATCCTTCTTGTGCAAAAAGTGGAGACAGAAAAAGAAAAATAAGAATTAAAAATATTGTTTTTTTCATTGCGATTCTTTTACATAAAAATACTAAATAAATCATACCGAAAATGCAGATTTAACAATATATACGCACAATGATTATAATAAATTCGAAAAAAAAATTGCAAATTTGCAATTCAATAATTAAGACTATGCCAAAAATATCAAACAAAGGCAAACAAATGCCTGAATCTCCTATACGAAAATTAGTTCCTTACTCAGAGATAGCCAAGAAAAAAGGCAATAAAGTGTTCCATTTAAATATTGGCCAACCCGATATAAAGACACCTGAAGTTGCAATGAATGCCGTTAAAAACATTGATTTAACAATTTTAGAATACAGCCATTCTGCAGGAAACGAAAGCTATAGAAAAAAATTATCCGCTTATTATATCAATCAAGGTATTTCAGTAAATGTTGAAGATATTATAATAACCACAGGTGGATCAGAAGCGCTTATGTTTGCCATGGGAAGCACGATGGATCAAGGGGATGAAATTATTATCCCTGAACCGTTTTATGCTAATTACAATGGATTTTCAACAGCATCAGGTGTTACCGTTGTGCCTGTTATTTCAACAATTGAAACAGGTTTTGCCTTACCAGCAGTAGAAGATTTTGAAAAATTGATTACTCCAAGAACAAAGGCTATCCTTATTTGCAATCCCGGAAACCCAACAGGATATTTATATTCTAAAGAAGAAATCATGCAATTAGCTGCCTTAGTCAAAAAACATGATTTGTTCTTGATCTCTGATGAGGTATATCGCGAATTCACGTACGATGGCGATATTCATTATTCCGTAATGAGTGTACCAGGTCTTGAAGAACATGCTATTATGATTGATTCCGTATCAAAAAGATATAGTATGTGTGGCGCCAGAATTGGCTGTATCGTTTCTAAAAATAAGGAGGTTATGGCTACCGCTATGAAATTTGCGCAAGCAAGATTGAGCCCTCCAACAATTGAACAAATTGCAAGCGAAGCAGCTTTAGACACGCCAAAAAGTTATTTTGATGAAGTGATTTCAGAATATAGAGAACGAAGAGACACTTTAGTTGAAGAATTGAATACTATAGAAGGGGTCATCGTAAGCAAACCAAAAGGGGCTTTTTATTGTATCGCACAACTACCTATTGACAACGCTGACGCATTCGCCCAATGGCTTTTAGAAAGTTACGATTTAAATGGCGAAACTGTAATGGTAGCTCCAGCAGCAGGTTTTTACTCGACTCCAGGAATGGGATTAAATCAGGTGCGAATTGCTTATGTACTAAAGAAAGAAGACTTGATTAGTGCAGTACGAATATTAAAAGCCGCAATTCCGGTTTACAATGCGATCCAATTAAACGCTGCCGTAAGCCTATAGTTTCAATACTATTCTAAAATATTTTACAGCAAGGCAATAACTACTGTGTTATTGCCTTTTGTTTTTAGGATCAATTCCAAAAACTAAAACGACCTTTAGAACCGATAAAGTCGTCTTAAATAGTAGAAGCTATAGAAATTCTTTAATTTTTATTATTTATCTTTACGCCTTAAATATTTACACCCACAATAATAGTTGCTTTTAATGATAAAAAACGAAGAATTTCAAGACGAAATAGGAGATAATCACTTTAGTTTATCCGCAAAAAATCCAGTAAGAGATGATGCATTTGACCTTACTGATGACGAAAAAATTGAGAAAATAAAAAAAGACGTTGAGAATATCCTACTGACCCTTGGAATGGACTTAACGGATGATAGTCTAAAAGGCACGCCCAATCGTGTGGCCAAAATGTTTGTGAAAGAGATTTTTGGCGGTTTAAATCCTGATAAGAAACCCAAAGCTTCCACTTTTGACAATAATTACAAATATGGCGAAATGTTAGTTGAAAAAAACATTATCGTTTATTCTACCTGTGAACATCATTTATTACCAATTATTGGTAGAGCTCATGTTGCTTATATTTCTAATGGAACGGTTATTGGCTTATCCAAAATGAATCGTATTGTGGAGTATTATGCCAAAAGACCTCAGGTTCAAGAGCGTTTAACTATGCAAATTGTTCAGGAATTACAAATTGCTTTAGGCACTGAAGATGTCGCTTGTGTGATTGATGCGAAACACCTTTGTGTCAATTCAAGAGGAATCAGTGATATTGAAAGCAGTACTGTGACTTCAGAGTTTGGTGGAAAATTTAAAGATAGTGTGACTCGAAGAGAGTTTTTGGATTACATTAAATTAGAAACAAAGTTCTAAAATAAAAAATAAATTTCATTCGTAGCGATAAAGCCCTAGCCCTGATTGCAGTGAAAATCCTTTCTTCGTTTTTTTAACGAAGAAAGATTGTAACACAAAGCAGGAAAAGCTCCAAAAAAAAACAGCAATGCCATTATACAGTAGCCAAAATTTAAAAATATACAATTCTCTTTCGGGAGAAAAAGAAAAGTTTGCCCCTATTCATGAAGGAAATGTTGGAATGTACGTTTGTGGACCTACGGTTTACAGCAATGTCCATCTTGGAAATGTACGCACGTTCATGTCTTTTGATGTAATTTTTAGGTATTTTTTACATTTAGATTATAAAGTACGTTACGTTCGTAATATTACGGATGTAGGGCATATTGTGGATGATGTGGATGAAGGCGAGGATAAAATTGCAAAAAAAGCGCGTCTGGAACAACTGGAACCGATGGAAGTTGTACAACGCTATACAGTGGATTTTCATGATATTTTGAATGCATTTAATTTTTTGCCACCAAGTATTGAGCCCACTGCAACAGGACATATTATCGAACAAATTGAAATTATCAAAACTATTATCGATAAAGGAATTGGTTATGAAGCTAATGGATCAGTATATTTTGATGTAGTAAAATTCAATGAAACCAATCATTACGGTCGCTTAAGCGGACGTAATATTGAAGATATGCTAACCAATACCCGTGATCTTGACGGACAAAGCGATAAGAAAAATCCACAAGATTTTGCACTTTGGAAAAAAGCAGAAACACAACACATCATGCGTTGGCCTTCGCCTTGGAGTGATGGATTTCCGGGATGGCACCTGGAATGTACTGCCATGAGTACTAAATACTTAGGCAGCCACTTTGATATTCACGGGGGCGGAATGGATTTAAAATTTCCGCATCATGAATGTGAAATTGCGCAAAATGAAGCATGCACCGGTCAAACTCCAGTTAATTATTGGCTTCATGCCAATATGCTGACTTTGAATGGAAAAAAAATGGCTAAATCAACTGGGAATAATATTTTACCAAGAGAAATATTGACTGGAGAAAATACGATTTTAAGCAAAGCTTTTTCCGCCTCGGTAGCACGATTTTTTATGTTACAAGCACACTACAGGAGCATTCTCGACTTTTCGGATGACGCCATTGTAGCGGCAGAAAAGGGATATAAACGATTAATGGAGGCCTTAAATGCATTAAAAGACATCTCCGCTACCACAAACAGCACTATTGATATTCAAGCATGGAAACAATCCTGTTACGATGCTATGAATGATGACTTCAATACTCCCATTTTAATCGCACAATTGTTTGAGGGAGTTCGATATATCAATATTTTGAAAGATGGAAAAGAGACACTAAATACGGAGGATCTAAAAACTTTTAAAAAAGCAATTCATGGTTTTGTATTTGATGTTTTAGGTCTGGAAAACGAAAAAATTTCTGATAGCAATAACGACAAATTGGAAGGGACAGTTACTATGCTTATTGAGATGAGAAAACAAGCGCGCGAAAACAAAAACTTTGCCTTATCAGACCAAATTAGAGATCAATTGATTGCTATAGGAATTCAATTGAAAGACGGTAAAGAAGGTACAACTTTTAGTATCTAACCCCATTTTTAAACACGCGGAAGAAGTCTAGTAACTAAAAACGGGCAAAAGAATGTTGACATTTTAAATTTGAAAAAATAAATCATGCTTTCAAAAATTCTCATTTTCCCTTTTATACTGATCGTTCGGTTTTATCAAGTTGCCATTTCACCGTTTACACCTTCAGCTTGTCGTTTTGACCCAACATGCTCCACCTATATGATAGAAGCTTTAAATAATCATGGCTTATTTTATGGGGGATTTTTAGGAATTAAGCGCATTTTAAGTTGTAATCCTTGGGGGAAAACCGGATATGATCCTGTTCCCAAAAAAAGGCATATGCCTAAAGATTAGCTTTTTTTTAATACGAATTTTAGTTTTAATCTCTATTTTTACGTCAAATAAACAAATTTAAAATACATGATACACGCTTTAAACATTGTTTGGAATCCATCGGAAGGAATTGATTTAGGCTTTTTTATTATTCGATATTACAGCTTGATGTTTGTAATTGCTTTTGGATTAGGCTGGTATATAATGAAAAACATCTTTGAACGCGAAGGTGAATCAATCGAAAAATTAGATTCCTTATTCATCTGGACCGTATTGGCCACACTGATTGGAGCTCGTTTAGGACATGTTTTCTTTTATGATTGGGAATATTATCGCAATCATCTATTAGAAATTATTTTGCCTTTTAGATTCAATCCTAGTTTTGAATTTACAGGTTATCAAGGCTTAGCCAGTCATGGTGCAGCCATTTCTATCATAATTGCAATGTATTTTTACAGTAAAAATATATTAAAAAAACCACAATTATGGATTTTGGATCGCGTCGTAATTCCTGTTGCCAGTGGTGCTATTTTTGTACGACTCGGTAACTTTTTCAATTCTGAAATTATTGGACATGAAACAACATCTCCATTTGGAATTAAATTCATAAAAGATCATTTTAGCCCAATGGATGCTGTAAATGCTACCCTAATAGATAATCCTAAAGAGGCATATACAGCTATTGCAACTGATCCTAAGTTCGCTACTTTATTAGAACAGGTTCCCGTACGCCATCCTACTCAATTGTACGAAGCATTTTGTTACGTTTTTGTGTTTGCAATATTATTTTTCCTGTATTGGAAAACCGAAAAAAGAAAGTATACCGGATTTATATTTGGTATGTTTCTGGTCCTTCTTTTTACCGTTCGTTTTATTGTGGAATCAGTTAAAGAAAGTCAAGGTGGTTTTGAAAGTTCCTTAGGCTTATTTTCTACAGGACAATGGCTCAGCATTCCCTTTATACTTATAGGACTGTATTTTGTTTTTACTGCGGATAAAGAAATTAAAAATTAAAAAAATTAAACTTATTATTAAAGCGTTGACTACCCAAAGTAGTTAATGCTTTTTTTATAACGGAAATAAAACTCCAAAATCAATGTTTTTAGTATTGTAACCGGAGTTGTTTTTTTGTAATCCTGCGTTAGATACATGACGAAAATTTGGCCTCACGTCAAAAGTTACTTTATTAACTTTGAACGTAAATCCTACAGCTAAAACGTCTGAAAATGCAAATCCTTTTGACAATCGTTCCGTTTCAGTATTCGTTATCATTGGACCCACACTTCCTAAAAGATAAATACTAGCTGATTTAAAAATTGGTTTTCTTACTAACAAACCAATATTAAGAATACATTCTTTGATGTCCTTAAGCTTGGTATATTTTTCTCGCTTGGCTACATAATCAAGATTATCTGGCTCAACAAAATAAAAATTAAAAAGTTGGTGAGTCGCAAAATTAAGTTCTGGCTGAAGCATTACTTCATATTTTAAACTTTTGTATTTTTTTATTGTGTAGTATACTTGCAGTTTGTAATAACTATTGGTAAAGGTGTAATCGGTGTTCTTTAGCTGATTGCCAAAGCCATAAGCAAATCCCAAATCAATCTTATTTCCCTTGTCTTGCCCTTAAAATGACATCGAACTCCAAAGAACGATTATAGTAAAAATTATTTTCCCATACATAAAACCTGCGCTTTAAAACCGAAAGCCATTTAATTTCTAACTGTTAATGTACAAATTAAAATTAAACTTCTAATTATTGGATATAAAAAAAGAGATTCAACTTTCGTTGAACCTCTTTTAAAATTAATCTAAAATTATTTTTAACTTTCTTGATGTGCTTTTTCCACCTTATTTTTATCTTCTTTCGAAATCGTATCCACAAGTACTGGTGTTGCAATAAACAATGAAGAGTATGTTCCTACAATGATTCCCACCAACATAGCAAATATAAATCCTCTGATAGATTCCCCTCCAAAAATAAACATAATCAAAAGCACAACAATCATTGTCAATGAGGTATTAATTGTTCTTGACATAGTTGTATTAATAGATTGATTTACAATCTCAGCGAATGTTCCTTTCGTTTTACCTGCTAAATATTCTCTAACCCTGTCAAATACAATAACGGTATCATTCATCGAATAACCAATAACGGTAAGAATAGCAGCAATAAAGTGTTGATCGATTTCCATACCAAAAGGCATAAATTTATAACACAAAGAATAAATACCTAATACAAAAATTACATCATGTGCTACAGCTGCAATTGCTCCTAAACTGTATTGCCATTTTCTAAAACTGATCATTAAATATAAAAATACGATAAGCATAGCGCCTAATACAGCCCAATATGCATTAGTTTTAATATCCTCTGCAACAGTAGGTCCTACTTTTGAAGCTAGTAAAACACCTACTTTTTTACCATCATAAGCATTTATAAATTGATCATAGGTTAACCCTGCTGTATAATGTTGTTTCAAATTATCATATAACAATCTGTTTACTTCCTCGTCAGCTTTACTTCCATGCTCTTCAACTTTATATTTAGTAGTGATCTTTAATTGGTTTTGACTACCAAAAACTTTTACTTCAGCACTACCGTCAAAAACTTTTGCGAGTTCTGCTTTTACTGTTTCTGTTTCTATTGGTTTTTCAAAACGTACTTGAAAAGTTCTTCCTCCAACAAAATCTACACCTTCATCAAGACCGTTAGTAGCTAGAGAGATAACACTGATAACCACTACAATACTTGAGAATAAATACGTCCACTTTTTTACTCCTAAGAAATCAAAATGGAAATTATTAAACATGTTTTTAGAAAACTTAGTAACAAAAGTTAAATCATTCTTTTTACTAATATTCCAATCAATAAAGATTCTTGCAATAAAAATAGACGTAAATAAAGACGTTACGATACCAATTAATAAAGTAGTCGCAAATCCTTTAATTGGCCCTGAACCAAAAATAAACAAAACCGCTCCTGTTAAAATATGCGTAACATTCGCATCAGTAATTGATGACATCGCACCTCTCCAACTATAGGAAGTTTTAATAGCTTCTTCAAGTGTTTTCCCAGCACGCAATTCTTCTTTTGCTCTTTCGTAAATAATTATATTCGCATCAACCGCTGTTCCCATTGTTAAAACGATACCGGCAATACCAGGCAACGTAAGAACTGCTCCAATACTGGCTAAAATTCCAAACAAGAAAAGTAAGTTAACCGCCAAGGCAAGATTAGCATACCAACCTGCTTTGCCATAATAAATCATCATCCATAGCGATACTAATAACAATCCAATAAGAGCTGAGTTAGTTCCATTATCAATCGCTTCTTGTCCTAAGGATGGACCTACCACTTCTGACTGAACAATATCAGCCGCCGCTGGAAGTTTTCCTGCTCTTAATACATTCGCTAAATCTTTTGTTTGTGTTACGTCAAAACTACCTGAAATTTCAGATCTACCGCCTGAAATAGGCCCTGTAGAAACTCCCGGTGCAGAATAAACGACATCATCAAGAACAATAGCAATATTACTTTTTTGAGTATACGCTCTACCTGTTAGTTCTTCCCAAGCTTTTGCACCTTGACCATTCATTTGCATTGAAACCGCTGGTTTACCCATTTGGTCAAATGTATCACTTGCATCCGTAACTACACCACCACCCATAGCGGCAACATTATCACGATTTCCTTTTAAGGCATACAGCTCAACTGCTTCAATGTCTTTAGCCTTTGCATCTTTAATAATTGTAGGTATACCCCAAACAAATTTCGCATAACGCTGATCGCCTGCTAATAAGACTCTAATGTCAGCTCTTTTCAAATATCCGTTTACTATTGCTGTATCCTTTGGAGAGAAAAGTCCCAAAACTGGACCTCCACCTTGGCCAATAATTTTATCAAATAAAGGATTTGCACCTTTATTTGCAACCGTTGAATCTTTACCATCAGTAAGCAATGCACTTAAAGAATCTTTTACAACTGGTTTTACTTCAGTAGTTTTGATTTCCGTTTTTTTCAATGACTCATTAGCAGCCATCAAAAAATTACCAATTTCTTCAATTTTATAGGTCTCCCAAAACTCTAATTGCGCAGTACTCTGCAACAATTTTTTAATTCTGTCTACATCTTTAGCTCCTGGAAGTTCTACAAGAATTCTTCCTGACTCTCCTAATTTTTGAATATTAGGCTGTGTTACCCCAAATTTATCGATACGCTTTCTTAAAACACCAAAAGCACTCTCTACGGACTCATCAACTTTTCTAGAGATTACCTTTTTTACTTGTGCGTCTGTCATCTGAAAATCTACCCCACCTTCACCTTGTAAACTTCTGTTTGCAAAAATATCTGGCGACGCTAGTTTTACACTGCCTTTAGAATTAGCATCAAAAGCATCGTAGAAAGCATCTAAGTACGTTTGATTCCCTTTTTGATTTGCAGTAGCATCAGCTAAAGACTTATTGAAAACTGGATTCTTAGAATTATTCGATAACCCTTTTAAGATGTCTTTTACTGATATTTGAAGTATCACATTGATACCACCTTCTAAGTCTAAACCTTTGTTGATTTGTTTGTCACTAACTTCATTGAATGTAAAATTAGTAAACCCAAGATTAAATACTTTTTCTTTACCAATAGAATCTAAATATTTTACTTCTTTTTCAGGATTTCCACCGGCAAAAGATTTAGCCTCATTTTTTACTTTGTTTGCAACAAAAGTGAAAGAAAGTTGGTAAATACTTACCAATGCAAATAGAATTGCGAAAAATTTAATAAGTCCTTTATTCTGCATTATTACTAAAAATTAATTATTTTTTATTTATTTATTTTTACTTTAAACCCTATAGAATAACACTTTAAATTCATTTTTAATACTAAAAAAGAACATTCTGCGTTACATTATTTTTTTTAAACCGAGCAAATATATAATTAACGTTAAGATTAACCAATTTATTTATCGATTAATCTCAAGAAAAAGACTGCAATAATGCAGTCTTCTCTTTTAAAATGTAAATTTCTATACCAAAAGTGATTTTAAAGCATCATTCATTTGTCTAACAGCATCTGCACTTTTAGCAAACAAGGCTTTTTCAGCATCATCAAGTTCAATATCAAGAATTTCTTCCACTCCGTTTTTACCAATAATACACGGTACACCTATACAAATATCATTTTGACCGTATTCGCCTTCAACAAAAACAGAACAGGCAATCATTTTCTTTTGGTCATTCAAAATACTATCTACTAAAAAAGCAACTGAAGCTCCCGGAGCATACCAAGCGGATGTTCCTAAAAGTCCAGTAAGTGTCGCTCCACCTACCATAGTATCTGCAGCAACTTTTTGCAATGCCTCTTCTGAAAGAAATTGAGAAACTGGAATTCCATTATAAGAAGCCAAACGTGTCAGAGGAATCATAGTTGTATCACCGTGCCCACCGATAACCATTGCTGAAATATCATTAGCCGGTTTGTCTAAAGCCAAAGACAAATAGGTTCGGAAACGAGAACTGTCTAACGCTCCACCCATACCTATAATTCTATTTTTTGGCAATCCTGTGGATTTCAATGCCAAGTAAGTCATTGTATCCATAGGATTAGAAACTACTACTATAATTGTATCTGGCGAATGCTTTAAAACATTTTCGGCAACCGTTTTTACAATTCCTGCGTTGATCCCTATAAGTTCTTCACGAGTCATTCCTGGTTTTCTAGGAATTCCAGATGTAATTACCACTACATCGCTTCCTGCCGTTTTAGAATAATCGTTAGTAACGCCTGACACTTTAGTATTAAAACCAGTATTAGTAGCACATTGCATAATATCTAAAGCTTTACCTTCAGCGAAACCTTCTCTAATGTCTAATAATACTACTTCACTTGCAATCCCTCTGTACGAAATTACATCCGCACATGTCGCACCAACATTCCCTGCTCCTACAATGGTAACTTTCATATTTTAAAGTTTATTCGGTTATTTTTTAATTTTTGTGGTTAATCGGTTATTTTCTTATTCGGTTAATCGTTTACTCGCTTTATTACTAAAAAAAGCGAGTAAACAGGTCCTTTTAATTAAGCATCAATATTTGCATATACTGCATTCTTCTCAATAAATTCTCTTCTTGGCGGAACCTCATCCCCCATTAACATAGAAAAAACTCTATCGGCTTCTGCTAAACTATCAATAGTTACCTGACGCAACGTTCTGAAACTTGGGTCCATGGTAGTTTCCCATAATTGTTCCGCATTCATTTCTCCAAGACCTTTATAGCGTTGAATTCCAGCGCTACCGCCCATTCTTGCATTGGCCTGATCTCGCTGTAGGTCATTCCAAGCGTATTCTTTCTTATTTCCTTTTTTAACTAAATACAAAGGTGGCGCAGCAATATACACGTGTCCTTCTTCAATTAATTCTTTCATAAACCTAAAGAAGAACGTCAAGATTAAAGTAGAAATATGACTACCATCGACATCGGCATCACACATAATAATTACTTTATGGTACCGTAACTTTTCAATATTCAAAGCTTTACTGTCTTCGGCAGTTCCGATAGTAACTCCCAAAGCTGTAAAAATATTTCTAATCTCTTCGTTTTCAAAAACCTTGTGAACCATTGCTTTTTCGACATTCAAAATCTTACCACGCAAAGGTAAAATAGCTTGGAATGCACGGTCACGACCTTGCTTAGCCGTTCCACCTGCCGAATCTCCCTCGACAAGATATACTTCGCATTTTGCAGGATCTTGTTCGGAACAATCTGATAGTTTCCCGGGCAATCCACCGCCACCCATTACGGTTTTGCGTTGTACCATTTCACGTGCTTTTTTGGCTGCGTGACGAGCCTGAGCCGCTAGAATTACTTTTTGAACAATAATTCGAGCATCATTTGGATTTTCTTCCAAATAAGCTTCAATCATATCACCAACAGCTTGACTTACTGGCGAAACCACTTCTCTATTCCCCAGTTTTGTTTTCGTTTGTCCCTCAAATTGAGGTTCAGCGACTTTTACAGAAATAATAGCAGTTAATCCTTCCCGAAAGTCATCTCCTGAAATATCAAATTTCAACTTATCTAACATTCCAGAAGCATCTGCATATTTTTTTAATGATCTGGTAAGCCCCGTTCTAAAACCTTGCAAGTGGGTTCCTCCTTCGTGCGTATTGATATTATTTACGTACGAAAAAATATTTTCAGTATAGCTTGTATTATAAATCAAGGCCACCTCTACTGGTATTTCTCCTTTGTCGTTATCCATAGAAATAACGTGGGCTATGATTGGCTCCCGATTTCCATCTAAATACCGGATATATTCTTTAAGACCTTCTGTAGAATGGAAAATTTCAGAAACAAAATTTCCGTCTTTATCTACCTCTCTTTTATCTGTAAATGTAATCGTTATCCCTTTGTTCAAATAAGACAATTCACGCATACGCGCTGATAAAGTATCGTATGAAAACTCGGTAGTTTGTGTAAAAATAGTCTCATCGGGATAAAAAGTGACTATTGTCCCTCTTTTGGTAGTTACACCAATTTGTTTAACCGGATAAAGTGCTTTCCCCTTTTCATATTCTTGCTCGTATACATTTCCGTCACTACTGTGAACGGTTGCTCTAAGATGGTTTGATAATGCATTAACCACCGAAACCCCAACACCGTGAAGCCCCCCGGAAACTTTATACGAATCTTTATCAAACTTCCCTCCAGCGCCAATTTTGGTCATTACAACCTCCAATGCTGAAACACCTTCTTTTTTATGAATTCCTACTGGAATACCACGACCGTTATCCTCAACAGAAACAGATCCATCTTCATTAATATCAACTATAATCGTATCACAATGACCTCCCATTGCCTCATCAATAGAGTTATCTACAACCTCATAAACTAAATGATGGAGTCCTCGAACCCCTACATCTCCAATATACATCGACGGACGCATTCTAACATGCTCCATTCCTTCTAATGCCTGAATACTATCTGCTGAATAATTGTCCTTCTTGATTTCTTCGCTCATATGTTTTATTCTAAAAAATGTAATTTTTGTCTAACACGCAAATATATAAAAACGCAAATTATATAACCGTTAAAATCCCTTTTTAAGCTTTTAAGTTATTAACATTTGTTCATATAATAGCAAAAAAACGCTCTCGAAATCGAGAGCGTTTTCCTATGCCTATAAAACCATATTATTATTTTAAACCGTAGCTCCTGCTTTAGCAATTTCGGTATCTGCCTGAACATGGGCAGCATTTGCTCTTCCGCTTGGATCTTGATTTTCCTGCCATTTCGGAATCCACTTTCTAACCGTCTGAGCAGCACTAACTTGAGGGTAATACTTATTAAATATGGATCTGTAAAAGTACGCTTCCTTAGTTGTAGGAGAGTTGTATGGAAATTCCATCGCCGCACCTATTAGTTGGTCGTCCGTAACTTGAGAAGAACAATATTCTATCAATTGATCAATCCAGTTGTATCCCACTCCATCAGAAAACTGCTCTTTTTGTCTCCACAAAACCTCGGCTGGAAGGTATGGATTGTCCGGAGTATCAAATGCTTTTCTTAAAATATATTTTTCTTTCCCATCATACGTTTTAGGCATTTTCTCTTCTGCTTTGATACGAACGGCCATATCTAAGAATGCTTTGTCTAAAAACGGGACTCTCGCCTCTAATCCGTGTGCCATAGTTGACTTATCTGCTCTCAGCAAATCGGCAGTAAATAATTTTTGGACTCTTTCAATGGTTTCTTTTTGGAAATCTTCTGTTGATGGTGCATTTCTAAAATACAAATATCCACCAAAAATCTCATCAGCACCCTCTCCAGAAAGCACCACTTTAATTCCCAAATCAGTAATCGCTTTGGACAAGAAATACATGGGTGTACTTGCTCTTACCGAGGTTACATCATAGGTTTCTAAATGCCAGATTAATGTATCTAAAATCTTAATTCCTTCTTCAATCGTAAAGTGAATTTCATGGTGTTCTGTACCTAAAAACTCCGCCACTTTTCTGGCAGCTGCTGCATCCGGAGCATCCGCATCCAATCCGATAGAAAAAGAATGTAATTTTTTCCCACTTTCAGCCAATAATCTTGAGGCAATAGCCGAAGTCAATGAGGAATCTAATCCCCCAGAAAGCAATACTCCAATGGGCACATCGCTCATTAATCTTTTACGAGTTGCTTCGGTCAACGTTTCTCTGATTAAATCCAAATCTAATTCTTGATCCGCTTTCAAATAGTCTTCGTATTCTGGCTTGTAATATTTCACAAAACCTGTTTTTTGGGTATAATAATGTCCCGGAGGAAAAGTAGAAAATGTTTTGCATTGATCAGCGATAGGTTTCATTTCAGAAGAAAAATAAATCCTCCCTCTTTCATCTAAACCATAATACAATGGCTTCACACCCATTGGATCCCTGCCAGCAATAAAATCATCGCCATCAACTACCACAAAAGCCCAATCGCCATCCAGCATGTTGCAAAAATCATAACCAAACTCCTCATACAAATGCACAATAACTTCCGAATCTGATTTAGTTCTAAAAGCATGTCCTTTCAAAACACCATCCCTCAATTCCTGATGATTGTAAACTTCGCCATTATGAATCATCCAGGCAGTTGAAGTTCCTTGAATAGGCTGTCTTCCTGAATGCAAATCAATAATAGACAAACGTTCATGACTTAAAATATGTCCGTTTTCTGTTACGTGTAAATCGCTTTCATCCGGGCCACGGTGTGACATTCTTTTTGAAAGTGTTTTTACTAACTCTTCATCTTTTCCTTTTCCTATAATGGCTAATATTCCGCACATAACTCTATATTTTAAATGGTTTGTTTGTTTTGATAAGGCAAAGATGCAATACTAGTTACAAATACAAAACACAATCCCCTTATTTAGTTTAAAATTTAAACTAAATAAGGGGATTTACAATTAGATTGTAATTTAAACGATGCTATTTTAAAAGATTCCCTTACAATTAGAAATCACCACTAAAAACTGCCTTATTTATTTTTCTTTATTCCCTTTTAAATAGGTATGTACTGGTTTCATCTTTACCATTTTATTTTCTTCCACTTTCATTAAGTCCTCATCGTATAGTACAAAATCAGCCCATTTTCCTACTTCCAGACTTCCTTTTTCTTTTTCTTCGAAATTAGAATAAGCAGCCCAGATGGTCATTCCTCTTAAAGTTTCGGCTCTGGTTAACGCATTTTCCATTTGAAAACCACCTTTTGGAAATTCCTTACTGTCTTTTCTGGCAACAGCCGCATGAAAGGTCAACATCGGATTTACTTCCTCTACCGGAAAATCCGTCCCTAAAGCTACCATTCCTGCTTTTTGAAGTAATTTTTTATACGCATACGCATTTTTCAATCTTTCTTTACCCAATCTGTCTCCAGCCCAATACATGTCTGAAGTAGCATGTGTCGGTTGTACCGAAGGAATAATTCCAAATTTGAAATAATCAAAATCTGCTTCCCGCAAAACTTGGGCGTGCTCAATTTTCCATCTTCGGTCTTTAGTACCTGCGAGAACTTCTTTGTATATTTTTAAAATTACAGTATTGGCTGAATCTCCGATAGCATGTGTATTCAATTGAAAATTAGAAGCTGCAATTTGTCGAGCGACCGCTTTTAATTCTGAAACCGAAGACAGCAAAGCACCGTATTGTTGTGGCATATCAGAATATGGATTGTGCATGCAAGCACCACGAGAACCCAAAGCACCATCACCATACATTTTGAAGGATCGTACATTTAGATTATCCGTTTTGTAAATTCCCTTTTTTAGATACATATCAATATTCTTCTGATTGACTGTAACCATGGCATAAACATTTAGTTTCATAACCTTTGCTTTCTGCAAGCTATCAATCAAATGAATAATATCTGGGTCTAATCCGGCGTCATTTACAGTTGTTAAACCATAATCAAACATTATTTTTTCGGCATCCAATAAAGCTGCAATTTGTATTTTACGGGTTGGTTTTGGAATTATCTTAAAAACTAATTCCATCGGATTATCTACTAAAATTCCGGTGGGCTCCCCATTTGCAATTTCAATCTGACCACCAACAACTTTAGTGTCTTTTGTAATTCCAGCTAATTTCAACGCTTTACTATTGACAATAATTGCGTGTCCATCTATTCTATTCAGTACCACTGGAACGTCTGGAAACGCCGCATCTAGATCCGCTTTTGTAGGATACTTTTTTACTTTCCAATCGTTTTGATCCCAACCGTTACCAACAATAAACGCTGGATTCTTATTTTTTTGAAAAGCCTTTAAACGTGTAATTATCTCCTCCATACTTTTGGTACCCCGCAAATCAACTTCCTGTAACGTAAGTCCGTAACTATAAAAATGACAATGCGCGTCAATTAAGCCCGGATACATGAATTTACCTGCAGCATCTATCGTATTCTTGGATTCATATTTGTTTGCTATTTCACGATTAGTACCAATAGCGACAATTTTTCCGTTCTCTATAGCCATAGCCGAAGCAATAGCAAAGGAGTTATTGAGCGTATAAATAGTAGCATCAGTAATAATAGTATCAACTGAAATCTTATTTTTTTGATCACAGGAAATCAATAAAAATAAAGAGAGAAGTAAAGCAATACGTTTCATAGTAAACAGTTTAGTTGGGCTAATATAAAGAAAGAAGTCCAAAAAAATGACAAACTGCAAATGATTTATTTAAAAATATCCAATCAAAAAATTTCTTCTATAATGTATCTTGTAGTATTTATCTCAAAAGCAAATCCCGTTTTGTTCCCCATTAATTTATTTCCCAAAGGAGATTGCGGTGATAAAGCAATAACATTAATGCCTTCAATACTAATTTTTGGGAGTGCCACGCTCAGGTATAAATAAATCCCGTTTGCTTTCACTAAGCTCCCAACAATAATAGTTTCAGCAATTGCAGTAGCATCAATTTTATCCAAAATTACTTTTTGATCCAGCACTTCCCTCAATTTACGATTAAGTTTTTCTTGCTCAATATGCATCATTGATAAAGCGGTTTCATGCTTATCTCCTGCAGAACCTTTTGCATCGTTCTTTGAATCCTCCGTAAGGGCGACAATCATGTCTTTGAAAACATCGATTCGATCCTGCACTAATTGAAGGTAATGAGTATGTATTTTTTGTTTGAAAGTCATAATTATTTTGCCACAAAGGGACTAAGACATTAAAAAAAATTCTAATTTTTAGTAAATCAACAAACTCAATAAACAAAGAGAATTTAATTTATCCCAAAAGAACAAATAAAAACCTTTTATCTAAGTGTCTTTTAGTTAAAAAATTAAAAATCAAATTTGTAGTTCACTCCCAGAATGACTTGAAAACCTTGAACTGGATAATTATGCCATTTTTGGTAAGCATTATTGGTAATGTTATTAGCTCTTGCAAAAGCGGTCAATCGATCACTGTATTTGTAACCAATATTCGCATTTACATCAAAATACGATTTTAAAGTTGTAGTGCCCTCAATATATGCAGGCTCAAATGCCAATATTGTAAATTCCTTACGCTCGCCTACATAAAAAACATTCGCACCAGCAAACCACTTTTCTGTAATATTAAAATCCAGAGTAGAATTTATTTTTATAGCGGGCAAATTCCAGGCTTCACTCTCAAAACTATTCGTAAAACTGCTAAAGCTTCCATTAATCCCAAAAGTCACATTTTTAGAAAAATCTGCTTTCAGTTCTCCGTAAAAATTCAATGTTCGCATATCGTCATACACCACTTGAAAGGAATTTCCAAAAGCGTAATCCTGATTATTCGAGTTTTCAGTGTAACTATTGCTTTTAAACATCGCTTTATTTCTTTCATTTATATAAGAACCTCTAATATTATAACTCACATTATTTGTCAATTTCCCTTTCAATCCCGCAAACACATCGTACTGCTGATCCGTAGGCGCAATATTTAATGTTGGTGATACAAACGGATTGATATCCACAAAATCCTGATACGAATTTTGCTCTAAATTCCCCTCAGCACCAGCGTAGAAAATCATCAAATCACCTACCACTTTGTAGGAAGCATTAAATTTTGGATACACAAAAAATTTATTTTTACTGTATTGATTGTCCAAACTGTAAAAAAAAGCGGCACCAATATTCAAAGTCCAATCGTCTTCTTGCATTACAAAACTAGGGGCAATCCCAAAATTTGTAAAACTATATTTCAAGGGCTCTGTATTAGTCTTCGAATAATTATTCTTAAAGTTTCCAGCAACATAATCCACTATCAAATCCGTTTTTACGGCACTCTCCATTACATCAAATTCTATTGTAGGTTTTGCGTAAAATCTATTTTCTGAAGAATCAAAAATATCTGAAAAATGATTAAATTTTAAGGTCATTTTATCCAAGACACTTTCATTAAATGCTACATTACCTCCCAATGATATCGTGCTGTAAGCTTGTTTTGGATCAATACCACTAATCAAAATTGATTTCTCCTGAGGCGACAAAGTATTGCCAAAAGTAGCAGGCAATCCATACCAGTTATAAATTTGATTTTGATATCCTAAATCCAGATTCCAAGAAAGCTCTTTTTGATTAGAACCATACATCAAATCTATAGCGGTATCATAAAATCGATTGTCCAGTTCTACACTTTTAATGCCGCCTTGAGACGAATGATGCCGAAACATTCCCCCTACATAATCCGTAGCGCTAAGGTCATGATTAACGTATAACTCCCCAATAAAGGTTCCGTAATTCCCTACTCCAAAAGTCGCATAATTTTTAAACAAATGTGCTTCTTTTCCTTTCTCGACACCTTCCGCTTTTCCTTTGGATGGTGTAAAAGTCGAGGCCACAGGAAAAGAAAATATATTGTATTTTATAGTTTCCTTTTTGGTATTACCATCCTCGTCCAGTTCCGGAATTTCTTTTACTTTGAAAGCATCTGAAATCTTTGGGGTGTAGGGTTTTACTACATTTACAGTTTCGGTGCCTATTTGCTCTTTTTTTTGTGCAAATGAGAATTGGGAAACTAAAAGAAATAAAATCCCCAACCCAACTCTCACTGAAGGAAAGGGAGCCGAAAACCTTGCTGCCGTATTTGTGAATGATTTTATGTTTAATACTTTAAATGTCATGTTTTATTTTTTTTACTTCTTATTTCTAACGCTAATAATCTTAATCTTTAAACTTCCCATTCCCCTTTTGCAATGAATTGCGTTTCTCCGCCTATTTTTATATCAAAATTATTTTCACTTAATTTTCCATCAAAATAAATCTGGGAGGCTCTGTTTATAAAATCCCCCTGATGATTGACCATTTTAATTTCTGGCGAATAATATTTTAAAAGAAAAGCCTGTAAACAAGTGCTGGCACTTCCCGTAGCGGCATCTTCAATAAGTTGATTGTTTTCAACACATAGCATTCTGCTAATGAGTTTTGCATCTTCTAAACAATAAAAATATAACGCTCTATGATTGGTTTTACAGTAGGTATGCAACCATTCGTTCATTTTATCCATGTCAAGAATTAAATTCTCCAATGCTTTTTTATTTTTCAGAGGAACAATTACAAAGGCGCTTCCGGTACTTACTTCCTGAATGGAAAATTTATCATCAAAATCAGCACTGCTTAAATTGCTGAAGGATAAAAAACCTTCTGCTGAAAAAGTATCCAAAAACTGAGGTTGAGCCGCCTGTAACCAAACCAAATCTCCCGATTGATGTACTGGAATTTCACCAATTGGAACCGATAACGTAATCTTTTCTGGTTGGTTTTCAAATATCTTATTCATCAAAACCCACGACGTTCCTATTATTGGATGTCCAGCAAACTTCATTTCGTGCTCTGGAGTAAAAATCCTAATTTCTGCGAAGCTATTTTCAGGGCTAAGCTTTGTTATAAATGTGCTTTCTGCAAAGTTGATTTCACGAGCGATTTTTTGCATCTGTTCGTCACTTAAGGCTTCAGCCTCTAAAAAAATAGCCAATTGATTGCCTGCATATTTTTGCTTTGTAAAAACATCAACGATGTAAAAAGGTAGATTCATTCTATTTGTTTTTTGACTTTCGATTATTCTAAAAATTTCATGCCGTTTTTTGATGCTTCCCAACATACAATAACTGCCTTCTTTATTTAGTTATCGATGCATTTGTTTTGGATTCTTCCGCTTTTATAGTATCTAATTCCGCTTTTGCATTAGCAACCACATCCGGAAAATCAGTAAAATTTTGAATTACATTTTCTAAAATATACGTTGCCTGATAACTGTCTTTTAAACCGTAAAAGTTTTTCGCCATTAAGACCAAACCTTTGGCGCCAAAATACTTATAGCTGGAATAATTCTTTGCTAATTTTTGAACGGCAGCATTAGAAGCATCAAATTTCTGGTCCTTATTTTTAAAATAGGCGTCATAATACAAGGCTTCGGCTGCTAATTCTCCTCTGGCAATCGTCATTAATTTTGCGTAGGCAACTTTCGCTTTAGCCTCATCACCCGTTTCAATTGCTGCACGCGCTATAATAATTTGCGCATCACTTTTTACATTATCATCCGTTTTAGGATTCATCAATACTTTATCCGCGTAAATAACCGAATTTGAATAATCTTTCAAATCATAATAAGATTTCATCAAATTTGATTGTGCAAATGTTTTATTATGAGCAGCATCCGCTTCATTTTCTAAACGGGACAAGACCGGAATTGCTTTGCCATATTCTTTGTTTTTAAGAAAAATTTGAGCCAATCGGGACAAGGACTGTTCCGTATATTCACTTCTGGATTGTGCAATTACATATTCATAATTAGGAATTGATTTGCTCTCGGATCCTTCAGCGAAATACAGTTGAGCCAGATAATAATTAGCCTGCAAAGCATGTATTCCTCGGGGAAACTGATTGACATAACCACTAAATCCCGTAATAGCCTGCTTGGTATTATTTTGCTGAAACTGTTTTTCGGCAGCCTCATACGTATCATTATCAAGCTCTGCATCTGTAACTGCAACAAAATCTAACGTGCGAACCCAGGTTGCATACTCCTCTACTCTGCCATTGTCGACATATATTAATCGCGCGGTGGCTACAGCTTCTAAAGCCTCTGGAGTTCTAGGAAAATCCGCCGCTACTTTTTTAAATTTCAATAAGGCCTGGTCGTCTTTATCGGTATTATAATACACCAATCCCTGACGCAAAATAGATCTTGAAGTGAAAGCACCTTTTTTAAATTCTGTATTTAAACGCTCATAGTTTTTTATCGCAAGCTCATTTTTATTCTCGGCAACATAGGTATTTGCCAATTCAAAAAACGCATCGTCTCTGTATTCTGATTTTGGATACAATTGTAAAAAGGCATTCAACTCATCAATTTTCTTATCATTTTTAGCCATAAAACCATAAGAAATTGCTTTTTGGAAATACGCATAATCTGCATCGACACTCTTAGATTCGATAACTTTACTGTACGCATCCATTGCCTGTCCATATTTTGAAGTTACAAAACGAGAATCCGCTAAACGCAAATAGGAATCATTCAAACGTACTTTATCAGCAGGCGCCTTCTCAATTTGTTTTTGGAAATAATCACCTGCTTGATCGTACTCTTTCAATTTGAAATAAGCGTAAGCAATATTGTAATTACTGTTTTTATATTCTGGTGTTGTTGCGGCTTGATTTGAACCAATAAATTGCTTGAAACTCAATAATGCCTCTTTAAAATCATTCACAACATATTCACTTTCTCCTTTCCAGAAAGTAGCCCTTGCGGTGAAAACAGCGTCTTTTTGTTCCCTAAAAGATTTACTAAACATTTTAAAAGCCTCTGGATAATTTCCATCAGTATACAACTCTAAACCCCTATAAAAAAGTACTTTTTGATAGGCCAATTTATTTTCTGGAGATTTGTTTTTTTCCAATAAAACTAAAGCTTCTTTGTAATTTTTTGAAGAAATATAAGAATCAATCAACAGCCGTTCTACCTCTGAACGGCTAGCATTATCCGGATATTTATTTAGAAAAGCTTGCAGAATAACGGGTGCACTTTGATAGGAATTTCCTAATTCATAACTCAATTTAGCATAATTTAGACTGGCATCCTCTTGAATTGCGATATCGAATTCCATTTCAGAGGCATTTTTGAAAGCATTCAAAGCCTGTTGTTTCTTATCGGTATTCAAGTAGCTTTCGCCTAAATGATAATACGCATTTTGTGCCACGAAATCTTTACCACCAATTATTTTATTGAACTGAGAAATCGCATTTTCATACTCTTTCTGCTTGTAATACGCATATCCCAACTGATAAAAATCCGTATTATTCCATTTCCCTTTTTTTCCTTTGTAAGCAACCAAAAATGGAATTGCGGTGTCGTATTCTTTTAGGTTAAAATAGCTTTCGCCAATTATTTTATTTAATTCAGATTTTTCCAAAGGGTCTGATTTATCCATTGCTTTCTGTCCTAAATCTATTGCTTTCTCGAAATTCCCTAATTTAAAATTCATATCGGCTTGATAATACGATAGCTTTTCTTTGTATTTTTCTTCACCCGAAACTTCATCAAAATATTTTGTAGCTTGCTTATAATCATCTCCTTCATACGCCATAAAACCCAAATAATATTTAGCTTGTGAACCATATTCTACCGAGTTCACTACTTTATTCAAATAAACTGTGGCTTCTTTTTTCTTTTTGGCATTAAAAAAACTATAGCCTTTTTGAAAATTAAATTTATCCTGATCGTTTCTGCTCAAACTGCTTTCATCCACTTTATCAAACCATTGTAAGGCTTGTGGATAATTCCCTTGATCAAAATGATAATGTGCCACCTCAATGTATGCCTGATTTTGTTTTACACTGGTAGGGTAATCAGAAACAAAATTCTCCATCAATTCATCTGCATTGGCTTGATTGGTCCGAATGGCACAATTAGCGGCATAATAAGCACAATCTGATTTTAACTCATCAGTAGTGGCTGTTTCCTTTACTTTATTAAAAATAATTTGCGCCGATGCATATTGTGAATCTTTAAACAATGAAACTGCTTTGTTAAAATCTTTAGATTCGTGAGTATAAATGGTAGATTTTTGTGCCGAAATTGCAGCTGTTACAATAAAAAAAGAAAAGAAATACCCCCAGGAAAGTTTACGCATTGTGATTTAATTTTAAAAATTCAAATGTATTATATTCTGAACTCTATAACGAATGGCAATTGGTTTTTATTATGAATATTTTTTTTACAGTTTGGATTTTAATCTTCTTTACTTTTTAAACAACCAGTTCAAACATCATGACTTTACTATATTGTCTATAATATTTTTTTTTCTATCTAATACAACAGAATTTATTTTGAATAGAACCGTTATCTTATTACTTTTACCCAATAAACAAAAGCAAACTATGTCACAATCTGTACTGTCTTTAAAAAATGTAACTATTTATCAAGAAGGGAAATCTATTTTAACAGACGTAAACTTAGAGGTAAAACATGGTGAATTTCTTTATATCATTGGAAAAACAGGCTCTGGAAAAAGTAGTTTAATGAAAACCTTGTATGCTGATTTACCTATGACTGAAGGTGAAGGAAGCATTGTAGATTTTGATTTATCCACTTTAAAAGAAGATGATATTCCGTTTTTGAGAAGAAAGATTGGTATCGTTTTTCAGGATTTCAAATTACTACCGGACCGTACTGTAAATGACAATATGTTATTTGTATTGAAAGCCACTGGCTGGACAGACAACATAGAAATGCAAAATAAAATTGACGAGGTTTTGAATAAAGTGGGGATGAGAGATTTTGGCAAAAAAATGCCACATCAACTTTCCGGAGGAGAACAGCAACGTGTGGCTATCGCTCGGGCTTTGCTAAACGATCCAGAATTAATCCTTGCTGATGAACCTACAGGAAATTTAGATCCACAAACCAGTGCCGAAGTATTAGAGGTGTTAAAGAAAATAAATGCTAACGGAAAGACCATCATTATGGCAACGCACGATTATGCCCTACTAATGAAATTTCCTTCAAAAACATTGAAATGCGAAGACTCCAAAATTTTTGAGGTTATTCAGCAGCGAACAGCATAATGCTTTCCATACTAATTCCTGTTTATAATTACAACGCTTATCCACTTGTTTCGGAGTTACACAAACAAAGTATGGATTGCGGGATACATTTTGAAATTCTATGTCAAGATGACGCTTCGCGATCGTGTTTAAATGCATTTAATGAGAATATAAATGTATTTCCTAACTGTAGTTTCATCTCGGTAAAAGAAAACCTTGCCCATCGTGAAAACAGAAATTCCCTTGCCGAACAAGCAAAATATCAATATTTGCTTTTTATTGATGGGGACTCCGTAATTATTCATGAAGATTACATCAAAAAATACATCGACAATCTTGACGATTTTGATGTTATTTATGGCGGCCGGTTGCATCCTAGAAAATGTCCCTCCGACAATCAAAAACTGCGTTGGAAATACGGAAGGTTTATTGAGGATAAAAATGCCGAAAATAGAAAGAAAAAAACCTATCAATCGTTACTTTTTAACAACACCGTAATTAAAAAAAACTATTTCGATGAAATAAAATTTGATAGAAATATAAAAAAATACGGCCATGATGACACCCAATTTTCCTGTCAATTGCGCCTATTACAAGCCAAAGTTAGCCATATCGAAAATCCCGTAGCACATGGAGATATTGATACCAATCGAGCTTATCTAAACAAAACTAAAGAGGCTTTAGAAAATCTAATGTTATTATATGAAGGTAAAAAAATTGATATTGAGTTTGTTCGATTATTACAACTGTATCATTTTTTAAAAAAAACGAGATTAACTCATATTATTTCACAAATACATCCCTTTTTAGAAAAGTCGCTCCTAAAAAATCTGACAGGAAACAACCCTAATTTATTCCTATTTAATTGGTTTCGAATGGGTTATTTGTGCTCGATAGGACAAAAAAATTAATTTTTTTTGATGTCAATGAATAGCTGATTCCAGATTTCCATAATAGTAACTATATGGTATTTTTCGCTGGATAACTTTGCTTTTTTTCCCATTTCAATCCTAATTTCTTCCTTTTCGATTAAGGTCTGTACGGCTTTGACATATTCTGATTCGTTACCATTTTCAATTAAAAAACCGTCTTCGTTATGAGCAATTATTGCTCTTGGCCCACACGGACAATCATAAGCAACACAGGGTAATCCGGAAGCCATTGCTTCAAGCAACACCATTCCAAAACCTTCAAATCGCGACGTCATTAAATAGAATGAAGCTTCTGTATATTTTTTAATAATATCCTGAACGGGGCCATGAAAAACAACATTATCCAAAATATGAAGATCTTCAGCCAACACTCTTAGATTGTTCTTTTCAGATGATTTTCCAAAAATTTCCAAAATCCAATCCGGATGTTTCGCTACAACTTTTTTCCAGATAGGTAACATTCTATCCAATCCTTTTTCATACGAATGACGACCAACTGCAATTACTTTTTTAGCCTTTAAATCTGAGAAAGTCGTTGTTTCAAACCATAGTGGATTTGGAATTACAATTCCATTTTTTACATTCCATTCTTTCAAACTCTCCTTCGATAAGGCAACAAACTTGGTAAACTTTCTGGCAGACAATTCTTTGAACAGTATTTTAATTTTTGTTGAAGAGAAATATTTTGTCGGCTCCTTTTCCTCAATATATTTAGAACCGTGGCACTCAAAAATAATAGGGATCTTTGTCTTTAAAATAAAAGGAATAAAAAAAGCTTTCAAACCATTATCACAAACAATAATACAATCCGGCTGTATGGCTTCTACTTTAGTTTTTAAAGCATTGCTGTACGAACTAAAAAACTGAAAAAAAGTGCCTTTCAATTTCATGTCATGATAAGCAATCGCTTTATTGAAAGAGTAGAACAATGGAGAACAACCTTCATTTTGGGTTAAAATATGCACTTCATAGCCGAATTTTTCTATAAGACAATTCGTTTTTACCGAAAGCACTCGAGCGACTCCTCCTTCGTTATTTATGTTAGGAACTATATAAAGAAGCTTCATTTTTTTGACTCCAAAAAATCATCAAAATCCCGAATATAATCGGCTTCTTCGAAAACATCTGATGCCAATACTAAGCAAACAGCTCCTGAAGAGAAATTCTGTAATTCCCTCCAAATTCCTGTTGGTATCAGTAACCCAAGATTTGGTTTGTTCAATACAAATGACTTTTTCCCTAAACCATCGTGAAGAACAACCTCAAAACTTCCGCTTAAAGCAATCAGAACTTCTTGCTGATCAATGTGTGAATGTCCGCCTCTATATGCATTACTCGGCACATCAAAAAGATAGTACACGCGCTTAAATTCAAATGGCAAAAAATCCTTTTGAATGAATGCTAAATTCCCTCTCGTGTCTTCTATGACAGGTATTTTTAGTAGCTGTATGGCGCTTATGGTTGTTTTCATTTAATCATTTGTAAAAAAGCGTCTTTTCCTTTATTTGCGCTTTTTAGTGCTGCAAAAACCTGGTTTGTTTTAATCTTATTTTGTTTAATGTCAAAAAAAAGTTTTAACAAAACCCAGAGTTGATACTTATGCTTTCCAACTCTAGTGAAGAACGCTCCTTGTATGAAATATCTTTGTTCATAATTTAATTTATCATCCGTTGAAACCGCTGGATGACTCGCTATAACCTTAGGCTCAATGATTATAATTTGTTTTTGCTTTTTTAAATCTGACAAAAAAACAGCTTCTTCCCCCATCATGAATGGACTACCAAGACCAAAATTAGTATCAAACTTATTATTTAATTGATCAAATACCGCTTTTTTTAAACTGATTTCAATGGATAAAACATTGAAAATATCCAAATAATTTAGTTGTAGTTTTGTGTGAGAAGGATATTTTTTAAACAACAAGCCTTCTGAATCTTCTATCGCAAAACAAATGCTGGATGCCTCAGGATAATTGTTATGTGCTTCCAGAATACTACTCTCAAAATCTTCTTTGAAAACCTCATCGTCATCGGCTATTAAAACAAGTTTTCCTCTTGCATTCGACAATCCTAAATTCCTACTGTTAGACAACCCTCTTTCAAATGAATTTACAACTCTAATGGAAGGAAAATCAGAAACCAATACTTTATTCTTCACGGTTTGATTGACAATTACAATTGACAATTCAGAAAAATGACAAAAAGGAAACATAGGAATTAAAAAATCCAAAGAATCTCTATTCATCGTAGCCAATACTATTTCTAGATCGCCTTTTTTAAATTCTTTTATCAATTTGTCATTATATTTACACAAATATAAATAATTCAGCTTTGTAAATGAAAATACTTTTGATTGGTGAATACAGTCGATTGCATAATTCTTTAAAAGAAGGATTGGTAATGTTGGGGCATGAAGTAATTCTGTTGTCATCTGGCGATCATTTCAAAAAATTTGACACTGATTATTCCTTTGATTCTGCATTTATATCCGGTTATTGGTTGCCTCTAAAAATTAAAAATGTCATTCATAAACTCACGGGAATTGATTTAGAAAACGCTGAAAGAGGACTTCGTTTTTATCTTTTATTATCTCATTTAAAAAACTTTGATCACGTACAGTTGATTAATTCCGATGCGATTGAAACATTTCCTTTTTTGTCCCGTATACTCTATAAAAGAGTATTCAAAAAAATTAAAAACAGGAGCTTGCTAATCTGCGGTGATGAAACCCCAGTAATTGATTATTTGTTACAAAGAACCTTTGATCATAGCATTCTGACGCCCTATTTTGAAGACAATTTGTTAAAAACCCATTTTGAATACCCCTTAAAGTATACCAAGAACAACTATCGAAAAACTTTTAATTGGTTGGCTGAAAACTGCCAAAACCTAATTGCCTCCGATTTAGATTATAAAATTCCAATGGAAAAAATGGGCTATTCGGTCCACTTCGTTCCAAATCCTATTAACACTCAAAAAATTAGATTTCAAGAACAAAAAATTAATGACAAAATTGTCATTTTTCTTGGGATAAATCGCACCAGTTATATCAAAAAAGGGATTCCTTATTTTGAAAAAGCCTTAGAGATTATTCAACAAAAATATCCGGAGAAAGTAACTGTGATTACCACTGAAAATCTTCCTTATATTGAATATATAAATTTATACAATTCTGCACAAATTCTATTGGATCAAATCTACGCTAAGGACCAAGGATACAATGCCTTGGAAGCTATGGCAAAAGGAAAAGTAGTTTTTACCGGTGGTGGCAAAGAATTCATAAAACATTATAACATTAAGGAACCAATCAATATATGTGCAATACCAGACGTCAATTCTTTGGTAAAGGAACTTTCCTTTCTGATCGAAAATCCCGAGGTCATAATCGCTATAGGAAAGCGTGCCAGAGCATTTATTGAGAAAGAGCATGATTTGGTTAATATAGCGTATCAGTACTTGGAAGTTTGGAATTTAAAAGCAGTTTCCTAAACATAAATAGAATCAGGAAGAAAACAATTAAATTAGCAAAAAAATACGCCAGCAAAGCTCCTTCAAAAGAAAAAAGCGATACTAAATAAAATGATAATAAAAGATACGCTACATTAAACACTATTTCAAGAATAAAATATTTTTTTACACTCGCTTTAACAACGACTTGATAGCCAAAAGCTAATGTCATTATCCTTAAAAGATCCCCTAAAAGTTGCCAAATCAACACCTCATTCACTTTTGAAAATGCTGCTGTAAAAGCGACATCCACTATAATTCCTTTCAACAAAAAGACAGCTACTAATACTGTTAAAAATAGTGGAACAAAAAATTTAAAATAAGACTTCAATTCTACTTTAAACTCAAGCTCTGTTGTCAGAGAAGCTAATTTAGGCATGTAATACAATGACAATCCAGAACTGAAAACCAACATATAAAAACTGGAAAATTTATTGGTGGCATCCCAAATTCCAGCTTCTTGAATGGAGTGCGTTTCAATTATAAAATTCCGTATGAGCATTAATGTTACAGGTGCAATTACAGCGCTTAACAATGCCATCGCAGAAAATTGCTTGATAACATTCAGGTATTTCTTTTTTAAAACTTTCTGGAGATTGAATTGAAAATAGCTTTTGTCTTTTAAGACAAATACAAAAGTCACTATAACCATAAGTAATTCGCCGAACACAACCGCCAGCAATCCACCATTTATAGCGTTTTTCACAATTAAAAATGCGGTAAAACCAAAAATTAGCACATTTGAAATAATCTGTAAAACTATAATTTTTTTATACTGTTCTAAAGCGTTATAGATTGCTATCCAAAACGTATTGATGACAATCAATGGTAGTAGCAATCCAAAAAACCGAATGGGATTAGCAAACGAATTTGTAAAAAGCAATAATTCAGAAATAGTATTGGCAAATAGTAAAATAAGCAAACCCAAGACCGTAGCAATTAGCAGGAAAAACCAAAAAAAAGTAGCATAAATGATGCCCAGTTCTTTCTTATCCTCTTTATTTTCAACGAATAACTTTATTAATGAATTGTTTATCCCTAAGGTAGCTATGGACTTCATCATTGCTGTGAAGTTTCTCAAACTCCCCAACAATGCCATTCCAGAAGTTCCTAAATAAACAGACACAATTTTTGTAGAAATAATTCCCAAAACAAAACTCATCACTACCGAAATAGAATTAAGTGATACTAATTTTAAAAGTGCATTTTGTTTTAAAATTTTCAACATTATAAATTTCGCATAACTTTAGCCGGATTTCCTGCAGCGACAACATTTTTGGGAATGTTTTTTGTCACGACAGACCCATTTCCTATAATAGAATTATCCCCAATTTCAACTCCTTTTAAAATAGAAACATTTGATCCAATAAAGACATTTTCACCAATACACACTGGAAGGGAATTTGGGTTTTCTTGGTTTCGTTTAATACTATTCAAATCATGTCCATCATTATCTATTATAGAACAGTTTACACCTATTAAAACATGGTCTTTGATGGTAACTTTCGAAAAACAAACAATAGAAAAAGCATTATTGATAGCAACATTGTTTCCAATGTTAATTTCGCTGTTTTCATTTCTGGCTTCTATATAGGTATAGCCTGAAAAAAAGTATGGAGAGGAAACTACACCGATTTGGACATTCTTCCCAAAATAAATCTTCCCATTTCCTTTTAACAGCAAGGGATAAAAAAGATTTGGCTTCCCAAAAACTCTTTTACAATCCGAAAGAAACTCATACTTTTTGATTCGAAAAGTAACACAGCACAATTGTTTTATTCTACTAGCTAATCCCATCCTGATATTTATTTAAAATTGCAACAATATGACTCACTTCATCCCTTGTTAATACCGGACTTATTGGCAAACTTAGTACTTCATCGTGAATTTTTTGCGTGATAGGAAAAGACAAATGATTCCAGGCTGATAGCGCTCTTTGATTGTGTGGCGGAATGGGATAATGTATGACCGTTTGAATATTATGCTGCAGTAAATATTCTTGTAAATTTAGTCTGTTCTGTGTTCGAATGACAAACAAATGGAAAACATGATTATTTGACAAATCCCAATTTGGTAAAATTATTTTATCATTGTTAATTTCCGATAAATACCGTTTGGCAATTATTCTTCGTTTTTCATTTTCAGCATCTAATTTGGGTAATTTAACATTAAGAAAAGCGGCTTGTAATTCGTCTAATCTTGAATTTACCCCCATATTGTCATTGTAATACTTCGTTTCAGAACCATAATTTCTGATTGATCGAATAGTTTTGGCTAATTCCAAATCATTTGTTATAACAGCGCCACCATCGCCTAAAGCTCCTAAGTTTTTTCCAGGATAAAAACTGTATGCTACGCTTATTTGTTGCGTTATGATTGCTGATTCTTTATTTTTTATTGCACCGTGAGCCTGAGCGGCATCTTCAACAACCAGTAAAGCATTAGCAACAGCAATTTTATTTATCTTATCCATTTCAGCCAAGTGTCCGTACAAATGAACAACTAAAATCGCTTTGGTTTTTGAGGTAATCTTTTCAGTAATTAAATCGGGGTTGATGTTGTAGGTTTCCAACTTTGGCTCAACCAAAACAGGAATTAAATCTGCTTGTAAAATAGCCAAAATACTGGCAATATAGGTGTTGGCGGGAACAATAACTTCGTCTCCTTTTTGTAATTTTCCCAATTGAATATATCCTTTGAAAATCAACACTAAAGCATCAAAACCATTTCCCACACCTATACAATATTTTATACCGCAATAGTTGGCAAAACTTGTTTCGAATTCCTTGACTTCATTCCCTAAAACATACCACCCAGTATCTAAAACTGCTTTTAATTTTTCTTGAAAAGCAGCTTCAAACGGTTCATTTATTTTTTTTAAATCAAGGAATGGTATCATATTAATTGCATTGTATAAAAATCCTGACTGTAAACCGAGCATCCTAATTCTTCTTTCTGTTTCAAGAGTCCAGCATGAAACCCTTTTTGATTTGCCGCATTTACAATACCCATATCAAAAAAAAGCTTCCCTTCGCTTTTGTATTTTTGTATTAAATTGAGAAATAAAAAATCCAATGCGCGCAACTCCTCCCCTTTTTTAGTAGTGGCGCCATATTGCGATTTCACAACCGTTTCCGTTTCGAATATTGTAATGCCCGCAACAATCTCATCCTGATAATACACTGAAAATTGTTTGATATTAGTGGGAAATTTTTTTTTAAGTACTGTTATTTCTTGAAGGGTATGCACTGGTTTGGAACCGAATTTTTCCAATAACCTTGGTACTAAAACAGATTCCCAAAAGGACTTAAAATGACTTTCTTCCACCAACTCTAAATCAAGTTGTTCCTTTTTTCTGAAATGCTTTAGTTTACTTTTTGAAATCGTCAAAGGCATGGCTAAATTGATCGCCAGATTCATTTCTTTTTTGTCTAAAAACGCTCCTTTTTTTAACATAAAAAAATCTAATTCAGCGTTCCCTTTTGAAGCATAAAATAAAGGAATGGGTTTATAATAAAAAGATAGTATCCTATTTTCTTTAAAAAAAGACAAAAGAGAATCTAAAATTGCGGCTACTTTTTCTCCATTTATTTTATGGGAATAAACCAATCCGCCATACGTCAAACCTTGATGAGAATACACTATTGCTCCAACTCTATTTGCCGGAAGAACAGCAACTAGTTTTTCGTTTTCGAAAATCATTAACGAGAAATCTTCGAATCGATCTTTATGGTATTCCATAAAATCTCGGTGAAATAAAAAAGTAGCATTTTTGGCTTCACCAATAAAGGCATTCCAATTTTTACAATCACTTTCCCGATATTGTTTGACAGAATAATTTTTCACTATTAAATTTTAGACCCTGTGAAAGTAATCAATTTTTATTTATGTTCTAAAGTAGGTAAATACCATTTGAATTTTACCGCCATCAAACGGACTGCAATGATAACCAATGAAGTGGCCAAGTATAAAACATCATTTTCTAAATTCAGTTTTCGAAGTAAAAAAAAGACAATTCCGCCCAAAATACAAATCGTTGCATAAATTTCTCTCCTGAAAATTACTGGGATTTCAGTACATAATATATCTCGGATAACACCTCCAAAACAAGCAGTCATCGTTCCTAAAGCAATACAAATAACGGGATGAAGTCCAATATTAATTCCTTTTTCAAGACCTATTAAAGTAAAAACACCTAATCCGATCGTGTCAAATAAAAATAAAGAGGTGCGTAATCTATCGAATCTTTTTCGAAAAAGGATTGCCAAAACAAACCCAATACTAATTACATAAACATATTTCAAGTCCAGCATCCATCCCACTGGCGTTCTGCCAATCATGATATCTCGTAAGGTGCCGCCGCCAACCGCAGTGACAAATGCAATGATAAAAACACCAAAAGGATCCAGCTTTTTATTCATAGCCGTCAATGCGCCAGACATGGCAAAAGCCATCGTACCAATGATGTCTAATAAGTGAAACATTTGAATTGAGATTTTGACAAAAATAAAGAAAATACTCGTGAATCCAGCTTGAAACCTCAATCAATTACTGAATCTATTGCTTCTAAATAAATATTAGGATCCTATTATAAAACTGGATTTTCTCTATGTATCTTTGTAGCTTTTAATTAAATAGTTGAGAGTCTTGAAACAAATCACTTCGATACAAAATCCATACATAAAATCTTTAGTGCAATTGCAGGAGAAATCCAAAGCACGCAAACAATCCGGGACTTTTTTAATAGAGGGAAAACGAGAAATTTCGATTGCCCTTAAAGGGGGGTATCAAATGCAAACACTTCTGTTTTTACCGGAAATTTGTTCGGAAAACGAAGCCAGAGAATTATCTAAAAATGCAGAACTGATAGAAATCAACAAAGAAGTCTATCAAAAATTAGCCTATCGCGATACCACTGAAGGAATTTTGGCTGTTGCCAAAACCAAATCGCTGCAATTAACGGATTTGAAATTATCTAAAAATCCATTGATCCTTGTTGCCGAAGCACCGGAAAAACCAGGAAATATTGGTGCTTTACTTCGTACTGCCGATGCTGCTAACCTGGACGCTGTGATTATTGCTAATCCAAAAAGTGATTTATACAATCCAAATATTGTTCGCTCTAGTGTAGGCTGTTTGTTTACCAACCAAATTGCAACCGGAACAACATCAGAAATCATTGCCTTTTTGAAAGAACAAAAGATCAATTTTTATTGCGCAACGTTGCAAAACTCCACTTCCTATCACACACAAGATTATACCACTCCAACGGCCCTAGTAGTAGGAACAGAAGCGACTGGATTGACAGAGGAATGGAGAAAAGAAGCAACTCAAAATATTATAATTCCAATGCAAGGCGAAATCGATTCAATGAATGTTTCAGTTGCTGCTGCCATCCTGATTTTTGAGGCCAAAAGACAAAGAGGGTTTTAGATTGCAGCTTAAAAAAAGATATTGAACTTCACCTTTTTCGTATGATTTTGTCATTTCAACAAAAAAACTCGAACGAAGTAAACCTAATAAAAAATCTCATGCATAAAAATAACATTTATAATATGAAAAATAGATTCGTATTTGCAATCACTTTACTCACAACGGCACTTTCTTTCGCACAAATCACTTCGAACCAAGTGGATGAAGTAGTAAATCGTACCCTAAAAACGTTTGATGTTCCTGGAATTGCAGTGGCTATTGTAAAAGACGGAAAAATAATTCACGCCAAAGGATATGGCGTAAAATCAGTTTTGACTAACGAAAAAGTAGATGCGAATACCCTTTTTGGGATTGCTTCAAACAGTAAAGCGTTTACAAGTGCCGCATTGGCGATGCTAGTCGATGAAGGCAAAGTAAAATGGGACGATAAAGTCATTCAATACCTTCCTAATTTCAAGATGTATAATGACTATGTAACTAATGAATTTACCATTCGGGATTTATTGACACACCGCAGTGGATTGGGTTTAGGCGCAGGCGATTTAATGATTTGGCCTGACGGAAGTAATTTTACAGCAGCAGATATTATTCAGAATTTACAGTATTTAAAACCGGTTTCAGCATTTAGAACGCAATACGATTATGACAATTTACTGTACATAGTAGCTGGAGAAGTCATTCGCGTAGCAAGCGGATTGAGCTGGTGCGATTTTGTTGAGAAACGCATAATGAAACCCTTGGAGATGAACAACAGTGCTGCATCGTTTTTACGTTTAAAAGACACCACGAACATCATTGCGCCTCATGTTCCTGTAAATGGAAAACTAAAAACAATCAAACGCTATCAAAACCCACTTTTTGATGCAGCAGCAGGAATTTATTCCAGTATAAATGATTTAAGCAAATGGACAATCATGCAAATGAACACCGGAAAATATGGTGTTGATAACAAACCATTATTTTCTAAAAAAGAGCAGCACGAGATGTGGCAGCTGCAAACCATAATTCCTGCAACCACAAAACCACCTTACAACACTCATTTTAGCGGGTACGGACTAGGTTGGTTTTTAAGTGATGTAAAGGGATTCAAACAAGTCTCCCACACGGGCGGATTAGAGGGGATTGTTACCCAAGTTACTCTTTTTCCAGAATTAAATCTCGGAATTATTGTATTAACCAACCAACAATCCGGTGCTGCTTTTAATGCCATTACCAATACTATAAAAGACAGTTATTTAGGAATTCAATCCGAAGATTATGTAACCATTTATAGCAACCGACTAAAAGCGAATGAAGAAACTGCTGACAAAGTAACCGATGAAGTTTGGGCAACGGTAGCCAAAAACATGAAAGAAAAAATTAAAATAGATTTTAAAAGTTTTATTGGCACCTACAATGACAAGTGGTTTGGAGACGTGGTACTTACAGAAAAAAAAGGAAAACTCTATTTTGCCTCTAAACGTTCTCCTCAACTTGCTGGTGAAGTTTTTTTATACAAAGACACAAACTATGTAGTAAAATGGAACAATGCTTATTTTCATGCAGATGCTCATTTATTTTTTGAATGTGATGCTACCGGAAATGCAGTTCGATTAACGATGAAACCCATTTCTGAATTAACTGATTTCAGTTATGATTTTCAGGATTTGGATTTTAGCAAAGTGCAATAATCTTGTTAGAAAGCACTATTTGCAATTTATATTTAGACACTTGTTTTACTTGCATATCTCCTAACTTATTTCTATTTTTAGGAATTGAACCATGCCGTTATGATAGAAATTGATATAGAAAAAGAGAATAAAGCTATTGCTCAAGAATACAAGGAGTTACTTCGCATTAGCTATCAAACCTTGAGCGATGATGATAAAAAACTTATCCGAAAAGCATTTGATGTTTCCGTGGAAGCCCATAAAGAACAACGAAGAAAATCGGGTGAAGCTTATATTTTTCATCCTATTGCTGTAGCAAAAATTGTGGCCTCCGAAATTGGTTTGGGAGCCACTTCTATTGCCGCCGCATTGTTGCACGACGTTGTAGAAGATACACCAACTACTATTCAGGATATCGAACGCCTTTTTAATCCTAAAGTGGCCCAAATTGTCGAAGGATTGACAAAAATATCATTGGTACAAAAAGATTTAAATGTATCGATGCAGGCGGAAAATTTTCGTAAAATGATATTAACCTTGAACGATGACGTTCGTGTTATTCTAATTAAACTTGCCGATCGTTTGCACAACATGCAAACGATGGATTCTATGCAGGAAGACAAGCAAACAAAAATTGCATCCGAAACTTTATACATATACGCACCCTTAGCGCACCGGCTAGGGTTGTATAACATCAAGACAAAACTAGAAGACTTAGGATTAAAATACACGGAACCTGTCGTTTATAATGATATTGTAAGTAAAATAAAAGAAACAAAAGAGGAACAAGATGCCTACATTGGGGATATCACGGATGTGCTAAAAAAAGCATTAGATGTCGAGAATATTGATTTCATTATCAAAGGTCGGCCTAAATCCATTTATTCTATTCGCAGAAAAATGCAGGCGCAAAATGTAAGTTTTGATGAGGTATATGATAAATTTGCACTGCGTATAGTCTACAAATCGACACCACACGAAGAAAAATTTATTGCCTGGAAAATTTATTCTATAGTAACCGATCATTACAGGCCAAGTCCAAGTCGCTTACGGGATTGGATTTCCTCTCCCAAATCTACAGGCTATGAAGCCTTACACATTACTGTAATGGGACCAAAAGGGCGATGGGTAGAGGTACAAGTCCGAAGCGAGCGCATGGACGAAATTGCTGAAAAAGGATATGCTGCACATTATAAATATAAAAACGGAACTACCGAAGAAAGCGGTCTGGATGTATGGCTTAACTTATTAAAAGAAGCTTTAGAAAATTCTGAAACAAATGCGGTAAGCTTTGTAGAAGATTTCAAGATGAATTTATATTCGAAAGAAATTTTTGTTTTTACTCCAAAAGGAGAAATAAAATCGTTACCCAAAGGAGCGACTTCATTAGATTTTGCTTTTAGCATCCATTCTGAAATAGGGATTCGCACCAGGGGAACACGTGTTAACGGGAAATTAGTTCCTTTGAACTTCGAATTAAAAAGTGGGGATCAAATAGAAGTTATCACCTCACAACATCAAAAACCTACAGTAAACTGGCTGGATTATGTAACCACTTCCAGAGCTAAAACAAAGATAAAAAATGTTTTAAACGAGAACACTAAGAAAATTGGTGAGGAAGGAAAAGAACTCCTTACCCGAAAATTAAAACATTTAAAAATCACCTTAAATGAAGCTGTCGTTAATGAATTAGTCAATTTTTTCAAATTAAAAACCAGTTTAGATTTATTTTACAGAGTGGGAATTGGCGCTATAGAAAATCAACAACTCAAAGATTACGCCGCACAAAAAAGCAATACTTTTATTAATTTTTTCAAAAACAAAATAAAACGTTCTCCAAGTACTGCTAATGAAGACATTCACAAACCAATAATAAGCAGTAATTATGATATGCTTGTTTTTGGCAAAGAACATGACAAGCTGGATTATAAGCTGTCGCCTTGTTGCAACCCAATTCCTGGCGATGATGTGTTTGGTTTCGTAACAATAAATGAAGGAATAAAAGTGCATAAAAAAGATTGCCCTAATGCCATTGGTATGCAATCCAACTATGCCTATAGAATAATGACAGCCAAATGGATTGATTCCTCACAAGAAGAATTCAAAGCTATTATTAACATAACCGGAATGGATGTTTTAGGACTTACCAACCAGTTAACAAAAGTAATTTCAAACAATATGCATGTTAATATTCAAAGTATAGCATTGAATACCGACGCTGGAATTTTTCATGGTCAGGTAGCGGTAATTGTACAAAACAATACTATTTTAAAAAAAATGATCAATAATATTAAAAAAATTGATGGAATCGATAAGGTAACGCGCGAATATAAAACCTAGAAAATTTCGTTTTTTGTATTTGACCTTAAGTTTCAACCTCTGAAACTGAATAAACTTGAAACTAAACAAACCGGAAACTTTAAACTTTAAACTAAAAAATTTATCTTTGCCAGCATATGACACTCATTTCCACAGATAATACCAAAAACCAAGAAATTGTAAAAAATGTTTTTACAATGTATCTTGAAAAAAAAGGACACCGCAAAACTCCTGAACGTTATGCTATCCTTCAGGAAATCTATGACAGCGAGGAACATTTTGATGTAGAAAACCTTTACATCAAAATGAAAAATAAAAATTATCGCGTCAGTCGAGCAACCCTTTATAATACGATTGAATTACTACTGGATTGTGCTTTAGTGCGCAAACATCAATTTGGGCAAAATCAGGCACATTACGAAAAATCATATTTTGACAAACAACACGATCATATTATTATGACCGATACTGGAGAGGTGATTGAATTTTGTGACCCAAGGATTCAAAGTATCAAAAAAACAATTGAAGAAATTTTCGATATAGAGATTACCAACCACTCGTTATATCTTTACGGAATTAAGAAACAAAAAAACAACTTGGACGAACAAGAGCGTTCATAAATATAAAAATTAACTACAAATAACATTCAGAATGACGGTAGATTTATTATTAGGATTACAATGGGGAGATGAAGGAAAAGGAAAAATTGTTGATGTTCTAACTTCAAATTACGATATTATTGCTCGTTTTCAAGGTGGACCAAATGCTGGACATACTCTTGAATTTGATGGAATAAAACATGTGCTTAGAACTATTCCTTCTGGTATCTTTCATAAAACCGCCATAAATATTATTGGAAACGGAGTTGTTATTGATCCTGTAGTTTTTCAAAAAGAAATTGAAGGACTTGAAAAATTTAATTTAGACATCAAAAATAAATTAATCATTTCAAGAAAGGCACATTTAATTTTACCAACGCACCGTCTACTAGACGCAGCTTCAGAAGCTTCTAAAGGCAAAGCAAAAATAGGTTCTACACTGAAAGGAATTGGGCCAACTTATATGGACAAAACCGGAAGAAACGGTATTCGTGTAGGTGATATTGAATTAGAAGATTTTGCAGACCGTTATAGAGCTTTGGCTGACAAGCATGAAGCCATGATTAAATTCTATGATGTTGCCATACAATATAATTTAGAGGAATTAGAAAAAGAATTTTTTGAAGCTATCGAAGAACTAAAAAAATTAGATTTTATTGATAGTGAAGAATATTTACACCAAGCTCAAAAAGCAGGTAAATCAATATTATGTGAGGGAGCTCAAGGTTCATTATTGGATGTTGATTTTGGTACTTATCCCTTTGTAACTTCATCTAATACAACTGCTGCTGGTGCTTGTACCGGTTTAGGGATTGCTCCAAATAAAATTAAAGAAGTATACGGTATTTTCAAAGCATATGTGACACGCGTAGGAAGTGGTCCATTCCCTACTGAACTTTTTGACGAAGACGGTGCAACTATGGCACGTGTAGGAAATGAATTTGGATCTGTAACTGGAAGACAAAGACGTTGTGGCTGGTTAGACTTAGTAGCACTTAAATATGCGGTTCAGGTGAATGGTGTAACACAACTGATGATGATGAAAGGGGATGTACTTTCAGGATTTGAAACGTTGAAAGTATGTACCGAATACAATTATAAAGGAGAGAAAATTTCTCATTTCCCTTATAACATCGAACCCGAAAATGTAACACCAGTGTATCAAGATTTCAAAGGATGGCAAGCTGATTTGACTGGTATGACTACGTATGATGAATTACCAACAGAATTAAAAGAATACATTGAATTTATTGAAAAAGAAGTAGAAGTTCCTATTAAAATAGTTTCTGTAGGTCCAGACAGAAAGCAAACTATTCTAAAATAAGATTACACTAAACGCTCTGAAAATTCAGAGCGTTTTTTTTAGTTTAAAATCCCATCCAACCCAATGAAAAACCCAACTATCAAAATACAAAAAACCGAATTACTTTCTGACAATTGGTACATTTTAAACAAAGTAACTTTTGACTACCAAAAAAAAGATGATTCTTGGATTACCCAAAAAAGAGAAGTCTACGATCGAGGAAATGGCGCTGCCATTTTACTTTATAATAGGCTCCAAAAAACAGTTATTCTAACACGTCAGTTTCGCTTACCAACCTACCTTAACGGAAATGAAACCGGAATGATGATTGAGGTTTGTGCCGGACTTCTAGATCAAGATAATCCGGAACAATGCATCATTAGAGAAACGGAGGAAGAAACGGGATATCGCATTTCTAAAGTACAAAAAGTAATGGAAACCTACATGTCACCTGGAGCAGTAACTGAAATTTTATATTTATTTGTTGGAGAATACGATGAATCCATGAAAGTCAGCGAAGGTGGCGGAGTAGAACACGAACAAGAAAATATTGATGTGCTAGAAATGCCTTTCGACGATGCCTATGCAATGATTGAATCGGGTGAAATGCAAGATGCAAAAACCATTATGCTACTACAATATGCCAGAATTAACGACCTTATTTAATGAATAATACGACAAAAGGAGTTTTGTTTGCCTTATTAGCAACCTTACTTTGGTCAGTTAATATGGTAATCGCCAGTGGTATAAAAGACCACATCCCTCCAGTTGGATTGGCTTTTTGGAGATGGTCAGTTGCATATATTGTCTTGACACCGTTTGCTATAAAAAGTACTATTAAAAATTTAAAAATTGTAAAAAGACACATTAAGTATCTTACGCTTACAGCTGTATTGGGAATTACTATCTTCAATACACTGATATACTTTGCTGGAAAAACAACAAATGCAGTCAATTTATCGTTAATCGCCATTTCGATTCCGCTATTTATTGTTGTACTCTCCAGGATTGTTTTTAAAGAGAAAGTTAGTACTATAAAAATAGTGGGAATTACAACCATAATCACAGGAGTTTTAGTACTTATTTCTAAAGGCTCCTTACAGGCTTTACTCCATATTAGCTTTACTATTGGGGATTTATTGATGCTCGTGGCTTGCTTCTTTTTTGCTTATTACACGATACTGGTGCGACAAAAACCAGATGAATTATCACCCAAAGTATTTTTATTTAGTGTTTTTGTAATTGGTACAATTTTACTCTTTCCTTTTTATGTTTATGAACACATCTATTATAAAAAAGTAATTTTTGACGTAAAAACAGTTTTAGTAATCAGCTATGTTGGCGTTTGCGCTTCCTTAATTTCATTTTATCTGTGGAACGAAGCCATTCGATTGATTGGTACCTCAAAAACAGCAATAATTTACTATTTGATTCCCGTATTCAGTGGAATTCTAGCTTATTTTTTTCTAGATCAAGTTATTGTACGTACCCAAATTATAAGCATGGGAATCATTATTTCCGGGTTATTAATTACCAATAAGAAGTAATCATTAACTTTTAACAAAATAGAAAAGCAGAATGAATTTATTTTATTTCTGCTTTTCTAGTTAAAGGATATGCTGAAAACTACTATTTATTAGGCTGAGGTGTCATTCTTAAATATGGTTTAATTCTTTCGAAGCCTTTTGGAAATTTAGTAGCAATATCTTCGTCCTTAATTGCTGTTGAAATTACGACCTTATCACCATCTTTCCAGTTTGCGGGTGTTGCAACACTGTATTTAGCTGTCAATTGTAGACTATCAATTACACGTAGTATTTCATCGAAATTTCTGCCGGTTGACGCAGGATATGTCAATGTTAATTTTATTTTTTTGTCTGGACCAATTATAAAAACAGAACGCACAGTAAAACTCTCACTTGCATTGGGATGAATCATATCGTACAATTCTGCAATATGCTTGTCTTGATCAGCAATTATTGGAAAATTTACTGTTGTATTTTGAGTTTCATTAATGTCTTTTATCCATTCCATGTGCGAATCAACACCATCAACACTCAGCGCGATTACTTTTACATTTCGTTTTTCAAATTCCGGATAATAATTGGCTGCTGTTCCTAACTCAGTGGTACAAACCGGTGTGAAATCAGCTGGGTGAGAGAATAAAACACACCAAGAATCCCCTAACCATTCATGAAATTTTATTTTTCCTTGTGACGTTTCTGCTTCAAAATCAGGAGCAATATCGCCTAAGCGTAATGTTGCCATAGTAGTTTAATTTTTTGATTAGTACCACTGTAAGGTATTCAAATTAACCCAATCTACGGAGGAAACAGGTCTTAAAATTGTACTAATTTTTATAAAAACAAAAAAAATAGTATCCAAATAATATAACAAAAGCCTTCATACCCTAGCAATGATCGCAACAGCATCCTTTCGTTTTTTTCTTTAAAAAACTAAAGATTCAGTGCAGAGCAGGAAAAAGCTCCTAAAAAAGCTGTTATTTCTTTTTTAAATTAGGCAAAAACAAGCCAACAATCCCTATTAACGGCAAATAAACGCAAAGATAATACACATAAGTAATACTAGTATGATCCGCAAGATTTCCCAATAAAGCCGATCCCAAACCACCCATTCCAAAGGCAAAACCATAGAAAAGACCAGAAACCATTCCTAGTTTTTTCGGCAATAATTCTTGTGCATAAACCAAGATTGCTGGAAATGCAGAGGAGATTATGATTCCAATTACGACAGATAAAACGCCTGTCCAAAATAAATCCACATGCGGCAACAATAAAGTAAAAGGTGCTGCTCCCAAGACTGAAAACCAAATCACATATTTTCTTCCAAATTTATCCCCTAACGGCCCACCTATTAAAGTTCCAATAGCACAAGAAGCCAAAAATAAAACCAAATGAAATTGTGCTTCCTGAACCGACAATCCAAATTTTTCAATTAGATAAAACGTAAAATAACTGGACATACTGGCCATGTAAAAGAATTTTGAAAATATCAAAACCAACAAAATCCCCACGGAGATTATAATCTTTCTTTGGGATAAATTAGGCAAATCGATTACGGCTTTTTTGGCACTTCTTAAACTTAAATGGTTTTGGTACCACAACGCAATTCTACTCAAAACAATCAGTCCGATAATAGCAACCACCACAAACCAGATGATGTAATATTGTGAATTAGGAACTACAATTAATGCCACAAGTAAAGGTCCTATTGCAGTCCCAGCATTGCCTCCCAGCTGGAAAATAGATTGCGCCAAGCCCCGTTTTCCTCCAGATGCCAAAAAAGAGATTCGGGAAGCTTCAGGATGAAAAATCGAAGAACCAATCCCAACCAAAATAACTGAAATTATAATCATAGAAAAACTAGATGCATAGGATAGAAATACTATTCCCGACATAGTAAATAACATCCCAAAAATTTGAGAAAATGGCTTGGGTCTTTTATCAGTATACAAACCAACTAAAGGCTGTAATATGGAAGCCGCTAATTGATATGCTAAGGTGATCAATCCAATTTGTGTAAAGGTTAAATTGAAATTTTCTTTTAAAATAGGATAGGCTGCCGGAATTACGGCTTGTAATAAATCATTCAATAAATGGGCAAATGCAATGGAAAACAATACAGAATAAACGGTTTGCTGCGCAATAGGAGTTGTATCCGTTTTTGATACACTATCAAGAGATGAATTCATATTTAAAAAACTAAATTAATAATTATTGGTTCGTTATAAAAAAAGTTAAATAAACTGAACCACATAATACCAAAACAACAAAGTTAAAAAAGACAATGGTATGCCAAACCCAATCATCATACTGCTTAAACGGGGTTTTAAACCGTGAGTAGACGCTAAAATACAAGCAGTAATCATAGGCGCCATTGCTGACTCCAATATGGCAACCTGAATAATTTTGGAATGCTGTTGCAAAATTACGACATACAACAGGTAAATAAGAGCGGGAGTCAATATTAATTTATACAGGAGTCCAAGTCCTAAAAACTTCCAATGCTTACTTTTTCGATCAAAACGCAGTTGTAAACCAACCGAAAGCAAAGCTAAAGGTGTCACACCACTTCCCATTTTCTGTAATAAAAACTGAATGTAATCCTGAAAATCAACTTTAAATACATTCATCAAACAGGCTATCAAAAAAGTTATAAATGGTGGAAAGAGAACAATCTTCTTAGCGATTTGAAAACCATTGGGATTGCCGCTGGAATATAAAGTTGCCACAAGGATTCCTAATGTGGAAAGCACTACAAAAGAACCAGGCTGATCCACTAAAATAGCTGTCTTTAGTCCTTCTTCTCCATATAATGCCTCAATTATTGGAAAACCTAAAAAGGAAGTATTTCCCAATCCGGCTGTTAAAATTAAACAACCAATAAGTTTTTTGGACCATCCAAGTCTATTTCCTAAAAAACTAAAAAGAAGAAAGGAAACAATAAATCCTATCCAAGCAACCCCAATTGGGAATAATAATTCAGGACTCCATTTTATTTTTGGAATGTAATACAGCGCCAAAGCTGGAAGGCAGATATAAATAACAATTTTATTTAATAACTTATAAATAGTTACAGGAAACCCTTTTATATTCTGGAGTATAATACCGAGAAATAAAAAAATGAAGATTATAATAAAGTTGGTCATAATACGGCAAAGATATTGACTAATGATTTATAAACTGAATTCAAAAAATATAAAATTTGTGATATATTAGCAGTACGAAATTAACAATAATAAGGTAAATGACATTTTAAGAGAATGACTGTCAATTCAAAATAGTTTTTATTAATTTTACTTTTCAAATAAATTGCTTTGTCCAATAAAAAATCAAAACATTCTGCCCTTAACGAAAAACCTGGTATTTCTCCTCCAGAAATTATCAGTTCGGTTGTTGTTGAACAAATTCAGCACTTTAGAAGAATACAACCTACAGCAAAAGAACTCGTTGAAGGAATTAAAAAGGGAAATATAACTGCGCTGAGTCGTGCGATTACTTTAGTGGAGAGTACGAATGTAAATCATTTGACTAAAGCCACCGACGTTATAAATACTTGCTTACCCTATGCTAACAAATCTATAAGAATAGGAATTACGGGAGTTCCTGGTGTTGGGAAAAGCACCTTTATTGAAGCTTTTGGAAAACACTTGACTAGTTTAGGTAAAAAAGTAGCGGTACTTGCCGTTGACCCTAGCAGTACGATTTCGCATGGCAGCATTTTAGGTGATAAAACCCGAATGGAAGAATTAGTTAAAGACAAGAATGCTTTTATACGCCCCTCGCCTTCCGGGGAAACATTGGGAGGTGTGGCTAGAAAAACCCGCGAAACCATCACGCTTTGTGAGGCTGCTGGTTTTGATACCATCATTATTGAAACCGTTGGCGTAGGCCAAAGTGAAACTGCCGTTCACAGTATGGTTGATTTTTTTCTTTTATTAAAAATTTCTGGTGCCGGTGATGAATTGCAAGGCATTAAACGGGGCATCATGGAAATGGCGGATACTATTGTCATCAATAAAGCGGATGGAGACAATGTTAGAAAAGCAAATTTAGCCAAGCTAGAGTTCAATAGAGCTTTGCATCTTTTCCCAGCAAAAAAATCAGGATGGACCCCCACAACTGCTACTTGTAGTGCTATTACACAAGACGGGATACCCGATGTTTGGGAAACCATTCAAAAATTTCTGGAGTTGACAAAAGGCAATAATTATTTCTTTGAAAAACGAAAAGAACAAAATCAATATTGGATGCTGGAGACCATCAACGAGCAATTGAAAACCAATTTCTACAGCAATCCGGAAATTCAAAAATCATTGGATTCAACCAAAAAAGCGGTACAAAATGATGAAATTTCACCCTTTGCAGCCGCTCAGTCATTATTAGAAAAGTATTTTAAACAATAAATTTATTCTTCGTAAAGTTTGATTTCTCGGTCATAAAACTCATTAGCAAGAACAATTAATCCTTCCATTTCAGCATTTAATTCTGCTTCGTCAAGGTCCTCAGCTTCTTCCATAAACTCTACCTCATCATCTTTAAGATTAATAATAAATCTAGGATAATCTAAATGTATGATAAAAATATCTTCGGGGAAATCAGTATTGTCGCCTAGTAAAAATTTTGGTAATTCCATGAATATTATAATTAAATATTTATTGTTTTATCTCTTTTCGTTTTGTAACACTAACTTTTTTGTTAATCTCGCAAAGCGAATATACAAAAATATAGCGGCGGCGGTTAAACCTGCCAAAAGTCCTATCCAAATTCCAACTGCCTTCAAATTGGTGTATTCCCCTAAATAATACGAAATAGGAAAACCAATAATCCAATACGCCACAAAGGTAATATACATTGGAACTTTTACATCTTGTAAACCTCGTAAAGCCCCCAAAACAACTACTTGAATTCCATCCGAAATTTGGAAAATAGCTGCAATCAGAAGCAATTTTGAAGTTATAATGATAATTTCTTGATTATCAATCATTTGACCAGGATCACTCATATTCAAGAACAAATGTGGCAAAAAATTATGAAATACCACAAAAATTATCGCAAAGAAAGTTTCCAATATGATGGCTAACAGAAAAATAGAACGCGCCACAACAATCAAGTTTTTATAATCGTTCATTCCTTTTGTATGGCTTACCCGAATCATGGCAGTAACGCTCAAACCCATCGCTACCATAAACGTTGAAGATGCCAGAATTAAAGCAATTTGATTGGCAGCCTGGCTATTTTTTCCCAATGAACCCGATAGCCATATTGCAGCTGTAAACAATGCTACTTCAAACAACATTTGCATTGCCGAAGGCAAACCAAGATTGATTATTTTTTTTAAAATTGATTTTTGTATTTCTTTAAAACTGAAATTCTTGAAATATTTCTTCATGTCCGAGTTACTTTTCATTAGATAATGCATAAAGACTACCATCATAATTCTTGATAAAACCGTCCCCAAAGCCGCTCCCAAAATTCCTAATTTCGGAAAAAACCAAATTCCATAAATCAACACATAATTAAAAAAAATATGCACTACGTTAGCCATAAAAATAGCATACATCGAGTATTTTGTTTTAGCTAAACCATCAGCAAATTGTTTGTATCCTTGATAGATAATTACTGGAATTAATGAGAAAGCAACCCAATCAATATATGGAGCAGCCATATCAACCACATCCTTAGGCTGGTGCATCAGATACATGATCTGTTTTGATAACACTGTCATAATAAATAATGCTACCCCTAAAACCGTACATAAAAGTAGTCCGTGATGAAAAGTAGTGCGGATTTTTTGATTGTCCTTTTCGGCATCAGCTTCGGCAACTAACGGAGTAATTGCCGTAGAAAAACCTATACCTAAAGACAAAGCAATAAATATAAAGCTATTGCCTAACGAAACAGCCGCTAACTCTGTCGACCCCAGTTTACCGACCATAAAATTATCGACTATCCCTATTAAAGTATGCCCTAACATTCCTAAAATTACTGGATAGGCTAATTTAATATTATAGGAGAACTCTTTGAAGTACTGAGATAAATTCACTTTTACTTTTTTGATGGCAAATATAATTAGAAGCTTTCAATTGTATTCATACTATTGCATATATAACAGTCTTTTTTTTAATACTTATTTACACATAACAAGGAATTCTGTAACAAAACCAAACAATTGTATAACAAAACAGCCTGATGCGGGCTATACATTTGTAAAGTCGTTTTCAAACTAATACAAGTAACGACAAAAACAATTAATTAAAATAGTAGAATTATGAGAATTACAAGAAAAATTAAAACTGTGTTGGTAGTAGCAATATCAATAATGTTTGCAAGCAATGTTGAAGCACAAGAAACAAAAGAAGCGAAAGATGTTACAAATTACGATCAAGGATTCCGTTTAGGATTTGGTGCAAATGCAGGGTACTCAACTAATGATCCTTACAAATTATCACTTGGTGCAGATGTAAGAGGACAATATGATTTATCACAAAGATACTCTTTGACGTTGACTACAGGTTACACTAATTTATTTGTAAGCAAAGCTGATGCGTTTCCTGGTCAAACAGAAGGAAAAGATTTAGGTATTATTCCAGCTAAAGCGGGTTTCAAAGCTTTTATTTGGGAAGATCAATTTTACGTTATGGGGGAAGCTGGTGCAGCATTTGCAGTAAGTAATGTAGACAATACTAGAGACAAAACTTCTTTATTATTATCTCCAAGTATAGGTTATGCTACGAAATACATAGATATTTCTTTGAACTATACTCACTATAATCATTTTGATCGTTTAAACAGTAACGGTTCTCTTGGAAGAGGAGTTGGACAAGTAGGTGTACGTTTAGCTTATGGTTTTCAATTGTAAAAAAATATTGAATTAGTTAAGAAAGATGCGCTGAAATTCAGCGCATTTTTTGTTTAATATTGGAAATACTTTTTATCCGTTAAGCTTTTCATAAAAGCTATAAGTTGTTTTTTTTCCTTGTCAGTCAGCTTTAATTTGTCCTCGGGTAAAGTTTGATTCTGCAAATTAAAACCCAATCCGTTTCCACCGCCATCATTATAAAAATCAATGACTTCCTCTAGTGTTTTAAAAACACCATTATGCATGTATGGGGCAGTCAATTCAACATTTCGTAAAGTAGGTGTTTTGAATGAATTTCTATGAATTGACGCTTTGGTTAATTCAAATTTTCCTAAATCAGCATCCAGTTTTTTATTCTTATCAGGAACACCTAATACTTCACTTTCCGATTTCATAAAACTTGGTGGTACCGTTCCGTTTGTTAATGGGATAAAATGACAGGTCGCGCATTTTGCTTTTCCAGTAAAGAGATTAAATCCAGCAATCTCATCTAAATCAAATTTCTCTTCTCCTCGCATAAAACCATCAAATTTTGAATCATAAGTACTCAATGATCTTATGTAGGAAGCCAATGCATTTTTTATAGCAAATTCATCTATTCCTGTTTTAGGAAATGCCTTTAAGAACTTTGCATTGTAATTAACATTCTTTTTTAAAGCTATAACTGATTTTTCTAAAGAGCCGTGCATTTCATTTTCATTAGTTATTACTGCTACTGCCTGATCTTCCAGATAACTAACTCTGGAATCTAAAAAAAATGAACGTTGAAAGGCAATATGAGTAAGTGTAGGCGTATTCCTTTTAACTAGAGAATTACCATCTAAGGAAACTGATTTCTCCAAACCATCTGTAAACGCTTTTTCAATATGATGACACGAAGCACACGAACGAGAATTATCTCCAGATAAAACAGGATCATTAAACAACAATCTCCCCAATTCTATTTTTTCAGAGGTTGTTTTGTAATCTGGGAATGCTGAAAAAGCCTCAACATCAAAAGCTTTTTTATCAAAAAGTGTTTGTGCAGTAGATCTTAAACCTCTTGTTTCTTTTATGAAAGGAATTTTTAAATTCCCCTGACTTTTATATAAAGCCTTACTCAAAGGATTGGCAATTTCTCGAATAAAAACAGCCCGATTAAATTCATTGAACTTATTACTTTTTTTTAGATACTTCTTTCCGTTTCCAATGATTTTCAAAACCAATAGAGATGTCTTATCGCTTGAATCGCCAACATAAATTGTATGGTATTGCTCAATACTTTCTAATGTTGAAATCGCTTCTGAGATAGAATTTTGAGCAATTGGGGAATCAAAGCCTGTTATTCCCAAGGTTATGATTCTAAATACTTCTAATCGCATTGCGTCAAAAACATGTGAATCTGTTAATTCATTCGTTTGAGACACTTTGTCCAGCCGCTTTAAATTAGCAGAAAGAATGCCTATTTCTTTCAATAAACTCCCTTTAGTTTGGGAATTATAAACTGGAAAAATGAATTCTTCAATCACTTGAAATCCTTCTGGAGGCAAAGTCTTTCCATCATTTTCTTCAAATTCAGACAAGGCGGGACCGTTGATAGCTTTGGAAACAACCGGAAAATAATATTCACTGATCATTTCTACTTGTTTATAACTGGCATGAGCATCCAGAAATTGTTGCTGAAGTTTAGGCGTTGAAGTATTCGATTGAATTAAGTGCTCTAGCTTAGAAACGTTATCTATAACTTTCAGGATATCTGATTTAAATAAATCATTTACAGATTCATGCTTTGGTACTGCTTTCTGACAAGAAACCAATATAATTAGAACCAATAAAATACAACTCTTTTTCATGATAAACATTAATAAATTTAAAAACAATATCCACGGTTCCCAATAAGAAACCGTGGATATTTGTAACTATTGTAATTGGATTAACTATCGTGCTAATCCTTTGATTAATACGATTTGACTTGCCTGATCTTCATTGGGACGATTGGTTCCTCCATCGACACCTTTATATTTTGTTCCTCTCCAAGTATGAGGCTGAACACTCAATAAAAAAGTATCTTCAATTCCTAACTCCTCTGACACATCAATCATAGCTCCATACTCCCAGTCTCCAAATTTACTAACCCCACCAACATTATACTTAGCAGCATCAATCTCAGTACGACGATGGTCTAATTCAACAACTACCTTCAATTGTTTTGTTGCCATATTGTATTGATAAATATAAGCATCATGCGTTTCGTCACCATAACCGTTTGCATCTTCCTGAACATAAACATAGTTCTTTGTCACACAAATATTATCTGGATTTTGAAATTTCCCTGCAATTCCTGTTCGATCATCGCCATCAAGAATCACTTGTAAAGTTCCAATTAACGGATTATTAGCATCTAGATTTAACTTATAAACTCTGCCATATTTAGTTCTGGAACCATCTGCATTTGAACCTGTTGTATTTTGTCCAGTAACGTTAAAATATATTTCTCTTGCTCCGGCATCACTCCCTTTTTTATAATCTAGATCCTCAACTCTACCAAACTTTAATGCTTTCAAGGAATTGACAGATGCATTTATTGCCGCTCCAGTCATTGTAGTATGATTATCAATTTTTACGAAAGACACATTATACGTTTGGTTTGCAACCATATCTTTCTCTCTTTGGTTGTCATCCGTTCTTTTCATCATATACAAAGCACCATTCGCTAAATCTCCAACTGTATTGGAGACATACATAAATACCTGGCCCCCATTAGTCCCTGAGTCATCATCACCAATAACTACAACCGTTTTCCCAGTAAAAGCAGTTGCCTTCAATGGTAATGCATTTTCAGCACTTAGTCGTCCTAGACCTGGTAATTCTTTTGAAACAGAAGCAGAACCCACATCTCCAAAAGGATTTACGGCATGTGTACGAGATTCTTCACCAGACTCTCCACATGTCAAATACAAAGGACCAAAACCATGCTCAGCAACAGTAGCCATAGTGGCTCCACACAACCTCCAAGTTCCTCCATTAGAATTCAATAAATACTCCCCTTTTGTTGGTTTAAATGTTTTATCAAAAGTGACTCTTGACACGGCAAAGTTATCTTCATGATTTACCAAAAAAGTAAATGTTCCATCCGCATTTTTCAATAATCCTGATCCATCGGCTGAACCTCCAAAAACAAAATTTGGGCTTCCCGCTAAAACATCATCTGATGTGATCAATGAAAAAAGCGATAAACCTTCAAATCCCGCTTGTTTTTTTAATAATACTGGTGTCAGCGATTGATTGGCTAAAACTACACTTGTAGTCTCATTTGAAGATTTAGAATCACTTTCACAAGAAATTAGTGATGCTAAAAACAACATTGGTAGAATAATTTTTTTCATTTTGGTTAATAGTTTTAAATTCATTGCAAAGAAATGCACTGAGTTTTAACTTTAAACGAATAAATTATTAAGAAAAAATTAACAATTTGAGCGTTTTTTTGCTTAAAAAAACAATAAATTTACGTAGTAACTTTATATTAATACAATAGTAAACTTTAATTAACCTTGCCCCAAGAGGTGTTATAAACTACTTTTCCTTCTTAAGCATCTCCTTATACATTTCAATATTTGCTTTAATACTATCGTCCATTTTTGGTTCTTGAATGTCCGCATGTTTTCGCATTTCTTCCCAAATAATTTTGGCTACAATATAGCGCGCCATCTCCTTATCATCTGCAGGAATCACAAACCATGGCGCATAATCAGTCGATGTTTTATTAATTGCTTCTTCATAACAATGCATATAATCATCCCAACGTTCTCGCTCTTTCAAATCACCTGTAGAGAATTTCCAATTGTGCTTTTGTTCTTCTAAGCGACGCAACAAGCGTTTCCGTTGCTCCTCTTTACTTAAGTGCAAAAAGAATTTCAGCATGATAATCCCATTTTGTGTAATGTGCTTTTCAAAATTATTGATTTGTTCCATTCTATTTTCCCAAAACTGGGGCGTAACAGCCGCTATATTTTCAATTTCAGGTAAATTTTCCTTTAACAAATATTCCGGATGCACTCGAGTAACCAAAACATTTTCATAATGTGATCGATTAAAAACCGTAAATTTTCCTTTTTCAGGTAAAACTAAATAATGCCGCCACAAGTAATCATGCTCTAATTCATTAGAATTTGGCGTTTTAAAACTATGTACTACCACACCACGGGAATTGAATTCCTTAAAAACTTCCCGAATCAAACTATCCTTGCCTGATGTATCCATCCCTTGCAGACAAATCAAAACTCCATACCGATTGTGTGCATACATCACGTCCTGTATTTCACTCAATTTCACTTGAACTTTATCTAATTTATCTTCCTTTTCATCGTTACTATTCCCATTAAAAAGGTTAGTAGCCATATTGGCCAAATTAATTTTGCCAATCACTTTAAAATCGTCGGGATTTATAGACTTCATATCAAATAATTTATCTTAGCGAACTCAAATATAACAAATAATGAGGATTAATCCTGATGAATTTCAGGAGCATTTTCCAGCTATTCGTTGCAATCTTTTATTATTTTAAAAAAAAATAACAAAAGGATTTCTACTACTATCTGGGCTAGGCACTCGTTTACATAAAAAATAATGGAAAAATTTACACTCGAATTATTATTTCAAATCATTGGCATTGGTTCCGCATCAGGACTTATTTACAAAGAGGATTCCCTTTACATCATTGGAGACAACAGTGGGTACCTTTATGAGTATCATATGAATTCTCATGATTTAAAGCGCCATGCTCTAATTGAAAATCCATCCGAAAATATTCTAAAAAAAGAAAAACCTGATTTTGAGGCAATCGCCCATTTTGAAGATAAGCTGTATGTTTTTGGTTCTGGTTCTACCAAAAAAAGAAACGCCATGGTGCAACTTGATACCCAAGATAAAAAAATGAATACTACAACAGATCTTTCCAATTTATATGCCGTAATGCAAAGTTTTGGCGATGTTAAACCCCAAGATTTCAATATCGAAGGTGCAATTTATAATGGTGAAAACTGGTTGTTATTGAATCGTGGCAACGGAAGTGCCAATAAAAATGTTATTTTCACTATTCAAGGAGAAAATCTGACCAACGATTTTAGTATTCTCTCAAACAACTACAAACTCCCTAAAATAAAAGGAGTACGCAGTAGTTTTACCGATGGTGTTTTAGTCGATGATAGCATTTATTTTTTGGCAACAGCCGAAGATACTGCATCTACTTACGATGATGGCGAAGTTTTAGGAAGCCTTATAGGGAGAATTAACCTCAAAACCATGAAAATCGATTTCACCAAAAAAATTAGCAGTACCCATAAATTTGAAGGATTAACTGTATTTACACATTCAAAAGAAAAAATCGAGTTCCTACTTTGTGAAGACAAAGACACCGAAGTTTTAGAAACAGACATTTACAAATTGACCTTGGATTTAAAAAAGAGTCTCCTAGATTAAAAATAATCGTTTCATTCAAAATACCATAACGTTAAATTTAAATTAAATAGAAACCCAAAATAGATTTCAAATATAAAACGAGGTACTTTTACAGTAAACGAAGCCTTATAATTGGCTTCCCAATAATTGATAAAATGACAGACTTAAAAAATAAAAATGCCCTGATTACGGGAGCTGGAAAAGGCATTGGAAAAGCCATAGCTTTGGCCTTAGCAAAAGAAGGTGTGAATGTGATTTTGGTTGCCAGAACACAAGAAGAGATTGACAGCGTCGCTGCAAAAGTACGCTCTTTAAGAGTAAAAGCGCTGGCAATAACCGCTGATGTTGCCGATATTAATTCGGTGAACGCCGCAGTTGCTAAAGCATTGGCCGAATTTGGATCTATTGATATTTTAATTAACAATGCCGGAATAGCGGCTTTTGGTAAATTTTTAGAATTAGAACCAACCGATTGGGAACGCATCATTCAGGTAAACCTGATGGGAACCTATTATGTAACCCGCGCCGTATTACCCAATATGATCGAAAGACAAATGGGTGATATCATTAATATTTCTTCAACAGCCGGATTAAGCGGAAATGCGTTAACAAGTGCCTACAGTGCTTCTAAATTTGCTGTTTTAGGATTAACGGAATCCTTAATGCAAGAAGTGCGTAAACATAATATTCGTGTCACGGCATTAACACCAAGCACAGTTGCCACTGAAATGGCCAAAGATTTAAAACTGACTGATGGAAATCCGGAAAAAGTCATGCAAGCCGAAGATATGGCCGAATTAATCATCGCGCAACTCAAACTAAACCGACGCGTTTTCATCAAAAACAGTAGTATTTGGTCTACGAATCCATAGTAATGGTTGAAGGTCAAAAGTCTTAAAGTCGAATGACCAATATCTAATAAAAAACCATTGAGAGATTAAGTTTTCCCTTAATATCTTAATGGTTTAAAATCTTACATGACTTATATGGTAAAAAAACTTAAACCATAGTCTTTACAAAATCCATTCGCACACTTCCGTCTTCATCAATTTTAGTCAAATTGATTTCGTGTAATGTATTTACTAATTCTGGATTCCAAGGCGTCTTTACTTTCACATAGTTTTCGGTAAAACCATGAATGTATCCTTCTTTATTTTCACTTTCAAATAGAACAGTTCTGTTTGTACCCAATTGGCTTTCGTAAAAAGCACGGCGTTTTTTAACGGACAATCCGCGCAACATTTTACTGCGTTTTGCCCGAACATTTCCAGGAACAACACCTTCCATTACTGCCGCTTCGGTATTATCCCGTTCTGAATACGTGAAAACATGTAAATACGAAATATCCATATCATTTAAAAAATGATAGGTTTCTAAAAAGTGCTCATCCGTTTCACCAGGAAAACCAACAATCACATCCACACCAATACAAGCGTGCGGCATTACTTCCCGTATTTTATTTACCCGTTCCGTATATATTTCACGTTGGTAACGACGCTTCATTAATTTCAAAATATCATTACTACCGGATTGCAACGGAATATGAAAATGTGGTACAAAAGTCCTGCTTTTTGATACAAATTCGATCGTTTCATTTTTCAATAAATTTGGTTCAATTGAAGAAATTCGCAATCTTTCGATTCCTTCTACTTTGTCTAATTCCTGAACTAATTCTAAGAAGGTATGTTCGTGTTTTTTATTTCCAAATTCCCCTTTTCCGTAATCTCCAATATTTACACCGGTAAGAACAATTTCTTTGATATTTTGAGCAGAAATATCTTTAGCATTTTTGAGCACATTTTCCAGCTCATCACTTCTCGAAATTCCTCTTGCTAATGGAATGGTACAATAGGTACATTTATAATCGCAACCGTCCTGCACTTTCAAGAAAGCACGGGTTCTATCTCCTATCGAATAACTTCCCACATAAAAATCCGCTTCCGAAATCTCGCAAGAATGTACTTCGCCCATATCGTTTTTGGACAAATCATTGATATAATCCGCCAATTTAAATTTCTCTGTTGCACCAAGAACTAAATCTACACCATCAACGGCTGCTAATTCTTCCGGTTTCAATTGCGCATAACAACCTACTGCTGCGACAAATGCTTTATCATTCAATTTCATCGCTTTTCGCACGACTTGCTTGAACTGTTTGTCTGCATTTTCCGTTACTGAACACGTATTAATAACATACATATCAGCAACTTCTTCAAAATCTACCCGATCAAAACCCTCGTCTTGTAAATTACGGGCAATTGTAGAAGTTTCCGAAAAATTCAGTTTGCAACCAAGCGTATAAAAAGCAACTTTTTTTCTATTTTCCATAAGATAACTCAATTAATGAAATCGTTGTCAAAAAATTGAGAGTGCAAATTTACGCACAATATTTTGGAAAACGAAATCAATAATTTTCTATATATTAGCTTCTTGTATGCAAATAATTAGACTCTAAAAAATGAAAAAAATATTTATAATTACGTTTCTTTTAATTACAGTTCAGATAAATGCTCAAAATACTATTGAATGGGATGGTAAATACCAATTGCAACTTTCGGACTTTCAATCTAGTGCTACTCAAATTGGGAATGTAAAAATCAATAGTATTCATACTGCTTCAAGTCTTGATTTTGCGTTCCAAATGAGCAATATTGAGTTTATGTTTACTAAAAATTTTAATTCTAAAGTGAATTCTACATTCAAGCGTGATGCGGCATCAATTATTGCAACTGATACTACTACAGCAAACTATTTAATAAATTTTGCTCAATATGAATTTGATTTGTCTGAACTCTACGCACGTAAATTGCGAAAAGAGATTTACGATCGAAAAGGTACCTTTTCTGACGCCAGTTTTTTACAACTTATCTATAATGACATTGAAAAAAAATATACTGAAGAACATGCCATTACATCAAAAATAACTGACCTTGGTCAAAACGAGAAAAAGCTATTAGAAATTCGAACAGATGTACTTAAAAGAATACAAGAATATCCAGATTTTTGTGAAAATTGCAAACCTCCTAAGAAAAAATCTTAGTTGAGAATAAATCGCCTCACCACCTCAGCCACACCGTGATCATTATTTGAGGCTACTATCACATCTCCTTTATCCCTTAATTCAGGATCTACATTATCAACCCAAACCCCCAATCCAGCATATTCAATCATGGTTAAATCATTTCCTGCGTTGCCAACAGCTATAATTTCGCTTTGAAGAATGTTCAGTTTTTCGGCTAGAAACTTAATGCTGGCTCCTTTATCAATTCCGTTTTGTGCTACTTCCAGAAAGAAGGGTTTTGACATGCATACGCTGAGATGTGGCATGGCTGCTTTCAAGTCTTTTTCTACTTCTTTGAGATAGTCTGGGGCTTCCAATAAAATACATTTTATAGCTGCTGATTTAACCTCTGCTTTAAAACTAAGTACTTTATTATGCTCTAAACCGGTGATGTTTTTTTCGATTTCAATGTATTCTGAATCCGTCTCACTCACAATCTTCCCGTCAAGGTACGTGATAATATGGGTCTTGTTTTTTAAACTGTAATCATACAAATCATGAATTTGTTCTTGGGTTAACGTTTGCTCAAAAATGATTTTATCTTCTTTTAAATCCGTTATAACAGCGCCGTTATACGATATCATATAGGAATTATCCAATTGCAATTCTTTGGCGTAAGCAATCATTGCAGGTGTTGGTCTTCCAGATGCCAAAATAACATAAACTCCCAGCTCTTGGGCCTTAAACAACATTTCTTTATTCTCGTTTGAAATGATATGGTCATCGGTCAACAAAGTGTCGTCCATGTCCAAAACTAACATTTTATATTTCATTCTGTTTTTTATTGTGAATGCTTTTAAATACTCATTCTGAATTCTTCAATAACTGGATTCACTTTTGAAAACTCAGTTTCTTGAACAAACAATTCTACTGCTAAATCTGAATTTCCAAAACCTCCTAATCGAGCTGATTGTATGTTATTTTTTAAAACGGTATCTACTCCAATTGCTTCAATTCTCTGTTGCAATGCTAAAGCTAAAATTTCACTTCCCGAAAACACTTTCATTAATCCCATCTTGTCTTTATTTAATTATTTAGTACCATTTTCTTCATCTCCTTCTTGCTCTTCGAACTCATCTCCAGTCTCAAGTTCAAAATTTTCTGCATCCTCTTCATCTGCATCAAAATCGAATTCAAAAGGCTCTACCAGCATTTTTTCAGCAAGAATTTCTATTCGCTCAGTGAATTGTTCTGAGAAAATGATACGTTGCGTTTTAGTGATGCTATTTGAAATACGCATGATTTTAGTTTCATGACGCAACTTCAAAATTGGATCTGCATCATCCAAAATAAACATTTTTAATCGGTTTACATTAAAACCGGCTGTAGTAAACATTTCACTTAATTTATTCGGAGTTCCAATCAACACATCAATTCCAGTTGAAATATAATTTTTATCATATTCCATATCTCCTTTGTCATGCACACCATATACTCTTAAATCTGTGTATTTTCCAAACTTCTCGAAAAGGTCTTCCATTTCCAATACTTTGGCTTTATCTTCAACGATTATCAAAGCCCGAGGTGATTCTTCCCCTTCTCGAACCAATTGCTGAATTACATTTAATACTATTGTAGTCGATTTCCCGCTTCCTTTTGGTGCAATAACAATACAATCCGAACCGCTTTTCATTGTTGAAAAGGTTTCTTTTTGCATGGCATTGGCCTCTTTTAAACCATTTTCAATTAAGGCTTCTTGTAACGCTTCGTTTATTTTTTTTAGTTTCATTTATTTTAGATTGAAAGATTTAAATATTCAAAAATTAAAAGAGAACTCCACTAATTTTTAAATTATTTAATCTTTAAATTATTTAATTATTTCGATGCGAATAACTTCACATCATTCTCGGAAATTTCGCTTCCGCCGAGAATAATCAAGCGTTCTACTACATTTCGCAGTTCACGAATATTACCCGTCCAATCGTATTCTTGTAAAAGACGAACAGCATCTTTTGAAAATCGTTTGATTGCATTTCCTTGCTCGGAAGCAATTTTTTCAGAAAAATGCGAAATCAACATCGGTATATCATTACGCCTATCATTCAACGATGGGACTTTTATTAAGATCACAGCCAAACGGTGGTACAAATCTTCCCGAAAACGTCCCTCTGCAATTTCTACTTTTAAATCTTTATTGGTTGCAGCAACGACACGAACATCCACTTTAATGTCTTTATCCGCTCCCACTCTGGTAATCATACTTTCCTGTAAAGCTCGTAATACTTTGGCTTGTGCCGAAAGGCTCATGTCACCAATTTCATCTAAGAAAATAGTTCCTTTATCAGCCGCTTCAAATTTTCCTGCGCGGTCTTTCACCGCCGATGTAAACGCTCCTTTTACGTGACCGAATAATTCACTTTCTATCAATTCTGACGGAATTGCAGCACAATTCACTTCGATTAATGGATAATTTGCTCTTTCACTTTTCTCGTGAAGTTGATGGGCTACAAGCTCTTTTCCAGTTCCGTTTGGCCCTGTAATCAAAACTCTGGCTTCAGTTTGAGCAACTTTTTCAATCATCACTTTAATGTGATTAATAGCATCGCTTTCGCCAATCATTTCATAGTTTTTACTGACTTTTTTCTTCAGAATTTTATTCTCTACTACAAGTTGTTTTTTGTCTAAAGCGTTGCGTACCGTATTCAACAATCGGTTTAAATCCGGTGGCTTTGAGATGTAATCAAACGCCCCCAAACGCATCGTATTGATAGCCGTTTCCATATCACCATGACCGGAGATCATAACCATAGGAATTTCAGGTTTGATTTTTTTGACGGCCTCTAGTAATTCTACTCCATCCATTTTTGGCATTTTGATATCGCACAAAACCAAATCGTAATCATTGTTTTTAATTTTTTCAAAACCTGTGACACCATCTTCCGCTTCTTCAACTTGATAGGTATCGTTTTCTTCGGAAAGTATTTTGGTTAATACTCTTCGAATTGCAGCTTCATCTTCTATGATAAGTATTTTACTCATTTAATTTTTTGTTTAATGGATAAATTGTCTAATGGGTCAACCAACTAAACAATTAAAGTTCTATTAATATTTTAACCATCGGTACATTTCCTTCCAGGTTGGTTTTTTACCATACATCAAAATTCCTATCCGGTATATTTTTGCGGCAAACCAAACTACCGAAAAGAAAGTACAAAATAATAATGCCACTGAAATGGTAATTTGCCACAAAGGTACGCCAAACGGAATACGCATTAGCATTACAATTGGTGAGGTAAGCGGAATCATGGAGAAGATGACGGCAATTGTACCGTGAGGATCATTTATAACGGTAAAAAAACCAATATAAACACTCAACATTAAGGGCATGATAATGGGTAATAGAAATTGTTGCGAATCGGTTTGGTTATCAACTGCGGCACCAATGGCTGCGTAAAAGGAACTATATAGAAAATATCCACCTATGAAATAAATTACAAATCCGATCAATATGCTTGCAATAGGCAAATTCCATAACTCCCTAATATACATTTGTGCGGTTCCGGTCATTTCTTGTTGTGCAGCTTGCATTAACTCCGGTGAAATTCTAGCTGTTGGGCCCACATTTACACCAAAAAATACCGAAGCAGCAAACATTAATGATAATCCGATTATTGCCCAAATAAAGAATTGTAGCAATCCCGCTAACGCTGTCCCTATAATCTTGCCCATCATTAATTGAAATGGTTTTACCGAAGAAATGATTATCTCTACAATTCGGCTGGTTTTTTCTTCTATGACGCTTCGCATTACCATATTGCCATAAATGATAATAAACATCATAATGAGATACCCAAAAGCACCTCCAATCCCTATTTTGATTTCGTTAAGCCCTTTTATACTTTCTTCTCCCGATGCTTTGGCCAAATTAATATTCACTTTGGCTTGAGCCTTATTAATGGCTAAAGTATCTAAATTGGCTTGTACAAGGTTAATTTTAGTAAGCTTTCCTGCAATCACCTCCTGAACATTTTCTATAAATGAAATACTGGGACTGTTATTTGAAATGAATTGTATTTTATTTTCAAAATCCTTTATGTTTTCTAATTTTGGAATGTATAACAGCCCTTCATAGCTTTCGTTAGTGATGCTGTCTTTCAAAAATTTTAAATCGATGAGAGATAAATTTAGGTATTTGCATTCTGCTTTTCCATCATTTTTAGCTGTAAATTCTTCTACAAATAAACCGGATTCATCGTGAATAGCGATTCGTTTCGTATCCGCCTTCATCGAACTCAAGTACCCCACAAATGCCGCAAGTCCTACAAATAGCAACGGACTTAAAAAGGTCATAACGATAAAAGATTTATTACGCACCTTAGCAATAAATTCTCTTTTTATGATTAATGATATGATACTCATTTATTTTATTTTCGATTATTGATTTTTTGAATTCTTAGGTTTTTTTGAATATCGAAATATCTATTGTGTTACTGTTCTAATAAAAATATCGTTTACACTTGGTATTTTTTCTACAAAGTGCGTTACCTGTCCGCGTTGTGTTAGGACGTGTAATAAATCATTTGGCGAAGCAGTTCCAAGGTGAATTTCCAGTTTTAATTCGTTGTTAAGTGATTTAAAATTAGCGGGGCCAACAGTGAATTTTTGCGTAATCGCATACATCAAACCCTCAACATTATCAGACAAGATACCCACTTCAAAACTATTAGTTTTAAACTCTCTTTTAACATCACTTAACTTTCCTTCTATCAACTTATTTGATTTGTGAATTAACGCAATATGGTCACACAATTCTTCAACACTTTCCATTCGGTGTGTCGAAAAAATTATAGTAGCGCCATCTTCTCTCAGTGCCAGAATTTCATCTTTTATAATATTGGCATTTACAGGATCAAAACCGGAAAAGGGTTCGTCAAAAATCAATAATTTTGGCTTATGCAACACACACACTACAAATTGAATTTTCTGAGCCATCCCTTTAGAGAGTTCTTGAATTTTCTTGTTCCACCACCCTTGAATCTCCAGCCTTTCAAACCAGTATTCCAGTTGTTTTTTGGCCTCAGCCTTTGAAAGTCCTTTCATTTGAGCCAGATACAAACATTGCTCGCCTACTTTCATTGTATTATACAAGCCCCGTTCTTCTGGTAAATATCCTATGTATTGAACATGCTTGGGTTGCAGTTTTTCACCATCCAGAATAATTTCTCCACTATCTGGCAATGTAATTTGGTTTATTATCCGTATTAGTGATGTTTTTCCCGCACCATTTGGACCTAAAAGTCCGTAGATACTCCCTTTCGGAACAGCTAATGAAACACCATTAAGTGCTACATAATCACCATATTGCTTCACTACTTTATTAACTTCAAGTATGTTACTCATGCTGAATTTTTAATTGGGGTAAAAGTAAATAATAAGTACCGATATCCTTAGAATTATTACATAAAAAACCCATCCTTGTTTAGCAAGAATGGGGATTAAATTTTAAATACCATATTAAAATGGCTTAGGTATCATCTGGTTTAAACGCAATAAAGAGTGTCTAAAAAATTTACGAAAACATATCTTTTACTTTCTCGAAAAAGGATTTGTCAGATTTCTCCGGATTTGGAATAAAATTCTCATCCGTAAGATTTTTTTCAAAAAACTGCTTTTGGTCTTTGTTCAATGTTTTTGGTGTCCAAACATTTACATGAACCAGTAAATCTCCGTTTCCATATCCATTAATACTCGGAATTCCTTTTCCTTTTAATCTGAGAATTTTACCGGATTGAATTCCTTCTTCCAGCTTAATTCTCACTTTACCGTTAATAGCTTCAATATCTTTTGAAATTCCAAGAACAGCCTCGGCAAAACTGATGTATAAATCGTAATGGAGATTCTCTCCTTCACGTTTCAAAAATTCATGCTCTAATTCTTCAATTGCAACAATTAAATCTCCCGGAATACTATTTCCTGGAGCATCATTCCCTTTATTAGAAACTTTCAATTGCATACCGTCAACAACTCCTGCAGGTATTTTTATTGAAACGGTTTCATCTTCAAGAATCATTCCCTGTGAATCGGCTTCTGCTGGCTTTTTATCTAATATTTGACCTGAACCACTACAAGTAGGACAAGTAGAAGCAGATTGCATTCTACCCAAAATAGTATTGGTTACGCGCATTACCTGACCTTGGCCGTTACAGGTAGCACACGTTTTATAGGTAACTCCAGGCGCTTGAACCTTACGTTTTACTTTTACTTTTTTCTCAACACCATTGGCAATTTCTTCCAATGTTAATTTTACTTTTATACGAAGATTACTTCCTTTAGCACGACGAGCTCCGCCGCCGCCGCCACTAAAACCACCGAAACCGCCTCCGAAAATATCCCCAAACTGACTAAAAATGTCATCCATATTCATTCCGCCGTGACCACCACCGCCAAATCCTCCAGAACCATCAAAAGCTTGATGCCCATATTGATCATATTTAGCTTTCTTTTGCGGATCACTCAGTACTTCATACGCTTCAGCAGCTAATTTAAATTTATCTTCTGCCGATTTGTCTCCAGGATTTTTGTCAGGATGAAACTGTAGCGCGTTTTTTCGATATGCTTTTTTAATTTCAGCAGCATCTGCATTTTTTGAAATGCCTAATATTTCGTAAAAATCTTTTTTCATTTTTATTTTTTCTTTTGTAGAGTCACACAGCAACGCATCTCTAGGCGTAATATCAAAGACATTATTAATTCAAGATCCTATTTATTGCCCTAAAACAACTTTTGGAAAACGAATGATTTTATCTCCCAATTTGTATCCTTTTTCAAGAACATCTACAATTTTACCTTTCATTTTTTCTGAAGGCGCCGGAATTTGAGTAATTGCTTCAGCAAAATCAGCATCAAATGCATCTCCAGCATTAACCTCAACTTGCTCTAATCCTTTAGAAACTAAAGTGTTTTTTAATTTCTCATGAATAAGCTCTACACCTTTTAAAAGAAGTTCATCATCGGATTTGCTAATTTCTACTATAGCTCTGTCAAAATCATCTAAAACAGGTAGCATTGCTAATAAAACTTCTTGATTTGCAGTCTTAAACAATTCTATACGCTCCTTAGAAGTTCTTCTTTTATAATTTTCAAATTCAGCAAATAATCGTAAATACTTGTCTTTCTCTTTGGCTAAGTCTTGAGTCAATTGCTCTTCCAGACTTAATTCCTCAATAATGATTTGCTCTCCATTGGCATTATTCTCTAATGTCACATCATCTATTTCTTGATCAATTTCTGTATTTTCAGTAGTCATATTACTAGTGTTTTTAAAAATATTCTTAAACTTCATTTTTATTCTTTTCTATGGATTGCAAAAGTACTGCCAATTCTTTCAAAATGTCAAATTGTCATCTTTTTACTGATTTCACTTTTCTTTTCAATATAACTCCTAACAACATAAAATTTTAAGATTATTTTAAGATTATCTTGATATTGTTTCTTTAGCTTTGTTAAACCTTTCTTTAGAAAAGTATTTCTAAGTAAAGATTAAAAATATTATTCCAAACAATTATTAATTCACTATTACCGTATATTAAAAAAAGCTTCGTTTTGAAAAACGAAGCTTTTTTTATATTTACAAATTTTTAAGACTGCAACAATGCCCGTTTTAAACCTTCAAAATCCAGTAACAGCTGTTCGCCTGTACCTAGATTTTTAAGAGAGAACATATTTGATTCCATTTCCTGTTCTCCAATTAGCACCGCAAAAGGAATTCCTCGCTTATCAGCATGCTGGAATTGTTTAGCTACCTTTACATTATCTGGATATAATTCTACTTTTACACCTGAATCTCGTAATTTTTGGATGGCCTGTAACCCGTAAAAAGCTTCTGCGTTTCCATAATTAATAAACAATGCGCTGGAGGTTGCTGTTACTGTGTCCGGAAATAAATCTAATTCTTCGACAACCAGATAAATTCGATCCAATCCAAAAGAAATTCCTACACCACTCATGTTTTTGAGTCCAAAAATACCTGTCAAATCATCGTAGCGTCCGCCACCACCAATGGAGCCCATGGCGACTGATTTTGGCGGAGCCACTTCAAAAATAGCGCCTGTGTAATAATTCAATCCTCTTGCTAAGGTCACATCCAAGTCTAAAATCGAATTGTTTAATCCTAGATTCATCACATTCTCACAAATAAAACGCAATTCTTCTACGCCCTTCATCCCTTCCTGAGATTCCGCAAGCAAAATTGAAAGCTGGGTTATTTTCTCCGAAATCGTTCCTGTGAAATTAAATAATGGCTGCACTTTTGAGATCGCTTCTTCCGAAATGCCTTTCTCGATCATTTCTTTTTTGACACCTTCTTCCCCTATTTTATCCAGCTTATCCAGTGCTACTGTGAAATCTATTAATTTATCGGATGCACCAATTACTTCTGCAATACCGGACAAAATTTTTCTATTATTGATTTTGATTGTTACTCCTTTTAAACCCAAAGCCGAAAAAACAGTGTCGTACAACTGTACTAATTCTACCTCCTGCCACAATGATTTTGATCCCACAACATCAGCATCACATTGAAAAAATTCTCTGAAACGCCCTTTTTGAGGTCGGTCAGCTCTCCAAACGGGTTGAATTTGGTATCTTTTAAATGGAAACTCTATATCATTTTGATGCTGTACCACATAACGAGCAAACGGAACGGTTAAGTCATACCGCAAGGCTTTCTCTGAAATACTTGCGGTCAGTTTTGTACTGTCTTTGTTTTCAAGATGTGTTGCATTGGCTTTTGCTAAATAATCCCCGGAATTTAATATTTTAAAAATCAAACGATCGCCCTCTTCCCCATATTTCCCCATTAAAGTTTCGGAGTTTTCGAAGGAAGGCGTTTCTATGGGTTGAAAACCAAATTTCTCAAAATTACTTTTTATAATTTGAATGATGTATTGCCGCTTTGCCACCTCTGTTGGTGAAAAATCTCTGGTACCCTTAGGAATGCTCGGTTTTGATGCCATTATATGATTATTGGATGTTACGATTTTGGAAGTTTTGAAAAATTTCCAAAAATTAATTCTTTGCAAATATCTTATTTTTAAAATTATTCTGTTTACAAATTTTAGCATTTTATTCTCCGGTGCCTAAACCCGATTATAGTGGAAAAAGGGACGTAAAAAATAATAGTATTTTCTTGCCGGAAAGAGCGACCAGAGCAAGCTCCTTTTAGGTAACTGAAAAACAACTTATTTTTACGGAGCGATTACTTCACGTATTTTATATTTTTATTTGAGTTCAGTGAACTTCGTTTGTATCTGGAAGCTTGAAAAAGCGCCCCAAAAAAAAGCCGCCAAATTAAAATAGTTTTTACCTGAAGAAAATTTGTAACAAAAATTGTATTTTCGTGTCAAACTTACATGATGTTAAAATTATTCAAAGAAAATATTCGGATTGCATTAGGTTCTATTAGAACGCAATTGTTGCGAACGGTTCTTACAGTGATGATTATCGCTATTGGGATTACGGCTTTAGTTAGTATCCTTACCGTTGTTTCAGCTCTTGAAAATACAATATCCTCTGATTTCGCATCCATGGGAGCCAATACTTTTAACATCAAGCAATATGAAAACACCACGCGAAATCGTGGAGGCAGTGAACGCGAAGTGATAAATCCGATTATTTCTTATCCTGAAGCTGTGGCTTTCAAAAATAAATACAAATATCCTTTTACAGAAACCTCTCTTTCTTTTACGGCAACATCAGCAGCTGAAGTAAAATATGAAGCTACCAAAACAGATCCCGAGAATTCAATTGTAGGCGTCGATGAATATTTCATGACCAATTCCGGATTGGAAACCAGCGCTGGACGTAATTTTACAGGATTTGATATTGATAATAACGCTTATGTATGCGTAGTCGGTTCTGATTTTCAAAAAGGTCTGTTGAAAGATGTTAACCCAATTGATAAAATAATTTCTATCCGGGGCGCTAAATTCAAAGTTATTGGTGTTTTGAAAGAGAAAGGATCCACTTTTGGCAACAGTCAAGATTTAAGGATTTTAATCCCTATTCAATTAGCGCGCTCATTATTTACCGCACCTAATATTAACTATACTGTGAGCGTCATGGCAGGCAAAAAAGAGTTGCTTGATCAAGCCATTGATAACGCAAACAGCACCATGCGAAGGGTCCGGAAATTAAGTCCTGTAGAAGACAATAATTTTGGTGTGGTCCGAAGTGATGATCTTATTAACAGGATTTTAGGAATTACAAAATATCTAGGCTTAGCCTCATGGCTAATCGGTATTATAACCGTATTGGGATCCTCTATTGCATTGATGAACATTATGATTGTTTCGGTTACAGAACGTACTCGAGAAATCGGAGTCAGAAAAGCATTGGGAGCAAAGAAAACCACAATTGCTTTTCAGTTTTTTATCGAAACATTACTTATTGGTCAATTAGGGGGCCTCGTAGGAATTATTTTTGGAATTCTAATTGGATTTGGAATCGCTACCGCAATGAATTTTGTATTTGTAATACCTTGGGGAGCCATTATGGCGGCTTTTATCACAAGTTTTATTGTAGCAATCGCGTCCGGTTTGTATCCTGCTGTAAAAGCTGCAGTACTTGATCCTATAGAAGCATTACGATACGAATAATATACTCTTTAGACATAAAAGTAAGACCTTTTCAATTTATAAGCAATTGATGCTGGAACTGTTTCCTATACACTTCCTTTAATCATCCTGTCATTACCATAGATGTCTTTTTTCAATTCGATGTTTTTAAAGTTCATTTTTTCGAGTAAATCAATCATTTCTTTCCCTAAATATTGATTGATTTCAAAATACAACAGTCCGTCTTTGGGTAGGTTTTTTTGTGCTAATTCAGCTATTTTTTTATAAAAAATCAATGCGTCATTGTCTTCTACAAAAAGGGCTAAATGCGGTTCATGATCTAAAACATTTTTTTTGATTTCTACTTTTTCTAAATTGCGAACATAAGGAGGATTAGACACAATAATGTCAAATTGTTGCAATAAATTTTCCGTTTCAAGAATATTTTGATTAATAAAAGCAACAGCTACAGAATTATTTTCTGCGTTTCTTTTGGCTGTAGCCAAAGCCTTTTCAGAAACATCAATTGCAAAAATAGTGGCATTTGGAAGATTTTTTGCCAATGAAATGGCGATACAGCCACTTCCTGTTCCAACATCCAAAATACGGATCTTTTGACTTCCGACTTTCGACTTTTGACTTTCTAAAATCCAATCAACTAGTTCTTCGGTTTCAGGCCTTGGAATCAAAACATCTGAATTGACTTGGAAATCCAACCCATAAAAATTAGTTTTCCCTAACAAATATTGTATCGGAATTTCCTGTTTTAATGCTACTAAAATTAAATCCCAACCCGCAATATCTACTTCTGAAAAAAGCAAATCAGGGTTCAAAGCTAAATCAATACGTTTCAAGTGGTTTTTGTCTTCTAAAATCAAATAGAAAAAACTTTCTGCTTCTCCCGCCTCATAAACTGACGTAAGTTCCTCAATAAAAAACCTTCTGTATTCTTTTATTTTCATTTTACTCGGTAATTGAATCTATGAAACAACAATCCATTGATTAGTCAAAACTTATAACTCTTTTAACATCCATATCGGACAGCTTGTATGACCTGTGCTGCCCATAGGATTAGAAATGTTTTCAAAACCTACTTTTTTATACAGTTTTTGAGCATCTATCATAAATGGCATCGTTTCTAAATAACACTTTTCAAAACCAAAGCTTTTAGCACTTTGCAAACACACCTCCATCATTTCTGAACCTAGTCCAATTCCACGAGTTTCAGGAAGAAAATACATTTTTTGCAATTCACAAATGGTTACTGCTTCATTCGCGAGCGGAGCAATCCCTGCAGCTCCAACAATTTTCCCATTGTTTTCTACTACATAGTAAACAGATCGGGGCTTATTGTACTCTTCATACATTAAATCCAAATACGGATCTTCATAAGCTGTACCTACTTTTGGTATATCCATTTCATCAAAAATAGCTCGAATTAATTGAGCAACTTCTTGATTGTCTTCTTTATTTATTTTTCTGATTACGAAGTTTTCCATTTTTCTTTAAATATAATTACAGTTGCAAAAATAGAAATTGTTTACTATTATTTTCAGAAGTTTTTAAAACAAAATCTTAAACTCAAAAATTACTACTTTTACAATGTGAAAATACATCAAAAATACATGAACCGTTGCCTCGAATTGGCTAAAAACGGATTAGGGACAACCTATCCAAATCCACTAGTGGGTTGTGTTATTGTTTATAATGACACAATCATTGGCGAAGGCTGGCATAAAAAAGCAGGAGAATCACATGCTGAAGTAAATGCCATCCATACGGTAAAAGACAAATCATTGCTGACTAAAGCAACAATTTACGTCAGTTTAGAACCGTGCAGCCATTTTGGAAAAACACCTCCGTGTTGCAATTTGATTATCCAAAATAAAATTCCAAATGTGGTTATCGGAACGGTGGATCCCAACATACAAGTAGCTGGAAATGGGATCAAAAAATTGCTAGAAGCTGGACTTGAGGTTACCGTTGGTGTTTTGGAAGCAGAGTGTAACGAACTGAACAAACGTTTTTTTACCTACCACCAAAAGAAAAGACCCTACATTATATTGAAATGGGCCGAAAGTCAAGATGGATTCATAGCCCCAGAGCAGAAGACAGAAAAAAAACCTGTTTGGATTACCAATGCGTATTCCAGACAATTGGTACACAAATGGCGCACTGAAGAACAAGCCATTTTGATAGGAACTCAAACTGCCATTGATGATAATCCAAAATTAAACGCACGCGACTGGTTTGGAAGCGATCCCATCCGTGTGCTTTTAGATCAAAATAATCGCATCCCAAAAGACAGCCACGTCCTTGACAATCAAGTTAAAACTATCCTATTTTCTAAATATAAAACTCTTGTTGAAAAAGAAAATAGTATCTTTGAAACAATTGACTTTCAAAATAACTTAGCAATACAAATAATCCAATTGCTGTATGAGCATCAGATTCAATCTGTTATTATTGAAGGTGGAAGACAAACATTAGACACTTTTATCAATGCCAATCTTTGGGATGAAGCCCGAATATTCATTGGAGACATCCAATTTAAAAAAGGAATCAACGCGCCAATTCTTATAAAAAAACAGTTTAAAAAACACATACTTGGTGCTGACGAACTTATAATTTCTAGAAACCATGATTAATGCAATAATTTTTGATTTTGGAGATATTTTTATCAATTTAGATAAACAAGCCACTGTAAATGCTTTTGAAAAATTAGGCTTAAAGGAATGGAATGAAGATTTAGACCTATTGAACTTGCAGTTTGAAACGGGGCAAATCTCTCGCGAAAATTTCCTTTTTGGGATTCAAAAATACATCCCAACGGCCAGTATTAAACAAATATTAGCCGCCTGGAATGCCATTCTTTTGGACTTTCCTTTATACCGGTTGGAATTCCTTCAATTGCTTTCCGGAAAATACCGCTTGTTTTTATTGTCTAATACTGATGCTATCCATATCGAAACTTTTGAGCAAAAAAACGGGATATCGTTTTACCGAGATTTTTATCAATGTTTTGAAAAAGTCTATTTTTCATTCGAACTTGGCATCAGAAAACCAAATCCTGAAATTTTCAATCATTTGATAAACAACCATGATTTGTCACCAAAGCGCACGTTATTTATTGATGACAAAAAAGAAAATACTGATGCTGCTCTGGCTTTAGGCTTTGAGGTTTGGAATTTACAAGTTGGAAAAGAAGATGTAATTCATCTCTTAGACAAAAAATTAATCTAAAATCCACTTAAGGTTTAAACTCCCTTCCCATTTTTAAAATTCAAATTGAAAGATACTTACAATACCATTGAATTCCCTACGGAGGCACTTCTATATAAAGAAAAAAACAGCAAATTTTATGGATATGCCTTTCCCATTCACTCCGAGGAAGAAGTAAAACCACTCCTTGAAGTTTTACGCAAACAACACCCTAATGCCGGACATTTTTGCTATGCATACCAAATTGGTGCCGAGGCCATCACCTACAGAGCAAATGACGACGGAGAACCAAGCAATAGTGCAGGGATGCCAATATATGGGCAAATTCAATCCTTCACAGTTACCAATATATTACTGGTAGTTGTTAGGGTTTTTGGCGGAATCAAATTAGGCGTTGGTGGATTAATTTCCGCTTATAAAACTACCGCCCAAATGGTACTAGAAACAAGTCAGATTGTTGAAAAAACCATAGATATTCGCTTTACGATCTCCTTTGATTACACTAATATGAATAAAGTAATGCGGGTTATTAAGGAAAAGAGATTGAATATTGTATCTCAACACATGACCATAAATGAAATCACTATGCTTCCTATGGGCATAATTGAGATAAAAACCCGAAAAAAAAATGCCGAAATAGTATTCGACATTTTTAATTTGATGTTTGAAATCGATATAAAACGACTCTAATTCCAATATAAAATTGCTCCTTTTACAATTTATTCTATTGTTTTTAACAATTCTAAAATATAATCCGGTGGCGCAGTAGGACGACCTGTTTTTAAGGACACAAAAACCAAAATAAATTGGGCAGTTGTTAATAACTCATCTGATTCATTATATATAGCACAATCAAATTCTATCTTCACAGAACTCTGACTTTTGAAAATTGTATGTACGGTGAGCAACTCATCATACCGAGCTGATTTTTTATAATTTATATCCATCGAAACAATAGGAAGCGCAATCCCGTTATCTTCCATACTTTTATACGAAACCCCTTTGTTTCTTAGCCATTCCACTCTTCCTATTTCAAAATAGGGGATGTAATTCCCATGATATACAACGCCCATTTGATCTGTTTCTGAGTACCTAACCCTCACTTCAATTTGATGATCTTTCATTAATTATGTATTAAAAATTTAAATTTTAAAAGCTCCTTACAACAATAATTCGTGAAATTATTACCCTATATATTTTTTTTTACAGAAATTTGTTCACATATTTGTTACCCCGATAAATAATAATAAAACATCTTTTTTTTAGTAAGATAACAATTACCAATAAAAAACAATTTAATAGAATATATGAACAAAACTGCTCAATCAGTATGGGAAAACTGTTTGTCTTTTATAAAAGACAACATCCAAGACCAAGCCTATAAAACTTGGTTTGAACCAATCAAATCAGTTGAACTTACCGATAACGCATTATATATTCAAGTTCCAAGTAAATTTTTCTATGAATGGTTAGAAGAACACTATGTAAAACTATTAAAAGTGGCCTTGACCAAAGAACTTGGAAAAAACGCTAAGTTACTTTATAAAATCAGAATGGAAAATACTTATGGCAATAAACAACCGTTTACAGAACAGTTGCCAAGCGCCAATAGAGTTCCTATGAAGCCCCAAGAAGTAGACGCTCCCTTTAAAAATTTAAACCCTGAATTACGAAATCCTTTTGTAATTCCTGGAATTCGGAATTTAAAGATTGAATCTCAACTGAATGCTAATTATAGTTTTGATAATTTTTTAGAAGGTGACTCCAATAGACTGGCCCGTTCGGCAGGGATGGCCGTTGCTAATAAACCGGGGGGAACTTCTTTTAATCCGTTATTAATTTTTGGTGGAGTTGGCCTTGGAAAAACACACTTGGCACATGCCATTGGTGTAGAAATAAAAGACAAACATCCTGAAAAAACCGTTTTATACATCTCTGCTGAGATTTTTACACAACAGTATATAGATTCCGTTAAGAAGAATAATCGAAATGATTTTATACATTTCTATCAGTTAATTGATGTCTTAATTATTGATGACGTTCAATTTCTTTCTGGAAAATCAGGAACTCAAGATGTATTTTTTCATATTTTTAATTATCTCCATCAAAACGGCAAACAGGTCATCTTGACCTCTGACAAAGCGCCTGTTGACATGCAAGATATTGAACAACGTTTGTTATCTCGTTTCAAATGGGGATTGTCAGCTGAATTGCATCAACCAGATTATGAAACTAGAATTTCTATTCTAAAAAATATTTTGTACCGAGATGGTGTGGAAATTCCAGAAGAGATAATCGAATACGTTGCACGAAATATTAAATCGAATGTTAGAGAATTAGAAGGAGCAATTATTTCCCTGATTGCGCAATCTTCATTTAATAAAAAAGAAGTTACCCTAGAACTTGCTAAAAGTGTCGTGGAGAAATTTGTAAAAAATGTAAAACGAGAAATTTCAATCGATTATATTCAAAAAATTGTATCGGATTATTTCCAATTGGATTTAGAAACACTTCAATCAAAAACCAGAAAAAGACACGTAGTTCAAGCCAGACAGTTGGCAATGTTTTTTGCAAAGAAGTTCACAAAAGCATCTTTGGCTAATATAGGCTCTCAAATTGGAGATCGTGATCACGCTACCGTATTACATGCTTGTAAAACCGTTGACAATTTAGTTGCTACTGACAAACAATTCAAAAAATTTGTTGAAGATATCAATAAAAAATTAACGCTATAAAAGCATTATGCCCATAAAAATTTTAATGGTTTGTCTAGGCAATATTTGTCGGTCTCCATTGGCCGAAGGTATATTAGCCTCAAAGCTCCCCAAAAATAAGTTCAAAGTGGATTCAGCAGGAACTGGTTCTTGGCACGTTGGCCATACACCGGATGATCGCTCTATTGCTGTAGCAAAAAAAAACAAAATCAGTATTTCTGATCAAAAAGGAAGACAGTTCAGCACGACTGATTTTGATTCGTTTGACTATATCTATGTAATGGATAATTCTAATTATGACGATGTAATTCAGTTGGCAAAAAGTCAGGAACAAAAAGAAAAAGTGCAACTTATTCTGAATGAATTATTTCCAGATGAAAAAGTAGACGTCCCTGATCCCTATTTTGGTTTGCCCAATGGATTCGAAATTGTTTATAACATGCTGGATGAAGTTTGCGAAGTAATTGCTAAAAAATTAATAGCCAAGCACCAATAATTTTTCAATCCTTAATTTTAAAGAAATAATTTTAAGATACATTCTACTTTAAAAATGCAATTATAAAACAATGAAAACAAGTACTTTTTTAGGTAAACTCTATTTAATTCCAACTACTTTAGGCGATAGTGACCCGATGGATGTTTTACCCCAAACCATAAAAAGAAGCATTGATTTTATTGATTATTATATTGTTGAAAATGAAAAAACAGCGCGTAAATCTATTAAAGGGGTGCATCCTGAAAAAAAACAATCGGAGCTAAAACTTTTTGTATTAAATAAACACACCGAGACCAAAGAACACTTAGACTTTATTAAACCCTTATTAGAAGGTCACAACATCGGTTTAATGAGTGAGGCAGGCTGCCCTGGAGTAGCTGATCCTGGTGCAGTAATTGTAAAATTAGCCCACGAAAAAGGAATTCAAGTTATTCCTTTAGTAGGTCCTTCTTCAATCCTTTTGGCTATGATGGCTTCTGGAATGAACGGACAAAGCTTTACCTTTAATGGGTATTTACCTATTGAAAAAGCAGAAAAGAAAACAGCACTGAAAAATCTTGAAAAATTATCTCACGACAAAAACCAATCTCAAATTTTTATAGAAACACCTTATAGGAACAATAAAATGCTGGAGGATATTTTACAAGCTCTTAATCCTACAACTCATCTTTGTATTGCAACTGATATCACTTTACCTTCAGAATATATCAAAACTATGAAAGCCAATGATTGGAAAAAAGTAAAAGTAGATTTACACAATCGTCCAACTATCTTTATTATACATAAAATGCATTAATTCTATTTAGATTTATACCTACACTTCCTATTTCCCTCTAAATAATACCCCGACACTGACTTTTAAATTCTAAAAGTCAGTTTTTTATTTTTATAATTTACACCAAAATACAGGAATACAAACACTTGCAAAGCACTTTGTTCTAAAACACATCTCTACAGACCTCCCATAATAGCTATTGAAATGGATTTTCCTGCTAAAAAAGCCTTTAGAATGCCCTGTTAAATTAACACTATTTACAAAAAAATTAACCCACCTATTTCTTAAAAAGAGGTAATTTTACTTGTCCCAAAAATCATTTTCTAAATATAAATTTAAAATCTAAAACTACTACTGTTTTTAAGTCTAATGATTTAAATAACTCATAAAATAAAAGGGGGAGAAAAAAAACAAGCCTTGCTGAATTTATTTAATCATTACTAAAAGTGTATTAAATTATAAATTAAAGCAAAATGTCATGAAAGCATATCAATTCGTTTTACTTTTTCTAAGTATAACTACAGCATCCTTAGCACAGGAAAAGATAAGTGGATCTGGGCAAGGAAATATTAAAATGGAAGAACTGCCCGCAGTTGTTATTAAAAGCGCAGGAAAGGATTTCTCTGTATACTTGCCAGATAGAAATCCCGATCCAAATGTAAGAGCTATAGAAGACAAGTTCATAGCCTATGATTTAGGAAGAGACTTTGAAGGTTTCGAAAATTATTTAGTTATTATGGAAACCAAGAAAGGGTCGTTGACTGCCACTTATAATGAAAATGGAAAACTAACAAGTGTTGTTGAGAATTATAAAAATATAAAATTACCAAATAGTGTCATCTATTCTATTTATAAAGCATTCCCCGGTTGGCAAATTGTAAATGATAAATATTTGTATTCTCAAAAAGAAGGTGATATCATCAAAAAGGAATATAATATCCGAATAAAAAAAGACAAAGAAAATCGCAAATTAGTAGTCACTCCAAAAGGAGAAATTGTTAGTCAAAATTAAACTTTAATAATTTATTTATAAAGAGCCGCCATTATGGTGGCTTTTTTGCACATAGAAAAATAATAACCAATCGTAATCAACTATCATTTTTGTAACTTTTCCTTTTAAAAAACAATTCCAGTAAAAAACAGTACATTTATGAAGCAATCTATGTTCATTTATTATGAGTAAACTTCCAAATATCAGCACGAGTATTTTTACTATCATGTCAAAAATGGCAGCTGAGTATAATGCTATTAACCTGTCACAAGGTTTTCCAAATTTTCCTGTTGACGAAAGGCTTACAAATTTAGTCTCCATTCTTGCTACAAAAAATGTACACCAGTACCTTCCCATGTCAGGATATCCGCCTCTTTTATCAAAAATTGCAACACTCATTAATCATTCATACCACAGGAGCGTTCTACCTGAAACTGAGCTATTGATCACAGCTGGTGCCACACAAGGAATTTTTACGACTATTCTAGCTTTAGTGCAAACCAATGAGGAAGTACTTATTCTAGACCCTAGTTATGATTGTTATGAAGCACCTATTTTGTTATGCAACGCACATCCGATTCGAGTAGCATTAAACGATGATTACACCCCAAATTGGGGAATTATAGAACAAGCCTGCACACCCAAAACCCGCATGATTATCATTAATAATCCGCACAATCCTACAGGAAAAATCCTAAGTGAATCCGATTTTGAAGCATTGGAAGTTCTTTTAGATAAATATCCTAAAATTGTAGTGCTATCAGATGAAGTATATGAACACATCACTTTCGAGCAAAAATACATTTCAGCTCATACTCGGAGAAAAATATTACATCGCTGTATTATGGTATCTTCATTTGGAAAATCCTTCCATGTAACGGGATGGAAAATCGGCTATCTCGTAGCACCTGAACACCTTATGACAGAAATTAAAAAAGTACATCAATTTCTAGTTTTTAGTGTCAATAGTATTTGTCAGGTTGCCATCAGTGACTATCTAGACTTAGTATCCATTGATAAAATTGGAGAATTATATCAAGAAAAAAGAGACTACTTCCGAAAATTATTAAAGGATAGCCGCTTTACACTACTGCCTTGTGAAGGAACTTACTTTCAGGTAGTTTGTTATACAAACATATCAAAGGAGAATGATATTGATTTTTGCAAACGGTTAATCCAGGAACACGGTGTGGCCGCAATTCCTATCTCTACTTTTTATGCAGATGGCAAAGACCTCCATTTAATTCGCTTTTGTTTTGCCAAAGACAATGCAACACTTGAAGAAGCTGCTAAAAGACTGTGCGCCATATAAAAATATTGCTTTTAATTTTTTATTATGCACGCATACTATTTATTTTATTACATTTACATTAAAAAAATCAGACTATGAATTATACCGATAAAATGTTACGTGACGATGCACTTCAAGGCAAAGTGATAGTAGTAACTGGAGGAGGAAGTGGTTTAGGAAAAGCTATGACTAAATATTTCTTAGAATTGGGCGCGCAAGTTGCCATCACTTCCAGAGATTTAGAAAAGCTTAAAAATACAGCTTCAGAACTAGAAACGGAAACAGGCGGAACTTGTCTTCCGATTCAATGTGATGTACGTCATTACGAAGAAGTAGAAAACATGCTGCAAGAAGTTTTGAAAGCTTTTGGAAAAGTAGATGTTTTACTCAATAATGCTGCAGGAAATTTCATTTCTCCGACCGAAAGATTATCTGCTAATGCTTTTGATACTGTGATTGATATTGTTTTAAAAGGCACCAAAAACTGCACACTTGCTTTTGGAAAACACTGGATTGACACTAAACAAAAATCATCTACCATTTTGAATATTGTGACAACTTATGCCTGGACTGGCTCTGCCTATGTAGTGCCTAGCGCCACTGCAAAAGCTGGAGTTTTGGCCATGACCCGAAGCCTTGCTGTTGAATGGGCAAAATACGGAATTCGTTCAAATGCGATTGCACCCGGACCATTCCCTACTAAAGGGGCTTGGGACCGATTGTTGCCTGGAGATTTAGCAGAAAAATTTGACATGGCTAAAAAAGTACCGTTAAAACGGGTGGGTGACCATCAGGAATTAGCCAATTTAGCGGCTTATTTAGTTTCTGATTTCTCCGCTTATGTCAATGGTGAAGTTGTAGTGATTGATGGAGGTGAGTGGTTGAAAGGAGCAGGGCAATTTAATATTTTGGAAGCAATCCCAGAAGAACTTTGGGATCAATTAGAGATGATGATTAAGGCAAAAAAGAACAAATAAGTTTTTAATTAGTTCTACTTTTTGTTTTTACATAATCATTTTTAAAAATTAAACCATTCGGAAATTAAGAAAAATTAGGTGCTTTTTCCTAATTTCCGAATGGTTTAAAAACAACTTTTTATGTCTTATTACAGTCCAAGGCAACTAAAATTTCACTTTTTAGCAGACCACTTCCGCCACCGTAATGTTGAACTATTATAATATTAGGATTTTGTTTTTTGAAAAAATCACACAAATTAGTTTCACTTTCATCTTCAATTCCAGAGCCTAATAATACTATGGAGAAATTATTTTTTAGAAAAATTTCCTTAGCCTCCTCATCATTCAGTACCCCTACTCCAAACCAAGTATCAGTCGCATTTATTAATCGGACCACAGTTGCTGAAATTTCAAGATGTCTTCCTATGTATAAAATATTTATGGTTTCCATCGTCCTTCATTTACAGCAAAGCATGACTCAAAAAATGATTTTTAAGCCATGCTTTTATTATTTCTAAAATTTATTGTTTGATAAATTGTAATTCGATATTCAATCGAACTTCATCACTAACTAAGACACCTCCGGCTTCAAGAGCTGAATTCCAGTTTAATCCCCAATCTTTTCTGTTAATTTTCCCTTCTAATGCTAGTGCCATTTTAGTATTTCCCCAAGGATCTTTCAATAACCCACCATATTCTGTGGCTAATTTTACTGATTTTGTAACACCGTGTAGGGTTAAATCGCCAACCAATTCATATTCTCCCTCCTTAATTTTAGTAAAAGAAGTAGCGCTAAATTTTATTTCAGGAAATTGTGCTGCATCAAAAAAATCTGGACTCAATAAATGAGTATCTCTATCTGCATTCCCTGTTGTTATGGAATCAATCGCTCCGGTGAATTCAATCTTTGCATTTTCAAAATTAATATCTTCGGATTCAATTGTTGCATCGAATTTTGAAAACTTACCTGAAACATTTGTAAACATCATGTGTTTTACTTTAAAACCAATTTCTGAGTGTGTAGGGTCAATTACCCATTTTGTTGATGACATAGTAGTATTATTTAATATTAAGTATTAGTAGTGTTTTTTTTGGCAGGTTATAATTTCATTGGTACTTCCATCAAAAGAATTTCAGCATCAGCAGTATTTGCGCTGATTTTTATTTCAGCAGTATCCCAAATTCCTAATCCATCGCGTTCCTTTAAATCGATAGTTCCAATGGTAAAATCCCCTTTTAAAATAAAAGCATAAATTCCGTTTCCTGATTTTTTTAATTGATAGTCAGTCGAAAAACCGTTGTCAAATTTCCCAATATGAAACCAAGCGTCTTGATGAATCCAAACCCCTTCGTCTTCAGGATTTGGGGATAAAATTTGCTGTAGTCTATTGTGACGATCATCTAGATCCAAAGTAAGTTGATCATAACGGGGTGTCACATTTTTCTGATTTGGATAAATCCATATCTGCAAAAATTTAACCAACTGGTCTTTATTTTTATTGTATTCACTATGAAAAATTCCGGTACCAGCACTCATAACTTGAATATCGCCTTGTTTGATTACAGTCGTATTCCCCATACTGTCCTGATGTTCTAAATCTCCGTCCAACGGTATCGAAATAATTTCCATGTTATCATGCGGATGTTTTCCAAAACCCATTCCCTGATTTACTCGGTCATCATTCAAAACACGTAATACTCCAAAGTTCATACGCTCCGGATTTTGGTAATTTGCGAAACTAAAAGTATGATACGATTCTAGCCATCCGTGATTGGCATGACCTCTTGTATTGGCTTTATGTAAAACGGTATGAGTTAATGCTTCCTCTTCTATTTTGTTTGAATTTTCCATTGTCATTTTCTTAATTAATAGAATACAAAGTTGGTTCAAAAAAAACCCGCTTACATTGAACTAGGACAAGAAATTAAAAACAACGAAAATTTAGTGTTTGGCTATCTTGGTTCTTATTTTGCTAAGAAACTCAGCTGAAATTCCTAGATAAGATGCGATATAATGTTGGGTAACACGCTGAGAAAGCGCTGGATATTTTTCTAAAAATTCTAAATATTTTTCAGTAGCAGTTTTAGAAATAGTATTAAACAAACGATCTTGGGTAGCCGCTAGGCTTCGTTGCATCAGGATACGAAAAGCACGTTCAAACTTGGGTGCTTGAATAAATAAGGATTCTTTACTTTCAGGATTAAACATAAAAAACTCGCAATCCTCTAAGGTTTCAATATAAACTCTACTTGGTTTCTCTTCATAAATGCTAAAAGAAATATCACTGACCCAAGCATTCTCTATAGCAAATTGAAGAATAACCTCAAAGCCATTAGCGTCAATATAATATTTCCGGACACATCCCTTGACTACAAAGGCTTCAAAATTACAACTCTCCCCTTCGTGCAGTAAAATAGTTTTTTTCGGAACGGTTTTGTATTCCAGCAAAGAATGAAACAGGGCTAATTCTTCTGGGGTAAAAGTGACGTACCTGCTTATATTATTATTTATTTGGGAATACACCGTTTATTATTATTTTTAGAAAAATAAAGATAGAAAAAATGTCAATCACTACTGTCCAAAAAATATAATAAATTAGCAATATTTGTTAGAAAAAGAAAAACTGCTCACGAATAAATTCCTATTTTTGTTCCGATAAAAACATAACAAAAAATTTATGCTCATTATAGGAATTGCGGGTGGTACAGGAAGCGGAAAAACAACCGTTGTACATCAAATTATGAATGAATTACCAGAAACTGAAGTTGGAATCATCTCTCAGGATTCGTATTACAAAGAAAATCATGGACTTTCATTTGATGAGAGAGCGTTGATAAATTTTGATCATCCAAGAGCCATTGATTTTGAATTACTGGTCGCTCATCTTAAAGAATTAAAAGATGGGAACAACATTCATCAGCCTGTTTATTCCTTTGTAACACATAACAGAACAGACGATACGGTTTTTACACATCCAAGAAAAGTGATGATAGTAGAAGGGATCTTAATCTTGGCAAATCCAGAATTAAGAGAATTATTTGATGTGAAAATATACGTTCATGCCGATTCAGACGAACGATTAATTAGACGAATGAGGCGCGATATCGCTGATCGTGGCAGAGACATGCACGAAGTAATCAGCAGGTATCAAACCACCTTGAAGCCAATGCACGAACAGTTCATTGAACCTACTAAAGCATTTGCAGATATTATTATACCAAACGACAAATACAACACTGTAGCGATTGATGTGGTGCGTGCCGTAATAAATCAAAAAATTCTATAATTTAATTGTAATTTTAGCGTACAAATTATTTGAAGCTATTTCCCGCTTTCCGTTTCAATCTTTAAGTGGTGAATCTTCCTTCGTCATCACCACCACTTAAAGGATTTTCACTTTAATCGGGGCTAAAAAAAATAAAATGACAAATCCGTATAAAGATAAATCTTGGTTTAAATTATTGAGTAACAAATACGTTTGGGTTCTGTTGTTTTTTTGTACATGGATGATTTTTCTGGACAACTATTCCTATTTCGGCCATCGTGTCTTAGACAAACAGATCGAAAATTTAGAAGAGAATGCTACTTATTATAAACAGGAAATAAAAAAGGATCAAGAGAATATCAAGCAATTAAAAAATTCAGAGCAAATAGAAAAATACGCCCGCGAAAAATACTATATGAAAAAAGATAGTGAAGATATTTATATCATTGAATTTGAAGGCGACACAATTGAAAAATAAAATCACATCCCAACCCTTCTTAAAAGGAAAGGAGTGTACAATTTATAGTAATTATTGAAATGCAACACCCTGTTTCAGCTCACTTTCCTTTGGCGATGCTGGGATTAGGAAAACCACAAACAAAATGACAACAAATCTTTACGATGATTTCAATCCCATTTCTTCCAAACAATGGAAACAAAAAATCCAATTTGAACTCAGTGGAGCTGATTATAATGAAACCGTAGTTTGGAATTCACCCGAAGACATTCAGGTAAAACCTTTTTACCATAAAGATGAATTTACCAAAACTTTTCCGCTGCCTACGCAAGCAACTCAATTCAGAATTTGCCAAAATATATTTGTTTATGATGTTGACAAATCTATCGAAAGAGCCCTAGACACATTGAGTCGTGGTGCAGACAGCCTTCGGTTTTCAATAGAAAACGAAACAATTGACATTACCTACCTACTTGAGAAGTTACCTTTAGAAAAAGTAACGGTTTACTTTCATTTGAGTTTTATCTCAATCGATTTCGTCAAAAAAATTGATGCTTTCGCAAAGAAAAACAACATTACCATTTTCTGCAATCTGGATCCTATTGGTCAATTAGCCAAAGACGGGAATTGGTTCATAACCAAAGAAAAAAATAATTTTGAAACCTTAAACTTACTTTTAAAACAAACTCTAGCCGTTTCGCTGTTAAGTATCAATACTGCTTTATATCAAAATGCGGGTGCTACTATGGTACAGCAAATTGCCTATAGTTTAGGACATGCCAATGAATATTTCAATAGAGTTGAAGCTATAAATAAACCGATTGTTTTTGAAGTTGCAGTGGGAACAAATTACTTTTTTGAGATTGCAAAACTCCGTGCTTTGCGATTGCTTTTTAATTTAATAGCCAAAGAATACGACCACAACTTAGATTGTAACATTATAGTTTCACCCACAAAACGGAACAAAACATTGTATGATTACAATATAAACATGTTGCGCACCACTACTGAATGCATGAGTGCTATTATTGGCGGAGCAAATGCCATTGCCAATTTACCATACGATTCGCTCTATCATAAAGACAATGAATTTGGGGATCGAATTGCTCGAAATCAACTATTAATTCTCAAAAATGAAAGTTATTTTGACAAAGTCAATAATCCCGCTGACGGGAGTTATTATATAGAAAATATCACCAACCAACTAGCCGAGAAATCGTTGACTTTATTCAAAGATATCGAGGCAAATGGGGGCTTTCTTAAACAGCTTAATGATGGAATTATCAAAAGAAAAATTCAGGAAAGTGCTGATGCAGCACAAGAATTATTTGATTCTGGTAAAGACATTTTATTGGGAACCAACAAATACCCCAACAAACAGGATATGATGAAACACGATTTAGAACTGTTCCCTTTTGTAAAAGTCAAACCAAGAAAAACCTTGATTACACCAATAATCGAAAAACGTCTGGCAGAAAAAATAGAACAGGAACGGCTTGGTCTAGAATAATATTCAGAGATTTCGGCTAATTAAAATAAAAAACCATTAGAATTCGTGTAATTTGGTATTAAACAAATGAAAAGAAAAGATTTACAACATATAAAATTAGAAAGCACAACGTTCAAAATAGCGGATGATAGTTCTGTGACTACTCCATTTATAACAGCCGAAGGAATCGAACTAAAACCAACCTATTCCGCACAAGACATCCAGAATCTTACCCATCTTGATTTTGGAGCTGGTTTTGCACCTAATTTGCGTGGACCTTACGCAACAATGTATGTGCGCCGACCATGGACCGTGCGTCAATATGCAGGATTTTCGACTGCCGAAGAAAGCAATGCTTTTTACAGAAGAAATCTTGCTGCAGGTCAAAAAGGACTTTCCATAGCTTTTGATTTGCCTACACACCGCGGATATGACTCCGATCACGAACGTGTAGTGGGTGATGTAGGGAAAGCTGGAGTTGCAATTGACTCGGTAGAAGATATGAAAGTATTGTTTGACCAGATTCCGCTAGAGGAGATGTCCGTCTCCATGACGATGAATGGTGCTGTATTACCCATTATGGCTTTCTATATTGTCGCTGCAGAAGAACAAGGCGTAAAACCCGAACTGCTTTCTGGAACGATTCAAAATGATATTCTGAAAGAGTTCATGGTGCGTAATACCTATATTTATCCACCTACACCTTCGATGAAGATCATTGCTGATATTTTTGAATTTACCAGCAAAAAAATGCCCAAATTCAACTCGATTTCGATTTCTGGATATCACATGCAAGAAGCGGGAGCCACTGCTGATATTGAGTTGGCCTATACCCTAGCAGATGGACTGGAATACATCAGGACGGGATTAGCGACCGGAATGAAAATTGATGAATTCGCCCCCAGATTATCCTTTTTCTGGGCAATAGGTATGAACCATTTTATGGAAATTGCTAAAATGCGCGCCGGAAGAATGATTTGGGCAAAACTGGTCAAACAATTCGAACCAAAAGATGATAAATCATTAGCCTTGCGCACTCACTGCCAAACTTCAGGTTGGAGTTTAACAGAGCAAGATCCTTTCAATAATGTGGCACGAACTTGCATAGAAGCCGCTGCAGCTGCATTTGGCGGAACGCAATCTTTACATACTAATGCCTTGGATGAAGCTATTGCTTTACCCACAGATTTCTCTGCAAGAATTGCTAGAAATACACAACTGTATTTGCAAGAGGAAACTAAAATCACTAAAACAGTAGATCCTTGGGCTGGGAGTTATTATGTAGAAAGCTTAACCAATGAGATTGCCCAAAATGCGTGGAAACTTATCGAAGAAGTGGAAGAATTGGGCGGTATGACCAAAGCAATTGAATCCGGAATTCCAAAACTACGAATCGAAGAAGCCGCAGCCAGAAAACAAGCAAGAATAGACAGTGGCCAGGATATTATTGTAGGAGTCAATCAATACCGATTGGAAAAAGAAGACCCCTTGCAGATTCTCGATGTGGATAATCAAATGGTTCGCAAACAGCAATTGGAACAATTAGACCAAATTAAAGCAAGCAGAGATTCGGAAAAAGTACAAAATTCTCTAAAAAAACTAATCCTTTGTGCTCAAACCGGCGAGGGTAATTTACTTGAAATTGCTGTTGAAGCTGCCAGAAACAGAACTACATTAGGAGAAATCAGTGATGCACTGGAAACGGTTTTTGGAAGATACAAAGCACAAATTAAATCCTTTAGCGGTGTGTATAGTAAAGAAATAAAAGACGACAAAAGTTTTGAAAAAGCAAAACTATTAGCAGATGAATTTGCTAAAAAAGAAGGTCGCAGACCTCGAATTATGATTGCTAAAATGGGTCAGGACGGCCACGATCGTGGCGCTAAAGTTGTGGCAACTGGGTATGCGGATGTAGGTTTTGATGTTGACATTGGCCCACTGTTTCAGACCCCAGCTGAGGCTGCCAAACAAGCTATTGAAAATGACGTCCATATTCTTGGTGTTTCATCACTTGCTGCAGGACATAAAACGCTTGTCCCACAAGTAATTGAAGAACTAAAAAGATATGGACGCGAAGACATCATGGTGGTTGTGGGCGGGGTGATTCCAGCACAGGATTATCAGTTTTTATTTGATGCTGGCGCCGTAGCTGTATTTGGTCCGGGTACAAAAATAAGTCAGGCCGCTATTAAAATATTAGAAATTCTAATGGAAACTTTTGAATAAAACACGGTATAAATAACTTGACTTTATAATTTAAAAACATCAATCAAAAGGTTGGTGTTTTTTTATATAATTCAATTTAAAATATAATATTCCTATTAAAAAAAAGATCATTTAGCTCCTATTATTAACATAAAATAATGGATGCATTAACGGTAATAACTTCATAAAATTGCTAAATTTACATAAGCATATTTTTTATTTACTAAATTATAGGCCTTTTATAATACTGATTTTTAGGTTATTCTATTAATAAAATGATATGCTTTATTTATTTATTAATTTAAAACTAAATATTATGAAATCATTTATCATTTTACTTTTTTTAAGTTTTACAATAATGTCCTATTCCCAAGAAACTGAAAAAGGTAAAATTAAAATTGAAGAGTTACCCGGAGTGGTAATTAAAAGAGTTGGATCTGATTTTTCCGTTTATATACCCGATAATAATCCAGATCAAAGAGTTAAAATGGTTGAAGAAAAATTCATTGCTTATGATTTAGGAAAAGATGCGGAAGGTTTTGAAGAATACCTAGTAGTAATGGAAGTGAAAAACGGATCTTTAACAGCAACTTATAATGAAAACGGAAAATTAGTTCGTGTAGTTGAGAATTTTAAAAACGTAAAACTACCTAGTGAAGTTATCTATTCTATTTACAGAACTTATCCTGGATGGTCTATTGTAAATGATAGTTTTCTTTATACACAGGAAGATGGAGACATCATCAAAAAACAATACAACATTAAAATTAAAAAAGATAAAGAGACCATGAAACTAGTGGTACGCCCTGATGGACAAATTCTAAAAGAAAAATAATCTAATTTTAATAAAAATAGGCTGCCAAAATGTTTTGACAGCCTATTTTTTATATTATGTAAAATAAATTATTTATTATTAACTTTTGCATTGATATCCGCCACAATAAAAGAAGTATCATAGCCCCCAAACATTTTCATGTAGCTTCTTAAAGAACTGCCATAAGCATCTCTAAAATTACGTTGACCTTTATTTTTAAAGTATTTTTTTACGGATCCTGCACCTCCAAGATGCGCAGCAGCTAATATTCCAGACTCCGTTATCTGAATTCCATTTAAAATAGTACCCTCGTATTTTTCGATTTCTTTTTTTAGCTCCCATTTATTCTTCGCTAAAAGAGCCAAAAATGCTTTTTCTTGTAGTTCTGGACTGTTCAAGAAAGCGGAGCGATTGGATATTCCAACTGATTTTAATGTTTCAATACCAAACTGGTATTTTCCCATATAGCCCAGAGAATTGATTTTTTTATATTTACTTTCCGATTCTCTATAACCTATAGCCTCTTTAAAGCCTATAAAGAAATTTCCAGTAAAAGGGATATTCAAATTCGTGTATTCGCCTTGTTCTTCTGATGGATATAAGTAGTGTGTTCCATCTTCTTCATTGATAAGAAACCATGGGTTGGTTTCTAAATTAAAAGGTCTAAAACCTGAGCTCAAAAAAACTGTTATTACAGTCAAACTTGTATAAAAATACCATTTCTTTATCATAAATTGTTTTTCTTCAAACGCTGTCCCGTTGTGAAATTTCTACGGGCAAAGATACAATAAAAATAATAATACTGATAATCAGTTAGTTAAACTTTTCTAAAAATAGATGAAGTGGTATTTTACATCGTTAAAACGCACAAATTCAATTGTTGGTGCAGGAATTTTAACGGTATTAAAAACAGAAAAGACAGTCTTTAATAAAGAAGAATTGGTCTTAATTTTAGTCAAATCGACATCAATGCTTAAGTAAAATTGTCTAAATCGCTCGGGACTCATCGCCAAGAATGGATGGGTGTTCCCTTTGCTTGCAGTAACCATTCCTTCGCCTCCGTACCCTATCGCTAAATTGAGCCATTTTGGTACTATTGACTCTTTAGCAAAAGAATGCAGATTAACTGACAACCAATATGTCTGACCGTTATAATCCTTCAAAATTTGCTCTGCTACTGAATTGCCTAATACTTCGGGTCTGTATCTTGCATAGGGTGTGGTGTGGAAAGAAAACTTTGGAATAATACGCTGTTCCTTCCATATTAATTCTTGGGAAACGTAAAGTGCAGTTCCAGATGCATTCGCAATAATATCTCCGGGCGAAGCTCCCCATTCAGAAGAATAACCATCCAATACCTCAACAGCTGTAAGAAATGCGAAACCTAGACCTGAACCGTAAAGCAATTGATTTTTTTCACTAGTATCGCTCCACTTTAGCATCTCAGCACCAAACCGTCCTAAATGATACGACGAAAACACATGTCCTGCTTTATCCATTTGAAGCCAATCTGAGTTATCGTTTATAAAATGAAAATCAGATTTGGGATAATCCGCATACCAAAGTTGGTTTAAACCTATCAAAGTCCCTGAAAAAAGCACTGCTTCAGCAACAGCAACTCCGTTTTGCCTTTTTTTATTTAAAGAGTCCGAAGGTTTCAGAAAACGTTCTACTTTATTTTGTGAATAGCCAATTTGAAATCCAAACAAGAATAAAAATAGAACTAATTTTTTTACTCTCAACACTATCTTTTCACACCTTGGCTGTTGATCCAATCTGAATATTTTTTGGCGTTTTTATTGTGCTCTTCTAAAGTAGCCGCAAATTCGTGGTACCCAAAACGTTCCACACTGGCACAGAAATAAATAAAATTATTCTTCTCAGGATTCAAAACGGCTTCTAATGCTGTGATATCGGGCATTGCAATAGGCCCTGGAGGAAGTCCTAAATTCATATACGTGTTATATGGATGCGCCATGGTTAAATCATTATAGAAAACTCTTTTAATCACTTGATCAAAATCATCTGCTTTCTTTTTTATAGCGTAAATAACGGTTGGATCAGCTTGAAGTGGCATTCCAGCTCTCAAACGATTCAAATATACACCGGCTATTCTAGGTCTTTCGTCTTTTTTTACTGACTCTTTGTGAACTATCGAAGCTAAAATTGTTGCATCAATTGGTGTGAGTCCTTGTTTTTGAGCTTTTGCTACTCTTTCCTTATTCCAAAAATTACGATATTCCTTAATCATTTTATCTCGGAATTTTTCAGCTGTTGTATTCCAATAAATCTCATAGGTATTTGGGATAAACATCGCTAAAATGTTTTCCTCATTAAAACCATTTTCCTGTAAGAAAATAGAATCTTTGAATGTAGTCAATAAGGATAAACTATCCGCTTCAATCTGAGAGCCAACTCGCCCTGCTAAATTTTCTATACGTTCCTGGTTGTTGAATGCCAGTTTTACCGGTGAATTAAGTCGCAATGTTTTTACCAATTCATAACTATTCATTCCTTTTTTGAATAAAAAACGACCTGGTATAACATTATCAATATAGCCTCTTTTATTAGCTACCATTTCAAAACGTTCTAAATTCTCAATATATGGTGCCACTATTTTTTTGACCTCCTCGTATTTAGCGTCTGTTGGAATAAAAATAAAGACTTCTTTTTCCGAAAATTTTGTATTCGAAGAAAAGATCTGGCGTAAAATAACCAATCCGTAAATCATTAATATAGTTATCAAAACTACTGATACGATTGTGATAATTTTCTTAATATTCATAAGTGTTATTTTTTTATAGGTATAGCACACAACTATTCTTTGTGTCTTATTTGTTTTTGAAAGGGTCGTGAATCAAAACTAAAGCGTTTAAAATTCAGTATTAATCAATTGAAAAATCGCTTCGTCTTTGTATTTACCATTTACAAAGGTCCACTCTTTTTTTACACCGATCAATTCGAATCCAAATTTAGTAAAAAGAGCTTTACTTGCTTCATTTTCGGCACCTATATTTGCATACAATTGATGTAAATTAAGATTGTAAAAAGCATATTGTATTAATAGCTCCAATGCTTCTGACCCAATATTCTGTTTTCTATTTTCTTTCGCTTGAATAACAATACCAACACCAGCCCTATTATTCTTGGGATCAAAATCAAATAAATCGATTAGACCCAAGGCTGGAAAATCCTGATCCTGACAAATTGCCAATCGCAATTGCTTGGCTTCATAAATATCCTGATGGGCATTTTCTAAATATTGCTTGACTAAAAACCGGCTGTAAGGTGTATGTGTATTGCTGACTTCCCAAATGCTCTGATCGTTTTCAATCCCATAAACAAACTCTAAATCATTGGGTTCTAATGCGCGGATGTAGATTGAATCCCCTTTTAATGTTTTCATTTTATTCGGAATATTATTTATAGATCAATAGTCCCTTTAAATACAAATTCTGCTGGTCCTTTCAGAAAAATTCGGGTAAATTGCCCTTCTTTTTTATCAAAAGAAACGACTAATTTTCCACCTTCAACATTTAAGTCGATCGAAGAGGCCTTTGTTTTTCCTAAGACATTCATTGCAATAGCCACTGCTGTGGCTCCTGTTCCGCATGAAAGCGTTTCGTCTTCTACGCCTCGTTCATAAGTTCTGAGCGAAAAAGTGGTGTCGTCAATTTGTTTGACAAAATTAATGTTACTACCTACTTCTCCATATAAATCACCGTATCGAATCGCTGCTCCGTTTTTCTTAATGTTATAATTTTCTAAATCATCCACCAGCTGCACATGATGTGGCGAACCAGTATTCAGAAACACATGATCGTCACTCACTTTTACCTCAGCAACATCAATCATTTGTAGCGAAACTAATCCATCCTCCGTAATTGTAGCGTGGTGCACACCATCTGTTGCGATAAAAGTAGTCTTGTTTTGAATTACGTTCAGCTTTTTGGCGAAAGCCACTAAACACCTGCCACCGTTACCACACATGGAACTTTGATTGCCATCAGAATTGTAATAGACCATTTTAAAGTCAGTTTCTGCGTCATTTTCTAATAAAATAAGCCCATCTCCACCTATACCAAAGCGTCTGTCACATAAATGCGCAATGCGCTTCGTATTTTCTTTTGGGAAAAAACCCAAACGGTTATCCACCATTACAAAATCATTCCCCGTTCCCTGGTATTTATAAAATTCTAGTAGCATTATAGTTATAATTAAGTCCAACAAAAGTACGAACTATTAATGAAATGTTAATCATTGTTAAAGAGCGTTAAAGAGTATTTTAAAAAAGCAATTTAGTTTTATTTTTACATGTGGATATCATAAAAACAAACTTTATTATGAAAAAATTTTCAACTCTTTTTTTGGTTTCTTTATTAAGCGGAGTGGTAACACTAGGTGCTTACAAAGTATTCTTTGACACCAATGGATATTTTTCTAATGAAAAAAGTTCGGCGGTGACAGTAGCATCTGATTCCTACGGTAAAAAAGTAGGATTGTCAGCAGAAGTTATTGATTTTACTGAAGCTGCAGAGAAAACAATCCATACGGTTGTGCATGTTAAAAACGTTTCCCGCAGAACCATAACCAATCCTATGCTAGAATATTTTTATGGGTACAAAGGGGGGCAATCCCAAGAACAAGTGGGAACCGGTTCCGGAGTCATTATTTCTGAAGATGGCTATATCGTAACGAACAATCACGTAATCAAAGGGGCCTCTGAAATTGAAATTACCTTAAACAACAAAAAATCATATCAGGCAAAACTTATCGGTACCGATTCTAAAATGGATATTGCTTTGTTGAAAATTGATACAGAGGAAAAGTTACCGTACACCGTTTTTGCCAATTCTGATTCGGTGAAAGTCGGCGAATGGGTTTTGGCTGTTGGAAATCCCTATAATCTGACTTCAACAGTAACCGCAGGAATTGTTTCGGCAAAGGCCCGAGACTTAGACACTAGTGGAATACAGTCTTTTATACAAACAGATGCTGCCGTAAACCCAGGAAACAGTGGTGGTGCCTTGGTTAACACAAGGGGAGAATTAATAGGCATCAATACGATGATTTCTTCCATGACAGGTTCTTATGTAGGGTATTCGTTTGCCGTACCTTCGAATATTGCGCGAAAAATTATCGAAGACCTTATGGAATTTGGTAATGTTCAACGCGGAATTTTGGGTGTTGAGGGGGGCGAGTTAAACGGAACTGCCTCGAAAGAATTGGGTATTTCCCAAACCCAAGGATTCTACATCAATAAGGTTACCCAACATTCCGGTGCGGAAAAATCAGGTCTTACTAAAGGAGATATCATTATCAAACTAGACGAACAAAACGTAGCTACTTTTGCTGATCTTTCCGGATATATCAATACTAAAAGACCAAATGATAAAGTTCAAGTTACTTATATTAGAGCAGGGAAGACAAAAATGATTCCTGTAATTTTAAGCAAAAATGAATTTTTTAGTACGGAATTTAAAGGAATTGAATTAGAGAACATTGATGCTGCTGACAAAAAGAAATTCAAAATTGATTATGGGGTAAAAATCAAATCCATCACTGCTGAAAATTTAAAACAATATGATGCTGAGTTAAGAGGAAACATCATCCTGAGCATTGACAATGTAAAAGCGACAGATATTGAAACAGTCGCTAAACTTTTGAACAAAAAAGAGGAAAATCAAACGGTACGTATCGAAATGATCACTAAAAATGGGGAGGTACTTCGCGTAATCCTATAAGTTACTCTAATTTTAAAAATCAAAGCCATCTTGAAAAAACAAGGTGGCTTTTTTATTTTATAAATAAATCGCAAAATGCGTTACGAAATCGATTGAAATGGGTATTTTTGCGCAAATTTTAAAAAATACAATCACTTATTTTCATTAAATTTTCAACATGGCAATCACAACTTTATACGAAAAGGAAGTTTCTTTTCAGGCCGACAGGCGACGTGCAGGAGTAAAACTGATTAAAATTATCAGCGATTTATGGTATGATAAATCCATAGAAATGGTTTTATTCCGAAATCAATTAATTGATAGAAATGTCAGTGACATTATCAACCTGCATGAATATGCGGCCGAATTTGTAGGCAAACCCATTTCTGTGTTTGATTCGGTTAAAATTGCAAAAGCTATTTTAGAATTGAATTTACCACCCGCAAAACTCGACATTGGTAAACTTACGTATGAATATGGTTTAGAAGAGGATAAATATCCTGATGCTAAATATTTTGTGATAGACAAATTAAAAAACGCCAAAAACTCAGAGGAAATTCATCCGAAAGATGTTGTGCTCTATGGTTTTGGACGTATAGGACGCTTATTAGCTCGCGAATTAATGTCTAAGACTGGAAAAGGAAGTCAATTGCGGTTGCGAGCAATTGTGACCCGTGACAAAAATGACGCTACCACACTTGAAAAAAGAGCATCCTTGTTGCGTTATGATTCTATTCACGGTGATTTTCAAGGATCTGTAACGGCTGATCCTGAAAACAATGCACTGATTATCAATGGAACTACCGTTCACATCATCACGGCAAATGCTCCAGAAGAAATAGATTATACCCATTTTGGTATTGATAGAGCCTTAGTCATTGACAATACTGGTGCCTTTACAACACACGAAGCCTTGAGCCGGCATTTAGTTTCTAAAGGTGTAGATAAAGTTTTGCTTACAGCTCCTGGAAAAGGAGTTCCTAATATTGTTCATGGTGTAAACCAAAATGAATACAATCCAGACGAAATTAACATCTTTTCGGCAGCATCCTGCACAACCAATGCAATCACACCAATCCTGAAAGTTGTTGAAGATACTTTGGGTGTTGTCAAAGGACATTTGGAAACCATACATGCCTACACGAACGACCAGAATCTTGTGGATAATATGCACAAAAAATACCGTCGCGGAAGAGCAGCAGCATTAAACATGGTCATTACCGAAACTGGTGCAGGAAGCGCAGTTGCAAAAGCATTACCAAGCCTTGCCGGGAAATTAACTTCCAATGCGATTCGGGTGCCGGTTCCTAACGGTTCCTTGGTGGTCTTAAATCTTGAAGTATCGAGAGAAACTTCGCTCTTAGAGATCAATGCTATCATGAAAAAATATGCCTTGGAAGGCGAATTAGTAGAGCAAATCAAATATTCTTTGAATAACGAATTGGTTTCTTCGGATATTGTAGGAACCTCAGCTCCTGCCATTTATGACAGTAATGCCACAATCGTTTCTGCCGATGGAAAAAATATCGTACTATACATTTGGTACGACAATGAGTACGGCTACAGCCACCAAGTCATCCGATTAGCAAAATACATTGCCAAAGTAAGACGATTCACGTACTACTAGCATTCAGCTTACAGGTTATGGGTTGCAAGTAGTTGTAATTTTTAGTTTTAGTTTTAGATTGTATTAACAGCAGCCCAACCTGGATTAAATAAAAAATCCGTCGCGTTATAAAACGAGACGGATTTTTTTGTTTTAGGTTTTTAAGGTATTATTCTACCGTATTGGAACACAAATTAAGGGGATTTTCACTGATTTTAAAAAAATCTTGAACATAAATTAATTACGAGTCTTTTTAAACATATAAGGAATATAAGTTCCTTTAGGTTCGACTATTTTGAATTCATAAATGATATAATACAGCCATAAATTCATAATTAATAACTCATAACTTAAAAACTACTCCTTAGCTTTTGTCAAATAATACACCGGTATCCCAATCAACATTATCAAAACTCCCCATCCACTTGTACTGGTTTTTGTATACAACAAAGCAATACAAATTGCCGAGGCAATAATAAGGTATAATCCTGGCAAAAATGGATATCCAAAAGCTTTATATGGTCTTTCAGCATTTGGCATTTTCTTGCGCAGAATAAATATTCCTAGGATAGTCAAGATGTAAAATATCAAAACGATGATAACCACAAAATCCAATAAATCTCCGTATTTTCCCGTAAGACACAACGCCGAAGCCCAGATACACTGCGCCCAGATAGACCAAGCCGGAACACTGGCATGATTCAATTCAGCCGCTTTCTTGAAGAAAACACCGTCTTGCGCCATCGTATAATATACTCTGGCTCCCGCCATAATCAATCCGTTGTTGCAGGCAAAAGTCGAAATCATAATCATCACAGCAATAATCAATGTTCCCACTGAACCAAAAATACTTTGCGAAGCCACAACAGCGACACGATCAGATTCTGCCGTAGCAATTTCATACAATGGCACTACCGCCAAATACATAATATTAGCTAAAATATAAATCACACTCACGATTAAGGTTCCTAAGAACAAACTCAATCCTACGTTGCGTTTTGGATTTTTTATTTCTCCGGCGATAAAAGTTACCCCTTCCCAAGCTACACTAGAGAACATTGAACCCACTAAGGCAGCCGAAATCCCAGATATCAAAGCCGTTCCGCTGATGGGCAACCACGAACCCGTTTCTACATTCAGCGTTTGTGACGTCCAAGCATTCGTCCAGTTCGCATCCCAAACTTCCGCTTTGGCAGCCATAAAACCAAAAATAATCAAACCTGCCAATGATAAAATTTTGATAACTGTCAGAACTGTTTGTAGAATCTTAGAGTTTTTCACACCGCGACTGTTGATGTAACTCAACAAAATAATCGTGAAAATAGAAACAATCTGAGCTGCATTGAGTTTGAAATCCCCGATCTCGTATAAAATATTCTTATCACTTAAAGGTGCATACAAATAGGCGGCAAATTTAGCAAAAGCCACACCCACGGCAGCAATGGTACCGGTTTGAATTACGGCAAAGAAACTCCAACCGTACAAGAAACCCACCAGTTTCCCGTACGCTTCCTTGATGTACACATATTGACCCCCCGCTTTAGGAAACATTGCGCTCAATTCGCCATAACTCACGGCGGCAATCACCGTAATAGTACCCGTAAGCACCCACATAGCAATCAACCAACCGGCAGATCCCAACTGACGGACCATATCCGAGCTGACAATAAATATCCCGGAACCTATCATAGAACCCACCACAAGCATGGTTCCGTCGAGTAATCCTAATTCTCTTTTAAAATCGTCTGGTTTTTGGTCTTCCATAAAGTGACTTTTTGGTTTTTTGTTGGCTAAAGATATACTTTTTTTGGAAATTTCATAAAAGGGAGGATAAAAGTGAGAAGTTTAGAGTGAAGAATATAGAAACAAGAGACAAGAGTATAGCGTGAGAATTAATAAACCGATTGTTCTTTTGGGCGTGACCCTGCAGTTAGCTTTGTCGTTCCTCCTCGCCACTTTGGGTCGGGCGGTACGCTGTATCTTTATTTTCTTAAAGAAGGAAAATAAAGGATGCCGCTTCCCTCCCTCACGCAAACCGCAATAACTAAACGTTTATCTTTTTAAGGAAAATTGTAAGAAAAATTGAATATATTTGAGAAATATAAAAAAGAAATAAAGTTTCGCGAAGCCACCCGTATTTGGATGTATATGCGAAAGTTTGAATCGCCTATATGTTAGTTAGCTACAATAACCACAAACTATGCATAAAGAAGAACTTTCAGAAAATTTAAAAAGCTTGACAGATAAAGGTTTTGCCATCAGTGAAGATGAAACTCATTATTTAAATTCTTGGACAAATTTATCTATGCAAATCTTAGAAGCTGAACATTCCCTAAAGTTTGCCAACAAATTCAACGAAAAAAAACCTTTTGATAACTTTGAGGAATTTGTTTTGGCACATGGGATGTTTAAAAATTCCGTTCTCTCTTATGCGAAATGTTTTTCAAGTTCTGGAAGTGGGAAAGTATCGCTAGATGCAAAAGAAGTTTTCAAAAATGAGCCGAAGCTTAAACAAATTCATTCTGCTTTAATGGATATGCGTAACGAATACATTGCGCACAATGGCAATAGTGATTTTGAACTTGCTGTAGTTTTTCAGAAAAAAATGGAAGATGAAATTGTTTTAAGTCAAACAATAACTTTCAAATCGCCAGTGGGAGAATATGAAAAATACTTTGATCTTTTTGACCATTGCACAAATTACATTACAGAAAAAGTTAATAAGAAAGTAGACAAACTAGAAGATAAGTTTGGAGTGAAAATAAAATTCAATTAGTTACTGTAGCTAATACACGCTACAAGCAATTTGGGTATTTGGCTTAATTTAAATATGGTTTTGTATTTGGAAGATTAGGCAAATCCAATTTCTTATCTTTTAGAAGAAGATGCCCAAATTCGAAAAATAATTAGAACAGGCAAATACAAAATCTATACTCAGACAAATATGAATGATTACCATAATAGTAGAAAAAAATAAACAACTACTGCTAACAGTTAGGGTTTACCAGCTAGCTCGAGCGTCCCGCTCGTGAAAGTTTTAATGAATTAATATGATTTTAATTTGTGCTAAGATTAAGATTTTATTTAAAATATAATGGGGTATTAACTGTGTTCACGAGGGGGACTCACGCACCAAATGGGCAAAATTTAAACAATATATATTTAAAAATTATGATAATAAAAAAAATAATCCTGACATTATTAATTTCCATATCATTAACAGCAAATGGTCAATACAAAAGACGTAATTTTAACAGTAAAGAATTAAATATAACTTTAAGAAGTGAAATTGGAGACGAAATATTTATGACAGGTCAAGAAGATTTTCAAGAAGCTATTAAAATCAAAACATGCCCTGATTTTAAAATAAATTTTGTAAAGTTTCCCTATAAAGTTGGTGACATTTTGCCATATTTAGAAGATAAAAAACAATATCGACTATATTTTAACCCAGCCAAAAAGGGTTATTTAGATCGTGGAACTATTGGAATAGCATTTGACAACGAAAAAAGTATTTATGTCCCATATATAGACTCATTTAATGGCTTTTTAACAAAAGATCAAAAAGAAAAATTAATAGTTGAAAATGCAATTTACGTCAATCCTAATTGTAAAGATTGCTTTAAGAAAGTATTTATTTATAACGGAAAAGCTAGTAATGTACTCAATTTTACATACCGGGAATTTATTAACGATATGGCAAGACCCGCGTTTACTCAAGAGTTACACTATGATCTTAGCGAAAGTAATGTCATTGGATTTAAAGGTATGAGAATTGAAATTTTAAATACATCAAATATTGAAATTGAGTATAAAATTTTAAGTGAATTTAAATAAATCAAAAAACAACAACCAAATAACTGCTAATTTCTAGCGCACAATGTCATTAAGTTAAGGAATAACCCCGATAGCGCGGATATCTAATTTTCGGACAACGATAGCGCGGATTTGCAATCCGTGCCCACAAAGAGAATAAAACAATTTAAAAATTAGAAGTGTAACTAATATATTGGGTGTTCCAGAGATTCGCTAAATAAATTAAATTCTCCCATAAAATTAAAAAAAACGATGTCTACTAAATACAAAGCCACAACTACAGAAGAAGCTTTTTTTATCACAATAACCACTGTAGGTTGGGTTGATATATTTACTAGACCAAATCAAAAATTTATCATAACCGATTCTTTAAAACATTGCCAAACACATAAAGGTTTAGGAATTTATGCGTATTGTTTAATGAGTAGTCATTTACATTTATTTTGTAAAGCAACAAATGATTTCATTTTATCTGACATAATTCGGGATTTTAAAAAGTTTACTTCCAAAAAAATAATACAAATAATAAAAGAGGAACCAGAAAGCAGAAGAGAATGGCTGTTGGATTATTTTAAAAAATCATGTGAACATTTAAAAAAAGAACAACACTATAAAGTATGGCAAGATGGTTATCATGCAGAACATATATTTAGCAATTTGTTTATCAAAGAAAAAGTAGAATACATCCATAACAACCCCGTTAAAGATAAAATAGTTTCTGTACCAGAAGATTATTATTTTAGTTCCGCCAGAAATTATGCCAGTTTAGAAAGTGAATTAGAAGTACTTATATTAGAAATATTTTGATATTCGTTACGGGCACGGATTGCAAATCCGCGCTATCGTATTGGTTTTGCATTATGGATGATTTGGCAGACCGAAAACAGAGCTTAATTTGATTTAAAAAAAGCATATTACACAACATTATATAAACATCAAAACAAAATGAAATACGCTGAATTCAACATTGACTCGAATAAAATAGAATTCTGGAATTCTATTTTTGGAATTGAAAGTGTTTTACTGAATGGAAAAATAATTTCTAAAAAGTTTTCTTTTTCTGGAATTACCCATGAAATAAAACTACACGCCAGAGATTTAATATTAGAATCCAAATACAAACAATTCGACAAAAAAGAAATCAAACTTGAATTGAAAGAAAATGGTGAATTACTCCAGGAACAATTTGTAAAAATAGACAAAAAACAAAGATATTTTTGGATGCTAATTGGGGTCGCTACAGGAATCGCACTCTCTAAACTTCTAAATTTACTTTAGGAATACCTGAATTTATAAAACCCGTTCGCTTGGATGTCAATAATCCGTTCCACTCGCAATTTTATGTTTCTTTCCCAGAAATTAAACGTACTTTAGTGTCGCTTTCCTGATGTTAGTATAGCTTTAACACCAAAACAGGAAACGTATCATTTAGCACTAAAAATTATGAATACATTAAAATTAGGATGGACAGGTCTTGGCAATATGGGAAATCCAATGGTGATGAACCTACTCAAAGCAGGTTTTGAAGTATCCGTTTTCAATCGTACCAAAGAGAAAGAAGCGCCATTACTGGCTGCAGGAGCAAAATCAGCAAGCAGTTTACAAGAACTAATGGAAACTTGTGACGTCGTTTTGACGATGTTATCCAATGACGCAGCCGTCAAAGAAGTTTTTGTGGGACCAACAGGTTTATTGTCTAAAACCAATCCTGGCAAAACCCTCATCAATATGAGCACGGTTGCACCGGAAACCTCGCGTTATTTAAACACCATTTGCAACCAACATAAAGTACATTTTATAGATGCTCCCGTTTCTGGAAGTGTAAAACCAGCACAAGACGGAACGCTGGTTATTCTTGTGGGTGCTTCGAATGAAGATTACGAAGTAGCCAAACCCATATTTGACGTTTTGGGTAAAATTGCGATTCATGTAGGCGAACCTGGCGTGGCGAGTTCAGCTAAATTAGCCATCAATTACCTATTAGGATTGAACCTTCAAGGAGTAGCCGAAACGGTTTTATTTGCCGAGAAAAACGGCGTAAGCAAAGAAGACATGCTCAACATCATCAATCAAGGCGCATGTGGCAACGGAATTACGAATATCAAAACACCTTCTATTTTGAACGATTCCTATCCGGCAGCATTTGCTTTGAAACATTTAGTCAAAGATTTAAGACTGGCCAAAGAGGCCGGACTCGATTCCCCGCTAATTCATCCTTTGTACGACAGTTATGCTGCAGCAGAAAAAGAAGGATTAGGCGATCAAGATGTTATGGCGATTATCAGCAGTTTGAAAAAGCATTGAGATAAAATTTTATAAAAACGCGTATAAAACAAAAAAGCTACATCTTTACGGATGTAGCTTTTCTTATTTAATCGAACTAAAAAATGACATTACTTCGTTTTTACTGGTGGCAAGTCAAATGCAGCTGATTCATGCTCAAAACCATTGCGGTGTGAACCATCACAAAAAGGTTTATTTACTGACAATCCGCAACGGCAAAGACCCAAAGCCGTTCTACCCTCTAATCCGTATGTTTTTCCTTCGCAGTCTGTTATTTCGAAATCACCTTCTATTTTTATAGAACCGTTGCGATTTATTGTTAGTTTAGTCTTACTCATAATACTTTTTATTTTTTAGAGTTCAAAGATTGCAAAATATATTCTGACAGCTTAAAAATCGTGCTTTTTTTTAGGATATACAAAGCTAATTTACATTAATTCTATATTATGTGAAATTTAAATAATGAAAAAAGTACTAGCTGGCAGAATTTGATTTGATCTCATACCAAATCGACTGTATCCACATTTCCCTTTTGGATAAAGCGAACTTCAAATAGGATCTAAATCGATACTTCGCGGCTTTTTATTTTATGGTATAAGCATAATGATTCCATCTAAATTGTACATTTGTCAAGAAGACAGTACCTATTGGGTGGTGATTGATTATTTTGAGTTTTTTTTGAATGAATATTCACACCCTTAATTAATTTTAACTAAATAAGAATTCAATACCCCATAATATTTCAAAAGCATGAGTATTTTACAACAAATAAATGTTTACAGGAGAATTGCAACCCATGCCTTGACCAAAAATATTGGCAGTTCACAAAAGAATCAGAAAATAGATTTAGCTCAAAAAATCGAAATTAAAAGGGTTTTAATATCCAGACCCAATCATAGACTGGGAAATTTGCTGCTTATTACCCCATTAGTACAGGATGTAATAGCAACTTTTCCGGACTGTAAAATTGATTTGTTTGTAAAAGGAGGTTTAGCTCCAATTGTATTTGAAAATTATGCAAACATAAATTACATCATTGCACTTCCTAAAAAGCCTTTCAAAAACTTAATCGATTATTTTAAGGTTTGGATAAAAATCAAAAAGCAAAAATATGACATTGTTATCAACGTAGATAAGAACTCCTCCTCAGGACGATTATCGGCACAATTTGCAGATGCAAAATACAAATTTTTCGGAGAAGTTGATGATAAAATGCAATTAAAACACACCGATTATGAGCACATTGCAAAATATCCAGTGTATGAATTTAGGAATTTCCTGATCCAATTAGGATATGAAAATAATGCCAATCCAGTTCCATCACTAGACCTTAAGCTAAGGCCCTCTGAAATTGCTCAAGGCCAAGAAATAGTGCAAAATATAGTAAAAAATGACAGTAAGACAATTTCTATTTTCACTTTTGCCACGGATGACAAATGCTATTCAGAAACTTGGTGGGAAGAATTTTATGACCTCTTAAAAACAGAATACCCAAATTACAATATTATTGAAGTTTTACCAGTTGAAAACATTTCACAAATTGGATTTAAAGCACCTTCCTTTTACAGTAAAGACATTCGTGAAATTGCAGCTGTAATTGCCAATACTGAAATTTTTATTGGCGCCGATAGTGGCATTATGCATTTGGCCAGTTCCGCCTTAAAGCCTACAATTGGGCTTTTCTCCCGCGAGAATATAAACACCTATAAACCATATAACAATAATAGTGTAGCTATAAATACGAATATTGGCAATAAAGAAGCTTGGATCAAAATAATAAATAGCGTCCTTATAAAAGGCTAATTTTAATTGAGAATAAATATTCTTAAACATTATCTTTTAAATAAAATTATTGAACACAAAACATAAAAACTAAAGCTTATGAGAATTCCCTATTTACTATCAATCCTACTCACCTTTATTTGTTCGAGCACAATTTGGTCACAAAATCAAGATTCATTTACTTTAAAGTTAGATCACATGGCACTTTCAGTTAAAGATTTAGATCGTTCTGTTACTTTTTACAAAAACGTATTAAAACTTTCAGAAATCACTAACCTAACAAAAAAAGAAGGCATTCGATGGATGTCATTGGGTGAAGGTAAAGAATTGCATCTTGTCTCTACCATTAAAGAACCTGTTGCCCTAAATAAAGCGGTTCATCTGGCTTTTAAAACTACTAATTTTGATACGCTAATAAAAGTATTAAACAACCAGAACATTACATATTCTGACTGGCCGGGGACACTTGACAAAATTACTGTTCGAGCAGATGGTATCAAACAAATCTACATTCAGGATCCTGATGGATATTGGATTGAAATAAATAGTCTAGAAAAGTAATACTAATATTTAGATTAATCCTTATCTGTAAGTATCTTATATCAAGAAGCATATTTTATATAAAAAACAATAACCGTCTAATTATCAGATGTGTGAAAATTGAAACTCTTACATGGAATTGTGTAATGTCTACTTCTTATTTATTGCTCAACTTTGTACTTTAAGTTTACCATTGTTTTATCCAAATAAAATCTACAATCATGAGTACTACAACAAGCAAGCATACCAGTGAAGGAATTGAAAAACTTAAAACTCTGGTCAAGGAAATTAATACATGCCTTTTTTGTACTAATCTGAAAACCAATGATGGTGCAACTACTAGACCAATGAGTGCCGTAAAAGTATGTGAAGAAGGAAACATTTGGTTTTTTAGCGAGAAAGACAGTGATAAAAATAAAGAAATAGAACAAGACGCTGTAGTACAATTATTTTTTGCACATCCAGGAATTGGAAGTTATATGGTTGTAAATGGCGAGGCAAAAATCAATACCGAACGAGAAAATATTGATAAACTATGGACTCCGGTAGTAAATATATGGTTCCAAGAAGGGAAGTCTGATCCCAATGTTTCTCTAATAAAAGTAATACCATCCAGTGCTTACTATTGGGATACTGATGATAGCAAAATGATAAATTTTCTAAAAATGGCTGCATCCGTAGTAACAGGTGCCAATTTACTTAACAATAATGAAGGAGAAATCAATATTTAAAAAGGCACAAAAAAAGCCCCAAACATGGAGCCGTTTCGATAAAGTGTATTACATCTTACTGTAAAACCCTATTTATCTGCGAGAAATTTTTCTCATAGTATTTTTCTTTTGTTGAGGAAATAATAACTCCATTACTCACCGAGGAATGAATGAATTTAATTTCACCTTCACACACCTCAACTACCATTCCTACATGATTAATTTGACTTCTACCGTTAGTCTTAAAGAAAATTAAATCGCCTTTTTGAGCTTCTTCTGTATTAATTTTAGTTCCTATACTAGATTGTTCACGAGATGTCCTTGGTAATTTTATATCGAATGCGCCAAAAGTAGTACACATTAAACCAGAGCAATCAAATCCGGATTTTGTAGTTCCCCCCGTGCGATACCGTGATCCAATATTTTCTGATGCACGTTCTATTAACTGATCTAAAAATTCATGGCTAAAAGTAGGTTGTACGGAACTATTAAAATCAATTTTAGCAGTGGTAACAGTATTATCATTTCGAAGTTCTTCGTTGAGAACAACTTTATTTTCATTAGTCAAATTACCCGCACGAATATTCAATTTATATCCTACGGGAAGTCTATTTTTGACCTCTGGGTTTTGTTGCTCTAATTCTTGAACCGTAATACCATATTGTTTTGCAATACCATATTTAGTTTCTTTAGGTAACACTTCTCGAAGAATAATCTGTAAGGCCTTGTTTTCAATTGATTCCGTTTGAAAAACTAAACTTTTATCCGTTTTTGATAAATCCGAAACAGATTCTAAAACTACAACTTCTTTTAATTTTGATATACTGTTTTGAAGTGGCGGATCACTTTTTAGTATCACTCTAGATAACTCCTTATTATCTTGAGAAACTAATCCTGTCTCAACGCTTACTAAAGGAGTTCCAGGAACATTGATTTTCTGACCTACTCTAAGGGTCTTGAGGCCTAAACTTGGATTGGCTTGATCAAATTCCTTGATTGTAATTCCAAATTTTTTGGTGATAGAATACTTCGTTTCTTTTGGCAATACTTCCCAAATAAAGGTTTCGGAACCAGAACCAGTAGTGATTGTTTCGCTTAATTGAGGTAAAACAGCGATTTCTTTTTTTGGTAACATGCTCGCTGTTTCAAGTGAAATTGCGCTATTAGGAATCATTATTTTTTGACCAATTTTTAATTCCGATGATGCTAGTGTTGGATTGAACTGACTTAATTCTTTAGCAGAGATTCCATATTTTTTTGCGATTCCGTAAAGTGTTTCTTTAGGTTGTACTTCGTGTTCTTTATTGGAATGATTGTTAGCAACCTTGTTTGAAGAGACAGTATTCTTTGCAGAAGTAGTAGGAATTAATAAAACGGAATTAAGTTTTAAAAGATTCTTGGCACTAGGATTTAATTTAAAGATGGAGCTTTGCTTAACTTGATACTGCTCCGCGATACTTGATATCGTTTCCCCTTTTACTATGGTATGCTTTGTGATTTTTTCTTGTGAAAAAAGAACGATACTATTTAAAAAAACTAATGTTAATGTTACTGTTGCCCTTAACCTCATATTCATTTGTTTCAAATTAATTACCCCATTGTATTATTCAAAGCGATTTCGGGATATAATTATTAAATCTCGCTTCGGTTTTTTTTGACACTTTCCTTTCAAAAAAGTATAAAAGATCCTAGTCTCTTTGATAAAAAGAGGGAAAAATGTGTGCTATTTAATTTTTTGCTGATTTTTTGTTCTTATTGTAAAAGCAATTTGAACAGTAACGCAAGTCAACTTTATTTTCTTCTTGCGCAGAAAGTAAATTATTAATTCGAGAACTGATTTGTACTAAAAATCAAAAAAGCTCGCTTATAATTTTATTTTTCTTATTTGCTAATTTAAACTATAATATCATAAAACAACTATTTTTTTTCAATTTTAACGTTGTTTAAAGGGAAATATGACTTTTTTTTGATTTTTTACTATTTTTATATATTAAAAAAGATTGTTTATAGACAAACTATTTATTCATAATTATTTCCAGATAAGACTACAATTCGTCTTTTTTTTCTTTGCCCTGATGCAAGTAAAAAGCCTTTAGAAGCTAAATTAGTCCCTTTTTAATGAAACAAAGAGCAACTGAAAGAAGCGCCTATCTTTCTTATAAAAAAGGTAATGCTATGAAAAGCTTGAAACGGTCAGCTGGAAGTAGCTCCTGAGATAAATTGAAAATAAATCAAAAAAAACTCTCAAGTTGCCCTGAGAGTTTTGAGTATAGCTATTTATTTAATGTACTTATGCTTTTCCAGCAGCAGCAATTAAGTTTAATGCGGAGCCAGCTATGAACCAACCAATCTGCCCTTCGTTGTAGGTATGGTTTGCCAAGATAATATCTGAAGTACCATCCGCGTGAACAAATTCTAATGTTAATGGTTTTCCTGGAGCAAAATTAACCAAATCAGTAAAGTTGATAGTATCATCTTCTTGAATTTTATCGTAGTCGGCTTCAGTAGCAAATGTCAATCCTAAAAGACCTTGTTTTTTAAGGTTTGTTTCGTGGATACGAGCAAATGATTTTACCAATACTGCTTTCACACCTAAGAAACGAGGTTCCATAGCGGCATGCTCACGAGAAGACCCTTCACCATAGTTATGATCCCCTACCACAATTGAAGGAACGCCAGCTGCTTTGTAAGCACGTGCTACAGCAGGAACTGCATCGTAAGTACCATTCAGCTGATTTTTAACTGTATTTGGTTTTTGGTTGAATGCATTGATCGCACCAATCAACATATTATTAGAAATATTATCTAAATGCCCACGGAAACGCAACCATGGTCCAGCCATAGAGATGTGATCTGTAGTACATTTTCCGAATGCTTTGATAAGCAATTTAGCCCCTGTGATGTTTTTTCCATCCCAAGGCAAGAACGGAGCTAATAATTGTAGTCTTTCTGAAGTTTCGCTAACCGCAATTTGAACACCTGAACCATCTTCGGCTGGTGCTTGAAAACCTGGATCTTCAGCATCAAATCCTTTTGGAGGCAATTCATTTCCTGTTGGCGCGTCTAATTTTACTTCTTCGCCATTTTCATTGATTAACGTATCAGTCAAGGGATTGAACCCTAAATCTCCAGCAATAGCTAATGCAGTTACTAATTCCGGTGAACCCACGAAAGCCAAAGTGTTTGGATTTCCATCGGCACGTTTAGAAAAGTTACGGTTGAAAGAATGAACGATTGTATTGCGTTCTTCTTTTTCAGCTCCTTCTCTGTCCCACATTCCGATACATGGTCCGCATGCATTGGCAAAAACAGTAGCGCCCATTTTATCGAAAATATCGATAAATCCGTCACGCTCTATTGTGTAACGCACTACTTCTGAACCTGGAGTAATAGTAAATTGAGATTTAATCTTTAAGTTTTTATCAGTCACTTGTTTGGCTAATGAAGCGGCACGAGCAATATCCTCGTAAGAAGAGTTCGTACAAGAACCAATCAAACCAACTTCAATTTTCAAAGGCCAGTTATTTTTAAGCGCTTCCTCTTTCATTTTAGAAATTGGCGTAGCTAAATCCGGAGTATACGGACCATTTAAATGTGGCTCTAATTCGTCTAAGTTAATTTCGATCACTTGATCAAAATACAATTCTGGATTTGCATATACTTCAGCATCACCTGTTAAGTAAGGTGCAATTTTATCTGCTGCATCAGCAACATCAGCTCTATTTGTAGAACGCAAATAACGCCCCATTGAAGCGTCATATCCAAAGGTAGAAGTAGTTGCACCGATTTCGGCGCCCATATTACAGATAGTTCCTTTTCCAGTACAAGACATAGATGTAGCACCTTCACCAAAATATTCAACGATAGCGCCTGTTCCACCTTTTACAGTAAGGATACCAGCTACTTTAAGGATAACGTCTTTTGGAGCTGTCCAACCGGATAATTTTCCAGTTAATTTTACTCCAATTAATTTCGGGAATTTTAATTCCCAAGCCATTCCCGACATAACATCAACTGCATCAGCACCACCAACACCTATTGCTACCATTCCTAAACCACCTGCATTTACAGTATGAGAATCAGTACCAATCATCATTCCTCCTGGGAATGCATAGTTTTCAAGAACTACTTGGTGAATAATTCCAGCGCCTGGTTTCCAAAAACCAATCCCGTATTTATTCGACACCGAAGAAAGAAATTCAAATACTTCATTGCTTTGTGTTTTTGCTCTGGCCAAATCAGTTACTGCATCAACTTTAGCTTGAATTAAGTGATCACAATGCACCGTTGTAGGAACCGCTACTTTAGATTTTCCTGCATGCATAAATTGTAACAATGCCATTTGAGCTGTTGCATCTTGACAAGCTACTCTGTCTGGTGCAAAATCCACATAATCAGCACCTCGTGTAAAAGCTACAGAGGGTGTGCCTTCCCAAAGGTGATTGTATAAAATTTTCTCTGTTAAAGTAAGTGGGCGACCAACTATCTCACGTGCTTTATCAACACGAGTAGTCATGTTGTCGTACACTTTTTTAATCATTTCAATATCAAATGCCATAATATATAGGAATTGTTTGTTAATTGTAGTGCAAATTTAAGAATTAAAGATGAGAATTAAAAAAATTTAACGGAAGTAGCTTTTTTAAAAATTATTATTATAAAAAAACCGATTACATTGAATTAAATTAGAATAATCATATATTTTTAACTTAAAACATTATATTTAGCAATATAAAATGTTTTTTTTGACAAAGTCGGAATTGCACCTTTAAAACACAGCCATAAAGCGTGCCTATTTAAAGAAAGAACCTTTCTAAATTACTATTTTGCATTAAATTAATTTCGAAATTATCATTTCTTCGGTGATCCCCTCGGCATCTGCTTTGTAATTTTTAATAATTCTATGACGCAAAACACCTATACAAACAGCCTTTACATCTTCAATATCAGGAGAAAATTTTCCATTGAAGGCCGCATTGGCTTTGGCTGCCAAAATTAAATTTTGAGAGGCTCTTGGCCCTGCTCCCCAATCCAAATAATTTTTCACAAAATCATTTGATAACGGATTGTCAGGTCTGGTTTTACTTACTAAAGTCACGGCGTATTCAATTACATTATCCGCTACAGGAATTCTTCGGATTAAGTGTTGAAAATCTATTATTTCTTGTGCTGTAAATAATGGATTTATAGTACTTATGATATCGGAGGTGGTGCGTTTTACCACTTGAACTTCTTCTAAGAAAGAAGGATATTCCAGTTTTATGGCAAACATAAAACGATCCAGTTGGGCTTCCGGTAATGGATAGGTGCCTTCCTGTTCTATGGGATTTTGAGTTGCTAAAACAAAATAAGGTAAATTTAACTTATAATTTTCGCCAGCAATAGTCACTGAGCGTTCCTGCATGGCTTCCAGCAAAGCAGCCTGAGTTTTTGGTGGCGTACGGTTGATCTCATCCGCCAAAATAATATTTGAAAAAATAGGACCTTTAATAAATTTAAACTGTCTGTTTTCATCTAATATTTCACTCCCAAGAATATCAGAAGGCATCAAATCAGGGGTAAATTGAATCCTTTTAAAATCAAGCCCTAATGCCTGAGCCAACGTATTTACCATCAATGTCTTGGCTAATCCTGGCACTCCAACCAATAAAGCATGCCCACCAGAAAAAATACAAAGTAAAATTTGATCTACTACAGCATCTTGACCTACAATAATTTTTGCGATTTCCTTTTTTAGCTCGTTTCTTTTTTGAACTAAGTTATGTATTGCTGATACGTCTGACATTTATAAAGTATTTTGAAATTAAAAAGAGTTAGCATTATGACATCATAAAACTAACTCTTTTATTTATTTATCTAAAAAATATTCATTAAACCTTACGAAAATAAAAAATTACTTTTTTAACCAATTGTTTGTAAAGTCACAATCTCTATATTCCCCAATAATTTTAATATACGTTTCTTTTATTTTTTCGTTAAACCATTTTCCAATTGCAGTGATTTGTTTGTCTTTCAAAGCTAAATCTTTAATTTTGATATAATCATTTGCGTAATCTGCTGCATGTTCATCAATTCTATTGGTAACTGTTATCAATTTAAATTTCTTCTTACCCTCTTCGCCTTGATCTAGTATTGGAGCCGAGATTTCATTTTCTTTCAAATTAGAAACTTGACTGTAAAAAGCCGGATCCATTTTAGTCAATTCAAAACGAGTATCTTGTGTTTTTGGATTGATTAAGGCACCCCCATTCGCTCGGGTTTCTTTTTCATCAGAGATTGTTCTGGCTGCTTCCGCAAACGTAATCTCTTTGTCTTCGATTCTCTTTCTGATTAAAGTGATTTTTTCTTTGGCTTCATTAAGCGCCTCATCCGTTACAGTTGGCGATAACAATATATGACGCAACTCGACTTCTTGGCCTTTTATTTTTTCCACATAAATGATATGAAAACCAAAGTCCGTTTCAAAAGGAGCTGAAATTTCACCTTCCGCTAAACTAAAAGCAACGTCCTTAAATTCTTTTACAAATGGTGTTTTTCGATTCATTTTATAAAAACCTCCATTAGCTCTAGATCCGGGATCCTGAGAATACAAAACAGCTTTAGTGGAAAAACTGGAACCTTCTTCTATTTCTTTCTTGAAACCATTTAATTTATCAATCACTTTTTGTTTATCAGCCGCAGAAACTTTGGGAGTGACAACAATTTGTGCTACTTCTAACTCCACACCAAAATACGGAAGATCCGCTTTGGGGATTGTTTTAAAGTAATTACGTACTTCTTCAGGAGTAATTTCTACATCTGCAATAATTTTATTTCTCATTTCAGTACTTAACTTCCCTTCTTTTAAAATATCAGAGAAATAAGTTCTAAATTCTTCTTCAGAATCTTTTTTATAGTACTGAATTACTTTTTCTAAAGATCCAATTTGCTCTATCATATAGTTCAATCGATCTTCCATCATTCCTTTTATTTCAGCATCTGTTACTACAATACTATCTTGAATTGCCTGATGTGCATATAACTTGTCTTCTAATAATTTGCCTAACATCTGGCATCTGGTGATGTCTTTTACTGAACCCCCTTGAGTAGAAATTTCAAGATATGATTTATCGATATCCGAATCTAATATAATATAGTCTCCTACGGTAGCAATAACACCATCAATTTTTTGTTTTCCAGTAGTTTGAATTTTAATAATTGGAGCAATCACTGAATCCTTAATAATTTCTTGCGCATTTGTGAAAACACTTGTGAATAGCAAAAGAAAAAAAGTAAATACAATTCTATTATTAATAGATTTCATTTGAATTTTATTTGTTGGCATTATTATAATTTATATTTTTTTGTGACGAATCTTTATTTTAGATCCATTTATAGAATGATGAATCTAAATAATTTGGGCAAATATACACTTTAAGAATCAAGAAGTGAAGTCAATTTTATAATACAAGTGACAACCTTTCTTTAAATTTAAAACGAACAAAAATAACAATTCAATTACATTAAACAAGTTTCGCAACTAGTATTAACAAAAAATTATATGACCGTTTATTCATTGATCCGATAAGCATTGAAAACCGTAACGAGACGAAATATAAAACGTAAATAATTAAATATTGCTTGTGATTTATTGAATCGCAATTACAGAAACTCATTCTGTTGTTAAATATATCGATTTTTAGTAAAATATGCTGTTGCTTTTAAATGCCAAAAAATGACGCACTCCCTTAAAAATCAGGAACAATAAAATGCAAATAATAAATATTAAGGTTCAAGTTTTTAATGCTCTACTAAAAAAGTTGTGAACACTACAACGTTATCGTTATAAATTAAAAAATTTCTTGTGATCTTAACGTAATAAATTATATAAATTAGCTAAAAAAATAGATTTTTACTAAAAAAACAACTAAAAAATTAAATTTACAACACCTATTTGATTCATTTATTTTGATTATAATAAAAATAAATCTCTCACAATCTTACTCTATATCTATTTTATTTAGTACTACTTAAACCCAATCTATTATCTAACCTAAATTATTTTTTATGAAAAAACAAAATTTCAAAACCCATTTAGTCTCACTATTACTCGTTGGCTTTTGCTCGTGCAATTCAAATGATGATTTAATTACCAATTCAACAGAAGCTGCTGCGCAATTTAAAGTTATTAATGTAACCCATCATGATGGCCATCCATTCAGCACAGGCAAGCATTCAAATACGGCAACAAGTAAATACGTGGCAAATCCCGGAGGTGGTGTCATGATGCAAGCTTTTTACTGGGATGTGCCAGCGGGCGGAACGTGGTGGAATACTGTAAACACCAAGATAACTGCTTGGTCTAATGCTGGTATTGGTTCCATCTGGCTCCCTCCAGTTTCAAAAGCACAAAACGGAGCCTTTTCTATGGGTTACGATCCTACCGACTATTTTGACTTTGGAAATTACAATCAAAATGGAACAATAGAAACAAGATTTGGTTCCCGTACGGAACTTGAAAGTCTAATTACTAAAGTACACATTGAAAATATGCAGGTATATGCTGATATGGTACTCAATCACAATAGTGGCGGACAGTTAGAAAACAATCCTTTTACGGGAACACAAACGTATACTAATTTCACCGGTGTTGCTTCTGGTAAATTCCCCAGAACTAGTGCTGATTTTTATAAAAATTCGTACGGTAATAATGATGAAGGAGCTTTCGGTGGTTTTCCTGACTTAGCCCATGTGGTGCCAAATGTACAAGACTGGCTTTGGAAAAGAACAGATGGTGTGGGGAAATACTATAAGAACACAATGAAATTCGATGGCTGGAGATTTGATTACGTTAAGGGATTTGGTCCTTGGGTAGTGAAAGATTGGAATGCTAATGTAGGTGGTTTCTCAGTTGGTGAGTATTGGGACGCTAATGTAAACACATTAGAATGGTGGGCAAATAATGCAAACAGTTCGGTGTTTGATTTTGCCTGTTATTATAAAATGAATGATGCTTTTGACGGAAACAATCTAAACATATTGAATGATGACATGATGTGGAAAAGAAACCCGTACAAAGCGGTTACTTTTGTCTCTAACCATGACACCGATGAAATTTGGAAGAAAGAGTTAGCCTACGCTTATATTTTGACTCACGAGGGATATCCAACTATATTTTACAGAGACTATGAAGAATGGTTGAATAAAACAAAGATGGATAACCTTATTTGGATTCATAATAATAAAGGGACCGGGACCACCTCAATCCTATATACCGATACTGATGAATATATTGCCCGAAGAAACGGCTACAACGGAAACCCCGGACTGGTAGTTTACCTTAACAACTCATCAACCTGGCAAGAAAGATGGATTCAAACCAACTGGGTCAATGCCCAAATTAAAGATTTTACCGGAAACTCGACTTGGTTACCAACAACACAAGCAGACAAATGGGTAAAAATTCAATGCCCTCCAAATGGCTATTCCGTTTGGTCGATAAACATGTAGTAAACAATATTTCAAAGGCTGCCTGAAAAGGCAGCCTTTCTTTTCATCTAAAAGCATCACAGACAATTCTAATATCGATTCAAAATTTGTCAGAATTACGACTTCAAAACACACCAAATCCATTTAGCGTATAGTATTTTTTTAATTGGCATTTATAAATAGTACTTTTGCAAGCTATTTATATAAATATGGGCTTTTTAGAAGAAATACAACGCAGAAGAACTTTCGGAATTATATCACATCCTGATGCCGGAAAAACAACACTTACTGAGAAACTCCTCCTCTTTGGTGGTGCAATTCAAGAAGCAGGTGCTGTAAAGAATAATAAAATTAAAAAAGGGGCTACCAGTGACTTTATGGAAATTGAACGCCAGAGAGGAATTTCGGTTTCTACATCCGTTTTAGCATTCAATTATAAAGACAAAAAAATTAACATTCTTGATACTCCTGGACACAAGGATTTTGCTGAGGATACGTTTAGAACCTTAACTGCTGTGGATAGCGTTATTGTTGTGGTTGACGTTGCCAAAGGTGTTGAGGAACAAACGGAAAAGTTAGTAGCCGTTTGTAGAATGCGTAAAATTCCAATAATTGTATTCATCAATAAATTAGACCGAGAAGGAAAAGATGCTTTTGACTTGATGGATGAAGTGGAACAAAAACTGGGTTTAACAGTTACTCCGCTAAGTTTTCCAATAGGAATGGGGTATGACTTTCAAGGGATTTATAATTTATGGGAACAAAATATCAACTTATTTAGTGGTGACAATCGCAAAAATATTGAAGAGACCATTGCATTTTCTGATGTCCAAAATCCTGAATTAGAGAAAATCATCGGTCAAAAACCTGCTGATCGATTGCGGGAAGAATTAGAATTAATAGATGAAGTATATCCAAAATTTGATCGACAGGATTATTTAGACGGGAAATTACAACCTGTATTTTTTGGTTCGGCGTTGAATAATTTTGGAGTTAGAGAACTATTGGATTGTTTTGTTCAAATTGCGCCATCACCCAGACCAAAAGATTCGGAAACGCGATTAGTAGATCCAAAAGAAGAAAAAATGACGGGATTTGTTTTTAAAATCCACGCTAATATGGATCCAAAACACAGAGACCGTTTGGCTTTTATAAAAATTGTATCAGGAACTTTTGAAAGAAACAAACCGTATTACCACGTACGTCAAAAAAAGAATTTAAAATTTTCTAGTCCAAATGCTTTCTTTGCTGAAAAGAAAGAAATTGTCGACATTTCTTATCCTGGTGATATTGTAGGTTTACACGATACCGGAAATTTCAAAATTGGTGATACTTTAACCGAAGGAGAAATCATGAGTTTTAAAGGAATCCCGAGCTTCTCTCCGGAACATTTCAGGTACATCAACAATGCTGATCCGATGAAAGCCAAACAATTAGACAAAGGAATTGATCAGTTAATGGATGAAGGTGTTGCACAGTTATTCACTCTTGAAATGAATAACCGAAAAATTATCGGAACTGTTGGAGCTCTTCAATACGAAGTTATCCAATATCGTTTAGAACATGAATACGGTGCAAAATGTACGTATGAAAATTTCCCGGTACACAAAGCATGTTGGGTAAAACCCAACGATTTAAAAAGCGATGAATTCAAAGAGTTTAGAAGAATAAAACAGAAATTCCTGGCACATGATAAATACGGACAATTAGTATTCCTAGCGGATTCGGATTTTACCATTCAAATGACACAAAATAAATATCCAAATGTCAAACTATTCTTCACTTCAGAATTCGAATAACCGTTTGGATTAGATAATTATTCCTGATGGACAACTGACCATACAAAAAATTAAAACTAGAAAAATAATTATACAAAAAAACGCTAATTTTTTAAATTAGCGTTTTTTTGTATAATTATGAAAATCCATTTAAACCTAAGCAATCATACTTTCCAAATTCACTGCTTTTTTCAAAAAAGCTTTGATTAACAAACGATTTGGAGCTGTACCTGAAGTAATAACTTGTTTTTTAGTAGTAGTCCCTTCTGTTGCTATTGTACTGTTTGGATCTTGTTTAGAACCCATAAACCACAATACAAAATTCATAGTATTAGAAGATGAAACGGCTGAAACGTTTTCTTGTTTTGTAATAGTAGTACCATCAATTGTATTTACTTCAACAACAGTTTTTGTAGTTTGAGCAAAAACAGCAGTATTAGATACTAAAATAAAAACAAACAAAATTAAACTGTTTATCACGTTTTTTTTATTTGCTTTAAAAGAAAAATATTTCATACTAATTTGTTTTTATGATAAATAGAACTTGTTCTTCTATTCCGAGAACGAAAGTATATCAATTAAAATCGAACAAAAAACATTTCCGATGAATGACCATTATAATCGTTTAAAGCGCAAATTTGTTGTTTACCCCGTAGACTTAACGCTATGTTAATCTTGAATTGCTGAAAACCTATTGATAGCAAATAACAAAAGGCTTATTAGGAAGAAAATAGGTAGTCGAGCAGAAATAGAAAGTGACACTCGACTTAAACACTATATCGATTTGTAAATACCCAAAATTGTAATGAATTTTGAGCCTCAAATTTGATTTATACAATGTAGGAAAATTGTAAAAAAATTACTTTTAGATTATAAACAATAATAATAGAAGTGCTAATATCCATTCTTTATATTATTCTATAAATAAAAAAGGCTCCATTTCTGGAGCCTTTAAAAATATTATGCTTGTCCCGCAGGACCAAAATTAAGCGGAATTGGCGCTTGTTCAGTATCTTTTATTTCGCCATGAGCGACTTCAAAACGGTGAATATTTTCCCCAATTGCTTTCAACAATCTTTTAGCATGCTGTGGCGTCAAGACTATTCTTGATTTTACCTTAGCTTTAGGTATACCTGGCATGATACTTACAAAATCTAAAACAAACTCTGACGAGGAATGATTAATAATTGCCAAATTAGAATAAATTCCTTCTGCAATTTTTTCGTCTAACTCTATATTAATTTGCTCTTGTTGTTGATTAGAATTACTCATATCTTAATAAATATATTCCTCTTTGTTAGCCATCATATCATTGTAATCTTCTTTTGATCCTACAATTGTATGGTCATATTCTCTCATACCCGTTCCGGCAGGGATTCTATGTCCAACAATTACATTTTCTTTCAATCCTTCTAAGTAATCGATTTTACCTGCAACAGCAGCTTCATTCAATACTTTAGTCGTTTCTTGGAAAGAAGCAGCTGATATAAACGATTTCGTTTGAAGCGATGCTCTTGTAATACCTTGTAAAACTGGTGTTGCAGTTGCAGTAACAACATCACGAGCCACAACAAGATTTTTATCTGTGCGTTTCAAAAGAGAATTTTCATCACGCAATTCACGAGGCGTAATAATTTGTCCTTCTTTTAAAGCACTAGAATCTCCAGCATCTTCCACTACTTTCATACCATATAATTTATCATTTTGAACGATAAAATCTTTCGTATGAATCAATTGATCTTCTAGGAATAAAGTATCACCTGGATCTTGAACTCTTACTTTACGCATCATTTGACGTATTACTACTTCAAAGTGTTTGTCGTTGATTTTCACCCCTTGCAAACGGTATACTTCTTGAATTTCATTTACCAAATACTGTTGAACAGCTGCTGGTCCTTGAATTCTTAAAATATCATCCGGAGTAATTGCACCATCAGATAATGGCACCCCTGCTCTTACAAAGTCATTTTCTTGAACAAGAATTTGGCTTGATAATTTAACCAAGTATTTTCTAATGTCCCCAAATTTAGATTCGATAACAATCTCACGGTTTCCTCTTTTGATTTTTCCAAAAGAAACAACACCATCGATTTCAGAAACAACAGCTGGGTTTGAAGGATTACGAGCTTCTAACAACTCTGTAATTCTTGGCAAACCTCCTGTAATATCTCCTGATTTAGAAGAACGACGAGGAATTTTTACCAATACCTTACCTGCTTTAATTTTCTCCCCGTTTTCAACCATCAAGTGGGCTCCAACTGGTAAGTTATACGAACGAATCAATTCATTGTCTTTACCGTAAACCAATAAAGTAGGAATTAATTTTTTAGCTCTAGATTCAGAAATTACTTTTTCTTGGAAACCAGTTTGCTCATCAATTTCAACCATGAATGATTGACCTTGCTCTAACTCTTCGTAAGCAATTTTACCGGTAAATTCAGAAACAATAACTCCATTATAGGGATCCCATTTACAAATCACATCACCTTTAGCAACAGACTGACCGTCTTTAACAAAGATACTGGAACCGTAAGGGATGTTATTGGTACTTAATAAAATACCTGTTCTTTCATCGATTAATTTCAATTCAGTAGAACGAGATACTACAATATCAACTGCATTACCTTCACTATCTTCTCCCTTAACCGTTTTTAAATCTTCAATTTCTAGTTTACCGTTAAATTTGGTAACAATACTAGACTCTTCAGATATACCACCCGCAACCCCACCAACGTGGAATGTACGTAATGTTAATTGTGTTCCGGGCTCTCCAATAGATTGGGCTGCAATAACACCAACAGCTTCTCCTCGTTGAGTCATTTTTCCAGTAGCTAAATTTCTACCGTAACATTTAGCACAAATTCCTTTCAATGCTTCACAAACAAGAGGTGAACGAACTTCTACTTTCTCAATTGGAGAAGCTTCAATTTGTTTCATCAATGCCTCTGTGATTTGCTCACCTGAACGTACTAGTACATCATTTGTCAAAGGATTTATTACATCTTGCAATGCAACACGCCCTAAAATTCTTTCTCCTAAAGTCTCAACTATTTCCTCATTTTTCTTCAATGCTGATACTTCAACACCTCTAAGTGTACCACAATCATCAATGTTCACAATAACATCTTGAGATACATCATGCAATCTTCTTGTTAAATATCCTGCATCGGCCGTTTTCAAAGCCGTATCCGCAAGACCTTTACGCGCACCGTGAGTAGAGATAAAGTACTCAAGGATAGACAGCCCTTCTTTAAAGTTAGAAAGAATCGGGTTCTCAATAATTTCACCACCACCAGCAGTAGATTTTTTTGGCTTAGCCATCAAACCACGCATACCGGTCAACTGACGAATTTGTTCTTTGGAACCCCTTGCTCCAGAATCAAGCATCATATACACCGAGTTGAAACCTTGCTGGTCTTCTCTAATGTTTTTCATTGCTAACTCTGTAAGTTGTGCATTTGCTGATGTCCATACATCAATAACTTGGTTGTAACGTTCGTTATTAGTGATAAGACCCATGTTATAATTAGCAGAAATACCTTGAACTTGTTCTCTGGCATCCGCAATTAATTTAGGTTTCTGATCTGGAATTCTAATATCACCTAGAGAGAATGACAAACCACCTTTGAAGGCAAATTTGTAACCCATATCTTTCATGTTATCCAAGAAAGCCGCAGTGGTAGGTACATCGGTAGCGCTTAAAACGTGTCCGATAATATCTCTAAGGTTTTTCTTAGTCAATACATCATTGATATATCCAGCTGCTTCCGGTACTACTTCATTAAATAATACACGACCTGCAGTAGTTTGTATGATTTGGAACACCAAGTCACCTGCTTCATTAAAATGTTTTGCTCTAATTTTCACACGAGCATTCAATTCTAATCTGCCTTCATTCAAAGCAATATTTACTTCTTCAGCAGAATAAAAAGTGATTCCTTCTCCTAAAATTTTAAGCTCAGGAGTAGACAAACGTTCTTTGGTCATATAATATAGACCCAAAACCATATCCTGAGAAGGTACCGTGATTGGAGCACCATTTGCAGGATTCAAAATATTGTGAGAACCCAACATTAATAGTTGTGCTTCCAAAATAGCTTCAGGTCCTAATGGTAAGTGAACTGCCATTTGATCCCCATCAAAATCCGCATTAAAAGCCGTACAAACTAAAGGGTGCAATTGGATTGCTTTTCCTTCAATTAATTTTGGTTGGAATGCTTGGATACCTAATCTGTGCAAAGTAGGAGCACGATTCAGTAATATTGGGTGGCCTTTAATTACATTTTCAAGGATATCCCAAACTACAGGCTCTTTCTTATCTATTATTTTCTTAGCTGATTTTACCGTTTTTACAATTCCTCTTTCTATCAATTTACGGATAACGAAAGGTTTGTATAATTCTGCTGCCATATCTTTTGGGATACCACACTCAGATAATTTCAATTCTGGTCCAACAACAATTACCGAACGAGCAGAATAATCCACACGTTTTCCAAGTAAATTTTGACGGAAACGTCCTTGTTTACCTTTAAGGGAATCAGATAATGATTTTAATGGTCTGTTTGATTCTGTTTTAACTGCAGAAGCTTTACGCGTATTATCGAAAAGTGAATCTACAGATTCCTGCAACATACGTTTTTCGTTTCTTAAGATAACTTCTGGAGCTTTAATCTCCATTAATCTTTTCAAACGGTTGTTGCGTATAATTACACGACGATATAAATCATTTAAATCTGAAGTTGCAAAACGACCTCCATCAAGTGGCACAAGCGGACGTAATTCTGGTGGGATAACGGGTACCACTTTCATAATCATCCATTCCGGACGATTCTCACGGTTCAAGTTAGACTCACGGAAAGATTCCACAACTTGTAATCTTTTTAACGCTTCAGTTTTACGTTGTTTAGACGTTTCATTGTTAGCATTGTGTCTCAATTGGTAAGACAAGGCATCGAGATCAATTCGCGCCAATAAATCCATAATACACTCTGCTCCCATTTTGGCAACAAATTTATTAGGATCAAAATCATCAAGATACTGATTGTCAGCAGGAAGTGTATCTAAAATATTTAAATATTCTTCTTCTGTCAAAAAGTCTAGTCTTTGCAACGATTCACCTTCTGCATTTTTAGCGATACCAGCTTGGATTACTACGTATCTTTCGTAGTAAATAATCATATCTAATTTCTTAGATGGAAGACCAAGGATATAACCAATTTTGTTTGGAAGCGAACGGAAATACCAGATATGAGCAATTGGCACAACAAGATTGATATGACCTACTCTGTCTCTACGTACTTTTTTCTCCGTTACTTCTACACCACAACGGTCACAGATGATCCCTTTGTAACGTATTCTTTTATATTTACCACAAGCACATTCAAAATCCTTTACTGGTCCAAAAATACGTTCACAGAAAAGTCCATCACGCTCCGGTTTGTGCGTTCTGTAGTTGATCGTTTCTGGCTTCAATACTTCACCTCTTGATTCTTTCAAGATCGATTCAGGAGAAGCAAGTCCTATGGAGATTTTATTAAACCTTTTTACAGGGTTTTTATCTTTATTGTTATTATTTCTATTATTCATCATAGTTTTTACTCTTGATTTATTTGCAATTAAAAATTGATTGTAGATTTATGATTTTCTTTAATCATTAAACTATTACCTCGAATTACTTCTCTAAACTTCAAATACAATTTTTGAAGTGCTATTTATAAAACCTATTGGGTCTAAATAAAAAATCGGAACGGGTTACGGGTATAAATCCTAAAAACTTATATAAATGCCAAAGTAGAGACGTTACAATGAACGGCTCTACCTCTGACAAATTATTATTTATTCTTCTAAACGAATGTCAAGTCCAAGACCTTTCAATTCATGCATTAATACATTAAATGATTCCGGTAATCCTGGTTCTGGCATAGATTCCCCCTTAACGATTGCTTCGTAAGTTTTAGCTCTACCGATAACATCATCAGACTTCACAGTCAAGATTTCTCTAAGTGTACTTGATGCTCCATACGCTTCAAGTGCCCAAACCTCCATCTCTCCAAAACGTTGCCCTCCAAATTGAGCTTTACCTCCAAGTGGTTGTTGTGTAATCAACGAGTATGGACCTATAGAACGTGCGTGCATTTTATCGTCAACCATGTGTCCAAGTTTCAACATGTAGATAACTCCAACTGTTGCCGCTTGATGGAAACGCTCTCCTGTACCACCATCATATAAATGTGTATGTCCAAAACGTGGTATTCCAGCTTCGTCAGTCAATTCATTGATTTGATCAAGAGTCGCTCCGTCAAAAATTGGTGTAGCAAATTTTCTACCCAAGTTTTGTCCTGCCCAACCTAATACCGTTTCATAAATTTGACCAATGTTCATACGTGAAGGTACACCAAGTGGGTTCAACACGATATCAACTGGCGTTCCGTCTTCAAGGAAAGGCATATCTTCATGACGAACGATACGAGCAACGATACCTTTGTTACCGTGACGTCCCGCCATTTTATCCCCAACTTTCAACTTACGTTTTTTGGCAATATATACTTTCGCTAATTTCAAGATTCCTGCTGGCAATTCATCTCCAACAGTAATAGTGAATTTCTCTCTACGTAAAGCCCCTTGTAAATCGTTCAATTTAATTTTATAGTTATGAATTAAATCATTAACCATTTTATTAGTTGCATCATCAGCAACCCATTGACCTTTACTTAAGTGAGCAAAATCTTCTACTGCATAAAGCATTTTTTGAGTGTATTTTTTACCTTTTGGTAAAACTTCCTCACCCAAATCATTCATTACACCTTGAGATGTTTTTCCGTTTACGATCAAGAAAAGTTTCTCTACTAATTTGTCTTTTAATTCCACAAATTTAACTTCAAACTCCATTTCAAGTGCTCCTAAAGCATCTTTATCCTGCGTACGTTTACGTTTATCTTTTACTGCTCTTGCGAACAGTTTTTTGTCTAAAACAACACCATGTAAAGAAGGAGACGCTTTTAATGAAGCATCTTTTACATCACCTGCTTTGTCCCCGAAGATTGCACGAAGCAATTTCTCTTCCGGTGTAGGATCTGATTCCCCTTTTGGAGTAATTTTTCCGATAAGAATGTCACCAGGTTTAACCTCGGCTCCAATTCTAATCATTCCATTTTCATCTAAATCTTTAGTAGCTTCTTCAGAAACGTTCGGTATGTCGTTCGTTAATTCTTCGTTACCTAATTTAGTATCTCTAACTTCTAATGAATAATCATCCACGTGAATAGAGGTAAAAATATCGTCACGAACTACTTTTTCAGAAATTACAATCGCATCCTCGAAGTTGTATCCTTTCCATGGCATAAAGGCAACTTTTAGGTTTCTACCTAAAGCTAATTCACCATTTTGAGTTGCATATCCTTCTGATAATACTTGTCCAGGAACCACTCTGTCTCCCTTTCTTACGATAGGTTTAAGGTTGATACTTGTACCTTGATTGGTTTTTCTAAATTTAATTAGATTGTATGTTTTTTCATCAGGCTCAAAACTTACCATTCTTTCTTCCTCAGAACGATCGTATTTGATAGTGATAATATTTGCATCTACATATTCAATAACTCCATCTCCTTCAGCGTTAATTAAAACTCTAGAGTCAGAAGCAACTTGACGCTCTAAACCAGTTCCAACAATTGGCGCTTCAGGACGAATCAATGGTACGGCCTGACGCATCATGTTAGATCCCATCAGGGCTCTATTCGCATCATCATGTTCTAAGAAAGGAATCAAAGAAGCAGAGATAGAAGCAATCTGGTTTGGAGCAACATCTGTATAATCTACACGTGTTGGTTCAATTACCGGGAAATCACCTTCTTGACGTGCAATTACGTCTTCGGCAGTAATTTTTCCAGTAGCATCCATTTGAATATTTGCCTGAGCAATCATCATTCCTTCTTCTTCCTCTGCGCTTAAGTAAACCGGAGTAGACACTAAATCTACAGTTCCGTTAGTTACTTTACGGTACGGCGTTTCTATGAAACCCATTCCGTTTACTTTAGCATAAACACCAAGAGATGAAATCAAACCAATGTTTGGTCCCTCTGGAGTTTCAATTGGACATAAACGTCCGTAATGCGTATAGTGAACGTCACGTACCTCAAAACCGGCTCTTTCTCTCGAAAGTCCACCTGGTCCTAGTGCAGATAATCTTCTTTTGTGCGTAATCTCGGCAAGTGGATTCGTTTGATCCATAAACTGAGACAACTGGTTTGTTCCAAAGAAAGAGTTGATAACAGAGGATAATGTTTTAGCATTAATCAAATCTATTGGTGTAAACACCTCGTTATCTCTAACGTTCATTCTCTCACGAATAGTTCTAGCCATACGTGCTAAACCAACACCGAATTGTTGAGACAATTGTTCTCCAACTGTTCTTACACGACGGTTTGATAAGTGATCAATATCATCAATCTCTGCTTTAGAGTTGATCAATTCAATCAAATACTTCACGATAGTTATGATATCTTCTTTGGTCAAGACTTGCTTTTCCATTGGAGTATCTAATCCTAATTTTTTATTAATTCTATAACGACCTACTTCCCCTAAGTTGTAGCGTTGATCAGAGAAAAATAATTTATCAATGATCCCACGAGCCGTTTCTTCATCAGGCGGTTCAGCGTTACGCAGTTGTCTGTAGATGTGTTCAACAGCCTCTTTTTCAGAATTTGTTGGATCTTTTTGTAGCGTGTTGTGAATGATCGCATAATCACCTTGATTAGCATCTTCTTTGTGCAACAAAATAGATTTAACGTTAGAATCAATGATTTCTTCCACATTATCTTTGTCGATAATCGTATCTCTATCAAGGATTATTTCGTTACGTTCGATAGAAACTACTTCACCAGTATCTTCATCCACAAAATCTTCATGCCATGTATTCAACACACGAGCAGCTAACTTTCTACCGATATATTTTTTAAGACCTGTCTTAGAAACCTTAATTTCTTCAGCAAGATCAAAAATTTCTAAAATATCTTTATCTCTTTCAAAACCAATTGCTCTAAAAAGAGTAGTAACTGGTAATTTTTTCTTTCTATCGATATACGCATACATTACGCTATTAATATCTGTAGAAAATTCTATCCAAGAACCTTTAAAAGGAATTACTCTGGCAGAATACAATTTTGTACCATTTGCATGGAACGATTGACCAAAGAAAACACCTGGAGATCTATGCAATTGCGAAACAACTACACGCTCAGCACCGTTAATAACAAAGGTACCGCTTGGTGTCATATAAGGAATTGTACCAAGATAAACATCTTGAACAATAGTTTCAAAATCTTCATGTTCTGGATCAGTACAATATAGTTTTAACCTTGCTTTTAAAGGAACACTATAGGTAAGACCTCTTTCTATACATTCTTGAATTGTGTAACGTGGTGGATCTACAAAATAATCAAGAAATTCCAATACAAAGTTATTTCTTGTATCAGTAATTGGGAAATTTTCCATGAAGGTATTGTATAGCCCTTCGTCGCCTCTTTCGTCAGATTTAGTTTCTAATTGAAAAAAATCTTTAAACGATTTAACCTGAACATCTAGAAAATCCGGATAATCAGGAATATTTTTTGTAGAGGCAAAATTCAATCTTTCAGTCTGATTTGTTATCATCAATGGACAAAATTTTGATTAAAAAAGTAATTTTTTTGTATAAATATTGATTTATTTATACTTTTCTTTTTACAACCATTACATCTTTAAAAACCAATTTAAGATAACTACTTTTTTATTATCTGTTAATTTTTTTTCCTCGTAATGGGTAAAATGAATTTGTTTTAAAAGACTATTGTGTAATTACACATGGTAGACTTTTGTTATACGAAAAATGGTTTAGGTCATTGGGTGACTAAACCCAAGACCTAAACCTTATTCTTTAAAGCAAGTTTAACTATTTAAGTTCAACCTCAGCTCCAGCTTCTTCTAAAGATTTTTTAAGCCCTTCAGCCTCTTCTTTAGAAACACCTTCTTTAACATTACTTGGTGCGCTATCAACTACATCTTTAGCTTCTTTCAAACCTAAACCTGTAAGTTCTTTAACTAATTTTACAACTGCTAATTTAGAAGCACCTGCTGCTTTTAATACAACTGTAAATTCTGTTTGAACGTCTTCAGCCGCAGCTTCACCACCACCTGAAACTACTACAGCTGCAGCAGCTGGTTCGATTCCGTACTCATCTTTTAATATTGTTGCTAATTCGTTAACTTCTTTTACCGTTAGGTTAACTAATTGTTCTGCGAATTGTTTCAAATCTGCCATTTTTTCTATCGTTTTAAAATGATTTGTAAAAATATAATTTATTTATTGTGCGCGTTTTAAAATAAAACCAGGACTGTAAAGTCAGTTTTATTATGCTTCTACTTCTTCTGTAACTTCTTCGCTTTTTGCAAATTGGTTCTGAAGAGCAGATATAACTCTTTGTGCTGGTGACTGCAATAATCCAATAAGTTCGCCAATAAGCTCTTCTTTAGATTTAATAGTTGCTAACGCATCTAATTGATCGTCTCCAATATAAACTTCAGCATTAATATAAGCTCCCTTTAATACAGGTTTAGCTGATTTTTTTCTGAAATCCTTGATTATCTTACCAGGAGCGTTTGCTATTTCAGAAATGAATATAGCGCTATTACCAGTCAAAACTGAAGGCAATTCTCCATAATCATTAGCCGAAGCTTCCATTGCTTTTGCAAGCAAGGTATTTTTAACAACTTCTAATTTTATACCTGCTTTAAAGCAAGCTCTTCTCAAGTTTGAAGTTGCCTCTGCATTCATTCCAGAAATATCAGATACATAAACAATGTTTGTACCAGCTAACTGTGCAGTTAAAACTTCAATCGCAATTGATTTTTCTTCTCTAGTCATACTAAAAATTTTTAACTACCAATTATACTGCTTTAGGGTCCAAAGCAATTGCAGGACTCATAGTGCTAGTTAGGTAAATACTTTTAATGTAAGTTCCTTTAGCCGCAGTTGGTTTAAGTTTGATTAATGTTTGAATAATTTCGTGAGCATTGTCAACAATTTGTTCTGTTCCAAAAGAAACTTTACCAATTCCTGCATGCACTATACCAGTTTTATCAACTTTAAAGTCAATTTTACCAGCTTTTACCTCTTGAACAGCTTTTGCAACATCCATAGTTACAGTCCCTGTTTTAGGGTTAGGCATTAAACCTCTAGGTCCTAAAATACGACCTAATGGACCTAATTTACCCATAACAGAAGGCATTGTGATAATTACATCAACATCTGTCCAACCATCTTTTATCTTTTGTAAATAATCGTCAAGACCTACATAGTCCGCTCCTGCTGCCAAAGCCTCTGCTTCTTTGTCCGGAGTAACTAATGCTAGTACTTTAACATCTTTACCAGTTCCATGAGGTAATGTTACCACACCTCTAACCATTTGATTCGCTTTTCTTGGATCTACACCCAAACGTACTGCGATATCAACAGACTCATCAAATTTTGCAGAAGCAATTACTTTTATTAATGCCGCAGCATCTTTTAAAGAGTATAATTTGTTCTTTTCAATTTTTGAAGCAGCCTCTTTTTGCTTTTTTGTCAATTTTGCCATGTCTTTCTCTTAATTAAAAAGGAGCGTCTCCTGATACAGTTATACCCATAGATCTAGCTGTTCCAGCAACCATACTCATTGCAGACTCCATAGTGAATGCATTTAAGTCTGGCATCTTGTCTTCAGCAATAGCTCTAATTTGTTCCCAAGTAACACTAGCTACTTTTTTACGATTAGGCTCACCAGAACCAGATTTTAGCTTTGCAGCTTCCATTAACTGAACTGCTGCTGGAGGAGTTTTTACAACAAAATCAAACGATTTGTCTTTATACACAGTAATTTGTACTGGGCATATTTTGCCGGGTTTATCTTGAGTTCTAGCATTAAATTGCTTACAGAATTCCATGATGTTTACCCCAGCAGCTCCTAAAGCAGGTCCAACCGGTGGCGACGGGTTCGCAGCACCTCCCTTAACTTGTAGTTTTACTACCTTACTAATTTCTTTAGCCATTTTTTAAAAAATTTAACATTACAATCATTGGAAGCGATTGCAATGGATATTATAGATGTAACAAAAAATTATACTTTTTCTACTTGCATAAAACTTAATTCTAATGGTGTTTTTCTTCCGAAGATTTTAACCATCACTTCAAGTTTACGCTTTTCTTCATTAATTTTTTCAACAGTACCGTTAAACCCATTAAAAGGTCCATCAACAACCTTGATCGTTTCACCAATGTTGAAAGGAATTGAACGAGTGTCGGCATTTACAGCCAACTCATCGACCTTACCTAACATTCTGTTTACTTCCGAAATTCTTAAAGGAACAGGCTCTCCACCTTTTATCTCTCCCAAAAAACCGATAACACTTGTTATAGACTTAATTATATGAGGTATTTCACCAATAAGATTTGCTTCAATCATAACATAACCAGGAAAATAAACTTTGTCTTTGATTATTTTTTTTCCTTCTTTCACAGTAACCACTTTTTCAGTAGGAACTAAAACTTGCGAAACGTAATCACCCATCCCTAATCTTGCGATTTCAGTTTCAATGTATGCTTTCACTTTGTTCTCTTGTCCGCTTACTGCTCTAACGACATACCATTTCTTAATATTATTATCTGCCATAAGAAAAAAATTACCCTTTTATCCAGTTAAAAAATCCAGCTAAAGCTTTTGCGAAAATCTCATCAACTCCCCAAGTTGCCAAGGCGAATAGCACTGAAAAAACAGCAACAACAATCGTTAGGCGTTGCACCTCAGGCCAAGCTGGCCAAGTTACATTTGACTTTAATTCTTCAAATGCTTCTGATATGTAATTAACAACTTTTGTCATTATGATTTATTTTTTGCACGGGCGGAGGGATTCGAACCCCCATCAACGGTTTTGGAGACCGCTATTCTACCCTTGAACTACGCCCGTTTGTTAAAAGCCAGTAACAGTTAAAACCGTTACTGGCTTTCTAATTTATTTATAGGATTATGCTACTATCTCAGTTACCTGACCAGCACCAACTGTTCTACCACCTTCACGGATAGCAAAACGCAAACCAACACTCAATGCAATTGCACTAAGCAATACAACATCGATTGTTAAGTTATCCCCAGGCATAACCATCTCTACACCTGTTGGCAAAGTAATGATACCTGTTACATCCGTTGTACGTACGTAAAACTGTGGACGGTAATTATTATGGAATGGCGTATGACGACCACCTTCTTCTTTTTTCAAGATATAAACCTCTGCTTTGAAAGTAGCATGTGGCTTAACTGAACCTGGCTTACAAATAACCATTCCTCTTTTGATGTCTTCTTTCTGAATACCTCTTAAAAGAATACCTACGTTATCTCCAGCTTCTCCTCTATCAAGGATTTTACGGAACATCTCAACTCCTGTAATAGTAGAAGTCAATTTTTCAGCACCCATACCAATGATTTCAACTGGATCTCCAGTATTAGCAACACCTGTTTCGATACGACCTGTAGCTACAGTTCCACGACCAGTGATTGAGAATACATCTTCAACAGGCATCAAGAAAGGTTTTGCAACATCTCTTACAGGCTCTTCGATCCAAGAATCTACAGCTTCCATTAGTTCAAGAATTTTTGGTACCCAAGCTGGATCATTATTCAATCCACCTAAAGCAGAACCTTGAACAACAGGACCATTATCTCCATCATATTCATAGAATGATAATAAGTCTCTGATTTCCATCTCAACTAATTCAAGTAATTCCTCATCATCAACCATATCCACTTTATTCATGAATACAACCATTCTAGGAATACCTACTTGGCGACCTAAAAGGATATGCTCACGTGTTTGTGGCATTGGCCCATCGGTAGCAGCTACAACAAGAATAGCACCATCCATTTGAGCAGCTCCCGTAACCATGTTCTTTACGTAATCCGCGTGACCTGGACAGTCAACGTGAGCGTAATGACGATTAGCAGTTTCATACTCTACGTGAGATGTATTAATTGTAATACCTCTTTCTTTTTCTTCTGGAGCATTATCAATTTGATCAAATGATTTTGCTTGACAGTAACCTGCATCAGACAATACTTTTGTAATTGCCGCAGTTAATGTAGTTTTTCCGTGATCCACGTGCCCAATTGTTCCAATGTTTAAGTGGGGCTTGTTACGGTTAAAATTTTCCTTTGCCATTTTACTTAATTTTTAATCTTGTTATATATTAATTTCTATTTCCTACTTACTTGAGCCAACTACGGGAATTGAACCCGTGACCTCTTCCTTACCAAGGAAGCACTCTACCTCTGAGCTAAGTCGGCAGAGAATTCTGATTGTAGATTTACGATTGTAGATTTAAAATCAGCATCCTGAAATCTAAACTTCTTTTTTGTGGGGAGAGCAGGATTCGAACCTGCGAAGTTTACACAGCAGATTTACAGTCTGCCCTCGTTGGCCGCTTGAGTATCTCCCCTAAACCATAATTATCAATATTTCAAATAAAAGAGCCGGTGGAGGGACTCGAACCCACGACCTGCTGATTACAAATCAGCTGCTCTAGCCAACTGAGCTACACTGGCATTATCAATAAAAAAAGTCCGCTATTTCTAACGGACTGCAAATGTAGAAATTTTATCTCTCAATCAAAACATTTTTTAAAAAAAAATCATATTAAATGTGTGAACTTATTTTTTCTTTCCTTTTTACCAACATTCTTTGTAAAGATTCTGCAGATAGCTCTACCGCCTCTTCAAAAGTTTTACATTGTTTTTTAACCAAAAAATCATCCCCAGGTACATTAATTTTCACCTCTGCAATTTTATTCTCTTTATCACTTGTCTTTTCAACCTTCAAAAAAACATCTGCCGATACTACTTTATCATAATACTTTTCTAACTTGTCCAATCGCTCTTGAACAAAATCTACTAGCTTTTTGTCAACAGTAAAGTTAACTGCATGAACACTTACCTTCATAATCATCTTTTTTAATTGTTAAACATTTTTAAATTACTTTCGACCACGAGGATGTGCATCTTTATGCACACCTTTTAGTTCTGACAAACTGCTGTGTGTGTATATCTGCGTAGATGCCAAACTTGAATGTCCCAATAATTCTTTTACTGAATTTAAATCTGCACCACTGTTTAATAAATGGGTTGCAAAAGTATGTCTTAGTATGTGAGGACTTTTTTTTACTTTTTCCGACACAGTACTAAAGTATGAATTTATTAAACGATACACAAAAGAATCATTTAATTTTAACCCTTTTTTTGTGAGAAAGAAATAATCATTATCAACAATCGCCACCAAGGAAGACCTTACATCTAAGTACAAGGAAAACTGATCCATTACTATTGGCAAAACGGGAAGAATTCGCTCTTTATTGCGTTTTCCTAACACTTTAACTGTACCAGCAGACAAATCAATATTAATAATTTTTAAATGCACCAATTCAGTTCTTCGCACTCCAGTAGTATAAAGCAAATCTATGATTAGCTTATTTCTGATCTCTTCAAATCCAATCGCACTTTGCATTGAAACCAAAACATCCACCATCTCTTTTTCAGAAAAAGGAATCTGCAGTGTTTTAGGAACCTTAAGTGCCTTATGCTTCGACAAGGGACTGCTCTTTATTTGCTTGATTTTTAATAGAAATTTATAAAATGCTTTTAAGGAAGCTATTTTTCTATTTACTGTCACATTAGAGATTGCCTCGTCTACGAGATACACAATCCAGCTTCTAATTTGGCTGTAATCAACCTGCTCAATACTTGCTTGATCAAATTGAATTTTATTGAACGATTCAAAAGAGGCAATATCCTTACAATAAGCTGTTATAGTATGTGGAGAATATTTTTTTTCGAATTCGAGATAATTACGAAATGCATTTATAGTTGTAGACATAAAAAAACCGTTAGCATCAAAGTTATAAAACTTTTAATGACTAACGGTATTTTATTTTAATAGATATTGACTAACTCTCTAAGTTATCTCTCATATTTTGGATATAAGCCGCTTTTTGAATTTTGATTCTATTGGTTACTGAAGGCTTAATAAAAGCAGTACGTGCTCTTAATTGACGAACAGTCCCTGTTTTATCAAATTTTCTTTTGTAGCGTTTTAACGCTCTATCGATATTTTCTCCGTCTTTAATTGGTATAATTAACATAATATAGACACCCCCTTTCTTTAAGTGTGCAAAAGTAAACATTATTTTGAATTATGAATCATGAATTATGGATTATTTTTGGGCGTGCCGGCGAACATGACTTTTGTCCTATGCAAAACACCTCTTCACCCGCCGTCAGGCTGTCCGTTATAAGTCCTCATTGCATTGCGGGCTTTCCTCTTCCATCCTTCACGCAAAAAAAAAGAGTCAATATGCAATTTTAATGCATGTTAACTCTTCTTTCTATATCCACAATTCTAAAAACTATCCTTTTAATAAATTTCTTGAAATTACTATTTTTTGAATTTCAGTAGTTCCTTCACCAATGGTACATAGTTTAGAATCTCTATAGAATTTCTCTACAGGATAATCTTTGATATAACCATACCCCCCATGTATTTGAACGGCTTCATTAGCCACTTTAACACACACTTCCGAAGCATACATTTTAGCCATAGCACCCAATGTAGTAACAGGCCTGTGTTGCTCCTTTAAGAAAGCTGCTTTGTGCAATAACAATTCTGAAGCTTCAATCTCAGTAGCCATATCCGCTAGCTTAAACGAAATTCCTTGAAATTCAGAAATGGGTTGACCAAACTGATGTCTTTCTTTCGAATATTTTAATGCCGCTTCGTAGGCCCCTTTGGAAATCCCTAATGACAATGCTCCAATAGAAATCCTACCACCGTCAAGGATTTTCATGGCTTGAATAAAACCTTGCCCTACTTCTCCTAATCTGTTCGAATCTGGAATTCGGCAATTATCAAAAATTAATTCTGCTGTTTCACTGGCACGCATTCCTAATTTATTTTCTTTTTTTCCTGAAGTAAAACCAGGCATTCCTTTTTCAAAAACAAAAGCAGTCATCCCTTTCGAATCTCCCTTTTCACCAGTACGAACAATCACAACGGCTACATCCCCAGAAATAGCATGCGTGATGAAATTTTTAGCTCCATTTACGATCCAAAAATCACCTTCTTTTTTAGCAGTAGTATTCATTCCGCCAGCATCAGAACCGGTATTATGCTCTGTCAAGCCCCAAGCTCCAATATGCTCCGCTGTGGCCAATTTTGGAATCCATTTTTTCTTTTGTTCTTCATTCCCAAAAGTCAAAATATGATTGGTACATAAGGAATTATGTGCCGCAACAGACAACCCAATCGATGGATCTACTTTAGATATTTCCTCAACAATCGTGATGTATTCATGATATCCTAATCCAGAACCTCCAAGTTCTTCTGGCACTAAAACACCCATGAAGCCCATTTCACCTAATTTTTTAAACAATGGTACTGGAAATGTTTGCGCTTCATCCCATTCCATAATGTTTGGGCGAATCTCTTTTTCAGCAAATTCTCTTATAGATTGTGCAATCATAGATTGCGTTTCGTTGTAGTCAAAATTCATTGTGATACTATTTTATTTTAAAAGTCCAAATATAAGTCAATTATTTTTGCTTTATCAACAGGAAATCCTTTAATTTTTGTTAAATCCTCAATACTGTTAATATTCCCTTTCATACTTCTGTATGTCACTATCTCCTTAGCTAACGCGTATCTAAAATAATAAAATTGCGAAAGCTCTTTCAAAGAAATATTATTGATATCTATTTTTTTAAATTCTGGTAATACTGCTATTTTAAAATGAGCATTCAAATTAACGATCACTTCAGGCGACAACCCCCAAACCTCTTGCATTTGATCCATCGAAACAAAAACTCCTAGTTTTTCTTTTTGTTTTAGAATTCGCAAAGAAATAGCCTCCCCAATTCCATAAATTTTTATTAAATCTTCCTTTGTTGCTTGATTGATATCAATTAAAACTATTTTTCCTTTTTTAGTAAAAGCCTGATTGGGGTATTTATTATATTGCTCGAATTTTTTATTCAGTTTCTGGCTCCTTATCCAATCCGGAAACTTAAAATAAGGCGCTATAACACTTAGTAGAGAATCCGAAACTTTAGTAACAGCTTGAAATTCCTTAGCCGAGTTAACGTACTTATTTTCTTTTCTAAAAGCCAATAAACGGTCAATTTCCTGAACTGTCATCCCCAGTCTGTATCCTTTATAGTCTGTTATAAAATTCGGATTGAAAAGAAAAATCTTTGTCTTTTCTCTTTTAGAATCCGTTTTCATGGAATCCATTTCTGATTGTAGCGAAAGCCATTTTTGTTTTTCAGAATATTCTTTTATTGGAATGTTAAAATCCATAAAAAAATAGGCAGACTGCGAAATCAAGATTATAAAAAACAAAATAAAAATACCCGTGCGTTGCTCACGTGAAAAGTTAAAGTAAGATCTAATAATTTTAAAAGTCATTCCACAGCTATACTTTAATATAAGTAAATTTTAAACATCTAACTTCCGTGTAATACCTAAAAATAAAAGTTGACTTATTCAAGGTTAAAATTATAATTAATATATGATATACTTTCTTTCATACCTACAAAATAGAATCAATCTAAATGAATTCTTCAAACACCATCTAATTTCAAAATTCAATAAACTTAAAATCTTGTCCTATTTGAGAAAAAAAATTGTAAAACAACGTTTATTTTATCAGTAAACTTAAATTTTTATTTTTATTTTTTATAAAAAACTATACATTTGGAGCTTAATAACAAACAAAACTATATAACCCATGTCAATTTGGAAAACTAAACCACTGTCAGTACTGCTAAATGAGGCATCAGAATCTGAAAAAGGTTTAAAAAGGACTTTGTCCTCACGTTCATTAGTAGCGCTAGGAGTTGGAGCAATTATTGGAGCAGGATTATTTTCATTAACAGGAATTGCTGCTGCAGAACATGCAGGGCCAGCAGTAACACTTTCATTTATTTTAGCCGCTGTAGGATGTGCATTTGCAGGACTTTGCTATGCTGAGTTTGCGTCTATGATACCTGTGGCCGGGAGCGCTTATACGTATTCTTATGCCACTATGGGAGAATTCATGGCTTGGATCATAGGTTGGGATTTAGTGCTTGAATATGCTCTGGGAGCCGCTACAGTAGGTGTAAGTTGGTCTAGATATCTACTCGAACTATTAAATAAATATGGCGTTCATCTGCCACATGATTTAATATGCTCGCCCTGGGAAACATTAAAACTGAGTGACGGAACTATTATTGAAGGAGGTATAATTAACCTTCCTGCGATTTTTATTGTTTCTATGTTATCGCTACTACTAATTAGAGGAACAAAAGAATCTGCCTCTATAAACAACATTTTAGTTGTTGTAAAAGTAATTGTAGTTATCATGTTTATTGTTTTAGGATGGAGTTTTATAGACACTGCAAACTACACCCCATATATTCCAGAAAACACAGGTGTTTTTGGAGAGTTTGGATGGTCAGGAATTGCTGCAGGAGCAGGAACCGTTTTCTTCGCTTTTATTGGTTTTGATGCCGTTTCTACCGCAGCACAAGAAGCGAAGAATCCACAGAAAGGAATGCCTATTGGTATTTTAGGATCTCTTGTTATTTGTACTATCCTATATGTATTGTTTGCACATGTTATGACTGGACTTGTTCCTTATAATGAATTTGCAGGAGATGCTAAACCAGCAGCTACTGCATTTGCCAGAACCGGATATACGTTTTTACAAACTGGTTTAATTGTTGCTATTTTAGCGGGCTACACTTCAGTGATGTTAGTCATGTTAATGGGACAGAGTCGTGTTTTCTACACAATGAGCAAAGATGGCTTACTGCCTTCTTTCTTCAGTGATATTCATGCGAAATTTAGAACCCCTTGGAAAACAAACCTTTTCTTTATGGTATTTGTGAGTCTTTTTGCAGGATTTGTTCCCGTGAGTGATTTAGGTCACATGGTAAGTATCGGAACATTATTAGCCTTTGTGTTAGTATGTATTGGAGTTCTAGTAATGCGCAAAAGAATGCCTGACGCGCCAAGATCATTTAAAACACCATTCGTTCCTTATGTCCCTATTGCTGGAATATTAATTTGTTTAGCTTTAATGTATTCCTTACCAAACGAAAGCTGGGCTAGACTTGTAATCTGGATGGCTTTAGGAGTTATCATCTACTTTGTATATGGAAAGAAAAACAGTAAATTAAACAATCCAGACAAATAGTTTACATCATTACTAAAAAAGGGATTATGAAGTACTTAAAATACTTTATAATCCCTTTTTTTATTTTAAAGACTTTTATAAATCAAAAACAGAAGTACGTTTTGCACGAACCAAATCCTTAAGCCGCATCCAAAAAGCGAGTGTCAAATAAACAGCAAACCATAATCCCGCGGTAACAAAAGATAAATATATAAAAAAAAGCCGTACACTACTTGCCCGCATCCCTAAGGTATCCGCCAGACGAGAAGATACATGAAAACCGTGTTTCTCAAAAAAAAATTTAAGTCTAATTACTGCTGACATTCTGTAAGTTAAGAATTAGAAACAAAATTACAAAAATTATCGGATTGATTCATTTACTAATTACATTTAATTATTTTTTAATAATTCCATCCCAACGGCACATTCTAAACACTTACTTTTATCACAATATTCATTTTTGAGTTGCAATAAAGTTTGTGAATCAAAAGCACTTTTTGATAAAATTCCGAAAGAATTAAATTTATCAATAACCCCATTTTTTTCAGATGAAACTTCATTCAATAACCGAATTAAATCCTCCGAAATTTCTTTACCCTGACTTTTTGCAAAAGCAAACTGAAGCGGAATTATAGTATTTACAACAATTAAATCAACAAATGGTTTAGATAGTTTTTTGTTTTTCTCTGGACTTTTTTTATCAAATTGGTAATGGTTAAACCAATATTCTGAAGCAGCAACTTCAAACAAATCATAACTGCTTTTTAAAGAATTTAGAACACTTATCTTAGAAAATAAATTTTGCTCATTATGGAATAAATTAGCCAATTGAGAGAGTCGTATCGTTGGAAAATTATCAGGCCGATGTTTGAAAAATTGAACAGGCGCTATATAACTTCTTTCCAATTGATATTTATGCGCTAAATAAAAATACCTGAATTTCAATTCTTTGAAATAATTATCTTCTTTTTCAAAATCCAATAAACCGGCAGTCCCAAAAAGCAATGCTTCGAGATTATCGACCTCAAAACATTCTTTTCTGATGATCGAAAAAGGGATTTTTTTTGCAATTTTTAAAAAAATTTCACCATTTGTATTCAAACCAAAATTTTTAGCCAAAAGACAAAACAAGACCGCTTCCCAATCTTGATTGGTTTGTTCTAACAAATCAAATATCGGTTTTGATTTTCTTTCCAAACGCTCAAAAAACAAGCGTTCCTGCCAGTTTTTGAATACAAATTCATCAATTTCTTTAATTTGTTTTTCGCAAAAAATCCATGATTTTGGAGCTACTAAGGATGCATAGTTCTCTATAGTACTTTTTTCAACATAATTTTTAAGTTCCAAAACTGGAATTTCACTGTTGTTTTTTCTAAAAATCTCTACATCATGTTCCCAAACCACATGCAAAATAACATTTTCATATCCTGCATCCTGTTCGTGATGATGCACATACCAGTCCGACGATTTAAGATGAATTTCGACATTCCCTGCCCATTTTTGACTACCAATAGTAATTTGAGCATTAAAAAAATCAGGACCTGCCACTTCAAGATATTGTCCAACATTTATAATTGTGATTTCCTCATTGTTAAACGTTTTTAAATTCAAGGCATCAAACTTCTTGAACTTCCAGAGGTAATGGAGGAAATCTTCTTTCATAATTAAGACATTAGACTGAATACTAAAGTAGTAAAAAAGAAACAAAAATTATCAAAATTAAAAAATGAAATACAGATTTCACAAATTCATAGAAAATCACTTCCGTTAATTAGTAAAGTTTATGTTTGCTTTATCTTCTTAAATACAATTTGGCGCAAGCCCTAGCATCTGACAAAGCTTCATGATGATTCAAGGCAATATTCATTTCTCGGCAACAATCACTCAATTTTGTGGGTTTTAATCCTTTGGCTTTGTAAATTTTTACAGTACATTCCCATCGAGAAGCTATATTCAAATCAGCATAATTTAAATTATATAACGCCATGGATTTAGCTAAAACGTTTCTATCAAAACTTTCATTGTGCGCCACTATTACTCTGTTCTGAAGACGCTTTTGAATTTCAGGATAAACTTGAGCAAATGATTTGGCGTTCACCGTATCGCGTGGGTGTATGCCATGTACTTGAATTGTAAAAGGAGAATACAAATTATTTGGTGGCTTAATTAAACTAACAAACTCATCTACAATTACTCCATTTTCTACGGTAACTATCCCTACTGCGCAGGGATGAAAAGCGATTGCAGTTTCAAAATCTATAGCAGTGAATGTCAATTTGATTTAAAATTTAAGGTTAACAATTTGCAAAAATACTATCATTTATAAATGTTCAAAGCATTCTACAACTTTCTTTTCATTTCTTCCTACAAACTCACTGGTTCTGGAATTTTCACGTTTCTGTTGATGAAGAATACGTGCAGATTACGCAACAAATATATAATCTAAAAAAACCTGCAGCGTTAAAACATTGCAGGAATACAGTTTGGAAATAAATTTAGACTAGACTTATTTTATCGAACCAATGATATCATATTTAGTAATAATATGATGATTGCCATTTTCTAATTCAATCAGAACGGCTTCATTTTCTTTTGTAAACAATCGAGAAACCTCTTCAATTGAAGTTCCAAATTTGACTATTGGAAATGGTTTTCCCATAACTTCTTTTATAGGTTTATCAGCAACATCTTTGTCAGCAACATAACTTTGAAACAAATCGCTTTCATCAACAGATCCTACAAATCCAGTAACGTCTATAACGGGAATTTGAGAAATCTTATATTTACGCATTCTTTCAATAGCGTGCGAAACTAATTCTTCGGTACGCACCACAATTAATGGTTTATCAATATGATCTTTGATGACATCTTCGGCTTTAGTAATTACTTCTTCCAGAAAACCACGTTCACGCATCCAATCGTCATTGAACATTTTACCCACATAGCGGCTTCCCGAATCATGAAAAAGAACCACAACAACATCTTTGGGTTTAAAATGTTCTTTAAGCTGTAACAATCCTTTTATTGCAGCTCCAGCTGAATTACCTACAAAAATCCCTTCTTCAAGAGCGATTTTACGAGTATATACTGCTGCATCTTTATCCGTTACTTTTGTAAAACCATCAATTAAAGAAAAGTCGACATTCTTTGGTAAGATGTCTTCTCCAATACCCTCAGTGATGTAAGAATAAATTTCATTTTCGTCAAAAATTCCCGTTTCATGGTATTTTTTAAACACAGACCCATACGTATCAATTCCCCAAATTTTAATATTTGGATTCCTCTCCTTCAAGTATTTTCCCACACCTGAAATAGTGCCTCCAGTGCCAACACCCACAACAAAATGAGTAATTTTACCACCCGTTTGTTCCCAAATTTCAGGTCCGGTTTGCTCATAATGCGCTATAGCATTAGAAGGATTATCGTATTGATTTACATACCAAGAATTGGGTGTTTCTTCGGCTAATCGTTTGGAAACGGAATAATAAGACCGAGGATCTGTAGGCTCCACATCTGTAGGACAAACTACTACTTTAGCTCCTACTGCTCGAAGGATATCCATCTTCTCTTTGGACTGTTTGTCTGAAATCACACAAATCAGTTTATACCCTTTTATAATAGCTACTAATGCCAATCCCATACCCGTATTACCTGAAGTGCCTTCAATTATAGTACCGCCTGGTTTCAAGTTTCCATTTGCCTCAGCGTCTTCAATCATTTTTACGGCCATTCTGTCTTTTACGGAATTCCCAGGATTGAATGTCTCTACTTTGGCTAGTACTAAAGCATCCACTTCAGAAGTTACTCTATTCAGTTTAACTAACGGAGTGTTACCTATTGTCCCTAATATATTTTCTGCGTAGCGCATTATAGTATGAATTTAAGATTGTAGTTTGTTGTAAATATCTCTGCAAAGATAGTATTTTGTTATAAATATTTCTTGTTATCTACATTTTACGTTCTGGATAATAACCGCATACAATACTTGCTTTATTTAAACAGATAAAGATATGGTGCTGGTACGATAAAACACCCTAGAAATCTATTTTAAAGTTGTAATTATAAAGAAAAAATTAATTGAAGAAGTTCCAAATTAAACCAAATCGAATGGTAAAATCACGCGATGGATTATTGGGAGAGGCATAAAAATTATTCCCCGTAAGAGAAGAGTTAAAATGTTCTGCTTTGAAATATATTCGCGTTCGTTGAATTTTTGCATTTATGAAAAAATCAAGATTTGGATGATTTCCAATTTGTTTATCATTTTGCACAAAAAATTCACCGATAATAGGATTATACTCATTGGCATAATAGCTGGAAAAATAATTTAGTGAGATGCCTGTTTGCAGAAACAGCGCTTTTCTAAACAAATAATTAGAGTAATAAAACGTATTACGCGTTACAATTTCAGGAACGTTCAGAATCGCGTCCTGTTGCGCTGTTTTTTGATATAAAATAGTATTATCTAAAGCAAATTTTCCGAACTTCAACTCTCTGCTAACTTTAACAGACAAATAATTTATGGTACCATCATATTGTGCGGGCGTAACAATTTGCGTTTGAGCAAGTGTTTGAGCTGAATTTGAAGTATTATTAAAATATAAATGATCCTTTAAAACTGAAAATTGTAATTCAGCATCAACCCATGGCGAGATGGCATTGGCCTTAAATGTATTTATTTTTTCGTTTTTGAAATCATTAGACCAATTGTATTGCACATAACTACTTTGGTGTAAATTATAATTATTATTTGGTAGTTTATTTATATTTTGATATTGAAATACCAATTGAACTTCATCATTCAGGTCATATTGTAACTTCGCATCTAAATTAGATAGAGACTGTGTTGTAACCGATCTGGAATACAAAAATTTTCCGTTCCATTTATTGAGTCGGTACTCATATTGCCCACCTACACTGTTAATTTGTTGACTGAATGCGCTTGGTATGCGTCGATCATCAAAAATAAGTATCTGATTGTAGTAATAATTAGATCTGAAATCATCTACAAAAAATTGAAAATTCCCTAAAGTAGTATTCTCATATAATACTCCGACTCTATTATACATTTTATTGTAACGGGTTTGATCATTAATACCACTGCTAAGGAATGAATCCCCAAAACGAAATACTATTTCACTACCCACAATTGACGGAACAGTGACCTGATTGTATTCAAAAAATTTATTTTCATAATTAAATTGGTGTGTCAAGTATAAATTATTAGTCCCTTTTTTAGGATTGATCCTAAAATTATGATCCAAAAAAACTCTTTTCCCTTTTAGAAATGACTTCGCATCATTAAAATAAACTTCAAATCTTTGACGGTTGTTATAGTTTGGGTCTTCACTTTCAAAATCCCCTATGGTTGTTATTCCACCATTTTCTTCATTTAAAATATCTTGGAAAGTGAAATGTGCTTTGGCAAAATATCGTTTATTTTTGGTATTGTAACTAGTGGTAAATCTGAAATTTCCCGTACTAGACAATTGATTAATATACTCCCCCTCAGAACGTAAACCTTTGTATGCAATAGAAAAATTAAGATTTTTAGACGTGTTTAAGGTAATAAAGGCATCCACAGATTGTCCTTTTCTTACGGTAGTTTTAAAATACAATTCAGTTACGGGAGTTGCAACAGAGTAATATCGTATTTGATTCGCTTCTAAAAAATTAAAATGCTTTGCTTTAAAACCGAATTCCGGAAACGGTGAAAAATCACTTAGGCTATATTGTAAAGTATTATAAGTTTGTCCATCATTAGCAAAAGGTAAAAGTCCAAAAATATCTTTTCGTAAATAATTGTGACTGTATTCTTTTTGAATGGTAAGCGAGGTGTCAATATAAGTGGTGTCCTTATCGATTGTAATCACTTTATAGAGATCAATGGTTGCGATTTTTTCTTTTTTCTTTTTAATAGAATCAGTCCTGTTATATTTACTATCCTGACTCAAATTTACACTCTCTTTTTCTTGAGAAAAAAGTAGCAAAGGCAATACTAAACTATAAAACAAAAAAAATATTCTCATTTGAAAGTAATCTAATTAGTCAATTTGAAAAAAATTAATCAAGCAAAGGTATATTATAAATGCCTATAAAAAAACATACACTTCCGTTGGATATTTTTTTATAGGCATTTATATTATCTATTTTTTTATAAACTTTAAATTAAAAGTCCTATCCGAACTACTAAATTTGATAAAATACAAACCAGAAGTTAAATCAGAAACTTTAATATTATTTTTTTGTTCGTATTTAAACGTACGAATCAATTTACCAGATAAATCATAAATTTCTATGTCGGTTGTTGAGAAAGCTACCGGCAAATCAAAAAACAGAATTTCTTGAACAGGGTTAGGATATAATTTAATTGTATTACTGTCATCAAAATCTGTCAGAGACAAAGTCATATTATTTATTCCTCCAGCAATCAATGAAAAATCTTGAGTACCGCCATACAAATTTCCCTTATTTGTAACTTGAATTGTATATATTCCGGCAGGAGCATTTTCAATGAATACTTTTTCTATGTTATCCACATTATTATCAGAACTTTGAGTAGCAGCACTGTTTAAAGAAGTAGGATCTAATTTCCAAGGAAAATAAACAGTACCAGATTCATTTATAATTTTAAGATCTAAATTATTGACCAAGTTAGTTGTTCGGTTATCCTCTATTATTGGTGTAACAACAGCACCCAAAGCAACAGGATCAGTCCAAGCTATAGAAACATTTAATGCCCTTGGAGAAGAAATAAAGATCTGTTTAGTAAAAACAACTTTGTCTGTTAAACTCGTTTCTAAAATCAATGAAGTCTTTCCGTTTGAACTAATTAGTTTAGCTGCTTCTTCTCCATTGGCTAAGCCCCATCCGTATGAATAATCAGGCCCCATTGAAAACCCTGCTTCATCTGCGGTATGACACAACAAACCACGAGCTGTTGCGGCTTTCATAAATGTAGCATTCAAATTATTATAATGCTGCTGCAACAACACAATTAAGCCTGTGATTGCCGGAGCCGCCATTGAAGTGCCACTTAACGTTTCATAAGTATTATCATTTGGTCCGTTGCATGAATATACACCTACTCCTTTAGCACTGATATCTGGCTTAATCCTCCCATCATCAGTAGGTCCGTAATTACTAAACGAACTCATTGTCACGCTCGATGGACCTGTATAATTTAAAACTGAATTAACAGCTGCAACGACAATTGTATTTTTAGATACGGTTGCTCCCGTAAGCATATCAAAACCACCTTTAGCTATTATTTGTGGGTGGTCCCCATTTCGCGAATTACCTGCTGCAACAACAATTTGATAATACGGAAAAACCTCTGAAATTTTATCAAAATCTGACGAGGTTTGATCATAATAACCAAATCTGGCACTCGCGAAAGAATTTGAAATACCATAACCGTATGAGTGATTTGAGACTAAATACCCCTCACCACCAAAACTTGTCATTTCTTCAACATCACTATCCCAAAAAAAAGTTTTTGCTTTTGCTTGATATGCTAGACCTCTAGCTCTAGCAACAACACCTGATCCAATTATGGTACCAGTAACGTGCGTAGAATGAGCGCTAGGAGATACTGCTCCATCACCAAAAGAAACCTTTGCCCCAGAAAACTCCTGATGTGTTCCCCGGACTTTTCCGCCATCCCAAACTCCAGCTGTAATGCCAATACCAGTTAAATTAAGACCTAAAACACCGTTAGGCTGCAATGAATTTGCGCGAATGGTAGCAGCAGAAGCGTCGTTTTCGATTGTGTAAAAAATAGGTACACCATCATAAATACGCTGGAGTGAACTTGTTTCCGAATCTAGCAACTTATACTGAAGCTTATAATTGCGAATTTTTCTTTTTTGCTCCTTATGCACTTCAGATGATTTAATAATAAAATTACTAATTTTTTCATTGTCATAGGACTGTGTAATTTTCTTTCGTTCTTCTATGGTTTGTGCAGTAGCAATTTGAAAAATCAATATGCAAAATAATATTTTTTTCATTTATAAAAATTAAGTATTGACTTTAGTATACTATTGTTTATTAAAAAACTTGAAACAAAAAACCTCCCAAATGGTTAAAAAAGGGAGGTTGTTTGAAAATACTAAATGAATAAATTAGTATCCAGGATTTTGTTGTAAATTACTATTCAAATCTCTCTGAAATTGAGGAATAGGAAGTTGCCATTTAAAACTACCTGCAGGAATTGTTAAAGCAGTAGCTTCAACTTTAGTACCAAGACCACTAGCGTAATCACCCTCCACAGCGTTTCTCACCATTGCTGAACCTAATCTTTTCAATGTAAAGAAACGATCCATTTCAAAAGCAAGTTCTAATCTGCGTTCCAGTAAAATAGAATTCAATAACGCAGCTCCAGTTTCATTTCCAGAAACGAAAGCCGAATATCTTTGAGCTCTTACAGCATCAAGGAATGCTAAACCTCCACCATTAATTCGGTACTGAGCCTCAGCTATATTTAAATACACTTCCTCTACACGCAGCACTTTTATGTCAACAATAGCTGGATTACCAGTAAGACGACCAAGATATTTGATAACGTGATTATAAGGTATTCCATTAAAAGGACTTGTAGAGATGTATGCAGCCTTTCTAATATCGGTTGTTTGGAACAAATCAGAAAAACTCTTAGGCACAACAAACTCAGAACGAACACCACTTGCAACTGTCTGATTATATACAACACCAGGAGTTACACCATCTACTTGATCAATTCTAAGTTTAAACAAAACACCAGAAGAGTTTACATCTTTCCACAAATTTACAAAATTAGCTCTTGGGCAAACTGCATTTCCCGCTATAGCGAGATTTCCATATTGAATAACCTTGGGAAAATCACCTAAATAAAGATACACTCGAGACAATAAAGCATAAACAGCCGCCTTTGATGCTTTTCCAGAAGCAATCGCATTAGTTGTACCAATTTTATCAGCAGCTATAAGTAAATCATCTATTACTTTTTTATAAGTAGCTTCTACCGTTGGCCTAGACGGTTTAGAAAAAGGTTCAATTACATCTAAGTAATACATCCCTAAAGAAGCATTAGCATCAGGTGCCTGAGTAGGAATTTTAGAATAAATTCTAACTAAATCAAAATTATTTAATGCTCTTATAAAACGAGCCTGTCCTTCTATATTATCTCTAGCAGCATCTTGAGGAATGATATTAATATTATCAATTACTCTAGTTGCAGTTTCGGCAGCTCTGTAGGCACTAATATAATAATTAAAATGAGAACTATTAGGCACTGAAAGCAATCTAAAACCATCTGCATTAGATTGACGTCCTTCTACTTTAAGAATTAGATTATCAGTCATCACTTCAGAATCGATAACAAACTCAGAGCCGTAACCTCCATCACCTCCGTTTTTTATCATGTAGCTGTAGGCTCCGGTTAACATATTCTCAAAATCAGCAGCGTTACGTAAAACAATGGACTCACTGATGGCATTGTAAGGTGCGAATGTTATATCTTCATCGTCGCATGAATTTAATACAAAAGACAAAGCGACAAGGTAAATTATTTTTTTCATAATTATTTTAATTATAAATTAATTGATACTCCAAAAAGGAATGTTTGAACATTAGGATAAGAATACAATGCGAATTGTCCAGGTACTAATAATCCTGTTTGACTCTCTGCACTACCGATACCTACCTCAGGATCTCCATTGAACTTAGACCATGTGAATAAATTTTGCATCTGAGTGTAAATTCTAAACTCATCTAATGGTAAATTAGGGAATGCTTTCTTTGTGAACTTATAGCCAATATTTAGATTTCTAAATCTAATATAACTTGCATCCTCTAGAAAACGATCTGATTCAAGATTAGAATTTATACCTGACAATTGTCTTGGTGCCGGTAAAGAAGCTGTAGTATTAGTTGCAGTCCAATAATCAAAAGCAGCAACAGCCTGATTTCTATTTGGTGCAGCACCATCAGCAACCATATTTTGCCACATGTAATTGTACGTGTAGTTACCTTCTTTAAATACAAAGTCAGTTGAGATGTCAAAACCTTTGTAAGCAAATTGCATTCCAAAACCACCTTCATATTTTGCATATGGAGTTTTACCAGTAAAAGCTCGATCACCAGCACTATAAACGTCGGTAACAGTACCATCTAATTTTGTATACATTGCGTGACCATTTGTAGGATTTACTCCTGCATAAGGTACAAGAAAGAAATCATCAGGTGAACGACCCACTTTATTCCATGTTAAACCTCTTGAAAGTTGATTATTAGGATCCCCAGGGCGGTTTAGTTCATTAATTTTTCTATCAAAAACAGCTGCATTAACGTAAAAAGACAAAGTTGTATTTTCATTTTTGATAGCAAATGCTTTCAATTCAACTTCGGCTCCTTTTGAAGTCCAGTCACCAGCATTAATAAGGGTTGAAAATGCAGTTCCAACAGTCGTATTATCACTGTATATGAAATCATTTCTTTTATCTTGAAATATTGAGCTTGAAAACGTCAACCAATTGTTAAAAGCAGCAGCTTCGATACCAACTTCATATTTTTCTGCTTTTTCAAACTTTAAATTATTATTTCCAACTGTACTTCCTGTTAAAACAGTTCCTATATTACCTCCATATTGACTGGTACTAAATAAACTTTGAGCAGTATAGCTTCCTATTCCATTTGTTGAATTTAGCTCTCCGTAAGAGGCTCTCAATTTTAAATTGTTAAGCCAAGTAACATTACTCATGAACGACTCTCTAGTAACATTCCATCCTACAGAAGCTCCTTTTGCAAATTCATATTTATTGTTACTTCCCAGTACAGATGAACCATCTTGTCTACCATACAACGAAACTAAGTACTTACCATCAAAATCATAATCAACATTTGCAAATATACTTACTGTAGCGTTTTCAGTTCTTCCAGTGCTAGGAACTCCAACTACCGCAGTACCTGCTGTAGGCAAATCTCCATTTACATATCCTTTTCTAGTTAAGGAATATGACCTGAAATTTGACTTAAAGTACTCATACAATACAGTAGACTCAAAGTTATGCTTATTATTGATACTGTATTTATAACTCAAACTATTTGTCAACTGATATTCTAATGAATCCCAACCGTTATCAGTTTTTTGACCTCTAGCAGTAGGATCACCCACAATTAAATCTAAGAATGACGAAGGCTTAATAAATGATTCACGTTGGTATCTTTCGTAATTCATATTCATCTGGGTCTTGAATTTTAAATCTTTTATAATTCCTAATTCAACATACGGACGACCATATAATCTAAAGAAACGACGTTGCTCAGTATTATTAACTATTGCTTCTTGAATTGGAAAACCAGCAAGTAAACTTGTATTGTAAACCGGGTTTCCTAAAACATCATTAATTACATTTCCATTAACATCTCTAGCAAAAAAAGGCTCGTAAGGGTTGTAATCATACATTGCTCTAATAGGGCTTTGTGCATTATTACGATCTCTTGAATCATTAAATTTCTCATAAGAACCCCCAATATTGAAACCAATTTTAACATTTGGATTTGCAGTATACTCGCTATTATACCTAGCCGTAATTCTATTAAAACCCTTCAATTTATCAATAATTCCTGAATCTTCCGTATAACCTACAGACATGAAATTAGTAAACTGCTCATTACCACCTGAATAAGAAATATTACTATTTTGAACAAATCCTTTTCTAAGCAAATCATCTTGCCAATTATGATCATATGACCTTAGCAGTGCCACTTGAGCAGGTGTTTTCCCTATAGACCCTCCTTGACCAATTAAACCTTCATATCGGATTTTTTCATCTGCGTTCATCATATCAAATGGATCCGCAATTTTTTGAGTAAAACCAAGAGAATTATTAAACTGAAATTTAGCTTTTGCATTTTTACCTTTTTTAGTAGTAATTACAACAACTCCATTTCCACCGCGAACTCCATAGATAGCAGCAGAAGCACCATCTTTTAGAATCGAAACAGATTCAACGTCATTTGAACTTAAAGCGGAAGCTTCTGCCCCACTAACAAAAGCACCATCCACTACATAAATAGCCTCAGCTGTACCACCTGTAATACTTACCGCTCCACGTACAGTAACAAAGGCAGCAGCACCCGGCTTTCCATTAGCGGCAGTTACCTGTACTCCCGCAGCTTGACCTTGCAAGGCATTCTGAATAGTCAAGGCAGGAGACTGCTTAGCTATTTCATCTGCTGAAACAGTTGAAATAGAAGAAGATAATTTTCTTGAATCTTTAGAGAAATACCCTAAATTTGTTTGAACAATTACCTCATTTAAACTTACTCCATCTTGCATTGTAACATTAATGGTATTTGAACCGCCTACTACCTTAGTAGATTCAGCCATACCCACAAAAGAAAAAACTAACACGTCTCCACTTTTAGCTTTTAAAGAATACTTACCATCGAAATCGGTCTGTACTCCCGACTTAGTACCTTTAATTAAAACATTCACACCTGGAACAGGACCAGATGCATCAGATACTACACCTGTAACAGTTTTTTCTTGTGCGAACACAAATTGCATTGACATAGCCAGTAGCAATGAAAAAATCCATTTGAATTTTGATCTCATATTAAATTTGTTTTGAATTAGTTATTTCACAAACTTCTTAATAATTTCTTAAAGAAACAACTATTTATGAAATTTAACACATTATATTTTTTTTACCATTCCTGATAAAAAATTGAATATGCCAACATAATTATTACATTATGTTTAACTATAGATAGAAAGTTGTGCTTAAAGTGATGTTTTTACCAAAAAAAATTTAAATGAAAAACTAATTCTTTTAACAGCAAATTTAGAATAAGAAATTAAAGGGCAATAAATATGGCTATTACTGCTCATCTGTAACATTAATCTTAAATTTAAATTTAAAAAAACATCTTATGTTAATGTTATTACACAGACAATCAAAAATATGAAAATAGTCATTTAAATTTTAAATAACTACCCCCCTATACTGTCCATCATTTTGTATTTTCGAATCTAACAGACTTTTTTTTAAGAAGTTGGTTTCAAAAAAATATTATTGAAAATTAAGAATAAGCAATCAACAAATTAATTTTTTAAGAAAGAACATTGAATCAGCAAATAATGTGTTGCAAATTTTAACCAAAAAAGGTTGCAGAGTACGAGTACTTACAACCTTTTTTTGATAACATATAAAAAGCAACTTTACTTATCCAATACTTCATAAGCAGAATTCATACTCTTGAACTCTGGTACAATTTTTTTCATTTGTGCTACAATTGCATCGTTAGTAAACAAATTAGAAATACGAATCAACTCATTGATATCCGTATGCAACCCTTCAAACTCTTCTTGAATTTCTTGCGCGATCATGATTTTGGCATGATGCGTAGGTATTGATTTTGAGGTATCATTCAGTAGCTCCTCGTATAATTTTTCACCAGGTCGTAAACCAACAATTTGTATCTTAATCTCTTTTTCAGGAATAAACCCAGCCAATTTTATCATTTTTCTGGCCAAATCAATAATTTTAACTGGTTTCCCCATATCAAAAATATAAATTTCACCTCCATTTCCCATAGCACCTGCCTCGAGTACCAGTTGACAGGCCTCGGGTATTGTCATAAAATACCGAATAATATCCTTGTGGGTAATGGTTAATGGTCCCCCTTCGGCTATTTGTTTAGTAAATAAAGGTACTACAGAACCATTTGACCCTAAAACATTTCCAAAACGAGTCGTAATAAATTTTGTGGCTTCTGGACCTTTCGCAATCTGATCTTTTAACTGCAGGGACTGGACGTATTTTTCAGCAATTCTTTTACTAGCTCCCATCACATTACTTGGATTCACCGCCTTATCAGTGGAAACCATGACAAATTTTTTAACGTTATACAAACACGCTAAATCGGCAAGATTTTTTGTCCCTGCAATATTAGTGAAAATTGCTTGGCACGGATTTTCTTCCATCAGTGGCACATGCTTGTATGCCGCAGCATGAAAAACAACCTGAGGTTTATACGATTTAAAAACCATATCCATAGCGGCTCTATCTCTAATATCTCCTATAACCGTACGTATTTTCACATTCGTATTAATACTATCTGTTTCTAATTTTAAATGATGTAATGGAGTTTCTGCCTGATCTAAAATAATGATTTTTTTAGGATTAAAAATCAGAACTTGTCTTACAATTTCACTACCTATAGAACCTGCTGCACCAGTAATTAATATTACTTTGTCTTTTAACTGATTTGATATCGACTGACTATCCAGCACAATAGGCTTTCTTTCTAAAAGATCTTCAATTTGTATGGTTTTCACTTTTTGAGAAATCTCTTTTTGGTTTTCCCAATCCGAAATTAGGGGCACTGTATAGACTTTGTAATTATATTCTAAACATTGATCAACAATAATAATTTGTTCCTCTTTAGATAAAGCCTTGTCCGCTATAATAACTCCTTCTGCTCCTATAGAACGCATTAATGCCGGCAACTTTTTCTTTTGCACCAGAATAGGAAGATCCAACATTCGTTTGGATGCATTTTGATTTTTCTTGTCTACAAATCCAACAATTTTGAAACGACATGGAGTTTCAAATTTTAATGCATTGGCTACAGATATTGCATTCGCATCCGTTCCATAAATTACAGTCCGTATTAAATTTTCATTACTTTTTTCCGAAAAATAAAGTTCAAAAGTTTGTTTAACCACCACCCGATATAAAAACAAACCACAAAAAGACAGTACGATATTAATGAATATAGCCGTATTCAAAAATGCTTTCTGTCCATAATACAGTTCAAATATAAAATTAAAGATAAGGAATAAGACAAGCACAGCCATTTGCGAAAATAATAGCTTTACAGCATCGATATAGGATGAATGCCTAATAATTCCAGAATAGGTTCTGAACAACCAAAAAAAGAAGATATTAATTCCAAAGAGAGCGGTTATGAAGCTGAAGCTGTAAGGTGTAATTATGTAGTCTAGCCCCGTTCCTTTAAATATTAGAATCGTAAAAAAAAACGACAGTACTAAAACTGAAAAATCCATCATAATAATAATCCATCTGGGCAGATAGCTCAAATTATGAATGTTGAATTTCAAATTCTCTCTCGAAAAAAAATTCGATTTTATTCTGGAAGGATCCGCGTTGTTAACATCACTCAAAGTAGTGCTTTTAAATTTATTTATAAATCAAAACAAAAATAACATTTAATATGTTGATAAATGAAAACAAATCAATTCTATTCTATTTTTTGCATATAAAATTACTAAAAACTTGATTTTAAAATTCTTACAGTTTATTAAAATATAACTTTTGTAACAATATTATCTTATAAAACGACTTATATGGTAATCTATTAGTAAAAATAAACTCTAAAACCGTTCTTAAACTATAATTTATCTCTAAATTACTCTTCCTTTAGATTCTAACAGCGCTCCATAATATGCGTTTAACATTGTAATAACTACTATTAAAGTACCATTTGTTTTATGAATTAATCTAGATTTATACTCATTAGAACGATTTTATTTTAAATATTTGCAAAATAACAGATTTAATCTTTTCGCAATCCTCTTTAGTTAAATTTGACATTCCTACAACAAATTCAAAAATGCTAACTTTTATAAATACAATAACCCAATAGCAATTGACTATTACTTTGTGAACTCTGATCTTAACCCCGAAATACTGATCAATTGAAATTGATCAGTACGTAAAAATTAAAATAATTGCATACATTTGCGCTATGTTTTCAATTTTTAAATCTAAACCTGTGCTGAAGGATCTGATTCCGGAGCATCATATTGACATTCATTCCCACTTATTACCCGGTATTGATGATGGAGCCCGGACATTTGAAGACACGCTACGACTTACAAAAGCACTTCAAGGGTTTGGTATTTCCCAATTCATTACTACACCACACATCATACAACATGTCTGGGAAAATACTCCCGAACAAATTCTCATTAAGAAAGCTTCTACTATACAAGAACTAGAAAAGAATAGTTTAGTAGTTCCTTTCAAAGCAGCTGCTGAGTATTTAATGGATGATGAATTTGTACGTCTGTTTCATTCAGACAATTTATTGACACTGAAAGGCAGGCATGTATTAGTAGAGATGTCCTATATCAATGCACCTATACAATTGTATTCAATACTTTTTGATCTACAAGTGGCAGGGTACATTCCCGTACTAGCACATCCTGAACGTTATCTTTTTTATCACAATAACTTTAATGAATACACTAAACTTATAAGAGCAGGATGTTTATTTCAGCTTAATATGTTATCCATCGTGGGTTATTATGGCGCAGCCATTACTAAGATAGCAGAAGAATTACTGCAAAAAGGAATGTACACTTATGTAGGTTCAGATGTGCATCATGATAATCACATTGCAGCTTTTGATCAAAAAATAGTAATTAAAGACTTAACTCCATTGAAAGAAGCGATTGCCAATAACCAATTTTTTAAATTTGAATAAATACTCAAACTGGCAATGTTTTTTTAATGAAGTGTGTTTTATTTTCAAGTTCCAATAATTGCTTATTTTTAACTATAACCAAAAACAAACAATAACTGACTTTTATTTTATCCTAATCCCATCGAAGCAAAAAAAGAATACAAAATCTAACTTAAAAATAAACTATGCATGAATTTATGCTATTCTTAAATCCTGAATTAAAAGGGAATTTATAAATTTTTCACAACATGATTTTATTAATTTCTGAACGACAATAGTAAATTCAGCAAATAAACTATTTATAAGCCTTTACTCCCAATACAATATACTATCGCATACTATAACTAACAATCTTTTATATAAAAATAAGTATTTAAAATTTCTATTATTGGTTAAGTTTTTGTTTCAATAATCCCAAAAGGTATTCCCCATACCCTGATTTTTTTAAGGGCTCGGCTAATGCTTTTAGCTGCTGTTCTGAAATAAACCCCTGTCTCCAAGCAATTTCTTCAATGCAACCTACTTTCAATCCTTGACGCTCTTCAATTACCTGAACAAATTGCCCCGCCTGCATTAAGCTATTAAAAGTACCGGTATCTAACCAAGCCGTTCCTCTACTTAAAATCCCCACTTTTAAGCCTCCTTTTTCTAAATAGACTTTGTTCACATCAGTAATTTCATATTCCCCTCTCGCGCTTGGCTTAATATTTTTGGCAATTTCCACCACTGAATTATCATAAAAATACAAACCGGGTACCGCATAATTTGATTTGGGTTTTAAAGGTTTTTCTTCAATAGAAAGCGCTTTAAAATCAGCATCAAATTCAACTACACCATACCGTTCCGGGTCTGAAACGTGATACGCAAACACAACTCCTCCTTCAGGATTCGTATTAGACTGCAGCAATTCATCCATATTAGCTCCAAAGAAAATATTATCTCCTAAAACCAAAGCCACACTGTCTTTCCCTATGAATTCTTCTCCAATAACAAAAGCTTGTGCTAATCCATTAGGAATGGGCTGTTCCGCATAACTGAAGTGACATCCTATTGATGCTCCATCTCCTAATAATTTTTTAAAATTCGGTAAATCATGAGGGGTGGAAATAATTAATATTTCATTGATTCCTGCCATCATCAAAGTAGATAATGGATAATAAATCATGGGTTTGTCATAAACTGGCATCATTTGTTTGCTCATAGCAAGCGTTAATGGATGCAAACGGGTTCCTGAACCCCCAGCTAATATAATTCCTTTCATATTCTTTATACTTTGTAACCCCCAAGATAACGAACCGTTAAGGGTTTGATTTTTTATATTAAATAACGATCAAATTTTAACTGATAACTATAAAAAAGAATCACTGATACCAGAAGAATAACTACTTAACAATAAAACGTAGTCACTGATTACTAATTATACTGTTTTTCATAATACGAAGTATAGGCTCCAGAAGTGATATTACTCAGCCAAGTTTGATTTTCCAAATACCAATTCACCGTTCTTTCTAACCCTTGTTCAAAAGTAACCGAGGGTTTCCATCCTAATTCTTTGTTTATCTTACTGGCATCAATAGCATAGCGCAAATCATGCCCTGGGCGGTCTTTTACATACGAAATTAACTGTGCCGAAGTTCCTAGTGGGCGACCTAATTTTTCATCCATGATTTTGCACAGCAATTGCACCAAATCGATATTTTGCCATTCGTTAAAACCTCCAATATTATACGTATCCTGATTTACGCCTTCGTGAAAAACCAAATCAATGGCAACGGCATGATCTTCTACAAATAACCAATCTCGGGTATATTTCCCATCGCCGTAAACGGGTAAAGGTTTGTTTTGAATAATATTATTGATAAACAATGGAATCAATTTTTCAGGAAAATGAAAAGGTCCGTAATTATTAGAGCAATTAGTCAACACATACGGTAAACCATAGGTTTCGCCATAAGCCCGCACAAAATGATCAGAACTGGCTTTCGAAGCGGAGTATGGAGAATTTGGGTCATAAGCAGTTGTTTCTGTAAACAATCCTTCGGTCCCTAAACTGCCATAAACCTCATCGGTACTGATATGGTAAAAACGTTTTCCTCCATAATTTCCATGCCAAGTACCCTTAGCCGCATTCAATAAATTCATGGTTCCAATAACATTTGTTTTTACAAACGATAACGGATCCGTTATAGAACGATCTACATGGGATTCAGCAGCTAAATGCAAAACTCCATCAAACTGATGCTCCGTAAATAATTGATCTATAAATGCCGCATCAACGATATCGCCTTTGATGAAAGTATAATTGGATGCTGCCTCAATATCAATAATGTTTTCTAGATTTCCAGCATAAGTCAAAGCATCCAAATTAAAAATTTGATAATTAGGATATTTATTAACGAAAAGTCGTACTACATGAGATCCGATAAAACCAGCACCTCCAGTGATTAATATTTTCTTCATTATTATTTAATTTTTGTTCGTTCAAATAATTTAAGCACTAAACTCTAAACATTTTTTCAGACTTTCCGTGTATTGAGGTATACTAACTCCATATACACATTTAATTTTTGTCTTATCTAATAAAGAATAAGCTGGACGCTTGGCTGGGGTAGAATACTCCGATGAGGGAATACCGTTCACTTCACAAGTATATCCTCTTATTTTCTGGATAGTCAATACAAACTCGTACCAACTGATTTCGCCTTCATTGGAATAATTATAAATCCCGGGAATCCAATTTTTTGACACTACAATATCCATCATTACCTGAGCTAAATCGGCGCCATAAGTTGGGGAACCAACTTGATCGTTGACCACACTAATACTGTCACGTTCTTGTAACAATCGCTGAATGGTTTTTACAAAATTATTTCCAAACCTACTATACACCCATGACGTTCTAATGATAATTGCATCGGGATTTACTTTTAAACAAACTAACTCTCCCGCTCTTTTGGTTATTCCATACGCATTAATAGGTTGCGTTATCGCTTCCTCGGCCAATGGGACAGATGATGTTCCATCAAAAACATAATCAGTAGAAATATGGATTAATTTTGTTGTATTATCTTTGGCATATTGAGCAATAATACCAACGGCCAAGTGATTGACAGTATCAGCTAATTCAGTTTCTGTTTCCGCTTTATCTACTCCGGTATAAGCACCACAATTCAAGATTATATCTGGTTGTATCTTTTTTAATTGGCTAAGCAACACTGAAAGATCATCCAATGAAACTTGCACTCTATCTGCAAAAACCCATTCAAACTGAGCATAATTATTGGACAACACCTTTAATTCCGAGCCCAATTGCCCGGTGGCTCCTGTCACTAAAATTTTTTTTCTATTATTCAAAAGTCCAGTCGATTTGATTAAAGTTAGGCAATAGCAAATCCTTTTCAGAAACAATAACTTCACTAGAATCTAATTGCCAATCAATCGCTAAAGAAGGATCATCAAAACGAATTCCTCTTTCACTCTCTTTATCATACAATTGATCTACTTTATAAAGTACCGAAGCCGTTTCACTCAAAACCGAAAATCCATGAGCAAATCCGGAAGGAACTACCAATTGTTTTTTATTGGCTGCACTTAAAATCACACTAACATGCTGTCCGAAAGTTCCCGAATTTTTACGTAAATCTACCGCTACATCAAGGATTTCTCCTTCTAATACCCGTACTAATTTAGCTTGTGCAAAAGGGCTAATCTGCAAATGCAATCCCCGAATCACACCTCTTTTCGAGAAAGATTGATTGTCCTGTATAAAAGAATAATTGATATTTTTTTCTAAAAATTGGGCTTGATTATACGCTTCAAAAAAAGAGCCTCTTGAATCTTCAAAAAGCCTTGGAGTAATAATTACTAAATCTTTAATAGGTGTTTTTTCAATAGTCATAATCAATTTTATTCTATAAATAATTTGTTATTCGAATTTTTTTTGCTGTTTTTAATTCGTTTATCTTTTTTTCATTAAATCCTTTCTAAAATAAAATAAGTATTTAAAAATCCGAAGTGTCTACAACCCAAAAAAGTTTAAAATAGAAAACATTTCTTTTTTAAACTTTTTTTAATTTTGAGCAACTAAATAATTACATTTTTACTATTTTTTTATACCATGGCTCTCTTTTTACTACGACACCATACCCATACCCGTACCCATACCCTTTAGTGGAATCAGTATCATTAAGTAGCAGGCACATATTAGGCAGTTTATGTTCTTTATATAATGTATTGGGAATATTGAGCATTCGTTTTTCTAAAAAATTAGCACGTGCCACGTAAATAAAACAATCTGCATGCTTAGCAATCAATAGTGTATCGGTAACTAAACTCACCGGAGCAGTATCCACAATAATGTAATCGTATTGTTTTTTTAAGATTTCAAAAAGGGAATCCACTTTCTTATTCATTAGCAACTCTGCAGGATTAGGAGGTATTATACCTGCAGGAAGCACATAAAAATCCTCAAATCCATCATATTTAACAATCAAATCTTCCAGAACTATATTTTTAGCAGATAAATAATTAGTGACACCCCGATCAGGCAACGTTAAATACTCGTCTAATTTAGGGTTTCTAATATCCATTCCGATCAACAATACTTTTTTACCTGACAAGGCAAAAGTAGCCGCAAGATTAACAGAGACAAAGGTCTTTCCTTCTTTAGGAAAAGTAGAAGTCAAAAAAATAGTTTTGGCTTGACCTTCTGGAACTTTACTAAGCATAAACTCTAAATTTGTCCGAATGATCCGTAACGCCTCAGCAGAGCTGGTTCTGCTTTCTGACTTTATAATCTCTGAAGGAGAATCTGAAGTGGGTACATCACCTACAAATGGAATTGCTGTCTTGCCTTCCAGATCCAAGCGACTTTTTATTTTGGTATCCATTAGGTCTATAAGGTAAATAATTCCAAAAGGCACAAAAATTCCTAACAGCAAAGCAGCTAAATATATAATATTTTTTTTAGGAGCTACTGAATTTTTCAAACCTTTGGCAGAATCGATTACTCTGGCATTAGGTTCAGTTGCCGATAATGAAATGGCCGTTTCTTCCCTTTTTTGCAACAGATATAAATACAGCTCTTCTTTTACTTTTTGTTGTCTGGCAATCACTCTAAACTGACGTTCTTGTATTGGTATTCTCCCTAATTTAGAATTCAAAAGTCCTTCCTGACTGTTTAAATTTCTTTTTTGAATGCTTAAATTAGACTGCATGCGACTTAAACTTGAAGCTACACTTGATTTTAAAGAAGAAAGTTGCTCGTCTATTTTAACCACAGTTGGATTCTCCTCTGTAGCTGATTTCAAAATCCTATTACGGTCTAAAACCAATTGATTGTATGAACTAATCATTTCCGTTGCTTCACCGCTTACTATATTCGCGGGTAACAAGTCTGATTTTTTACTTTTTTTCATAAAGTCCAGCAAGGAAGAAATAATATTCAATTGAATATCCGCTTCTACTCCTTTTTTATCATATTCACTAGATCCTTCTATAAAAAGCTTGGCTTCTGTTTCAATGTCCGTTAACTGATTTGTGTTTTTAAAACTTTGCACATTCTGCTCAACACCTTCCAGCTCTTCTGTTATTAATTTTAGTCTATTCGCAATAAATTTGGATGTATTCTCAGAAATAAGATTCTTGTCCGCTACAGCATCTTCATTGTAATTCTGCACTAGATTATCTAAGAAATCTTCTGCTTTAGTTAATACCGGATCAATTAAAGATATTTCAACTACACTACTTGTCTTGCTTAAAGGAGTAATCTTAACTCTATTTCTAAAACCCTCAACTATATTCTCAAGAGGCGTAATGACAATAAAAATTGGACTATCATCATTATCTATCACCTCTGATTGCGCAGCTGATTTATTAATAACAAAAGTCCCGTATTTTGTTTTAATAGACTCACCATATCTGAATACATTACTATTTTCAATTAGGGTGCCTTCTTCTGGCAATACATCTTTTAATTCAAATGTATTGGCTGTAACTCCCACAAATTTAAATTGCATTTTATTATCAAAAAAACCATCCTTTTGATCCAGAAAATTAATCATAATAGGAGGATTCTTATACACTTCAGATTTAATTATATTCCCTTCAATTATAAAAGCTGTATTCAAATTCAATTTTTTGACAACACTCTCAATTAATGTTCTTGATCTTAAAATCTCAACTTCATTGTCTAAATTATTTTTAATACCGCTACCCCCTATTCCCATGTCGGCGAAAGCAGAAAGTTCAGAAAGCATACCTCCTTTGTTTTCATCTTTTACCAATATAGTGGTGGCAGCCTGATATTGCGGCGTGGTATATCTAAGATAAAGGTAGGCGATCAGTAAACTGATAAAAACACCTAAGACAAACCATTTCCAGTGGGAAGCATACTGATCTAAAATAGCTTTTATTTGAAAACCCTGTTCTTGATTTTCGTTTGACATGTTATTTTCCATTGAAACTATTTATTTTGAAGAAGTAATGATTAAGGTAATTAAAGTAATCAACAGCGAAGAAATAGATATAATTACTCCAGTATTTGTTCCTACTGCTGCTGCATTGATTCTACTTTTGTTGGGTTCCACATATATGACATCATTTTGTACCAAATAGTAAAACGGAGAATTTATAAAATTAGCATTGGTAATATTAACTCTATTAAAAGATTTCACCCCATTGGTTTCTCTTATAATCAGTATATTGCTTCTCTTTCCATAAATGGTCAAATCTCCAGCCATAGAAAGTGCTTCAATTAAGGTGATACGCTCTGAATTTACGGGATACGAACCTGGAGCCGTTACTTCTCCTTGTATGGATATTTTAAAATTGGCGATACGCAGGTTGATGATTGGATTTTTAATATAGGTCGCAATTTTAGTATGTAACATTTGCATTACATCAGTCCGGGTCAGCCCACTCACTTTTAACTTTCCAATAATGGGAAATTCTATATTTCCATTCGCATCTACTAAATACAATTGCATAGTCATTTGACCTCCAACGTTTTTAAGGTCTGTGGTTTGTTGTGTAATAACCGAGCTTAAATTAAAAGGGGCTGCAATTTCAGGATCCTCTGCCGATACAATAATAGACAACAAATCATCCGGCTGTATTTTAATTTCATAAGAACTCCCCTTTTCTTGATTCTGTAAACCATCAATGCTCTGATAATAAACAATATCTTTTTTAGAGGCACATGAAAAAAATAAGAATAGAAAAAATAACGTAACTATTTTTTCTATGGAAAGAGAATATTTCATAAATACTATTTGATTTTTATTGGAACAACTTCTTTAAAATTTTATTTTTAAGACTGCAAATATAGGTAATATGACCTTATCACAACTAAAAAAACAACCTTGACTATTTTTTATTAATTCAAATTTATTGAAGACTCTATTAAAAAAATATTTCAATTAGAAATACTAAATTCAACAATTTGTAAGTTTTTTTACTTATTTTAAACTTATACTTTATGGCATAATTTTTATGTGCCAATCAATTTCACGATAACATTTCTAATTCGCGTACGCGCTTCATCATCTAAATTGGAACCCGATGGCAGACATAAACCATTTTCAAAAAGCGTTTCAGCTACTGTAGTGCCATAGTACGAATACTTCTCAAAAATAGGCTGTAAATGCATCGGTTTCCACAACGGTCTTGATTCTATATTTTCAGCCTCTAATGCTAATCGCAATGTTTCTCTTGTCAATCCATTTGCTACAAGCGGATCTACCACAATAGCACTCAACCAATAATTAGCAAAATAATCGGCATTAGGTACTGTAAATACAGAAATACCGCTGTAGTTCTGAAATAAATCAACATAAAAATCATGCATCGCCCTGCGTTTGGCCACATGGGAATCCAGTACTTCCATTTGGCCTCTACCAATTCCAGCACAAATATTACTCATGCGGTAGTTGTACCCAATGGCGCTGTGCTGGTAATGTGGCGCATCATCTCTAGATTGAGTCGCATAGAAAACGGCTTTTTGCCTTAGGGCTGCGGTAGGAGTCACAATAGCACCACCACAAGAAGTGGTAATGATTTTATTACCGTTAAAAGACAACACCCCAATATTACCAAATGTACCACATTTTTGTCCTTTGTAAGAACTCCCTAACGCCTCCGCACTGTCCTCCAGAATTGGGATTTGGTAGGCATCGGCTACTGCACGTACAGCTTCAATTTGATACGGAACCCCATACAAGTGAACTGCAATAATAGCTTTTGGCTTTTTACCTTTGGCTATTTCACTAACGATGGCTTGCTCTAAAGCAATGGGGCAAAGGTTCCAGGTTTGTGATTCACTATCTATAAAAACGGGTGTAGCGCCTTGGTACAAAATAGGGTTTGCTGATGCCGAAAAGGTCATGCTTTGGCACAACACCACATCTCCTGCTTGAACCCCTAATAAAATCAAACCTAAATGAATAGCCGCCGTACCCGAACTGAGCGCTCCAACAGCAGCATCTTGCCCTAAATAGGATTCCAAATCCTGTTCTAAACAGTTTACATTAGGCCCCAAGGGTGCCACCCAGTTGGTATCAAAAGCCTCGTTTACATAGTTTTGCTCGTTTCCGCCCATGTGAGGGGATGAAAGCCATATTTTTTGATTGTTCATTGTAAATATCTCAATAATGTTTTGTAAATAATTTTCAGGTCTCCCCCAAATGAATGGTTGTAATAATACTGTAAATTGAGTTGTACTTTATCCAGAAAAATAATAGTATCATTGTATTCCTTTGGATTTTCCTGTTGTTGTAAAAGCGATTCTTCATCAAAATATTTTAATGATGCCTCAGACGTCAAGCCTGGTTTTAATTGTAATATCAGTCGCTCTTCCCCTTGCAAGTTGTTGTAGTATCCTGCTACATCTGGCCGAGGGCCTACAAAACTCATGTCACCAAGAAGTATGTTTACCAGTTGTGGAAGCTCGTTCAGTTTAGTTTTTCTGAGAAACAATCCTATTTTGTATATTTTTATAGCACCATCGGCATCAATTACAAGAGTACGAATCTTTATTATTGTAAAAGTAACGCCATAACGACCTATACGTTTTTGAAAAAATAAGCCATTACTTTTGGTGACAATTGCTGCGACAACTAAAGAAAAGACTATAATCCAGCCACAAAACAATAGAGCCAATATAGAAAATAAAATATCAAAAAGTCGTTTGAGCATTGATTATAAGAACTTACTATTATTTAATATCACTTTAATTTTCAGTAAAAAATCAATTAAGTTTATTATACAAAGGAAAAAAAGAAGCATCATGTATTTCTAAAGTAGGTAAACCATTAGAAAGCCTAACTTTATTAACTTTATTAAGGAGTTCATTATAAACTTTATTGTTTATAATTTTTCTACCTGTGTAATACGACACTACATCATTAGGAAAAAAAGATTTTTTATATTTAAAAATGCCGTCTTCAAAACCATATCCACCACCAAGAACGTAGTATTTTTTATCTATTGATCGAGCCCAATTTAGTGCTTCAACTTTCAGAAAATCATTGGGCCTTTTATCAAAATAATGTTCATTAGTTCCGCCAAGGAAAGAAAAAATCGCATCTTCAGAAACTAAAAGAAGCTCGGAAGAAACAGGAATATTATCACTGTAAACAGTACAAATTGCTGCATGTGCTTTATTGTTATTAAGAAATCTTTGAAATTGACCTAAAGTATATAAAAAGTTTTCATTTGCATCGGTTCGCTTCATTGTTTGAATGTAAATTTCATGAAATTCTAAAACTTTATCTGCAGGAATATCGTCGTAAAAAACTACACTTGAGAGATTTTCTCTTTTAGCCTTATTTACATTCTTTCTAACTTTAGCATCAAACGCTTTCCATTGATTTTCTTCATCTATAATTTTTCCTTTGACGTTTAACATTGTAGGAAAAATTTTTCCTGAATAATTTGTTTGATTTCCAGAAAGATTGAATCTTATAAATTCTGAAACAACATTGTTGTCTGAATACCATTTATCGACTTGTTTCCAAAAATCTTTAATATCAGAATCTCTAGTATTTTCTGAAAAAAAAGGTCCCGAATAACCATAAGGTGTTATAAAATCGAAATAGTGTGTTATTTCATTTCCGATTACAATCGGTTTCAAATAGCCAGTCATTAAAATAACCGAATTGCTTTCATGAGAAATTAGGGAAAAACAAATAAGATTTTTTAGACTATTACTAAAAATATCAATGTAGTCAAGAAGACCATAAGGCACACTATTTTCTAATGTATCCAATAATAATCTATACTTTTCGCTATTTTCAGGATGATCTAATTTAAATATCTTAAGCATTTAATATTCTTTTTAATTCATCTACCATTGCATCAATATCGTTTAATTCAACATCTTGATGTATTGGAAAATTTATAATTCGTGGAGCCAGTTTATGTGGCGCTTCAAATGGTGAATTATCAAGATTACTAATCATGGTGTGATATAAACTTACCATACCAAAACCAGCTTCATTCATTTTATTATACAAAGTAGTTCTGTCATAACTTTCGACAATAACTGGCAGAGTTTGAGGACAAATACCTTCATCAAGATTTTTGTAAATTACTTCAATACCTTTAACATCTATAAGGAGTTGAAGTAAGTAATTATAATTAGTTCGTCTAATGTTATAAATGGTGTACAAATCGTAATTTAATTCGTAAAAAGGATTAATAACATCCTTGTAATTTTCAGTTGGTGCATTATCAACCATCATCCCACCAGTTGCAACTGGTAGTAATTTATGAAGCGAATAAAAAGAAAAATTTCCTCTGTTTCCACAAACTCCTCCAATTAAATCTGTTAACCAAGCATGTGCACAATCTTCTACAAAAAAGACATTATTATCTTCTAGCCAAGTTGCAATTTTAGTATAATTGGAATCCATAAATCCAAAATAATGAACCAGCAATACTAATGGATTATCATTTGTTTCAACTTTTAATTTTAAATCATCAAAATTAATTTCTAAACGTATTCCTAAACCATAAAATTCAAATTCTACTCCAGATTTCACAACAGAGTCAAATATTCCGCTTCCTTCGTTGGCTGACCATCCGATGTAAGAAGGCAATAAAACTTTACCATCTGGGTGTAAAACTTTATATTTTTCAATAATTTCACTCCAAGCGTCTCTTGCAGCATCTTTATATGTCCACAATCTCTTAAAGCGATCCTGACTCATTGCTTTTTTTGTAATCATAATTTTATATTTAACTCCATACGGAGTATTTCATTTATTAGTTTACATTCTTTTGCTTCACAAATGTTTCCTAGATAATATAGATTTTCAAAGTGCATCATTTCCATAAAATTGGGCAAATCCCCTAGCAAAGTTTGAGAATAAGCATTCCTGAGTATTAAATCTTTTCCGATTGTTCCTAATCGAAAACTATCTGTACCAAGCGTTATGTCAAGTAATGAAAAACCGAATTCTTCGTTCAATTCTTTAAACTGGGGATAATTTTGAACAAGTATAGAATTATGTTCTGGCTTATTTTTATTCACTTCGATCTTGAAAAATGAATTGGAATTTTTCTGTTCGAATCCAAAACCCAAATACCAATTTAGTGCTACTGTGTTCGTTTTATAAACATCTAATTGAATAAAATTAAATTTTCTTTCAGCAAAAAAATCCATTGAAAATTCTAATAATTTTTTTCCGGTACCTTTTTGCTTATAGGCATTGCTTACTGCGATAATATTTAGAAATGCAACTGTCGAATCTTGAAAGATTTTGTATTCTAGATATCCTGCGACTTCATTTTCATACAAAAGAACAAAGTATCTGTAGGGTGAAAATTTATTGTCTAACTCATTAGAAATAAATTTTTCTATTCCCTTACCTCTGTAAATAGAAGGAATTAGATATTCTTTTTCAAATGATGAAGTAACAAGTGCTACTGCCTTTGAAATATCCTGTTTTTCAAGCACACGAATATTATACTTTTCTTTCATCATCTAAATTTTGCATTATGGATTCTGGATCAATTACTAGGTTTTCTGAAACGATAACTTTTAGTACTGTTTTATATAAAATTTGTAAATCAAGTTTAAAACTTAGGTTCTCAACATATACTACATCAAAGGCAAGTCTGTCATTCCAATTAACGGTATTTCTTCCATTTACCTGAGCTAGTCCCGAAACTCCTGGCCGTACTGAATGTCTTACTCTTTCTTTATCTGTATAATAAGGAAGATATTTTAATAGCAGCGGTCTTGGTCCAATCAAACTCATATCTCCAATTAGAATATTAATTAATTGTGGGATTTCGTCCAATGAAGTTTTACGTACAAAACTACCAATTTTAGTTAAACGTTTTGCATCGGAAAGTAAATTTCCTTGCTCATCCGTTTTGTCATTCATCGTTTTAAATTTAATGATTTTGAAAATTCTCTCGTCTTTTCCCGGACGTAATTGAAAGAAAAGAGGTTTTCCATTATTTGCAAAAAACAATCCAATTGTAACTAATAGAAATATCGGACTTAAAACTAAAAGTCCAAAAAGTGCTACAAAAAAATCAATTAAGCGTTTAAAGAAATTTTTATACATGTTCAAGTCTTTTTTTTATAAGTTCATAAGAAAAATCTACATGAAATTCTGTTATTAATAGTTTCCATGCATTCTCTTTCATTTGAAGATAATTTACTTCGTTATCACAAAATTTATTAATGGATTCTTGCATTGCTATTTGGTCTCCAGACAATATCCAATAGCCACATTTAGCATTTTCAATTGCTAACCCAACGTCTGTATTAGGATCTGTCGCTGCAAGAACCGGAAGTTTAATATTTAAATAAGACAATAATCTTGACGGAAAATTAGGTATTGTAAAATCCTTGTGTAAAAAAAGCATTCCTACATCACAAGCTCTTAAGAGAAATTCATAATCGTCTTTAGGCATGCCTTTCATCATCATAGCATTTTTGGGCTGCTCTGTTTCAAACCATTTTTTTACTCGACTGTATTCGGTTCCAGAACCAATTACAAGAAAAAAAACATCTTCTCTTTTAGTTGCTGCAATCGTTTCAATTACGAACTCAACGCCTTGAGGTCTCCCTAAATTCCCACCATAAACAAATATCTTTTTATCTACTGGAAGTCCATATTTCTTTTTAATCGTGTTTTTTTCTTCTTCCGTTTGAAAAAGTTTTAAAGGGGAAATTGAATTGGGATTAACCTCTACTTTTTCTGGATTAACAGAAGGATTATGATTTAAAACAAATTTTTTATTTGCTTCAGACATACATCCAATACTGTCAGATACTTTATAAAGCTTTTGTTCTTTTTTTAAAAAGAATTTATGCAATAAACTTCCCTTTTTTAGCATTTTCATATCAATTGCATTTTGCGGAAAGATATCTTTTAGTAATAAATAAGAGTAAGCATTGTCTCTTTTTTTGACGTAGATTATTACCTTATAAAAAGTTATTGGAGGTGTTGAATAAATAATTAAATCAAACTTTACATCAGAAAAATATTTTTTAACACCTCTAAGAAATTGGTACTCAATAGCTAATGTTCCAATTCCTTTTTCTACAATATTTGTTTTTTGAATATTTAAAGTTTGAATATTTAAAATCACTCCGCCTTTGTCTTTTACAAGCGTAGTTTTTTTATTTTCTCTTCGTTCCATCGGAGTAACTACAAAGACATTATGACCTTCATGATGAAACTTTCTCAAAAGATCGGTATACACTCCTCTATCATCAAGAGAGCCAATTCTAGCCATTGTTAAAAAAAGTACGTTCATATTTTTTAATTTATTTCGCTCCAAACGGTTCTTTTAATATAATCCGTATAACTTAAAATAATACGAACCATTTTTTCGGAAACATTTGGCATTGAATAATCGGAAACTGGTCTAAAATTTCGCTCCTGACCTACTTTTTGATAGTGCAGTTGCACCAATCCTTGCATAATGCGCTCTGGATTTAAGCCCACCATCATTACTGATGTTTCTTCCATCGCTTCCGGACGTTCGTGTGCATCTCGAATATTTAACGCTCTAAAATTTAAAGTCGATGATTCTTCTGAAATGGTACCCGAATCCGACAATACTGCATACGAATGCATTTGCAACGCATTGTAATCATTAAAACCCATTGGCTTTAAAAATTGTACGTTTTTATGCATTTCAATATTTTTTTTGTCAATCATATTGCGCGTTCTGGGATGCGTACTCACTATTATAGGATAATTGTATTTCTCAGCAATTAAATTCAAACTGTCCATTAAACCCTGAAAGTTTTTTTCGCTATTGATATTTTCTTCTCTGTGTGAAGAAACCACAAAAAACTTCCCTTCTTCTAAACCCAATCTTTCTAGTACATCCGAAGATTCAATTGATGGTAAGTAATGATTCAAAACCTCAAACATCGGCGAACCTGTTTTGATTATTCGATCTGCTGGTAAACCTTCTCGTAACAAATATTCTCTAGCAATATCACTGTAAGTCAAGTTAATATCAGAAACATGGTCTACAATTTTACGATTGGTTTCCTCTGGAACGCGTTGATCAAAACAACGGTTACCCGCTTCCATGTGGAAAATTGGAATGTGTCGTTTTTTGGCTGGAATGGCACACAAACAACTGTTAGTATCCCCCAGAACCAAAAATGCATCAGGTTTTTCAGCTTCTAGTAAAGGATCTATTTTTATAAGTATCTGACCTACAGTTTCTGTAGCTGTAGCTCCTGCTGCATTCAAGAAAAAATCCGGTTTGCGAATTCCTAAATCATCAAAAAAGATTTGATTCAATTCATAATCATAATTTTGTCCTGTATGTACTATAATGTGTTCTATAGCTTCGGAATGGTCTAAAGCGGCCATTACTCTCGATAATCGTATTATTTCTGGACGGGTTCCTACAACCGTCATCACTTTTAATTGTGCTTTCATAAACTTTATTTTTTTTAACTTTCATCATTGTATTTTCACGCAGATTTAAAAGATTAAAAGGATTTTTTTATAGTATTGTATTTTAACTACTTAATTTGCTCTAATGAATTACTTCATATAATTATTTACATTTTTTTTTAATTGTGCTTTCGTAAACTTTATTTTTTTTAATCTTTCATCGTTGTATCATTTCACGCAGATTTAAAAGATTAAAAGGATTTCTTTTGAGTTGTATTTTATCTATTTAATTTGCTGTAATTAATTCATGTAATTATTTACAATTCTTTTTATATTCTCTTTTATGGAGTCAGTATTAAAATTCACCAACAAACCTAATGGTATTGTAGTTAGTTTTAAATAGGTTATGATTTGTTTGTAATGAACTTTTGTCAATTCTTCAACAGATTTAAGTTCGATAATGACTTTATTTTCTACTAGAATATCAATTCTGAAGGCAACATCCAAAATTACATCTTCGTAACGAACTGGTAATTCTAATTGTCTTTTATACTTTAAACCCGCCTTATCCAATTCATAACATAATGCAGATTCATAAACAGATTCAAACAAACCTGGACCTAATTTATTATAAACATTAAAAATACATCCTCTAATTTGATACGTTAATACCTCTTCATCCATTTTCAATCCTTTATTATTAATAATCTTTAAAATTAAAATTTGAAATAATAAAAAACCCTTAATACATATCCAAGAAATATAAAAACCAAAACTTTAAATTATAGAAAAATTCTTTAAATCTTTTAAATCTGCGTGAAATAAAAAAAATTTTTAGTCTTTTAAATCCGCGTGCAAAATTTTACACATTTTCAAAATACGTATCGGGATCATTAGCATCATAAAACTCATTGATCCAGAAAATAGTATACAACTCCTCGTCACCTACATTTTTTATGTTGTGCGTGTACCAAACTGGCATATCCACGTACGCGGGTTCGTCCCCGTTCAAATAAAAATCATGAGTGTCTTGAGTCCCTATTTGTCTTAACTGGATCAATGCTTTTCCTTTAATCACAGCAAAACGTTCAATTTTTCTGGTGTGAAAATGATTTCCTCTAGTAATTCCTGGAGCCGTTGTAGAAAACGAAACTTGTCCGCCTACATTCAGACGAATGACTTCAACAAACGCACCTCTTGGATCGGTGTGTTGAGTAAATTTGACAGGGAAATGATTGGCAATATCCATGTAACAACGAAACGTATTGAATAAATTCAGTTCAAACGTGCTGTTTAGCGCTGGAATAATACCATTATCATGATAGTCGGTTTTGTATTTTTCTAAAAAGGAAAGAATTTGCGAAACCTTAGCTTCCGAAGTATGGGGTACTACAACTTCTTCTTTATTAGTAGCAGATCTAATTTCTTTCAAAATTTCGGCTACTAGCTCCCCAACGTAAATCAACTTTAAATCGCCGTCTACCTCAATCGTAGGCGTTTCATTTCTGGCAATTTTATGACTAAAAGTAGCTACAACCGAATTGTAATTGGGATGCCCAAAAGGTCCAAAAACATTGGGGATAATCAATCCTGTAAAATGACCTTGCGATCTTTTTGCCCAATTTGCCAAAAGCACTCTAGCTTCTTTTTTAGATTGACCGTATACATTATCTCTTCCTTCTTGAGTGGAGGAGGAAAAAATAACATGTGCCTTACTGTTGGTCGCTTCTAGCGCAAGAACCAATTTAGTAGTTAGGCCTACATTAGTATCATAAATCACTTGCGAATCATTATGTCTGTTCATTGCTGCCAAATGTACAATCACATCACATTGCGATACGAAATCATGGAGCTTAACAGCATCTTCAAAAAACTCTTTTTGAAATGGAACCCACTCAAATTCCTCTGGAAACAGCGCCAAAGTGTTGTACAAATGTTTGCCTACAAATCCGGCTTGTCCTGTAATTCCTATTTTTAGCATACTCTAATTCTTGTAAAAGGAAAACCCTTTTTATGTTGTAAAATAATTAATATCAAAACGGTATTCATCATCAATTTCGCCCAATGCATAATCGGACATCAGCAACAATTTTGAAGATGGTTCTAAAGCTCGAATACTCGACACATACCCCGAAGGCACGTGCAATACATCCATATTCTGGGAGTTTAGCATAAAATGATGTTGTTTTAAATTTAGCGAAGGCCTAACCCAATCATCAATAGCAATAAGAATAATTTTAAAAGAACCTCGTACCACTAAAAACCATCGTTGCTCCACTTGATGCCCTTGCCAACCTCGAACAAATTCAGTATCTCTATTTTGAATAGCATACAAACGTTTTATTCCAAGTGCGTGGAAGTCATTATTAAATTGCAAAATTCCACGATCATCTGCATAATTATTTCCTTTAACTATTTGCGGAATTGCTTTCATAATATTGAATACTGCTACTATTTAATAACAAACTGAATACTGAGTACTAAATTAACCGGGCATTTGAGCTACATCTTCACCAAAAATTTCTTTTTTGATTAGCGGCAATTGCACTAACAATTTTTTCATTCCTTCCACACCCAACTGCTCGGTATTGTGCGAATGGTAATCTTCGATTTTAGATATATCTTGTTCCCCTTCCGAAAAGTACTGTGCATAATTTAGGTCTCGATTATCAGCTGGAACTCGGTAGAATTCACCCATATCTTCGGCTTTAATCATTTCTTCACGTGTACATAAGGTTTCGTATAGCTTTTCGCCATGTCTGGTACCAATTACTTTAATTTCGTTGGTAGAATTGCTTAGTTCTTTCAAAGCTTGCGCCAAATCACCAATGGTACCTGCAGGTGCTTTATTGACGAACAAATCACCTTGATTACCATGCTCAAATGCAAACAAAACCAATTCCACCGCTTCATCTAATGACATTAAGAAACGAGTCATATTAGGATCTGTTATGGTTAGGGTTTGTCCCGTTTTAATTTGATTCAAAAACAATGGAATAACTGACCCTCTTGAAGCCATAACATTACCATAACGCGTGAGGCAAACTGTTGTCGTATTATTCGCAATGGTTCTAGAAGCAGCCACAGCCACTTTTTCCATCATCGCTTTTGATATTCCCATAGCATTTATGGGATAGGCTGCTTTATCTGTACTTAAACAAATAATTTTGGATACCTTATTAGCAACGGCAGCGTCAATAGCGTTTTGCGTTCCCATGACATTGGTTTTTACCGCTTCCATCGGGAAAAATTCACAAGATGGCACTTGCTTTAGTGCGGCTGCATGAAACACATAATCTACTCCACGCATGGCACGTTCAATACTCGCATAATCTCTAACATCTCCAATATAAAATTTGAGTTTATCGCTTTTTAACTGGTTGCGCATGTCATCTTGTTTTTTCTCATCACGAGAAAAAATTCGTATTTCACTAAAATGATCCGTTTGTAAAAAACGATTCAATACGGCATGACCAAATGATCCAGTACCGCCTGTTATAAGAAGTGTTTTATTTTGTATATTCATGTTATTACTTTAGTAACTCTATTAGATTTTCTATATCGTTTTTTACTTTTATACTTGTTGGCTGGATCCCCTCCTGCATCGATTTTTCAAAAGCGATTGCAATATCATCAACTGAAAGTGGGTTGAAAGTTATAGAAGGCTCACAAATCGCATATGTATACGGCAAATCAGTACCTATAACCTTACAGCCACTATCAATGCTCTCTGCTAGTCCAAGCCCAAAGCTTTCTGCTAGTGAAGGAAAAATCAAATATTCAGATGATGCGTAAACTTCAGCCAATTTATCTCGATTCACAAATCCGAAATTTACGACTGGATACCCTTTTAATTGTGAGGATTTAATTAATTCGATTTCAAAATATGCTTCGTCGTTAACTGTCAGTCCTAATTCTCCTATTTTAAATTTATCATAGAACTTACAAAATCCTTGAATTAATCTCTGATGATTTTTATGAATTCCAACATTACTTACATAAACAAATGAATGTTTTTTTCTAATTATTTTATTAACTGCAGGCAATGGCGGATAAAATGGAATTAAAATTACTGCTTCTTTATTTAAATTATATTTTTCAGTAAGCCCACGTCTCACGTTATCAGATTGTACGACCCATTTATTTGTATTATTTTTTATAAAGTTCAAAATTATCATCTTTATCTTAATCTTTAGTTTAACTTCTAGACATACTTCTCTTGGGATTTTTATAAAGAGTGGCTGATGAAAATATGTAATAACTTCAACTGAAAGCTTAACAGTTGGTGGGAGATTACCGAAACATAACACTTTAGAAAACTTATTCCTATTTGTTATATAAAACATATGTCTTAACCTCAATCCTGATTTCAAATATGTAATTTTGTTCTCTTTTTTAATTAATGGATGTTGGTCAACAATTCTGTCGTCTAATAGGAAGTGTACTCGAATTTCACTTAACTCTAGTTTTGTTATTAGATAATCCAAAAGGACTTTCCCTCCACTATTGTTAATGTAAATTGCATCTACTAAAATCATGGTTTATAGTTTAAAACATTTCTAATTTGAGTTATAAATTCCAAATCCAATTTTTTCAAAACATCAATTTGATTGTCTTTACCTTTATCAGTAAAATCTATAGCCAAAATGGTTTCTGCCACTTCTTGTGGAACCGGATTTTTATAAAAATAAATTGAATCCGCAACCTTAGATTTGACTACACAATTAATTGAACTACTGACAGTCTTAAGATTATTACCTAAATATATAAGTACTTTCGAAGGGAACGTATAATCCGAAAAATGATCTTCAAGAACCCTTGTTGAAAGACCGATATGACATGTTGATAAAAAATTAAAATATTTCCTGCCTGAGAGTTTGCCGTGATAGTGAACTCTAATATTTCCAGCTTTATAATTGATTTCTTCTATTTTATTTTTTACATATGAAATTTCTTCATAACTTCCATAACCAAGAATATGCAATTGAAATTTTTCAGGTAGAAAATTGATAGTATCTATTGCTAAAGAAACATCACTATTCTCACATCCAAAAACTCCTGCATATACTAACTTTATCACTTCCTCATTATTGACTACCATTCTGTCAATATTATTTGTGGATCGATAATCACCATAGCAAATAGCAAAAGGCTTATTATCAACAACAAATTTTTGTGGCATTATATCATTAACAAAGACATAACCATCGCCATTTTTCAAGTATTTAATTTCACTATTGATCTTTTTTTCAGAACCTCTCCAAGCCGCCTGGAAAATCTCCTCAACCTCTAAAGTCAAATTAAATTTTTTAAACAATCTCGATATTTTAACAATACTGATTGTAGCATATGTGTGATAATATAAAACATTGCCGTTTTTTTCAACAACAAAAAGAAGGTAATAAAGCAACTGTAATAACAGCCATATTCGTGAAAGATATTTAAGTATAAAAAATGAATTGCTGAAAGTACTAACATATATTATTTTCTCATTTTGATCACAGATTTGAACCTTTTGCTTATACAATTTATTTTTTGACAACGTTTCACCTAAAGCTAATAGAGTAACTTTAAAATCTGCGGTTTTTAGGGAAGAAATTATATAATCCATTTTAGTCGTACTTGCTGGAAAATTTCTAAAATTCTGTGGATTATCCGCTTTAGAATAAAATCCAATATAATGAACATTTTTCATAATTAACAATTTGTAACTTCTCTAGTTTTTAAAAGATATATAATTCAAAAAGAATTCAGAAATTGTTATGACAATATAAATCATAAAGCCATAAAATCAATTTTTAGCAAAGTTTAAGAAATTAAAGTACTGGCACTGGCACTATGTTTTCTTTTATTCATGTTACTCATATAGTCCATTTTTCACGAATCCATAAAAAAGTAATAATGAAAATAAGAGACTATACCTTAAATCTTCATTTCCAAGCATTAAAAGAAGGCTTATAAAAACGAGTATTTTGATTAGATTTCGATTAGACAAAGAAGACGAAAATTTATAAACTCCAATTAATAATATTATAAAAAAGAAAAAGCCATAGGTCCCTAGAGAATTAAAAAGAGTGTTTGTTGAATGTGCATCAGCTCTTAATGAGAAACCAAGTAAATCTTGAGAATAGGATCCATATAAATCTTTAAAATTGCTTAACCCTACACCAAAAAAAGGAGAATCTATAAAAATTTGAGTGGGCACGGTAACTGATGAAATTCTTGCAACAGTACTTCCGTACTCATTAGATGACGAATCGAATTTTGCGAAAGTAGATTGAAATAATTCAAAATTACTTAAAATAAATACGCACAGAACAATGAAAATGAAAGCAAAACTTATTGCATTTTTAATTTTATTACTCTTCAATAAGTAAACAAACGAAAGAAATGCAAAAACAACAAATCCGCCTGTTGACAAAGTTGTAAGAAGAGCGATGCTATACGTTATCAAATATTTTCTTTTAATTTCTTTATAAAATAAAAACTGAAATAATACCCCAATATTTAGATATACCATAAACATACCAGGTTCTCGAAAAATTCCTGTGTTTCTATACATATTAATATAATGCACATAAAAAAACAAATTGACATATTCCTCATCTTCAACATTAATGACAACTGGAAATAGATTTATTAAATTAGGAAAGGATAAGAAAAGAAAAAACAGGCATATTGATAATAGTGATAAGTAATAAAGGATTTGACAATACTTATCAATAAAAAATCTAAAATCTATTTTGGTGGCCATTACGTATCCGACAATCAATACAATTGCCTGTATGACATATCCTAACGAAAACTCACCGTTAGCTATTGCTGTAAAAAAAACTAAAATACATAACAATGATAGAATCAAACCTGCCCAAATATTTTTTTGATTGTTTTTTAGATTTAATAATAACAACAGTACCAAAACAACATATAATATTTGCGTCAATAAACCAACTACTTCGGCTGATAAAATTGAAGAAGATAACGTATCTGAGGAAAAGAAGAATAATACAAAAATGGCAAAAAAACCTATTTTTTCTTTCACAATAAAATATTAATAAAAATAAATAAAATATTAGTAAACTAATCTATTAATATCTCATTTTTTAGCTTAAGATGCAAAAAACTTTAAACGAGTATAAAAAAGTTTCTATTATATTTATTTTTAGTTAAAATTACTTAAAATCTCAATATAATCACTTAGGAGACCTACATCTTTCCAAGACTTTTCTGAAACGGGAAATACTCCTATATTCCCACTCCTATTCTTAACTTTTTCAATCAATTGAGTAATATGAAAAAATTCATTTTCTGGAATTTCATTTAACAAATGAGGTTCCAATATATACATACCACTATTTATTTTAAAAGTTAACTCAGGTTTTTCTTTTAAATCTAATAATTGTCCATTATCTCCTGTTTCGACAATGCCATAAGGAATTGGATAATGTTTTAATGCAGCAATAATAGTAATTTCATTTTTATTCTTTTTATGGTATTCTAATATTTCCGAATAATCTTGTTCTATCAATATGTCGCAATTACTAACTATAAATGTTTGATGAATTTTATTTTTTAATAACGCTAAACTACCACCAGTTCCCATTGGCTTATTTTCTTTGAAAAAGTCCAAATTGAAAGGAAGATTTTGATTTCGTAAATAATACTCAATTAAGTCTGCCTTATAATTCACCGAAATATAAAAATCCGTACAGCCATGTTTTGAAAAACGGTCAAATATTTCTTCAACCATAGTTTTCTCGCCAATAGGTATTAAAGGCTTGGGTAATACATTCGTCAATGGCTTTAATCTTGTACCAAAACCACCAGCCATAATAACAACTGGCAAATTAAATTGATTTAAAGGAACAATATTTTCAGTCCCAAATAAATCCTCCCAAAATATAACCTTAATCAGTTCCCCATTCTCATTGACTATTGGCATAAACTCTGCTCTGATAGATAGCATAATTTTTTTTACCTCTTCAATTGAGTGTTTTGGAGTACATATTATATTGTCATTCCTTATGATTTTTACAATTTCAGTGTCTAAATCTACACTTTTAATTATTGCTCTTTGAATGTCACCAATTGATAATAAACCTAAAAAAAATTGGTTATCGTTAACTATTAGTAGTTTTTTTTTTATTAAATCCATTCGTTTTAATCCATCTAGAATGGAAGATAATGGAGAAATAATTAAATCTATATTTTGAATATTATTATATACACTCATAATTACTTTTTGATATTTAAATTATTGTAATCAGATTGAATTCTGATAAAATATTTTCTCCCATCAATATTAAAATGTAAAGGATAATTTTGATTATCTGCTATACGAAAATGGTTAAACAACTCAAATATAGACTTGTTTACATCAATTTCATCGTCTTTATCCGTTCTTCTTTTATAAAAGCTTTCAAGACCTACTTGCATAATTGGGTTTAAAATATCTCTATTTTGAACGTACTCCAAACACATGCAAATTATCTTTTTTGCTAGCATATCTCGGAGTTCCTCATATAACTCATACCCACTAAACTGAATATCTGCTTTCAAATAGAAAGGACCAGCATCTACAGCATGGACAACTTCAAATAAGGTTAAACATATTTCTTTTTTGCCTTCTAATATTTGCCATTGTAATGGAGAGAAACCTTTTCCTTTTGGCAAATCTGATGCATGTACAACTATGTTATTTTTATTAAGTGAAAGTGTACTTTCAGAAACTAACTTTGTACAACTAAGCAAAAAACATATATCCCCAGCTACTACATCCGCAGCATTATGAACGTAAACAACTGTATGTCCATATTTTACTAAATTATTTAACAATTCGTTTCCATGAGGTATGAACCAACTTTTATTACTGTCTGTTAAAATTGTTATAATCATATAATTTTACTTAATTCATCACAAATATATACAACATCCTCAGTTGCCAATTGGGAATACATTGGTAATGTTATTAAATTATCTGCTACATAATCCGTGATTGGTAAATCAACATAATTCTCTTTATATATGGAAAAACGATGTACTGCTGGATAATGTACACTTGTTTGAATTCCCAGATCACCAAGTTGACTTCTTATTTTATTTCTTTTTTCATAAGTTGAATCTTTCAGTAAAATTGGCATAACATAATTTGAAGAAAACTCATAATTATCTTCAAATGGTACAATTATTCCTTCTATATTTTTTAATAATTTTACATAAGCTTTTCTTATTTCAGCTCTTTTCTCTAAATCATTTACTATTTTATCAAGTTGAACAACTCCAATGGCTGACCTAATATCATCCATACGGTAATTATAACCAGATTCTATAACATCATACTCCGTTGAATGTCCCTTAGAACGCTCATAAGACATTGAAGTCATTCCATGAGACCGTAAAAGTTTTGCTCTAGTAAAATATTCCGTACTATTGGTAATAAGCATACCACCTTCACCAGTACTGATATTCTTATTAGAGAAGAAACTAAAACATCCAACATCTCCAATTGTTCCTAATTTTTTTCCTTTGTATTCGGAAAAAGGTGCATGACAAGCATCCTCAACAACTTTCAAATTGTGTTTTTGAGCAATTTGCATAATTGCATCCATATCACAAGCAAAACCTCCATAATGCATAACAATAATTGCTTTTGTTTTAGGTGTTATTTTAGCCTCAATATCTTGAGGTGAAATAGTTAAATTTTCAAAACTAACAACATCGGCAAAAACAGGAACAGCATCTAAATATTTCACCGCATTTACTGTAGCTACAAATGTTAAAGAAGGACAGATAACTTCATCCTCTTTTTCAACACCTACTAATTTTAATGCTAAGTGAAGCGCAACGGTACAATTAGCTAAGGCAAGAGCATGTTTAGCGTTTAGCATTTCGGCAAACTTTAATTCAAACTCTGCTGTTTTTGGACCCGTAGAAATCCATTTGGAACGAAGAACATTTAAAACAGCTTGTTCTTCTTTTTCATCAAAATTTAAATCAAAAAGTGGAATTTTATACATAATTTTTTTTTAAATAATTAATTTTTTAATTTCAAAATGTCTTTATAAGCATACGCCATTCTATTGCAATTATTGGCAATGCTGAATTCTGCTAACCCATGATCGTAAGCCTTTTGAGTTAAATAATCATAATACTGTTTATCTGTTAATAATTTTTTTGAATAAGTATATAACTTTTCAATATCTCCTTGATCTGCAAGTAAAATTCTTTCATCATCTTTGTTGAACTCCGGTATACTTCCTGTTGCATAACCGATGACGGCAATTTTAAGACATACTGCTTCACGAAGAACCGTAGGAAAACGATCATTATAAGTAGGCAGTACTAGAATTTTAGATTTTAAAACTTCTGCATACAATTCTTCGTTACTATTTATAAATCCCTTAAAACAAATATTTCCTTCACAACCTAATTCAAATGCTTTAGTTTTTAAATATTCCATATACGCAGGTGTTGATGGACCTATATAACAGGCTTTTAAATTTGGAAAAGAAATACAAAGTTTAGCTACTAAACTCAAAAAATCTTCAGCTCCTTTGTCTTTTATAATCCGCCCCCAAAATAACAGATCAAAATCTTTTACGATATCCTTTTCATTCAATTTATCAATATAAGAACCGTTAGGATAATAAAAATTATAAAAATCAAAATCGGTGTTTCTCATTTTTTTAATAATTATTCTTGAATCTTTATCTCCACCAAAATAACTGCATTTACGAATTATTTTAGATTCTATATCTATACGATTCTGCCTTAAAAGATCATCTTGCGAATTGATTTCCAAACTTATAAATCCTTGTATTGTAATTAAGATTGGGTAATTCTTATATAAATCTAATGCCGAAGAGCTATAATAAGAATTCTCAGCACCATGTAAATTTATAAGCTCAGGTTTGATTTTATCTACTAAATTTCTTATTTTTTTTCGATTTGAATAAAAATTAGTATATAAATCTAATTTAAAAAAACTTGGCCAGCTTCTGCTAAGAATTGGCATTCCTGTTTTATAGAAATGATAAAAAATTCCCTCATCCTCAAAGCTATAGTCTCTCTTTAAGTACTGATGGGGTGCAATAACATGAATTTCAAATTCTTTAGAATATTTAAAACCTTCCAATGTATTGGAAATCCAAGCAGCAAATACATTTGAATTCTTCCAAAGTGGCAATTTTTTCTGTATATATTCGCTACTAAAATGACAAACTAGAGCAATTTTAATTTTTTTATTCATTCCAAATTCCATTTGCATTATTATTCAATATTTTATGTACCTGTTTTGGTTGAAAATACAATCCCGTTATATTTAATAAACAAGTTGCAAACATAATTCCTGCGACACTATCAAACATTTTTGCTAAAAAAACAGCTAGAGGTACATAAACTACAAAAGTAATAATTACCAAATAAGTACTTAATTTCATTTTACCAATACCATTAATAAAATTGGTGTACGGTGCAAGAAATACATTTACCATAGAAAAAATAGCCATTGAAAGAGTAACAATAAACGGAATTTTAACTCTGTCCCCTAGCCAAACTTGATATACTAATGGACTAATTACCGTCATTAAGATAATTCCAATAGCAAATAAAAGAGAAATCTTATTTAGTTTTTTTAAGGTGTATTTTAACCAATGAGTATCTTTTTTCACATAAGCATCAGTTACTGCACTCCATATAGGTGCCATTATAATGCCATAAACCATAATGGGTAATTGAAAATACATAAGTGAGGAGCTGAATACAACAACTTCTGATGGATTAAAAATCCTGATAGTTATGATATTTGCAGTGGAAAATAAAAGAATTGCAGCAATTTGAATTAAGAAAAACTTAACCCCTAAATTTAATAATATTTTTGTGTGCTCCATTTTAATAGAATTCCATCGGGGACGCAAAAAATTATAACTCCCATTAAATGCGAGAATATTGGCAAAAATCAAAACTAATAAAGGAATACCCGTTAAAACCACACCAAGTAACAACAAACTGCCAGAATTCGAAATATAATACAACAGTAAAATAAAAAGAAAAGACAAAAAATTACCTAGTGTAACTATGATGTTATTCATAGAGGGTTTTTGATTTGCAATGTAAACTACACCTATCAGTTGAAAAATAAACCTTAATAAAAAAAGTGTAAGTATTAATGAAGTAAAAACATAGAGTTCATTACTAGAAATAGTATCAATTTTTAGTATTGATTGCCAATCAATAAATGGATTTATAATCTGAAATAAAATTATTAATGCTCCAAAGATCAAAGAAACCATTACAAAAGTTGTACTTACATATTCCTGAGCAAGTTTTTTATCATTGACTGCCAAAGCTTCGGTTAATTTATTTCGCAATCCATTTCCAATTCCAACATCGAAGAAACTAAGCCATGCAAAAACTGAAGATAATGTTAACCAAATACCATATCGCTCTTTATCTAAGAAATCAATAATTAAAGGTACAGACAACAGACCTGTTACTACACTAACTATTTTAACTAAAAAAGAGTAGGCAATTTCTTTTTTAATAGATTGTGTTCTTTGCGAACTATCAGAATTATCAGAAAATAAACCACGAATCAAATTTAACATTTTTTAAATTAAATATTATAAATATCAGCTTTATATCTTTTTAAATTTTCAGAATTTTTGAACCAATTTATTGTTTCAGCTAATCCTTGAGATAAATCATAAGATGGTTTCCAATTAGTGTTTTCTAATATTTTTTTATTAGATCCATAAAGCCTAAAAACTTCTGACTTTTCTGGCCTCATTCTTTCTTGGTCAGTAATTATTTTAGCATTAGGGTTAATTTGCCTAATTAACTCCTGAGCTAAGTCCTTAACTGATATTTCAGATTGCGTAGCTATATTACAATCTTGACCGATTAAGCTATCAGACTTTGCAATTTCAACAAAACCTTTTACCGTATCTTTAACAAAAAGTAAGTCTCTTGTAGGTATAACGTCTCCTAATTTTATTTCTTCCATACCGTTTAATAATTGAGTAATAACTGTAGGAATAACTGCTCTAGCAGATTGTCTAGGACCATAGGTATTAAATGGTCTAACAATAGTTAAAGGCAATCCAAAACTCCTGTAGAATGAATCTGCAATACAATCAGCTCCAATTTTTGATGCAGAATAAGGTGATTGAGACTGGCGAGGATGATTTTCATCAATAGGAATATATTGTGCAGTACCATATACCTCAGAAGTTGAAGTAATTAAAACACGCTCAATTTGCAAGTCCTTAGCTGCTTGAACTATGTTTAATGTACCCTTGATATTTGTATCAATATAAGAATCTGGTGAATGATAACTAAAAGGAATTGCTATTAGAGCAGCTAAATGAAAGACAATATCAACATCACTCATAGCAGTGCGTACACCATTAGGATCTCTTATATCTCCGGTAAAGATTTCAATTTGACTTAATATGTTTTTAGGTAAGGAATCTAACCAACCCCAACTATTAAATGAGTTATAATATACAAATGCTTTAACTTTTGCACCCTCTAATAAAAGTTCTTCAACTAAGTGACTACCTATAAAACCATCAGCTCCAGTTACTAGTATTTTTTTATTTATTAATTCCATTATTTAAATTTTGTTGTTACTAAAACAATATTGATGTCTATATGATTTTAATTTGTGTTTAGTTTAGAGATTAAAATTATATAAAATCAATACTTTGTTTGTGCCGTTTTATTCAAATATGAAAAAAAACTTAACAGTATTATTCATTCTTCATTTTTATAAAACTACTATTTTCTATGAGCTTTATGAGACAATCGCAACAAATACTGACCATATTTATTTTTACGTAATGGCGTTGCTTGCTCCACTAGTTTTTCTCTAGAAATGTAACCCTTTTCAAAAGAAATTTCTTCTAAACAAGCTACTTTAGACGTTGTGTTTTTTCAATGGTTTATATCAAATTTCTCGCTTCTAGTGAGGACTCATTAGTGCCCGTGTCTAACCAGGCAAAACCACATCCTTTCTAATTCAACAGATCTGACTTATTGCGTTCAAGAGCATTATACACACTCTTAACATCCTGTGAAAATTCTTTTTTCAAAATTAAATTGGCCGTAGGTGTATAAACAAAAATAGTGTCTTTAACGCCTATAAAAGCGGTGTAATTATTAGTTCCAATGACCATATTTCCGTTTTCATCCACTTTATGACCAATGGTAACTAAATAATCATAGACCGATTCGAAAGAACCCAAATCAGACCAGTCAAATTTAGCGGACACCACTTTTATTTTTTTACTTCGCTCCATCACCGCGTAATCAATGCTAATCGAAGGAATATCCATAGATAGAGCCAAATCTAAATTTCCATTGGTATTACTTTCCCAAACCAATTTTGATTTCTCATACACCTCAGGGTGAAAAGCTTTCAATTCTTCTAATAAAACTCCCGCTTTAAAACAAAACATCCCGCTATTCCATAGAAAATTTCCTTTAGCAATGAAATCTCGCGCCGAAACTTGGTTGGGTTTTTCTCTAAACGAAATTACATCATCTCCTTTACGTTCAATATACCCATATCCCGTTTCCGGTTTGGTAGGCACAATACCAAAAGTAACAATAGAGCCTTTAGCAGCTTTTTCAACTGCTTCTTGGATTGCCGTTTCATATTCAGCCATATCGCCAATAATATGGTCAGAGGGTGTTACAATCAAAATATCGTCCGGATCAGCGGCAAAAGCAGCGAACGCGATGGCTGCAGCCGTATTCCTTGGAGTTGATTCAATGATGTCTATATAAGCATTGTTCGTTTTTTCTAAAATTTTTCTGCTCAAATGACAGTTATCAATATTCCCAACAACCATCACTTTATCGGCGATGTTGCGATTGCGATCTACGGTCATTTCAAACAGCGATTTACCGTCAAAAATGTCTAAATACTGTTTTGGTTGACTTTTGCGCGACAGAGGCCACAATCGACTTCCAACTCCTCCAGTAAGAATGACGTGTATAATTGATTTTTTATTTTGCATGTGGTTGGTTATCTGTTATCCGTTAACGGTTAATCGATAGGTTTTTGTTTTCAAAAGCTTCTCGATACATTTTTTATCCGTTTCGCTGCTAAAAAACACTCAAAGTGACGCATATCGTGTTGTCGATGATATGGTATCGGTTTTTTTTAGGATTTCCTTTATCTTTTATTTGATGGTGCCAATAAAATTACAGGCAACTTTTTTACTTTTCTTTTATCAATTCTTTTTCCTTTATTTCTTTACGAAGACTACTACTGGAAAAACGGTGATCCCGCACGTTAAAAAAAAGTGCAATCCCTTTTTCATCACAATAACTACGCCCTGTGAAACTTTTATCTTTATATTCATCGCCAATAATTCGAACGTCGATTTTAAACGAACGCAAAATATCCTCTAAATCTTGTTCTGTCGCATAAGGAACTATTTCATCTACATACTTACACCCTTTCAGTTGAATATAACGTTCTACTACAGTCTGGGTAGGTCTGTTTTTTTCAGGTCTGTCGATTGTAGGATCTGTTTGTAAAGCGGCAATCAAATAATCACATTGATGTTTCGCTTCTTCTAACATTTTTATATGTCCTGCATGCAACAAATCAAAAGCACTAAATGTAATTCCTATTTTCATATTTTCCACTGTTATATCTTGAATAATTAAGGCATTTCTTACAGTCTTCCGTCAACTCCATTACCTAAAACTCCTTTCACATCATACAACAAACTCGTTGATTTTTGCAATACCGCTAAGTCTAAATCTAAAAATGCAGCATGCGCTACACCTAAAACTATAGCATCAAATTTTTCATTGGGCAATGTGTTGGTCGTGTTTAATCCGTATTCGTGTTGGACTTCAAATGTATTAGCAACAGGGTCATAAATAGTTACTGTAATTCCGTAATCCGTCAAAGCAGCTATTACATCAACAATTTTTGTATTGCGTACATCCGGACAGTTTTCTTTGAAAGTGATACCCAGCATCAAAAGTGAAGCGCCATTAACAGAAATTCCTTTCTTAATCATTCCCTTTACCACTTGTGAAGCCACATAATCCCCCATACTATCATTCAATCGCCTCCCTGCCAAAATAATTTCAGGATGATACCCAAACTCTTGGGCTCGTTGAGCCAAATAATAGGGATCTACTCCAATACAATGTCCGCCAACTAATCCCGGTTTGAAAGGAATAAAATTCCACTTTGTCGCCGCTGCTTCCAAAACGGCGTGGGTGTCAATATTCATTAAATTAAATATTTTAGCCAATTCGTTTACAAAAGCAATATTGATATCGCGTTGTGAGTTTTCAATTACCTTTGCCGCTTCGGCTACTTTTATAGAAGGTGCCAAATGCGTTCCCGCTGTGATGATGGATTTATATAATGCATCTACTTTTAATCCAATTTCTGGTGTAGATCCTGAAGTGACTTTTAAAATCTTATCTACGGTGTGCTCTTTATCACCCGGATTAATCCGTTCAGGAGAATATCCCGCAAAAAAATCAACATTGAATTGTAGTCCTGAAACTTTTTCCAATACCGGCACACATTCCTCTTCTGTAACACCCGGATATACGGTAGATTCATAAATAACAATATCTCCTTTTTTTAAAACACTTGCTATCGCTTCACTGGATTTGTATAAAGGAGTCAAATCAGGACGATTATTTTTATCAACAGGAGTGGGAACCGTTACAATATAATACGTACAGTCAGCTATATCCGCTATATCCGCTGTGCAATACAAGCCAATAGCATTACTTGATTTTTCTAACAGTACTTTTTGTAATACGTCATCGGTTACTTCAAATGTAGTATCAGTACCTGATTGCAAGGAAGCCACTCTGGACTGATTGATATCAAATCCTACCACCGCATACTTCGTAGCAAATAGCCTAGCCAATGGCAAACCTACATAACCTAAACCTAATACTGCTATTTTTAAAGTTGAACTCATGGTGATGATTCGAATTAACTACTCTTCGGCTTATTCCACCGCTTCGCGCTTCCTACTCACATAATAATGAATGGGAACCGAGCTAATTGTGGCGCAAATATAACTAGAATATGCCATTCATTTTAAAATTTTAAACCATTCGGAATTTTGAAATACGGATAATTAATCAAATAAAACATAACAAGCTTAAAATCAATCATAATAACAAAAAATAATCAAATGTTATTTTTAAAAAATCACCTAATTTAATGAGAATAAACAACCCCAAAAACAATGACTTTTACTACTAAATTATCGCTTTTTAAAGATTCTTTACTAGAAAAATTTAAAATTTGATTTTGTACCCCCTACACTAAATAAACAAATCATGAAAAATATTAATCTTTTTCTAATTCCAACAAAAGTTCTTACAATTGACAATCGTTATTTTCCACCCCTTAATTTCAACAATTATACCCTTTTTAAAACACCTGTACTACATACACAAACAGAAATCAAAAATATTAAAAATATATTTTTAAAAATGAAATACCTTAATCCTTATTTACTTGATTTTCATTTTCAAAACACATCCTAAAGATTCTAAAACCAACACATAATGCGTATTGGTGACCTCCTTAATTTTAGCTTTATGGTTGGTAAAAGGTCCTGATTCCAATTGAATACTATCCCCAATTTGATAAGTCTCTACCATAACTTCATTCCCATCTGCCGTATTGAGCCATTTTTTTATTACCGTAATTTCTTCGTCCCTGACTACAGCCGGCTTTCCCAACCAAAATAAATACCGCACAGCACCCACTGATTGAAACACGGAGTTCCTATCCGTTTCCCCAACCTGAACAAATACATACGAATTAAAAAGTGGCACTTCTACCTTTTTTTTCCTATCCGACCATTGCCGTTCTTGTATAATCAAAGGACAATAACACGCAATTCCAATTTTTTTTAATTGTTCTGCAACTTTTTTCTCCCATTTGGGCTTTGTATACACTACATACCAATTCATCTTCTGCTTTGTAATAATAATTAATTTTCACAACTTATTTAGAATACACTATTATAGCTAAAAAAAACTGGGCTCCATTCTTTTTTAACGCTGCTATTATATTTTTCCATTAAGAGCCAATCGCCTGATAAATAAAGCCAATTGCTCGCAAATCAGGACCGTTTAGCAAGTTTCGACCGTCAAAAACAAAAGCGGGTTTTTGCATAGAATCATATATTTTTTGCCAATCATACGTTATAAACTCATCCCACTCTGTCAGTACAGCGATAGCATGTGCATTTTGGCACGCTTCATAAGGATCTACAAACGAACATATACTGTCGGCATTGCTCTCCGCATTTCTTGTCTCTAAATAATTTAGATCGGCTACGATTTTTTTACTAGAAACTTTTGGATCATAAACTGCAATTTTGGCGTGCTCATTGATCAAATCATCCGCAACATAAATAGCGGCAGATTCTCTGGTGTCATTGGTGTCTTTTTTGAAGGCCCAACCCAAAAAAGTGATTTTTTTATCGGAAACCGTGTTATAAAGTGTCTGAACAATTGTAGTAGAGAACCGTCTTTTTTGATGGTCATTCATGATTATTACTTGCTCCCAATAATCCGCAACTTCATGTAAACCATACGATTTTGCGATGTAAACTAAATTTAGAATATCTTTTTGAAAACAAGAACCTCCAAAACCAACGGAAGCTTTTAGAAATTTCGACCCTATCCTACTGTCCATTCCGATCGCTTTTGCTACTTCATTCACATCTGCTCCTGTTTTTTCACAAAGTTCGGACATAGCGTTTATCGAAGAAATGCGTTGTGCTAAAAAAGCATTGGCGGTAAGCTTAGACAACTCAGAAGACCAAACATTAGTGGTTAATATTTTATCTGAAGCAACCCAATTCGAATATACAGCAACAAGGGACTGAATGGCGCTCTGACCTTCCGCTGTAGAATCACCTCCGATAAGGATTCGATCCGGATTTAATAAATCAGAAACGGCTGTTCCTTCAGCTAAAAACTCCGGATTGGATAGAATTTGAAACTGCACTCCGTTACCCGTATTATCCAGAATGCTTTTAATCGCCTCTGCTGTTCGTACGGGCAGTGTCGATTTTTCAACTACTATTTTATTGTCTTTGGCTACTCGCGCAATTTGTCTGGCACACAACTCAATATATTTCAAGTCTGCCGCCATCCCTTTTCCTTTTCCATAGGTCTTAGTGGGTGTATTTACCGATATAAAAATCACTTGAGCTTCATCTATTGCTTTATCTACATCAGTAGAGAAAAACAGATTTCTACCCCGTGCTTCCGCAACAATTTTATCTAATCCGGGTTCATAAATAGGAATATTAGCTACATTTTCGTCATTCCAAGCCGCAATTCGATCTTCATTCAAATCGACTACAGTTACATGTATGTGTGGACATTTTTGAGCGATGACTGCCATAGTGGGACCACCAACATAGCCGGCGCCGATGCAACAAATTTTTGTGATTTTCATTCTTTTATTTTTCAATTCTGTATTTATTCTGCTCGTGCTTCTCTCTATTCTTACTTGATGCCTCTCACATTTTCTAGTCTCTAATTTCTTTTGTCCTGCAAGTTCTCCCAATACCACTTCACCGCAACTTTCAATCCTTCTTGCATCGTGAATTTGGGATTGTAGCCAAGCAATCTTTTTGCTTTATCTATACTCGCTAATGAATGTGGAATATCTCCCGCTCTATTAGGACCATACTCAACCACAATACTTCCAATTTTGGAATTGAACTCGACTAGAAATTCTTTCAGATACGTAACTAAATCATTCAACGTATTTCTATCTCCATACGCTGTATTATAAACGGTATTGATCGCCTCTGGATTTTGTGTCAACATGGCCAACTCATTCATTTGAATCACATTATCAATATAAGTGAAATCGCGAGAATAATTTCCATCCCCATTTATTTTTGGACTTTCTAATGCAATGAATTGCTGCACAAATTTTGGAATAACAGCAGCATATGCCCCATTCGGATCTTGCTTTCTTCCAAAAACATTAAAATAACGCAAGCCTATTGTTTCTAAACCATAAGTTCTGCTAAAAATCTCAGCATACAACTCATTTACATATTTCGTTATGGCATAAGGAGAAAGTGGTTTTCCAATTACTTCTTCTACTTTTGGCAACAAGTCAGAATCCCCATACGTAGAGGAACTTGCCGCATATACAAAGCGTTTTACTTTTTCATCTCTTGCTGCTACCAGCATATTCAAAAATCCGGAAACATTAACATCATTCGTCGTCGCAGGGTCATTGATAGACCTTGGCACTGACCCTAAAGCCGCCTGATGCAATATATAATCTACTCCTTTAACCGCAGTTGCACAATCTGTTGCAATACGAATATCACCTTCAATCAAACAAAAGTTGGGATGGTTTATAAAATCTTTTAGATTATGTCTGTGCCCTGTGGCAAAATTGTCTAAACAAACCACCTTATAGCCTTTTGATAAAAAATAATCACAAAGATTAGAACCTATGAATCCTGCTCCTCCAGTAATTAAAATCACTTTTTGTACTTCCTCTATCATTTGATTTGATTTTAAAACAACCCGTTACTTGGTTGGCTTTTTTAATATCTTTTGCGCTATATTCTGATAAATACTTTTCGGCTTATCCTCTTCATAATACCCGTTTGCATAAGTACCGTAGCCGTATCCATAGCCATAACCCGTGCCATATTTTGCCTTGTTTTCTAAACCGTTCAAAATTATGCTAGTATTGTTTAATTCTCCGCGTTTCACTCGATTGTTCAACAAGGTTATCATGTCCTTTTTAGTAAAATTCTGTCTTACAATATACAGCGTTACATCGCAATATTGTACTAATTCTAACGCGTCCGAAACTAGACCCACTGGTGGAGTGTCTAATATAATATAATCGTATTTTTTCTTCAACTCCTCAATCAGATCTTTCATTCTCTCACTCATAATCATCTCGGCTGGATTGGGAGGAATGGGTCCTGATAATATTACATCCAAATATGGAATATGAGTATGGTTTATAATTTCATCAACCGTTTTTTGCTTGATTAAATAATTAACTACTCCCACATCCTTTGATAAATTAAATTCCAAAGCTAATTTGGGTTTTCTCAAATCAAGCCCTATAACCACTGTTTTTTTCTCACTCAAGGCAAATACCGTAGCAATGTTTATCGAACAAAATGTTTTTCCTTCACCACTTACCGAGGAGGTTATCATTAAAGTCTTAGCCCCATCAACATTTTGTTGTTTGTACAAAAACTGAAGTGAGGAACGAATCGCCCTAAATGATTCGGACAAAGCTGATTTTGGTTTATCATACACGGCTAAATTTGTAGCTTCCCTGTTTACACCAACAACTCCTATTAAAGGAATTTTTGTCATTTTACTGACATCCTCCACATTTTGAATCGAATTATTGATAAAAAAAACTCCAAAGACAAAAATTAACGGAAATAGAATTCCAAGAAATAATGCCAATACATAATTAACGGAAGTTTTAGGACCAATCAACCCGCCTCCAACATCCTTTGCAGGATCTATAAAATGAACATCAGATAAATTTGCCGCTTTCACAATATCAGCTTCGCTTCTTTTTTGAAGAAACGTGCTATAAATATTATCACTTAAATCATATTTTCTTTTAATTTTAATCAATTCCTGCTGATCCTCAGGGAGTTGCTTTATAGTGCTTTCTGTTTGATTTATTTTACTGCTAACCATAGCCAAATCATACTGCAATGAGGATTTTGCCGTAGCAATGTTTTCTAACAGTACATTTTTAACGGCTTCCATTTGATTATCAAAATCTTTGAAAATCTTATCACTCTTAACAGCATACGCCATTTCGGATCTTTGAGTCGATAACGCTATTAGTTTCGAAACATTTACTACAATATTTGGGTCTTCAATTCCTGCTACAGATGGTGCCGGCAGTTTGGCATAATTTACGCTATTTTTAAGATATGCTTTTAAGGAATTGTAATAGGCCATTTTACGATTAACCTCGTCTTTCTTAACATCAAATTCTAAAATCTTTTCCGAAAACTTTGCTCCACCCTCCTCTATATCATAAATATTCTTTCCTTTTCTAAAAGTTTTCAGTTCGTTACCCGTTTCTTTAAGCTGGGATTCCATTGCAACTAATGTACTGTCTATAAAAGCTATGGTATTCGTAGCAAACTGATTCTTACTATCTAGTTGTCTTTTAATAAGCATCTTAACCGTGGCGTTCAAATATTCTACCATTCGGGCTTTATTGGTACCTTGCATCCCTAAAGTAATTATTGAACTTCCTTTCTCGTCTGACTGAACACTTAATCCTTTGTATGCGGAAACTGTTCCATCAAAATCATTAAACTGCACAAAATATTCGTTTCCTTTATAAAAACCAGGATTATCCTTTATTTGTAATTTCCAATTTAAAAATGGCAAAGAGACTTGCTGCCCTACTTTATATCTCTTGACAAAATCGCCCGTTTCGACTGCAGTACTCCTGTATGAATTATCGGTATAGGTTAATAATGAAACGCTTGGATTCTCAAATGAAATTCTGATTTCATATTCATTTTCACTCAAAAACGCAATTCCAATGCGTGTTCCTGTCAGCTGACCTTTTGATTTGTCTATCGTTACAAAAAAGGGCACGGCACCATACGCGTCTACCAAATTATATTCGCCCTGAACCTTATAATCAATATAGTATTGCAGTTTATCGACCACCAACTCATTGTGTGAACGAGACTTTAACGTTGTAGAAATCGCTTGAACCTGATCTGAAGTACCACCCCAGTTAAAAACCAAACTGGTATTTGACGTAAAAAGAGGATTGCTTTCTTCTTTTACGGCAATAAGGGTTTCCATACCGTAGATTTTTTCTTTACGAATGTTTACCTGATAGGCCACCGTAAAAGTGATCAATAGACTGATCAAAAACCATTTCCAATAACTTCCAATTTTTATTAGAAATCCTTTGAAGTCAAAGCTGACTTGGTTTTCAAAAATGGAAAAATCTTTTATATCTAACATTTTTTAAACTCAGTTTTTAATTTTTTAATAGCAAAAAAGTAGTTGTGGCTAAAGACAACAACGTAATAATTGTCCCTAATGATTCTATGCCTGTTTTTCCGGTTCCCCAAGTTTTCTGTTTGAGTGGTTTAATATATACATAATCATTGGGCTGTAAATAAAAATAAGGCGATTTCATCACATTAATATCCGTAAGGTCTAGATCATGCATTTCTACTCCAGTAGGAGTTTTTCGCATAATTGTTACTGATTTTCGATCTCCAGTGATCGTAATATCACCTGCATTAGCAACTGCTTCCATAATATTTACATGTTCCTGAAATAAGGTTTTTGTCCCAGGACCACCTATTTCTCCGTTGATTGTATACCGAAAACCGGCTAGTTTTACAGTCACAAAAATATTAGCTTCCTTATTGAAGTATTCGGCTAATAATTGCTTCTCAACTTGCAATCTAACTTCATCAAGGGTATACCCAATTACATTTAAATCCCCCAAAACTGGAATTCTTATATTGCCATGATCATCAACTGTAAAGCCATCAAAATACAATCCTGACTCTGATTTGCCAGCTGCAACATCACTATTAGTAGTATTAAAAATACTAACTAATTTTGGATCTATCGCTTTAATAGTAATACTCAAAACATCATTAATTTGCAATCGATACGGTTTCGATTGTACTGCGGCTATTGTACTTCCATCTGGTGAATTATCTTTTTTCTGAAGATAGATTAAATCTTTAGTTGGAATACACGAGGTAAGCAACACACTAATAACGATCAATAAATAGAGTATGGATCTGCTCATTTTTAATATTTTTTTATAGACAAATATAGCTTTTCATTTACTATTATTTAGTAACGCTATTTTTTAAACAAATTAATTATTTTTAAAAAACTTTTCAAAAGGGACTCTTTGCAAAATACTTCTCCCTAAGGTAACTTCATCGGCATATTCCAGCTCATCACCCACCGAAATCCCTCTGGCTATAGTAGAAATAATTAGTTCACAATCCGCAATTTGTTTGTAAATATAAAAATTAGTGGTATCGCCTTCCATTGTAGAGCTTAACGCAAAAATAATTTCGTGTACACTACCCGATTTTACTTTTTCGACTAATGCAGTAATATTCAACTGACTGGGACCCACTCCGTCAATAGGGGAAATTTTACCACCAAGAACATGATAAATTCCTCTAAACTGACCCGTGTTTTCAATAGCCATAACATCCCGAATATCCTCGACAATACAAATAATCTGATGGTTTCGCGACTGATTAGCGCAAATTTCGCACAACATACTATCCGAAATATTATGACAACTTGCACAGTACTTAATATCTTCGCGCATGGCGACTAAGGCTTGTGCTAAAAAACCGGTCTGTTCCTTGGGCTGCTTTAACAAATGCAAGACCAATCGCAAAGCCGTTCGTTTACCTATTCCAGGCAACTGAGACATTTCATTTACTGCTTTTTCTATTAATTTCGAAGAAAATTCCATAACAGCAAAAGTAGTCAATTTGTGGTAAACGTACGGAATAGAAAATTTGAAAAATTTGAAGATTATTTATGTACTTTGGCACAACCAATATGTACATAAAATGACACCATTTACCATTCTATCATTAATAATACTCTATTTCGGAATTCTATTTTTGATTTCTCATTTTGTTAGTAAAAAAGACAGTGGAAATGAGGCTTTTTTTAAAGCCAATAAAAACTCCCGGTGGTATTTGGTCGCTTTCGGTATGATTGGGACAGCCCTTTCCGGAGTAACCTTCATTTCGGTTCCGGGAGAAGTAGGCTCTCCCAATGGGGAGCAATTCAAATATTTCCAATTTGTATTGGGAAATGCAATTGGATTTATTCTAATTGCAAAAGTATTGCTTCCACTTTATTACCGCATGAATCTCACTTCGATTTATGGGTATATTGAACACCGATTGGGAATTTATTCCTATAAGACTGCCGCAACTATTTTCTTGATTAGCCGAACAATCGGTTCCTCGTTTAGATTATACCTTGTTGTTATAGTTTTACAACGGTATGTATTTGACTTTTACAGAATTCCGTTTGCCGTTACCGTTATGATTTCGCTGGTTTTAATTTTCGCATACACCTATCGTGGTGGGTTGAAAACCATAATAATTACAGATACGTTACAAACTTTTTTCCTGGTGACTTCGGTTTTCCTAACTATTTTTTTTATCTGTAAAAGTTTAAACTTATCAGCTTTTGAAGCTTTCGAAGAAGTAAAAAACAGTAATTATTCCAAGGTTTTCTTCTGGGAAGATTTTGTCTCCAATAAATTTCATTTTGTTAAACAAATTCTGGGAGGGATTTTTGTAACGATTGCGATGGTAGGCTTGGATCAGGATTTAATGCAAAAAAATCTCAGTTGTAAAAACATTGGTGAAGCTCAAAAAAACATGTTTACGTTTACTGGAATATTTGTACTTATCAATATATTTTTCCTCAGTGTAGGAGCTTTGCTTTATATTTATGCCGCCAAATACGCGATAGAAGTTCCAACCGATTTAATTACCGGAAAACCCAGAACCGATTTACTTTTTCCTGAAATTGCCTTTAACCATTTGTCAATAATCCCTTCGATTATTTTCTTATTGGGATTGACAGCAGCTACCTTTGCGACTACAGATTCAGCTTTGACCGCGCTCACGACTTCATTTTGTGTTGATTTTTTAGCAATGGATAAAGTCGAAAATATAAACAAACCAAATATTGTGCGAACTAGACATTTTGTTCATATTGGCTTTTCGTTTCTAATGTTCCTAGTCATTATTTTCTTTAACGCTATTAATGACAGTTCTGTTGTAGGAATGATTTTCAGGGTTGCTTCCTACACGTATGGTCCGCTTTTGGGATTGTATTGTTTTGGGTTGTTTGTAAAATCAAAAACAGTCAAAGACAAACTGGTTCCAATTATATGCTTATTATCACCGGCTGTGACTTTCTTTATCAGTGAAAATTCAAAAACATTATTTTGGGGATATGTCTTCGATAACGAACTGATTGTCGTAAACGGGCTTATCACTTTTATTGGATTACTCTTGATTAGCAAAGAGGCTACTTCAGAAACACGATTTTAGTTTCAGGCCACCCCGAAGTTTTGGTAAGCAGCGACATCCTTTTCTTATCCCGCTTTTTTAAGGAGATAAGAATAGATAAAGCAAACAGCTGAAAAAAAGCGCCAAAAAAACTAATATTGATTCGTTGCCAACATAACTAGTGTACACGCTACTTCTACCTTTATATCATTTAATTTTAACAGTTGATAAAACTCCGGATTCTCCGTGCCAGGATTGAAAATAACACGTTTTGGTTGTGCTTCAACGATGTAATTATAGTAATCGCGCTGACGTGCAGGATTTAAATAAAGAGTAATCGTATCTATTTTTTTAAGTGGAATGGCTTTAGTCTGGATTTTTACACCCGCAACTTCTCCTGCATTTTGACCAATCGCAAGAACCGAATGTCCTTTTTCGACCAGTTTTTCAATTGCCATAAAAGAATACCTAACAGGTTTTGTTGAAGCTCCAAGAACTACTGTTTTTTTATTTTTTATCATGTTGTAATTATATTTCACAAAAGTAATCAAAAAGGTTCACGCGTTTAGCAATTATTAGGTTTAGTTATAAAAGCAATAAAAAACATTCCCCTAACATTAAAAAGTAAAAAAAGAGTATTTTTACACCCTTAAAAACAACATATGGATCTCTTTATTTATCTTTTTGTCGCCCTTTTTTCGGTGTTAAATCCTATTGGTACCGTTCCTATTTTTGTAGGTCTTACACAAGATGACACCAAGAAAGAACGATCCAGAATTTCTTTATGGACAGCAATAAATGTTTTCATCATACTTATCGTCTCGTTCTTTATAGGACAATATGTTTTGCTTTTTTTTGGAATCAGTATAGACGCATTGCGAATCGCAGGAGGAATCATCATTGTGAGTTCTGGATTTTCATTACTATCAGGGAAATTTAATAAAAAGAGAGGTATTAATAAAAAAGCAGAAACGGATGCTCAAAAAAGAAATGATATAGCATTAACACCACTAGCAATACCTATGCTTGCTGGTCCTGGCTCTATTTCTTTGCTTATTGCTTTTTATCAGGAACACAATTCAACTAGCGAGATAATAATCTCTTCGCTTGCTATTCTTGCAATTGCGGTGGCCATTTTTGTTATCCTGAAAAGCGCTCATTATTTAGCAAAAATTCTAGGTGCCTCAGGAATTGTAGCGATATCCAGAATTGTTGGTTTTATTGTAATTGCCATTGGCATCCAATATATTGTGAGTGCCATTATAAATATTATAAAAGGAAATTTAACCTAGAAATTTTAAATTCAGGCAAAGTTCAAATTCTTTGCCTGAATTTAAAAAATTAACTTCTAGGCAAGAAAATTTCTGCCATCATGCATCTGGCGCTTCCTCCGCCACAAGCTTCAATAGTATCCAGACTGGAACTCAAAATTTCAGCATGCTTTTCCAGTTGTCCAATTTGTTTTGGAGTCAAACATTGATGCGCTGCTGCACTCATAACCAGATAGCTTTTGTCATTTGCTCCAAGGACTTCCAACATATTACCTGCAAAATTATTCATTTGCGCTTCGGTGATTAAAATAATTTCCTTCCCGTTTGCTTTTAGATTATCCAGCACCATTTTACGCTCTTTTTTATCATCGATACAGTCCGAGCAAAGTACTGCAAAATTTTCCCCCAAGCACATCATTACATTGGTATGATATATCAGCTTCCGTTCTGAATCGACAGTTTGAAAAGCTTCAAAAATCACTGGCGCATAGTCAAAATCTTCGCAAAACTCGATAAATAATTCTTCATCTGCTCTGGGAGACAAAGCACAATATGCTTTACTATTGACCCTGTCCAGAAGTAAACTCCCTGTTCCTTCTAAGAAAAAACCATCTTCTTCCGCTGAAGTATAATCCACAATATTATTAATCACAAACCCTTTCTCTTCCAGAATGTCCAAAATATCTTCGCGACGTTCCTGACGACGATTTTCAGCAAACATAGGATACAAAGCTACATCTCCATTCTCGTGAAAAGAAATCCAATTATTCGGAAAAAGACTATCCGGTGTATCCGGAGCCAAGCTATCCTCAACAACAGTGACATCAACACCTACTGCTTTTAATTTCTCGACAAAAGCGTCAAATTCTTGTTGCGCTTTGGCATTTACTGTTGCTGGTAAAAGCCCGTCTATTACTTTCTGATAATAATTATTAACCGTCGTTTGTTCGTTCATTCTAAACGCAACAGGACGGATCATCAATATGGAATTTGTTATTTGTTTCATGTTATTTTTAGTTTAATATTAAAAAGTTTAATGTTTAACGTTGTTAAACATTAAACAAATCATTAATCTCTAATTAAAGGCAGGGTAGAACACCGTAGCAATCCTTCTTGTTTAGCAATTTCGGCGTATGGAATTTCTTCCACCACAAAACCGTTTGCACGCAGCCAATTGTTCAATCTAGTGAAGTTTCGTTCTGAAACGACAACATCCGTATCAATGGAAAAAATATTAGAATTCATATTATACATCTCTTCTCTGGTGCTATGAAATAAATTATTTTTTCCAAAAAGATTGACTAGAAACAAATAATCAGCTTCTTCGCGGAATCCGCTTTTATATATAATCCCTTTGTCATTTCCCACTGGTTGAAAACAACAGTCTAAATGCAAAGCATTATCCCGGGCCTCTATTTTAGATTTTACCAAATCAAATTCTTTAACAATTTTATTTGGAAATAAATCCTTGATATATTGAACCCCTTCCATATTCGTTCGTGCCGTGATATAGTCTTTATAATCACTTCCTTTATACGTACCAATAAAGATGTATTCGTTCCACAACATGACATCTCCCCCTTCTATATGGACTTCTACTGGAGGCCGCACTACTTTCTTAGGGTCAATTTGGTCAATTACATACTGAATTGCATCTAACTCTCGTTCCCTCTCGGGCAAAATATTCGACTTTACAAAAGTACCATCAATTACAAAACCAATGTCTCTAGTAAATATCTGATTGTAATTTTCAATCATCTCCGGACGATAAACCGTCACATCATATTTTTTTAATACGGAATTAAAGGCTTCTATTTCATTTACCATATCTTTCTCTAGCGGATAGGTCCCCGCTAAAATATGCTCCAATGATTTTGGATCGTAGGCCTCTTCTGCCTTTGGCGTAGGACCGTTATTGACCGCTGAACCTAGAACTACAGCCCGAAGTTTCGAAGTTTCATTCTTAATATTTAATTCTAACATCTAATTTAGCTTTTGACAAATATAAAAAAAGCTTCACTAATTTGTGAAGCTTTTTAAACTGATTTTATCTTTTATCTGTTGGCACAAAATCCCTCAAAGGCTGTCCCGTATAAATTTGTCTGGGTCTTCCTATCGGTTCCTTATTTTCACGCATTTCTTTCCATTGTGCGATCCAACCTGGTAAACGACCTATAGCGAACATTACGGTAAACATATCTGTAGGAATTCCTAAAGCTCTGTATATAATCCCCGAATAGAAATCAACATTAGGATATAAATTTCTTGATTTGAAATACTCATCTTCTAAAGCAGACTCTTCTAATTTCTTAGCAATGGCAAGAATGGGGTCTTCAACTCCTAGAGTTGCTAAAACTTCGTTAGCTGCTTTTTTAATAATTTTCGCTCTAGGATCGAAATTTTTATAGACCCTATGACCAAAACCCATCAATCTAAAAGGGTCGTTTTTGTCTTTGGCTTTAGCCATATATTTATCAGCATCACCACCATTTCTATGGATTTCTTCTAACATTTCAAGAACTGCTTGATTTGCACCTCCGTGTAATGGTCCCCAAAGAGCTGAAACTCCAGCTGAAATAGAGGCAAATAATCCTGCATGCGAAGAACCTACCATTCTTACCGTAGATGTAGAACAGTTTTGTTCATGATCTCCGTGAAGTATAAACAATTTATCTAGAGCATCGACAACTACAGGATTTGCAGTGTAAGGCTCTGTAGGCAATTCAAACATTAATCGCATGAAATTTTCGACATATCCTTTAGTATTATCATAGTAATTCAAAGGATAACCCATACTTTTTCTGTAAGTCCAGGTTGCAATAACAAGGAATTTACCCATTGTTTTACAAACGGCCTCATACATTTCCTTTTCATTCTCAACATTCACCGATTTAGGGTTAAATGCAGTCAAAGCACTTGTCAAAGCAGCTAAAACGCCCATAGGATGAGCTGTCTTAGGAAAACCATCAATGATGTTTTTCATTTCTTCATTAACCAAGGTGTATTTTCTAATATCCGTTTCAAATTGTGCTAATTGCTTAACTGTCGGCAATTCCCCAAAAATCAAAAGGTAAGATACCTCTAAGAAGTCAGCTTTTTCTGCTAAATCTTCAATAGAATAGCCTCTGTAACGAAGAATCCCTAGCTCTCCATCTAGAAAAGTAATGTCACTTGTACAAGAGCCTGAGTTTTTATAGCCAGGATCAAGTGTAATTATACCGGATAAATCTCGTAATTTGTTAATATCGATAGCAACTTCATTTTCACTTCCTACAATTATAGGCAGTTCAATTTTTTTTCCATCGATTTCTAATGTTGCTGTTTTTGACATAATATATTTGAAAATAAACTTTTAAAATAATAATTTATCAAATCTAGGGAATTAAACACTAATTAAAAAGAGAATAACACAATGATAATGTTAAATATTACAAAAAAAAAGCCATTCACTAGAAGTGAATGGCTTAAAACTAGTCCTTAAATACTATTTTATTTTGAATGCATTTTTCCCAGGGAAATAAGCTGTATTTCCTAATTCTTCTTCAATTCTTAATAATTGATTGTATTTTGCCATACGATCAGAACGAGAAGCTGAACCCGTTTTAATTTGACCACAATTCAAGGCTACAGCTAAATCTGCAATAGTATTATCTTCTGTCTCTCCTGAACGGTGTGACATAACGGATGTATATCCTGCATTTTTAGCCATGTTTACTGCAGCAATAGTTTCTGTTAAAGTTCCAATTTGGTTTACTTTTATAAGAATAGAATTAGCAATTCCTTTTTCGATACCAGTTGCTAAACGTTCCACATTGGTAACAAACAAATCATCTCCAACCAATTGCACTTTATCCCCAATTTTATCGGTAAGCATCTTCCAGCCATCCCAGTCATTTTCATCCATTCCATCTTCAATGGAAATGATCGGGTAATTCGCTACTAATTCTGCTAAATAATCTACTTGCTCCTCAGAGGATCTAATCTTTCCTGTTTCGCCTTCAAATTTAGTATAATCGTATTTTCCATTTACATAAAATTCTGCAGCAGCACAATCTAAAGCAATCATGATTTCATCTCCAAAAGTATATCCTGCAGCTTCAACCGCTTTTTTAATGGTATCCAAAGCATCTTCTGTTCCCCCAGGAAGATTTGGTGCAAACCCACCTTCATCTCCAACAGCAGTTGAAAGACCTCTATCGTGTAACACTTTTTTCAAACTATGAAAAATTTCCGTTCCCATTTGCATTGCATGTGAAAACGATGTGGCTTTAACTGGGAAAATCATAAATTCTTGAAACGCAATAGGGGCGTCAGAATGAGAACCTCCATTGATGATATTCATCATTGGAACTGGCAATGTATTGGCAGAAACACCACCTACGTATCTGTACAAAGGCAAACCTAATTCATTAGCCGCTGCTTTAGCTACAGCCAAAGAAACACCTAAAATTGCATTTGCACCCAATTTTGATTTATTTGGCGTACCATCTAAATCGATCATCATCTGATCAATAACATTTTGTTCAAAAACAGATGTTCCTAACAATTCTTCAGCAATAAGAGTATTAACATTTTGTACCGCTTTCAAAACTCCTTTTCCAAGAAACGCTTTACCGCCATCACGTAGTTCTACAGCTTCATGTTCTCCAGTAGACGCTCCTGATGGTACAGCAGCTCTCCCTAAAACACCATTATCTGTAACTACATCTACCTCTACAGTAGGATTTCCTCTTGAATCAAAAATTTGTCTTGCGTGAATTTTGATAATTATACTCATACTTTTATTTTTTATTTTTTAAACACAAATATATTCTATCTTTCTTAATGATTTTATGAAAATAATGAATGTTATTAACGAAAACGTTGTAATTTTTTGCAAACCAAATATTTGGCTTTTAGAAAAAACTATTTTACAGCATTTAGTATTTTACGGTATTTATTTAAAATAAGAAAATATAGACTGTAAATCATACCCCTGATGAGCAATAGTATTTACCCACTGAATAATTCTTCAATAAAACAATTAATTAACAAACACAGTTGACAATCACTGCAACATCAGCTTCTCGCTCCAAAAAAAATAAAAATTACTGTTGCATTCTCCTTAAAATAAGAACAAAAAAAAAGGGATGACTTAATTAAAAGTCAAACCCTTATATTTTAAAACAATAAGTACTATCAAATGATATCAATACCTACCCTTTTATATTTTCAATAAACTGATCAAATAAATAAGAAGAGTCATGTGGACCAGGACTTGCCTCCGGATGGTATTGAACGGAGAAACAATTTTTATTTATCATACGCATTCCTGCAACTGTTCCATCATTAAGATGTAAATGAGTGATTTCAAAATCTGGATGAGTATCCAACTCTTCTTTATTGACTGCAAAACCATGATTTTGAGAAGTAATTTCCCCTTTTCCTGTAATGATGTTTTTTACGGGGTGATTTATTCCTCTGTGACCATTAAACATTTTATATGTTGAAATTCCGTTTGCCAGGCCAATTACTTGATGTCCAAGACAGATCCCGAATAAAGGTTTGTTGTCTTGAAGAATTTCTTTTGCTACTTGTATAGCCCCCGAAAGAGGCTCAGGATCACCAGGTCCATTAGATAAAAAATAGCCGTCTGGATTAAAACTAGCAAGATCTTGATACGAGGAATCGAAAGGAAACACTTTGATGTAGCAATCGCGTTTAGCCAAATTGCGAAGAATATTCGTTTTTATTCCTAAATCGAGTGCTGCAATTTTATAAGTTGCGTTGGCTTCCCCAAAAAAGTAAGGTTCAGTAGTCGAAACTTTAGAAGCTAATTCTAAGCCTTTCATGTCAGGAACTTTTGCCAATGCAATTTTCAATTCTTCAATTGGCGTCTCATCGGTACAAATCACCGCATTCATAGCTCCGTTATCCCGAATATAACTTACTAAAGCACGGGTATCTACATCAGATATACAGATAAGGTTTTGTTTGATAAAATAGTCTTCTAAACTCCCCGAAGCTCCTTCACGAGAATAATTAAAACTAAAATTTTTACAAACTAAACCCGCAATTTTAATACTCTGTGATTCAACTTCTGAATCATTTACTCCATAATTCCCAATGTGCGCATTGGTAGCAACCATTAGTTGTCCAAAATAAGAAGGGTCGGTAAATATTTCTTGATACCCTGTCATTCCTGTATTAAAACAAACTTCACCAAAAGTAGTGCCAATGATACCAATAGATTTACCGTGGAATATGGTTCCGTCACTTAATAGAAGAATTGCTTTTTGTCGTGTTGTATATTTCATTAGTTGATTTCTATTATTTTTTTAAAGTCTTCTATAACAAGAAAACTAGTTTCATCTGTAATTAAATATTGTGCAAATTTAATTTTAAAAAACAAGAGATACAATATTTTAAAGAAAAACATATAACCATAGCTTCAAATTCATACTTAAAAAAACGTTTACCTATATATACCCAAAACTAATCCGTAAACCAGTATCTATTGACCCAATAGTTCATCCCATAGAACTACCAAAAGTAAATATACTCCATGTCTCAGTAAAGAGAATTCAAAACTTATATAGCATATTTTTATCTTACAAAAAAAATCAAAAAAAAAGGATAAACTAGTACTAGCTTATCCTTAATTTTTATTGAATGATTATTTTCATAACTATTCAGCAGTCTCTGTAGTTGTTTCAGTTTCAGCAGCTGGAGCTTCAGTAGCTTCTTCCTTCTTAGCTTTCCCACCACGACGGCTTTTTGCTTTTTTAACTTCTTTTTTACCACCATTGTAAAGTTCATTGAAATCTACCAATTCGATCATTGCCATATCAGCATTATCTCCTAAACGATTTCCAACTTTAATGATACGCGTGTATCCACCTGGACGGTCTCCTACTTTAGCAGCTACGTCTCTGAACAAGTCAGTTACCGCATATTTACTACGTAAGTAAGCAAAAACGATACGACGATTGTGAGTCGTATCTTGTTTTGATTTTGTTATTAAAGGCTCAACAAATTGTTTAAGCGCTTTTGCTTTAGCAACAGTAGTGTTAATACGTTTGTGCTCGATAAGAGAACAAGCCATATTAGCTAACATAGATTTTCTATGCGCTGTCTGTCTGCTTAAGTGATTGAATTTTTTTCCGTGTCTCATTGCTATGTAAATTTAAACCTTGCGGCTTAGATTATTCTTTATCTAGTTTGTATTTTGCTAAATCCATACCGAAGTTTAAATTTTTAACTGCAACAAGTTCATCAAGTTCAGTTAAAGATTTTTTACCAAAATTACGGAATTTCATTAGGTCATTTTTATTGAACGATACTAAATCACCAAGTGTATCAACTTCAGCCGCTTTCAAACAATTTAATGCTCTTACAGAAAGATCCATATCAACAAGCTTAGTTTTAAGCAATTGTCTCATATGCAATGACTCTTCGTCATAGGATTCCGTTTGTGCAATTTCGTCAGCCTCGAGTGTAATTCTTTCGTCAGAGAACAACATGAAATGGTGAATTAAAACTTTTGCAGCTTCAGTAAGGGCATCTTTTGGATTAATAGAACCATCTGTTTTTATTTCAAAAACTAATTTTTCATAATCTGTTTTTTGCTCAACACGGAAGTTTTCAATCGCATATTTTACATTTTTTACCGGAGTAAAAATGGAGTCTGTAAAAATAGTTCCAATTGCAGCATTCTGTTTTTTGTTCTCTTCAGCAGGAACATATCCTCTACCTTTTTCGATCGTTAAATCGAAATTAAGTTTGATCTTACTGTCTAAATTACAGATCACAAGTTCTGGATTCAAAACTTGGAAACCTGAAATAAATTTTTGAAAATCACCAGCTGTCAATTGATCTTTACCTGAAACAGAAATAGTAACTGATTCATTATCTATATCTTCAATTTGACGTTTGAAACGTACTTGTTTAAGATTAAGGATAATTTCGGTAACATCTTCAACAACTCCTGAAATAGTAGAAAACTCATGATCTACACCTTCAATGCGAACAGATGTAATTGCATAACCTTCTAATGCTGAAAGCAAAACTCTTCTAAGTGCATTACCAACGGTCAATCCGTATCCTGGTTCTAAAGGTCTAAATTCAAATTTACCTTCAAAATCGGTTGAATCGATCATGATAACTTTATCGGGCTTCTGAAAATTAAATATTGCCATAAATTTCGACTAAGTCAATTATTATTTGTTGTACAACTCTACGATTAATTGTTCTTTGATGTTTTCTGGGATCTGAAGTCTTGCTGGTACAGAAACGAAAGTACCTTCTTTGATATCATTATTCCAAGTAATCCATTCATAAACATGACTTGAATTAGATAAAGAACGTTCGATAGCTTCTAATGACTTAGATTTTTCACGAACAGCAACTTTATCACCAGGTTTAAGGTGGTAAGAAGCAATATTTACAACATCACCATTAACGGTTACGTGTCTGTGAGAAACAAGTTGTCTAGCACCTCTTCTAGAAGGAGCAATACCCATTCTAAAAACAACGTTATCTAATCTTGCCTCACACAATTGTAAAAGAACTTCACCAGTTACACCTTTAGTAGCTGATGCTTTTTTGAATAAACCTCTGAATTGTTTTTCTAAAATTCCATAAGAATATTTAGCTTTCTGCTTTTCCATTAACTGGATTGCATATTCAGATTTTTTACCTCTTTTTTTAGCCATCCCGTGTTGTCCAGGTGGGTAATTTCTTTTTTCGAAAGATTTATCATCTCCGAAGATTGCTTCGCCAAATTTACGAGCAATTCTAGTTTTTGGACCAGTATATCTTGCCATTTCTAAAAATTAAATTTAAGGTAGAGATTATGAATTCAGGTCATATCCTTCGATAATCGTATATTCTACCTAGTTATACTTAAATATATAATTAAACTCTACGTCTTTTTGGAGGACGACACCCATTGTGAGGCATTGGAGTAACATCGATAATCTCAGTCACTTCAATTCCACCGTTATGTAACGAACGGATAGCAGACTCACGTCCGTTTCCTGGTCCTTTTACATAAACCTTTACTTTTTTAAGTCCAGCTTCAAGAGCTACTTTACTACAATCTTCTGCTGCCATTTGGGCTGCGTATGGAGTGTTCTTTTTAGAACCTCTAAAACCCATTTTACCAGCTGAAGACCAAGAAATAACTTCACCTTTTTTGTTTGTCAAAGAAATGATGATATTGTTAAAAGTAGCAGAAATATGAGCTTCTCCCGTTGATTCAACGATAACTTTACGTTTTTTTGCAGTTGCTTTAGCCATATTACTTATTATTTAGTTGCTTTTTTCTTGTTGGCAACAGTTTTTCTCTTACCTTTTCTTGTTCTAGAGTTGTTTTTAGTTCTTTGTCCTCTTAACGGAAGACCAGTTCTATGACGGATACCTCTATAACATCCAATATCCATTAAACGTTTGATGTTTAAAGAAACTTCAGAACGTAATTCTCCTTCAATTTTGAAAGTTGATACCGCTTCACGAATTGCTCCGATCTCGTCATCATTCCAGTCTTGAACTTTTTTATCTTGGCTAACTTGAGCTTTTTCTAAAATCTCAATAGCTCTACTGCTTCCTAATCCGAAGATGTAGGTAAGTGCTATAACACCTCTCTTATTTTTTGGGATATCTACCCCTGCTATTCTTGCCATAATTATCCTTGTCTTTGTTTAAATCTAGGATTCTTTTTGTTTATTACGTACAATCTCCCTTTTCTTCGCACAATTTTGCACTCGGGACTTCTCTTTTTTACTGAAGCTCTAACTTTCATTTTGAATATCCTTTAATATCTATAAGTAATTCTTGCTTTTGACAAATCGTAAGGGCTCATTTCTAGTTTCACTTTATCACCAGGTAATAATTTGATGTAATGCATACGCATTTTTCCAGAGATATGCGCTATTACAATATGTCCATTTTCTAACTCTACACGGAACATGGCATTTGATAATGCTTCAATAATTGCTCCGTCTTGTTCTATTGCTGATTGTTTTGCCATAAAGTTAAGCTACTGCTTTTCTATTTTTACCACTTTTCATTAAACCATCATAATGCTTATTCAACAAATATGAATTGATTTGCTGCATGGTATCTATAGCAACTCCAACCATAATTATCAATGAAGTACCTCCAAAAAACATCGCCCAAGATTGCTGAACATCCATAAGACTCACAACAATTGCTGGGAACACAGCTATCAAAGCAAGAAATAAAGATCCTGGAAAAGTTATTAAAGACATCACTTTATCAAGATAATCAGAAGTTTCAACTCCCGGTCTAATACCTGGAATAAAACCGCCACTTCTCTTTAAATCATCGGACATTTTGTTAGTAGGTACTGTGATTGCTGTGTAAAAGAATGTAAATACAATTATTAAAGTTGCAAATACAAAATTATACCAAAACCCAAACATGTTACTAAAAGCGCCAACAATAGATTGTGATGCATCTGATTTAGACAAACCCGCTAGGGCTGCCGGAATAAACATAATTGCTTGCGCAAAAATTATTGGCATAACCCCAGAAGCATTAAGCTTCAAAGGTATCCATTGTCTGTTTCCACCCAACATGTCTTGTTCAAAATCACCTGATGTAGTACGACGAGCATATTGAACAGGTATTTTTCTGATCGCCATTACCAATAATACACAACAAATAATAACTAACAACCAAATGATGATTTCAATAACTAACAACATCGGTCCACCATTATTATTGGTAACTCTTGTTGTAAATTCTTGAATAAAGGCTTGAGGTAATCTAGCCAAAATTCCAACCATAATTAACAAAGAAATACCATTTCCAATTCCTTTATCAGTAATTTTTTCTCCTAACCACATGGCAAAAATTGTACCCGTAACTAAAATGACAACTGAAGAGAATAAGAATTCAAATGAATTGAATCCCAATAAAAATGCATTACTAGGTAATGTTCTATATAAATTATAGATGTAAGTTGGACCTTGAACTAAAGTAATCCCAATTGTCAACCAACGCGTAATTTGATTAATCTTTTTTCTACCGCTTTCTCCATCACTTTGTAGTTTTTGCAAATAAGGAATCGCTATTCCCATTAACTGAACCACAATAGAAGCAGAAATATAAGGCATAATTCCTAAAGCGAAAACTGACGCTTGAGAAAATGCACCTCCAGTAAACATGTCAAGAATTGAACCAATTCCTTCTTTAGTTTGCCCAGCTAAATTACCTAACTGAGTAGCATCAATACCTGGAAGGGTTACTTGAGCCCCAAAACGATAAACTAAAAGTAAACCCAATGTGATAAGGATTCTATTTTTCAGTTCCTCGATTTTCCAGACATTACTTATTGATTCAATAAATTTCTTCATATTAATTGAAAAATTACATTGTTACAGCTTCTCCACCAGCAGCTTCAATAGCAGCTTTTGCAGTAGCAGTAAATTTGTGAGCGGTTACTTTTAATTTTGCTGTCAATTCACCTCTACCTAAAATCTTAACGATTTCATTTTTAGTAGCCAAACGATTAGCAACATAAACTGTCATATCAACAGTATCTTTAATAACACCATTATCAACTAAAAGTTGAAGTGTATCAAGATTTACACCTTCGTAATCTTTACGATTGATGTTTGTAAAACCAAACTTAGGTACACGTCTTTGAAGTGGCATTTGACCTCCTTCAAAACCAATCTTTTTAGAATAACCAGAACGAGATTTTGCTCCTTTGTGACCTCTTGCAGAAGTACCACCTTTTCCAGAACCTTCTCCTCTACCTAATCTTTTATTTTGATTGTGTGTAGCACCTTCAGCAGGTTGTAAGTTACTTAAATTCATAACAGTATTTGTTATTTAGCTTCTTCAACAGAAACTAAGTGTTTAACTTTATTTATCATCCCAAGGATTGTAGGGTTTGAATCATGCTCTACAACTTGTCCCATTTTACGTAGACCTAAAGCTTCTAATCCTCTCTTTTGAGTAAGAGGACAGTTGATTTTGCTTCTAACTTGTTTTACTAATAATTTAGCCATAATTTCCTTGAATTAACCTTTAAAAACTTTTTCTAAAGAAACGCCTCTTTGTTTTGCAACAGTATAAGCACTTCTCATTTGTAATAAAGCATCAAAAGTCGCTTTTACTACGTTGTGAGGATTTGAAGATCCTTGCGATTTAGATAATACATCATGAATTCCTACTGATTCAAGAACCGAACGAACAGCTCCACCAGCAATAACTCCTGTACCATGTGAGGCAGGAATTAAGAAAACACGTGCACCACCAAATTTACCTTTTTGTTCGTGAGGAACTGACTGACCATTCAAAGGAATTTTAACTAAATTTTTCTTAGCATCTTCTACTGCTTTCGCAATTGCTTCAGAAACATCTTTAGATTTTCCTAATCCGTGTCCAACCACTCCATTTTCATCACCTACAACTACAATAGCAGAAAAACCAAAAGCTCTACCACCCTTTGTAACCTTAGTAACACGATTTACACTTACCAAACGATCTTTTAATTCAAGACCACTTGGTTTTACTAACTCTACATTCTTGTATTTACTATTAGACATACTATATTAGAATTTAAGTCCAGCCGCTCTTGCGCCTTCCGCTAATGATTTAATACGCCCGTGATATAAATAACCTCCTCTATCGAAAGTTACTACGTCTATCCCAGCTTTTAAAGCTTTCTCAGCAACTAGTTTTCCAACTGCTGTAGCAACTTCAATGTTCGTACCGTTACCTATTTCTTTTTCTCTTGAAGAAGCCGCCAATATAGTAACTCCGTTTACGTCATCAATAAGTTGTGCGTAAATTTCTTTGTTACTTCTAAATACAGATAGTCTTGGATTAGTAGCAGTACCACTAATTGTTTTTCTAATTCTGAATCTAATTCGTTGTCTTCTTTCAGGTTTTGTTAATGACATAATCTTATTTTTTAAGCTGATTTACCTGCTTTTCTTCTTAATACTTCCCCTACAAATTTAACACCTTTTCCTTTATACGGCTCAGGCTTACGGAAACCTCTGATTTTCGCAGCTACTTGCCCTAAAAGTTGTTTGTCAAATGATGTTAATTTCACGATAGGGTTTTTACCTTTTTCAGATATTGTTTCCAAAGTTACTTCTGGAGCAACTTCTAAAACGATATTGTGAGAATAACCAAGTGCTAAATCTAATTTTTGTCCTTGATTTGAAGCTCTATAACCAACTCCTACCAATTCTAATGACTTAGTAAAACCTACTGTTACACCGATAATCATGTTATTGATTAAAGATCGGTACAAACCGTGTTTTGCTCTTTGATCTTTATGATCAGACGATCTGTCTACTTGAACTTGACCATCTTCAACTGTAACAGTAACGTCCGAAAACTCCTGAGTTAGTTGACCATTCTTTCCTTTCACTGTAATAATACCATTTGCAACTTCAACAGTTACACCAGCAGGGATTACAACCGGATTTTTACCTATTCTTGACATCTTATATCGTCTTTAAATTAGTATACGTAACAAATTACTTCACCACCAACATTTAACTGTTTGGCTTTCTTTCCTGTCATCAAACCTTTTGATGTAGAAACAATAGCAATCCCTAATCCGTTAAGGATTCTAGGAATAGTTGAAGAACTTGAATATTTACGTAAACCTGGTTTACTAATTCTTTGGATATCTTTAATTACTGACTCTTTAGTATCTTTATCATACTTCAAAGCGATTTTGATTGAACCCTGAACAGCGTTGTCTTCAAATTTGTAACTCAAGATATAACCTTGATCAAATAAGATCTTAGTTATTTCTTTTTTTAGATTAGAGGCAGGAATTTCAACAACTTTGTGGTTTGCAGCCACAGCGTTACGAACTCTTGTCAAGTAATCTGCAATAGGATCTGTATACATGTGTATTAATTTGCGGTTTTGGTTTTCAACAAACTATTTGCCGAACCTGAAACCAATTTATAAATGTTTATGATACAGACAAAACGTAAGTTAAGTCTGTATCAGGACGCAATAAATTACGTCTTACCAGGATGCTTTTTTAACACCAGGTATCAATCCGTTATTTGCCATTTCACGAAATGTAACACGTGAAAGACCGAATTGACGCATATACCCTCTTGGTCTACCTGTTAATTTACAACGATTGTGCAAACGAACTGGCGAAGCATTTTTTGGTAACTTTTGCAAACCTACGAAATCTCCAGCTTCTAACAAAGCTTTTCTTTTCTCAGCATACTTAGCTACTGTTTTTTCTCTCTTAACCTCGCGGGCTTTCATTGATTCTTTAGCCATGTCTTAATTCTTTTTAAAAGGTAATCCTAATTCTGTCAATAGAGACTTTGCTTCTTTATCCGTTTTTGCACTAGTTACAAAAGAGATATCCATTCCTGAAATTTTGTTTACTTTATCAATATCAATTTCTGGGAAAATGATTTGTTCCAAAACTCCAAGGTTATAATTTCCTCTTCCATCAAACCCAGTAGCTTTAATACCACTGAAGTCTCTCACACGTGGCAAAGCTGAAGTAATAAGTCTATCTAAAAACTCATACATTCTTTCTCCACGCAAAGTAACTTTTGCTCCAATCGGCATCCCTTTTCTCAATTTGAATGACGCAACGTCTTTCTTTGAAATTGTAGATACTGCTTTCTGTCCAGTGATCTTTGTCAACTCATCAACCGCATAGTCAATTAGTTTTTTATCAGATACAGCTGCACCAACTCCTTTACTTAAAACGATTTTTTCCAATTTTGGAACTTGCATTACGTTTACGTATCCGAATTCCTCTTTAAGAGCAGCAATTACTCTGCTCTTATATTCTTCTTTTAGTCTAGGTATATACGCCATTACTATAGTACTTGATTAGATTTTTTTGAAAATCTTACTTTCTTATCTCCTTCTACTCTAATACCTACTCTAGTTGTTTCCTTAGTTTTAGGATCAATTAAAGAAATATTAGATATTTGTATAGAAGCTTCTTTCTTTACGATACCACCTTGAGGGCTTTTTGCACTAGGTTTCGTGTGTTTCGATACCATGTTTACACCTTCAACAATCGCTTTGTTTTTCTCACGGTAAACACGCAAAACTTTACCTTCAGCACCTTTATGGTCTCCAGCAATTACTCTTACAATGTCACCTGATTTTATTTTTAGCTTTATCATCTTAAAAACGAATTAAAGCACTTCTGGTGCTAATGATACAATTTTCATGAATTGTTTTTCACGAAGTTCTCTTGCTACCGGACCAAAAACACGAGTTCCTCTCATTTCACCAGCAGCATTCAATAACACACATGCGTTGTCATCAAATCTAATGTATGAACCATCGGCTCTTCTCACTTCTTTTTTGGTACGTACAACAACTGCAGTTGAAACAGCTCCCTTTTTAACGCTTCCGTTAGGAGCAGTATCTTTGATAGAAACTACAATCTTGTCACCAACAGAGGCATACCTTCTTTTGGTACCTCCTAAAACACGGATCGTTAAAACTTCCTTTGCTCCAGTGTTATCTGCTACTTTTAGTCTTGATTCTTGTTGTACCATAATTATTTAGCTCTTTCTAAGATTTCAACTAACCTCCAACATTTTGTTTTACTTAAAGGACGCGTTTCGCTAATCCTTACTGTATCTCCAATGTTGCAGTCGTTCATTTCGTCGTGTGCGTGATACTTTTTAGTCTTCAACACGAACTTACCGTATAATGGGTGTTTAACTTTACGCACTTCTGCAACAACAATAGATTTATCCATTTTGTCTGAAGTAACAACACCAACTCTTTCTTTTCTTAAATTTCTTTTTTCTTCCATCTTTAGAATTATTGTAATTCTCTTTTAGTAAGTTCTGTAGCTAACCTCGCAACTGTTCTTCTTACACTTCTAATCTGAAGTGGGTTCTCAATTGGAGAAATAGCGTGAGCCATTTTTAAGTCGGCATATGCCTTCTTAGTCTGACTAAGTTTTTCTTGCAACTCCGCTGCAGAAAGATCTTTTATTTCTGATTGTTTCATAATATATTATTAATTATGCTTCGAAATCTCTAGCAACGACGAATTTAGTTTTTACCGGAAGCTTTTGAGCCGCAAGACGTAACGCCTCTTTTGCAACTGACAAAGGTACTCCTCCAACTTCAAACATAATTCTTCCGGGTTTAACAACGGCAGCCCAATACTCAACTGCACCTTTACCTTTACCCATACGTACCTCAAGAGGTTTCTTTGTGATAGGTTTGTCTGGAAATATTTTGATCCATAATTGTCCTTCTCTTTTCATAAAACGAGTTGCAGCGATACGCGCAGCTTCGATTTGACGAGAGGTTAAGAACATTCCATCTTCATGTACAGATTTAATACCAAACATTCCATTAGAAAGTTCATGTCCTCTTTGAGAATTCCCTTTCATTTTACCTTTTTGTACCTTACGGTATTTTGTTCTTTTAGGCTGTAACATTTTTCTTTAGTTTAAAAATTTACTTTCGTTTACGAGCGTCTGGTTTTCCACCTTTATTAAAAGGTTTTCTGTCTCCTCTTGGAGAATCACCACCTTTACCACCAGCACCAGATTGTTTTTTGTCCATTCCAGCAAGCGGAGAAAGATCTCTCTTTCCATAAACTTCACCTTTCATGATCCACACTTTGATTCCCATTCTACCATAAGTAGTATGAGCTTCAGCAAGCGCATAATCAATATCAGCTCTGAAAGTTGATAGAGGAATTCTACCTTCTTTGAAACCTTCTGAACGAGCCATCTCAGCACCATTCAAACGACCAGAAATCAAAACTTTGATACCTTCTGCGTTCATACGCATAGAAGCAGCAATAGCCATTTTGATTGCACGTCTGTAAGAAATTCTGCTTTCGATTTGACGACAGATGCTTGTAGCAACTAGATACGCGTCAAGTTCAGGTCTTTTTATTTCAAAGATGTTGATTTGAACCTCTTTGTCAGTAATTTTCTTAAGTTCTTCTTTCAACTTGTCTACCTCTTGTCCACCTTTTCCGATAATGATACCAGGTCTAGCAGTAGTGATAGTAACGGTTACAAGTTTCAAAGTTCTCTCGATGATTACTTTTGATACACTAGCTTTTGATAAACGAGCATGGATATACTTTCTGATTTTATAATCTTCGGCAAGTTTATCACCGTAATCATTTCCACCATACCAGTTTGAGTCCCATCCTCTGATGATACCAAGTCTATTTCCAATTGGATTTGTCTTTTGTCCCATGCTTAAGAATTGCTTTGTGTGTTATTGATAGCCCCTAGCACGATTGTTACGTGGTTAGAACGTTTTCTAATTCTGTGTGCTCTACCTTGTGGAGCTGGACGAAGTCTTTTCAACATCATTCCACCATCAACACGGATTTCCTTAACAAATAACCCTGCTTCTTCCATATTAGCTTCTGGGTTTTTTGCTTGCCAGTTGGCAATAACAGATAAAACCAATTTCTCTAATTTTCTTGAAGCTTCTTTAGAACTAAATCTTAAGATGTTAAGTGCTCTTTCTACCTTCTGACCTCTTACTAGATCTGCTACTAAGCGCATTTTTCTAGGTGAAGTAGGGCAGTTATTTAACTTTGCAAAAGCCAATGACTTGTTAGCCTCTTTTCTTGCATCTGCTGTTTCTCTTTTACGAACTCCCATTGCTTCTTATTTTTTACCTTTATTTTTTGCTCCAGCATGACCTCTAAAAGATCTCGTTGGTGAAAATTCTCCTAATTTGTGACCTACCATGTTTTCTGTTACGTAAACTGGTACAAATTGACGACCGTTATGAACTGCGATAGTTTGCCCAACAAAGTCTGGAGTAATCATAGAAGCTCTAGACCAAGTCTTTACCACTCCTTTATTTCCACCTGCAATGTTTTCTTGAACTTTCTTGTCTAACTTATAATGAACGAAAGGTCCTTTTTTTAATGAACGTGCCATATCTTATTATTTCTTTCTACGTTCTACGATATACTTGTTACTCGGGTTTTTCTTAGAACGAGTTCTATAACCTTTAGCTGGTATTCCATTTCTTGAACGTGGATGTCCACCAGAAGAACGTCCTTCACCACCACCCATTGGGTGATCGACAGGGTTCATTGCAACAGGTCTTGTTCTAGGTCTTCTTCCTAACCATCTAGTTCTACCAGCTTTTCCTGATACAACTAATTGGTGATCTGAATTAGAAACCGCTCCAATTGTAGCCGAACAAGTCAACAAGATCAATCTTGTTTCACCAGAAGGCATTTTAATTGTAGCATACTTTCCATCTCTTGCCATTAATTGAGCAAATGTTCCAGCAGAACGAGCAATTACAGCCCCTTGTCCTGGCCTCAATTCGATACAAGAAATAACAGTTCCTAATGGAATTCTACTTAAAGGTAAAGTATTACCAATTTCAGGCTGAGATTCTGAACCAGAAACAAGTTTCTGACCTACTTTCAATCCGTTTTGAGCAATAACATACGTTTTCTCTCCATCAGCATACGCTAACAAAGCGATAAAAGCAGTACGATTTGGATCATATTCGATTGATTTCACTGTAGCTGGAATTCCTTCTTTTGTACGTTTGAAATCAATAATACGATATCTCTGCTTGTGACCACCACCCGTATAACGCATGGTCATCTTTCCTTGACTATTTCTACCACCAGAGTTTTTTATCGGCGCTATCAAAGAGCGTTCCGGCTTATCAGTTGTAATGGCGTCATAACCATTCACAACTCTAAATCGCTGACCTGGGGTAATAGGTTTTAATTTTCTTACTGACATTTTATCTTAGATATTGTTGTAAAAATCAATTGTTTGTCCTTCTTGTACTTGAACAATTGCCTTTTTAATTGCATTAGTCTTTCCACTGATTAAACCACTTTTAGTGTATTTTGTAGTTCTATCCGGTCTTACGTTCATCGTATTAACACTCAAAATAGTTACTCCATAAGCAGCTTCAATAGCCTTCTTAATTTGTACTTTATTTGCTTTTTTGTCAACTACGAATCCGAAGCGGTTTAAAACTTCACTTTCTTTGGTTACTTTTTCTGTTACTATAGGCTTAATTATGATGCTCATATCCTATTATTTACTTAAATTTTCTTCAATTATCTCTAAAGAACTCTCTAAAAGCACTAAGTTATTAGCGTTTAATATAGCATAAGTACTTAATTCTAAGCTACTTACAACACTAGAGCCTTTTAAATTGCGTGACGACAAATATACATTTTTATTCGTATCACCCAACACAAACAGGGATTTTTTATTCTCTAACTCTAAAGCTTTCAAAACGTTGATGAAATTTTTAGTGTTTGGCGTTTCAAAATTAAAATCTTCAAGAACGATAATATTCGCTTCTTTAGCTTTTATTGAGAAAGCAGATTTTCTAGCCAAACGTTTCAAGCTTTTATTCAATTTAAATGAATAACTTCTTGGTCTTGGTCCAAAAACTGTTCCACCACCTTTAAACAATGGATTCTTTGCACTACCCGCACGAGCAGTACCAGTTCCTTTTTGTTTTTTAATCTTACGTGTACTTCCCGCTACTTCAGCTCTTTCTTTAGCTTTGTGCGTTCCTTGTCGTTGATTAGCAAGATATTGCTTAACATCAAGGTATACTGCGTGATTGTTTGGTTCTATACCAAATACTGAATCAGAAAGTTGAACTTTTCTTCCAGTATCTTTTCCGTTGAAATCTAATACTTTTGCTTCCATTACTTCTGAATGATTACATAAGAGTTGTTACATCCAGGAATACATCCTTTAATAACAAGTAGGTTCTTTTCAGCCACTACTTTTAAAACTCTAAGGTTTTGAACTTTTACATTGTCTCCTCCCATACGTCCAGCCATACGCATTCCTTTGAATACTCTAGATGGATATGATGAAGCTCCTACAGAACCTGGCGCTCTTAAACGGTTGTGTTGACCGTGAGTTGCTTGTCCAACACCACCAAAACCGTGACGTTTAACAACCCCTTGAAAACCTTTACCTTTAGATACACCTTGTACATCTACAAATTCTCCTTCAGCAAAAATAGAAACATCGATAAGATCTCCTAATTTTTGTTCAGTTGCGAAATCTTGGAATTCAACGACTTTTTTCTTAGCTACAGTTCCCGCTTTTTTAAAGTGACCTAAAGCCGCTTTTGTGGAATGTTTCTCGTTTTTGTCATCGAAACCAAGTTGCAACGCTTCATACCCGTCAACACCTTTGGTTCTGACTTGGGTAACAACGCATGGTCCAGCTTCGATTACTGTACAAGGAATATTTTTCCCGTTCTCGTCGAAAATGCTAGTCATGCCGATTTTTTTACCAATTAACCCAGACATAATTATTAATTATTAATTATTAAATATAAATATAGAACGCAGCTTTTAACCGAATCCTATTTTTTTAGTGGGTGCAAATGTATAACTTATTTACACACAAACCAAAAAAATAATTTTCGATTAAAAACAGCGTCCTTTTTTACTCTTAAACTACTTAAACTTTGATTTCAACTTCAACTCCACTTGGTAATTCAAGTTTCATTAATGCATCAATAGTTTTAGATGAAGATGAATAAATGTCAATTAATCTCTTGTATGACATTACTTCAAATTGCTCTCTCGCTTTTTTGTTAACGTGTGGAGAACGCAGTACAGTGAAAAGTTTTTTGTGAGTTGGTAATGGAATTGGTCCTGTTACTACCGCACCTGTACTTTTTACAGTTTTTACAATCTTCTCAGCAGACTTGTCTACCAACATGTGATCGTAAGATTTTAATTTTATTCTGATTTTTTGACTCATTTTCTTAAAGATTAAGCGTTTCCTTTTGCTTTTTTGATAACTGCTTCCGAAATATTCGAAGGAGTTTCAGCGTAATGTGAAAATTCCATTGTTGATGTTGCACGACCTGAAGACAAAGTTCTCAAAGTAGTAACATAACCAAACATTTCTGATAATGGCACATCGGCTTTGATAGTTTTAGCACCATTTCTATCACCCATGTCATTAACCTGACCTCTACGACGGTTGATATCACCTACGATATCTCCCATGTTTTCTTCTGGTGTAATAACTTCCATTTTCATGATAGGCTCAAGAATAACAGCACCTGCAGCACGACCTGACTCTCTGTAACCCATTCTTGCAGCTAACTCAAAAGAAAGCGCATCTGAATCGACAGGGTGAAAAGATCCGTCTAATAAAGTTACTTTCAAACTATCTACTTGGTATCCTGCTAAAGGACCTGTTTTCATAGCTTCTCTGAAACCTTTTTCAACTGAAGGGATATATTCTTTAGGAACGTTACCTCCTTTTACTGCATTAATAAACTGCAATCCAACCGGAGCTTTACCGTCAACTAAATCCGCTGGTTCGATTCTAAATACGATATCACCGAATTTACCACGACCACCTGATTGTTTTTTGTACGTTTCTCTGTGTTGTGCAGATTTAGTAAATGCTTCTTTATATTCAACTTGAGGCTCCCCTTGGTTCACTTCAACTTTAAATTCACGTTTCATTCTATCAACAAGGATATCTAAGTGAAGCTCACCCATACCTGATATAATAGTTTGACCTGACGCCTCATCTGTTCTAACAGTAAATGTTGGATCTTCTTCTGCTAATTTAGCCAAAGCCATACCCATTTTATCTACATCTGCTTTAGTTTTAGGCTCAATTGCAATACCAATAACCGGAGCTGGAAATTTCATACTTTCTAAGATAATTGGGTGTTTTTCATCACACAATGTATCTCCAGTTTTAATATCTTTAAATCCAACAGCCGCTCCAATATCACCTGCCTCGATATAATCGATTGGGTTTTGCTTGTTTGCATGCATTTGGTAGATACGAGAAATTCTTTCTTTGTTTCCTGAACGTGTGTTCAATACATAAGAACCTGCATCTAAACGTCCTGAATAAGCACGGAAGAAAGCTAAACGACCTACGAATGGGTCAGTAGCGATTTTAAATGCCAAAGCAGCGAATGGCTCTTTAACATCTGGCTTACGCAAAATTTTAGTTTGATCCTCCTCTAATAAATCAGCATCATCAGGATGAATCCCTTCGATACCTTCTTTATCCATTGGAGATGGCAAATATTTACATACTGCATCTAACATGAATTGAACTCCCTTGTTTTTGAAAGAAGAACCAGCAATCATCGGAATGATAGCCATATCCATAGTAGCAGCTCTTAATGCAATGTTGATTTCTTCCTCTGTAATAGAGTCTTCATCTTCCATGAATTTTTCCAACAAAGTCTCATCATAATCAGCTACTGCTTCAATAAGAATTGACCTGTATTCTTTCACTTCCGCAATCATATCCTCAGGAATAGGCACGATGTCATATGTAGCACCAAGTCCTTCTTCATGCCATACAATAGCTTGATTTTTCACTAAATCAACTACACCTTTGAAGTCGTTTTCTTCACCAATTGGCAAAGTAATAGCAACCGCATTAGATTTCAACATATCTCTAACTTGCTGACAAACCATCAAAAAGTTAGAACCTTGACGGTCCATTTTATTGACAAAACCGATACGTGGCACTCTATATTGATCCGCTAGTCTCCAGTTCGTTTCTGATTGTGGCTCAACACCATCAACAGCACTAAATAAGAAAACCAACCCATCAAGTACACGTAAAGAACGATTTACTTCAACAGTAAAGTCAACGTGTCCTGGGGTATCAATAATATTAAAGTGATACGGTAATGTATCCGGTAAAACCTTACCTTGTTCAGTTGGGAAATTCCATTCACAAGTTGTAGCTGCAGACGTAATTGTAATACCTCTTTCTTGCTCTTGTGCCATCCAGTCCATAGTTGCAGCACCATCATGTACTTCACCTATCTTATGTGACTTTCCAGTATAGAATAATATACGCTCCGTTGTTGTTGTTTTACCAGCATCAATGTGAGCAGCAATTCCTATGTTTCTTGTATATTTTAAATCTCTAGCCATTTCTTATGAATTAAAATCTAAAGTGAGAGAATGCTTTATTAGCTTCTGCCATTTTGTGAGTATCCATTCTCTTTTTAACAGCAGCACCTTCTTCTTTAGCCGCAGCTAAACATTCTGACGCTAACCTTTGAGCCATAGACTTTTCATTTCTTCTTCTAGAATAAAGTATCAACCACTTCATTGCCATAGAGATCTTTCTGTCTGGACGAATTTGCATTGGAATTTGAAACGTCGCTCCACCTACTCTACGACTACGTACTTCTACGTGAGGCATAACGTTAGTTAAAGCATCTTTCCAAATTTCTAATGATGGCTTCTCTGCATCTTGTTTTTTAGACTCAATGATGTCAATTGCATCATAAAATACTTTAAACGCTGTCGATTTTTTTCCATCCCACATTAAGTTGTTCACAAAACGTGTTACCAGTTGGTCATTAAACCTTGGATCTGGTAAAAGTGGTCTTTTCTTTGCCGCTCTTTTTCTCATGTCTTTTTTTTTAAAAAAGTCTTACTACCAAAAAATCATAAAGTTATAATGCGCAAAAACACATTCAACTTTCGATTTTTGACTATTGGACTAATTAATTACTTTTTTGCTTCTTTTGGGCGTTTAGCTCCGTACTTAGATCTTCTTTGCGTTCTTCCTGCTACTCCTGACGTATCAAGTGCACCACGAACGATGTGATATCTAACTCCTGGTAAATCTTTTACCCTTCCACCCCTAACTAATACTATCGAGTGCTCTTGTAAATTGTGTCCTTCACCAGGGATGTAAGCATTCACTTCATTACCATTTGTCAAACGTACACGCGCTACTTTACGCATTGCAGAGTTTGGTTTTTTTGGTGTTGTAGTGTAAACACGCGTACAAACCCCTCTTCTTTGAGGACAAGAATCTAAAGCAACCGATTTACTCTTCTTAGTTATCTGAGTTCTTCCTGTTCTTACTAATTGTTGAATTGTTGGCATAATTAATACTAAAAATTTCTTATTATATTAAATTCCCGCTTTTTACGGGGTTGCAAATGTAGAAAATATTTTTTACTCTACAAACGTTAATCTATTAATTTTCAATAAGATTATTTTATCATTTGATTTTTATTCAAAACGATAGATATTTGCGTTACATTTATTAAAAAATTTACCTTTTTGAAATCTTCTATTATTTTAATATTGTTTTTATTTTTTTGCCTTACTTGTTCTGCGCAAAATTTCAAGTTATTACTAACTGGAAGTAGTACAATAGAAACAAAAACGATAGATTCTCTAAAATACAATACCGAACACAAAAACACAAAATCAATTACCGAAGAGATTAACAAAATAACAAACAAACTATCCCAAATGGGATACATTGACAATACCACATTTGACTTCATTAAAAAAAATGATTCTACCTATGTGACCTCTTTTACACTTGGAAGAAAAATAAAATCAATACATATATATATAGGTAGGAATAATTTATTTGACGACTTGTTAGACTTAGACAATAAAAAAGACACTTTAGTACTGCCTTATTCAGAAATTGATTCTTTTTTAAAACAAACCATACAAAGATTAGAGCAAAACGGATTTGCATTATCACGATTGAAGCTAACAAACATTAAAAGAATGAACACCGTAATTTACGCTGATTTACAATTAGAATCAGACAAAAAAAGAATATTAAATTCTATTATAATAAATTACGCAAAAAACCCCAAGTCAAATAAATTCCCTCTTGGCCATTTAGCACAAATTAACAGAAAATACAAAAACACTATTTTTAATCAAAAAATTGTAGATCAAATTCATAATGATTTTGAAAAATTCGGATTTGTCACTCAAATAAAATATCCTGAAATTTTATTCACTAGAGACACCACGAAAGTATACGTATACTTGGAAAAGAGAAACGCAAATACCTTTGACGGTTTTATAGGGTTTTATACTAATGAAAAAGAGAAAATAGCACTAACAGGATATTTAAACCTAAAGTTAGAAAATATTTTAGGCACTGGCGAACAGTTTTTGATACAATGGAAAAGCGATGGGAATGACCAGAAAATATTTAAAACAAGTCTTGAACTTCCATATTTATTAAAAAGTCCAATAGGTCTAAAAGCCCAACTGCATCTTTTCAGACAAGACACTACTTTTCAAAACACAAAAACTGCTATTGATTTGAGCTATTTTTCAAATTATAATACTCGATTCTATTTGGGATACCAAGCAACAACATCTAGTGACATTCAAAATCAAAACAGTACTTCTCTGAGCGATTTCAACAATTCCTTCTTAACATCCAGTTTTGAGCACTCAAAATCAGATCCAATTAATTATACTTTTCCAATAAAAACAAAAATTTTCGCTTCTTTAGGAATAGGCAAAAGAATTATTAACAAGATAAGTTCAGACTCAAAAAACAATCAGCTAGCAGTTACCATAGATGCAATGCATAATTTTTATTTAAATAAAAAAAATTCGATTAACATAAATAGCCAAAATTATTATTTAAAAAGTAAAACTTATGTTACCAATGAATTATTTCGTTTTGGAGGCTTCAATAGCATAAGAGGTTTTACTGAAAATAGCCTTCAAGCCTATTTTACAACTTCAATACTCACGGAATACCGCTACTCTCTCTCTCCTGATCTGTACATGCACTCGATTCTAGATTATTGTTTATTTAAACACAAAAGTGGAGTAGAAAAAGCTGACACGACGGTTAACTTAATAGGTGTAGGATTAGGAATAGGATTGCAGACTAAAAATGGGCTGTTAAAACTAGCGGTAGCAAACGGCAACACAAAAAAACAACAATTTGAGATTTACAATACTATTATCCACATAAGCTACAATGTTAAATTTTAAATCGACTATAAAATAGCGTTTTATATATTAGGAAAGTTAACAAATTATTAAGAAGTTTGCGAAACTAATTCAAAATATTAAAAAATGAAACTAAAGTTTAATGGATTCTTAGTACTATTAGTAGTACTTGTGGCGCAGATTACCTTTGCGCAAGAAAGAGCTGTTACAGGAGTTGTTTCTGACAATGCAGGACTGCCTTTACCAGGTGTGAGTGTGTTAGTTAAAGGAACTCAAACTGGAACTCAAACTGATTTTGACGGAAAATATTCTATCCGAGCAACTCCAAGCCAAGTCTTGGTATTTAGCTACATTGGTATGAAAACCAAAGAAATAGCAGCTAGTTCATCAACTGTAAGTGTTAAATTAGCAGGTGATGCTTTAGAACTTGAAGGTGTTGTTGTAACGGCTTTAGGGATTAAAAGAGAAAAAAAATCTCTAGGGTATGCTACTCAAGAGGTAAAAGCCGAGGACTTAAATTCAGGAGCAGGAAGTGGAAACTTTATTAATGAACTTTCTGGAAAAGTAGCAGGTGTTAACATCAAAAGAAACAATAATTTTGGTGGTTCATCTAGTATTGTATCTAGAGGGGTTAAAAGTTTAACAGGTAGCAATGAAATGCTTATTGTAATTGACGGAATGCCTATCAACAACTCTTTAGTAACTGGTGGTACAGGAAACCAAGCAGGTGGAGCAGGTGGGACATATGATTATGGTAATACCGCAATGGACATCAATCCTGAAGATATTGAAAGTGTAAATATTCTAAAAGGTGCGGCAGCATCTGCATTGTATGGTTACTTAGGTGGTAATGGTGTAGTAATGATCACTACTAAAAAAGGTAGAGCAAAAAAAGGAATGGGTATAACCGTATCTTCTGAGTTTGTCGGAAGTACTATTGACAAATCTACATTTGTTAAATACCAAGATAAATATGGAGCAGGTTATGGTCCTTTTTATGAAGATGCTTCAGGTTTTTTCTTATCTAGAGATGTAAATGGAGATGGTGTAGAAGACTTAGTTGTACCTACTTCAGAAGATGCATCTTATGGCGCTGCATTTGACCCTAATTTAATGGTTTATAACTGGAATGCATTTACTCCTTGGTCTGACAATTATCAAAAGGCTACTCCATGGACAGCTGCTAAGAATGACCCAACGACATTCTTTGAAACAGGTACTTCTTTTAACAACTCCGTTTCTATTGAAGATGGTAATGATAAAACAAATTTTGTATTAAATTACACTAATTCAAAACAAACAGGTATCCTTCCAAACAGTTCAATGAAAAAAAATAGCGTAAGTGCTAAAATTAATCATCAATTTACTGATAAATTAACTGCTAGTGTTTTTGCAAATTACAATGCTCAAAACACAGTAGGTAGAAATTCAACTGGATATAATGAAAATATTATGTCAAATTTTCGTCAGTGGTGGCAGACTAACGTTGACGTTCAAGAATTAAAACAAGTGTACGAAAGATCTGGAGGACAAAATATCAATTGGAATTATACTGACCCTTCTGACTTAAGACAGATATACTGGGATAATCCTTATTTTATAAGAAACAAAAACTTTCAATCTGATGAAAGAAACCGTTTTATCGGGTACTCGAAATTGGATTATAAAGTTGCTGATTGGTTAACTGCAACAGCGAAGATATCAACTGATTCATATAGTGAATTACGTGAAGAAAGAAGAGCATTTGGATCTATTGCTGGTCTTTTTGGCATAAATAGATTGGATGAAACTTCTGGATATCAAAAATACCAAAGATCTTTTTCTGAACAAAATTATGATTTCATTTTAACCTTTAAAAAAGATATTTCTGAAAGCATTAGTTTTAGTGGTTTAGCTGGAGGTACAGCAGTAAGAACTAGGGTTATATCAACTTTAAACTCTACTCAAGGTGGCTTAATTGTACCAGACTTATTCAGCTTATCAAATTCAGTTCAAACTGTTCCTTTTCCTTTAGAATCAGAAGTTAATCAAGGAATTAATAGTTATTATGGATCGGCTTCTTTAGGATACAAAGATTACTTTTTCGTAGATGCAACGGCCAGAAGAGACGCATTTTCGAGCTTACCTGCTGGAAAAAATGCAATTTGGAGTTATTCTGCTTCTGGGAGTTATGTATTTACCAACCATATTAACCAACCATGGTTAAGTTTTGGTAAAATTAGAGCTGGATATTCTGAAAGCCCATTAGGTACTCCAAATTTATCTTTAGTAGATACCTATGTTAAGAATGACCCTTTTGGATCTAATCAACAATATTCTGTTTCTGGAACCAAAAACAATCCAAACTTACAAGCAGTAAAAACTAATACTCAAGAAATTGGTTTAGAAATGCAATTTTTAAACAGAAGAGTTGGATTTGAAGTAAGTGCGTACAAAAACGTAAATAACGGAGAAGCTTTTCAAGTACCTTTTTCTACTGCAACGGGTAATAGTGCAAGATATATTAATGCAGCTACTGTAGAGAACAAAGGTTTAGAGGTTCAATTTAATGCTACTCCAATTAAGACAAAAGATTTCGCTTGGGATGTTTTTGTAAACTGGTCTAAAAATAAAAATGAGGTTACTAAGTTAGCTGAAGGGATTGAAAATTTAAGATTGAACATTTTCCAAGGTGGGGTAACTCTAAATGCTTCTATTGGACAACCATATGGTGTACTTAAAGGAACTGACTTCACTTATTTAAACGGAGAAAGAATTGTAGGTGCAAATGGTAGATATGTCTTAAATGCATCTGCAAACAATGTTATTGGAGATGTAAATCCTGATTGGTTAGGTGGAATCCGTAATAAGTTTACTTACAAAAACTTATCATTTGGATTCTTAATCGACATGAAAAAAGGAGGCGATATTTTCTCGCTTGACCAATCTTATGGTTTAGCTACAGGTTTATATGATGTTACCGCAGGTAATAACGAACTGGGCAACCCGATTAGAAATACGATTGCCAATGGTGGTGGGGTTATCTTACCAGGTGTGAAAGCAGATGGTTCTATAAATACTACACGCACTCCTTCTCCGGACCAGTACGGTAACGTATCAGGATATAGAAGAGCTCCAAACAAAGCTTTCGTATATGATGCTTCGTTCATCAAGTTAAGAGAAGTAAATATTACTTATTCATTACCAACTACTCTAGTTACAAGAATGAATCTTCAAGAAATGAAGTTTAGTATTGTAGGTTCAAATTTGTGGATAATAGACAAAAACCTTCCATACGCTGACCCTGAAAGTGGATTAAGTGCAAATGCTTCATCTTCTGGATACTCCGTAGGTTCATTACCAACAACAAGAAACGTTGGTGTTAACGTAACATTTAAATTTTAAATCATGAAAAAAATAGTTTTATTATTCACGTTTTTAGCACTAACCGTATCATGTACTGATGATATAACTGGTCTAAATACAGACACGAAAAATCCAACAACTGCTAAACCCGAGTATTTATTTACAAATGCACAAAAGGCTTTAGTAGACCAAATGGTAAACGCTTCTGTAAACAGAAATGTTTTCAGAATGTTAGTTCAACAATGGACAGAGACTACTTATCCAGACGAAAGTCAGTATAATTTGACTACCAGACCTATTCCTGATACTCACTTTACAGCATTATATAGAGATGTACTAAGAGATTTTAAAGAGTCGACTGTACTACTTAATAAGGTTGTTACTGCTGGACCAAGTGAAGGAGCTGTTTTAGCCAATAAAAAAGCTATCATTGAAATTATGAATGCTTACACTTTTAGTGTGCTAGTAGATAGTTTTGGAAATGTTCCGTACACAGAAGCTCTAGACATAGAAGGGCATCCATTACCTAAGTACGATGATGCACAAACTATATACAAAGATCTTATTGTTAGATTAACTGCTGCTCAGGCTTTATTAAACACCTCAGAAGGTAGCTTTGGTTCTGCAGATCTAATATATGGAGGTAATACTTCAAAATGGAAAAAATTTGCAAATACGCTAAGATTAAGACTTGCTGTAAACATGTCTGATGTAGATGCTACTTATGCATCTACACAAGCTACAGCTGCTATTAATGCTGGAGTTATGATAAGTAATAGTGATGATGCTAATTTGGTTTATTTAGGAGCGCAACCTAATGCAAATCCATTATTTGTTGATTTAGTTGCAAGTGGAAGAAAAGATTTTGTTATTGCCGATACTTTTGTTAATAAATTAGAAGCATTATCTGATCCTAGAAGAGCTAAATATTTCACATTTGCTCCAGGTACAACTATATATAAAGGAGGAATATACGGATCATCTAATAGCTATACTAACTTTTCTACAGTGAACAATACGCTTTTAGCACCAACATTCCCAGGAACTATACTTGCATACAGTGAACAAGAATTTTTGTTAGCAGAAGCAGCTGCAAGAGGTATTGCTGCCGCTGGAGTAGCCGCAGCGCATTACAATAACGCTGTTTCAGCTTCTATGAATAGCTGGGGTGTCACCTCTACTGATGCTACAGCTTATTTAATAGCTAATCCGTATAACGGCACATCAACTGCAGCTTGGAAAAAAAGTATTGGAGAGCAAGCATGGATTGCTTTATACAACAGAGGCTTTGAAGCATGGAATTCATGGAGAAGATTAGATTTTCCAGTATTAGTAGTTCCAGCAACAACTTACAACGATATAAAATCTGTTCCTACAAGATTAACTTATCCTGCTGGTGAAGCAACAGTTAATGCAACCAATTTAAATGCTGCTGCTGCAACCGTTACAGGTGGAGATAAATTAACATCAAAAATCTTCTGGGATAAATTCTAATTATCATTAAATCACTTCTCAGTACTTAAAAAATTGAGATAGATTCTTAAAAATACAGACAGTAGTAAACAAAAGTTTACTACTGTTTTTTTTTATCCATTTTTAATTGAGATAGTATTAAAAATATTTAATTTGAATAGAAGTTTAAATTAGAAATACAGTTTTATTTAAAAAAAATTATGTTAAAAGTTTAAACATTAAGTAATAATTACTGAAACATTAGGAATATTAACAATTAATTATGATTTTTGATACAACTAATCAAAAATTATACAAAATGAAACTAAAGTTCAATGGATTCCTAGTACTTCTTTTAGTACTGATTGTGCAATTAACTTTTGCGCAAGAAAGATCTGTTTCAGGTGTTGTTTCTGACAATGCAGGAATGCCTTTACCAGGTGTGAGTGTATTAGTAAAAGGGACTAAATCTGGGACACAAACTGATTTTGACGGAAAATATTCTATCAAAGCAACCTCTTCCCAAGTTTTAATCTTCAGCTACATTGGGATGAAAACCCAAGAAATGACAGCTAGTTCAGCTACGATGAATGTAAAGATGGCAGATGATTCAGTAGAACTAGAAGGTGTTGTTATCAATGCTTTAGGAGTGGAAGTAAAGAAAAATCAATCTGCATCTGCCTACTCAAAAGTAAAAGGTACTGCCTTAACAAATTCTGGTGAAACCTCACTTTTAAAAGGATTATCGGCTAAAGCATCTAGTGTCAGTATTGTTTCTAATTCTGGTGATCCAGGATCTGGAGCTTATATCCAAATTAGAGGACAAAATTCCATAACTGGTTCAACACAACCTTTATTCGTTATCGATGGTATACCGATTTCAAGTGACGAAATAGGAAGTACGGTAGATGGTGTAGGACAACAAAGTAGGATGAACGATATCAACCCAAATGATGTAGAATCAGTGGAAGTACTAAAAGGTGCTTCTGCAGCAGCACTCTGGGGATATAGAGCAGCCAATGGCGTAGTGCTTATTAAAACTAAAAAAGGAAAAAAAGGGAAAATATCTGTAAATGTAAATTCAACTGTTTCTTTTGATAAAGTTAACATCCGAATGAGCCTTCAAGATCGTTTTGGACAAGGTACAAATGGTGCTTGGACGAGAAACAATGCCAACTCTTTTGGGGACAAAATTTCTGCAAGAGCAGGTGGACTTGATGTATTTAATACTACAGCACGCTCTTTTCTTTCTAATAATGGAAATACTATTTATCCAATAGCTTCAGGTGGTAAAAGAAGTACTGCCAACTTTAATGACTCCAACATGGATTCAGTTATTGGAGATGGATTTTCTATAGACAATCACATAGGAATTAGTGGTGGTGGAGAGAACACTAACTTTTACCTAGGAGTAGGAAGTACCAAACAAGATGGTATCGTTAGAAATTCTGATTATGAAAGAACAAGTATAGATTTTACAAGTGAGTCTAAAATTGGAGACAAAACTACGTTTAAAAGTAAATTTGGTTATTCGTCTTCCAATTCGAATAGAATTCAAACAGGTTCTAATTTAAGTGGGCTATATTTAGGACTATACAGAACCCCTGCTGATTTTGACAATAGGGATTTTATAGGGACTAATTTTAGTGCTACTGGAGTTCCATCATTTAACAGCCAAAGAGCCTATCGACAAGATACGGGAACTTTTGACACGGATTTAAATCCTAGTTATAACAATCCACTTTGGACAACGGATATACAAAAAAATCCAAATACTGTTGATCGCTACATAGCAGGATTCGAATTAAAGCATGAGGTTAAAGACTGGTTATCTTTACTAGCAAGGGTTGGTTTAGATGGGTATAGCGACAAAAGAATTACCATGTTTCCAATGAACTCCTCTGAAAATGCAGGAAATGGTAGCGCTAGCGAAAGTGTTACTGATTTCCAACAATACAATGTGGACTTTATGGCGTTAGGAGACTTAAAAGTGAATGACAATGTAGGCCTTAACTACTTAGCTGGAATTAATTTTGCTGAAACGAAATATGATCAAAGAGGCGGAACATACAAAAACTTTTTAATTGACACCAATACGTTTTCATACGACAACGCACTGATTAATGACAAAACAACATTTTTAGATAGAACATACTCAAAACTTAGTGGTGCTTATTTTTCTGCAGCCTTTGATTATAAGGATTATCTATTCTTAACTTTAGGTGGACGTTTTGAAACCTCTTCTAGTTATGACCCAAATTTGAAAGTTTATTTTTATCCTACAGCAGAATTTGGATATAAATTCACAAAAAATTTAGAAAACAAAGTACTTACCGATGGAAAACTTCGTTTAACATTTGGACAAATAGCATCTATACCAAGACCATATGCAGGAATAACTTATTTCAACTCTGCTGTTGGAGCTGAAGGATATGGACCCGCTTATGACTCAGGAGTATACAACGGTTCTTTTCAAAGATCTGCTACAGGAGGAAATCCGAACTTAAAACCTGAAATAAAAACAGAATTTGAAATTGGTACCGATTTAGAATTCTTTAATAGAATTAAATTAAACGCAACCTATTATACAAATGAAACTAAAGATTTACTCGTAGACGTTCCTTTGAATGGTAGTTCAACTTTTAGCACGCTGTATGGTAATTTTGCAACAATCCAAAACAAAGGAATTGAAATTGATTTTGATGCTAATATCCTGTCTTCTAATTCAGCTGTAAAATGGAATATTTTTGGTAACTGGAGTATGAATAGGAATGAAGTAACACAACTAGAAGGTACTGAATCATTGTTTTTAAATGGTTTTACAGGATCCTCTTCTCGTGCCGTATTAGGACAACCCCTTGGTGTGCTTTGGGGCGGGAAATTTGACAGAGACACAAATGGAACTATGATATTAGACGCCAATGGTTTCCCAACAGTTGCTTTATCTGAAGGTGTAATAGGAGATCCTAACCCAAATTGGAGAGGAGCAATTGGAACTTCAGTATCATACAAAAACTTTAAATTGAGCACCTTATTTGATGCTTCAATTGGAGGAGAATTATGGGACGGAACTAATGGTGCCTTAAACAACTTTGGTAGAACTTGGGAAACCGCAAACGAGTCTACTTTAACAACTCCATTGGTAAACTACAATGGGGCTACTATACCTATAGGTACAGTAAGGGGAAATATCCGTGATTTTGGAGCAGGACCCGTTTTCCTTGATCAAACCTGGTATCAGAGTGTTGGAGGTGGTTTTGGTCCCGTTTCTGAACAATTTATCAAATCGGCATCTTGGGTAAAATGGAGGGAATTAACTTTATCTTATTTATTGAAATTTAAAGACACTAAAATAGGAGTTGAAAGTATTACTTTCTCTGGAACAGGTAGAAATTTATGGTTATGGACAGAAGCAAAAGACCTAGGCCAAGATCCGGAAACTAATCTTACAGGAGGTTCAAACGGAAGAGGATTACAATATTTCAATAGTCCAAACTCTAAGTCATTGTTATTTAGCGTAAACTTAAAATTCTAAAAAAATGAAAAATATATTTTTAAAAACAGCAAGTCTATGCGTACTAATTACAACTATATTTAGTTGTACTGATTACGTAGACAACATTAATGTAGATCCAGATAACTTGTCTGATAGTGACGCTACAAACTTATTTCAAGGAGTACTTTTAGCCAATCAATTTTTTCAAACCAGTTCAAGTACCAGAGAAGTAATGATTTGGTTAAACCAAGCTAAAGGAGAAAACAGACAATATATTGCTCTAAATAACTGGAATAATACCACTGCATCTGCATTTGATGACACTTGGAATAATGCATATGTAAATTGCATCACTCAAGCAAAAATAACTGTAGCTAAAGCGGACAAAGAATTGAATCCCAAACTAAAAGGGGCCGCCCAGGTAATAGAAGCACATTGTATAGGAACCGTAACTGCCTTATGGGGTGACGTCCCGTATTCTGAACTGGACATTACAGGAAATAATTTAACCCCAAAATACGATTCGCAAGCTGCTATTTATAGTAATATCCAAACTTTATTAGATAACGCTATAACTAATCTTAGTTCAACTAAAGGAAAGGGAATTCCTACTGCAAAAGATATCTATTACGCTGGAAATGCATCAAAATGGTTGCGATTAGCCTATTCACTAAAGGCCAGATACTATATTCACGTAAAAGATTATGCAAAAGCTAAAGCAAATGCACTTTTAGGTATCAATACTGCTAGTGATGATTTCAAAGCTATATTTGGAAATTCATATGCTCAAAATTTTAACCCATTCTATTCCTTCCTAGTTTACGACAGAGATGATTATATGTCTGGAGACAGTTATGCTGCTAGAATATTAGATCCTTCTTCGTCTTTATATAGAGGTAATGCAAAAACTGATGAATCAGCAAGATATGCATTTACATACAATCAAGAATACTTCGATCCATATGGCTTAAATATCTATGGTTCAGATTATGGAGGAACTAACGGAAAATTCGGAAGTGACTCTCCATTACCTATGGTAACCTATGGAGAAATGCTACTAATAATTGCTGAAGTTGACGCAAGAACATCCTTTGTGACTGGATTAGTTTCCTATAATAATTATAGAACTTTACTAAACACCGGTTATTCAATTGGGGTAGCTAATGATGGCTATGACGGCGAAGGATTTAGCTACGCACCTTACACAGCACTTGATTTTGCTCCTACAGGCATAGAGAATACTTCCGGAACTCTTACTGCTCAAAATGCATTATTAAGAGAAATATTCCAAGAAAGATACATTTATTTTATGGCTAATTATGAAAGTTATAATGATTTTGGAAGATCCAATAATTTGGCTCAAATTCAATTAAAAACGGGTAATACGGGAACACCAGAACGTTTCTTATACCCTCAAGTAGAAGTCAATGCGAATCCAAATACTCCGAAACCTTTACCTTCTATTATCACGAAAACGCCTGTACATAATTAATTTCAGAATTCTGTTATTAAAAACCATCCCATTTTTTGGGGTGGTTTTTTTTTATATATTTGCAGCATGGAAAAAGAACATCAAATATTCGGGATTAGAGCAATTATTGAAGCTATTCAAGCAGGCGCAACAGTGGATAAAGTCTATATTCAAAAGGAAGCGAGCAGCGAGCTAATGAAAGACTTGATGAAAGTAATGAAGCGTGGCAATATTAACTTTTCGTATGTTCCTGTTGAAAAACTAAATAGATTAACCCCAAATAATCACCAAGGTGCGGTGGCGACTATCTCGCCAATTTCCTTTTTTGATTTAGAATCTTTGATTGAATCCGTAATAGAGAATGGAAAGAAACCATTGTTTTTAATTTTGGATCAAATATCGGATGCCCGTAATTTTGGTGCAATAATTCGAACAGCCGAATGTACTGGAGTAAATGGAATCATTGTTCAAAAAGCAGGATCAGCTCCTGTCAATGGCGATACTGTAAAAACATCCGCAGGCGCCGTATTCAACATTCCTATTTGCAAAGTAGAACACATCAAAGATGCTATTTTTCTTTTACAAGCTAGTGGTATAAAAACTGTAGCTGCAACGGAAAAAACAGATCAAACTATATATGACATTTCATTAAATGAACCTGTAGCGATAATTATGGGATCTGAAGATCGCGGTGTAAATCCTTCCGTTCTTAAAATTGTGGATGAAAAAGCAAAACTTCCTATGTTTGGAACCATTGGCTCCTTAAATGTATCAGTGGCTTGTGGCGCTTTTTTATATGAAGCGGTCAGACAGCGAGCTTAGAATTTTATTACATTAACTTCTTATAAAATGAATTATGACTTCGGTTATGGTTCATTTTTTTTGCATCAACTTGGTAATTTATCTAAAATTGAAATATATTATGTTTACAATCCCTGCTGTTCGTCAACATCTTCAACTTTTGGTAAATTAACAAAGTTTCCATTGGCATCAAATCGCTGCATGAATTTATCTTCGCATGGATTGTATTCTGCTTTTTCCCAATCGTATTTGATTATCTTTTTGTACTCTGGTGTTTTATAAATTAAAGAAAGACAAAAACCCGTAATCAATCCAGCTAAGTGACCTTCCCAAGAAACTTTATCATCTACTTCCGGAAAAGCATACCAAATTAAACCACCATAAATTACAATCACTGATAGCGATAAAGCAACCAAGCGATAATATTTTGTTTGAATGCCTTTAAAAAAAATAAAACTCACCAAAACATAAACCAAACCGCTAGCACCAATATGGAAATTTTCCCTACCAACAACCCAAGTTATCATTCCTGAAAATAAAATTCCAAAAACAATGATCCTAACAGACAGATTTGCATAAAAAAATTGTACTGCAGCCAATAAAATTAATAACGGAATTGAATTATTATACAGATGCTCCATATCAGCATGAATAAATGGGCTTAGAAAAACACCTTGTAAACCTGAAAAAGTTCTTGGATAAATACCATTTTGCACAAAGTCAAAATCGAATCGGATTTCCAGCCAAAAAACAAACCACAGCAACACCACAAAAAACAGCGGAAGTCCGATAACTGAATTAGTAAATTTGAAATGATTATCCATTATAAGTGTTAGATTTCGTGTTCTAGCTTAATTAAAATTAGAAACTTCTCCAAAAGTAATCTAAAGCTATTTTTGTCATACTAAAATTAAAAAAATATTTTTAAATTAGTATGCCTAGCCCAGATGGAAACGACATCCTTTTTATCTCGTTTTTTTTTAACGAGATAAAAAGATATAGTGAACAGCTGGAAATAGCTGCAAAAAAAATTAGAAACTAAAACAAGTTCAGTTTGAAAAATAGTAATTTTACGCCATGGAAGCACCACTTGCAGAACGCATACGACCACAAAAATTAGAAGACTACATCAGTCAATCTCACTTGGTAGGACCAAATGGCTCTTTGACACAACAAATTGCAAAAGGAATCATTCCGTCTTTAATTTTTTGGGGGCCACCAGGAACGGGGAAAACAACTTTGGCACAAATTATCGCACAGGAATCAAAGCGACCGTTTTATATTTTAAGTGCTATCAATTCCGGGGTTAAAGATATTCGTGATGTGATTGAAAAAGCCAAGCAAAGCGGTGGTTTATTTACCGCTAAAAATCCTATTTTATTCATCGATGAGATTCATCGTTTCAGCAAATCACAACAAGATTCACTGCTAGCAGCCGTTGAAAAAGGGTGGATTACACTTATCGGTGCCACTACAGAAAACCCAAGTTTTGAAGTTATTCCTGCTTTACTTTCCCGTTGTCAAGTTTATGTTTTAAATGCTTTTACCAAAAAAGACTTAGAATTATTGCTTGACCGAGCTATGAAAACAGACCCCTATTTGTTGAGAAAAAACATTAAACTGAACGAAACAGAAGCCTTATTACGACTTTCCGGTGGAGATGGACGTAAGCTATTAAATATTTTCGAACTTGTGGTAAATGCATCTGATGAAGACGAAATTGTAATCACTAACGATCTAGTTTTTGCTTTAGTACAACAAAACACAGTTTTATATGACAAAACAGGCGAACAACATTATGACATTGTATCTGCTTTTATAAAATCGATTCGCGGTAGTGACCCTAACGGCGCTATATATTGGCTTGCCAGAATGATTGAAGGTGGCGAAGATGTAAAATTTATTGCCCGAAGAATGCTTATTCTTAGCAGTGAAGATATTGGAAATGCAAATCCTACTGCTTTTATTATGGCCAACAATACATTTCAGGCCGTTGCAATTATTGGTTATCCTGAAAGTAGAATTATATTGAGTCAATGTGCCATATACTTAGCGACATCTCCTAAAAGCAATACCTCTTATTTAGCCATTGGAACCGCACAACAACTCGTAAAACAAACTGGAGATTTACCTGTCCCTATTCACCTTCGAAATGCGCCAACTAAATTAATGAAGGAATTAGGATATGGCGAAGAATACAAATACGCACATGATTATAACAATAATTTTGCAGAGCAGGAATTCCTGCCTGAAGGATTAACTAATAAACCAATATATACTCCCGGCACTAATTCCAGAGAAAATACAATACGAGAATTTCTTAAAAATCGCTGGAAAAATAAATATGGATATTAATAATTCAAAAGAAATCATGGGGGAAATCAATACAATTTCTTTCTATAAATTTTAATTATTTAACGTTTCAACTCTAAAACTTTATGGTGACACTTTCAGACCATAATTTATCGTTTTGAAAATATTCAAAATACCACTGGCTATTTTTACTGACTAAAACTCCCTGAATATTTCCTTTGTATGCGATGTAACATTCTTTATTAGAAGTGTTAAATACTTTCATAATAACTTTTGGCGTACTGTCTATTAATTGATAGCCGGTAGTAGTAGGTTGCGCATAAAGCACGTTAACATCTGTCTTATTTATTACATTAGTCCCCGTTCGTAACGTTTTTTCAATCTCAGCAAGTGAAGCCGTTACGGTTGTACTTGCTTCTTGCAACGCCTTTGGCTGAATTTTTGTAACTGCAGTTCCAGTATATGTATATTGTAAATCATTGACTGATTGAAACGCTTTATTTAATGCCTCAGTATAAGCAGCTTGGTATTCTTTTTCTTTGCTCATACCAGTTCCTGATTGAAAAATCATTTTACCATTACAATCCTTGAAAGTAATATACAGTTTTGTTGTTAAAAAAGACTTTTCCTTTACCACATCCACATATAACAAACTACATCTATCATTAAATTCAGTTGGAATTATCTCATTATTATAAAACGAATTAAAACCGGCTTTATTCAAATTAAACTTGGTTAATGTATTCAAACGATATTGATTCTCCCCTTTTAGAAAATCATACTTTAAAGGAACAATTAAAGCTTTATACTCATTCACTGATTGAGCATAAGAATAATTAATAACGAATACTAATAGGGTAATAAATAACTTTTTCATATTTACAAATATTTTTTAAGTTCTAATAAATGATTAATTTGTTTGATGTGATCTTCAACCAGCATTTTACTCTCATTAAAATAAATAGCATCCAATCCCGCATCAAGTGCGCCTTGAACATCCGCGTCTAAACTATCTCCTATCATGATACTATTGGCTTTTTGGGCATTAGCCAAATCTAAAGCGTAATCAAATATAATAGGGTTTGGTTTTTTTACTCCTGCCATTTCAGAATTAGTTATAGTCTGAAAATAAGTTCCGATTTTTGAATTATTCAATTTTCTAAATTGAACCTCTGCAAAACCATTTGTAATAATGTGCAAGTTATATTTCGGTTTCAAATACTCTAATACTTCAATTGTCCCATCAAAAAGATGATTATTATCCGGTAAAAAACGAATATAATCTGTGGCAATCGTTTCTATATCCTCATCAGAAATAGAATAATCCATTGCATCAAAAGAGTACTTCAATCGGTTGTAGCGCAACTCTTCATGCGTTATCTTATCGTATTGGTATAATTTCCAACACGCTTGATTTATAGGCACATATTTATCAATAAATTCTTTGGTCTCAATGGTTGGATGCTTACTATTGAAAATCGTTTCAAATGTCAACTCTGAATTTTTATCAAAGTCCCAAAGCGTATGATCTAAATCGAAAAAAACGTCTTTTATGTGTGTGTGTTTCATTTTTTTATTTTAAAATATTCCTTCATCCGCAAAGCTGAAATAACTGTTTTCAGTAATAATAAGATGATCCAATACTTTTATTTCTAAACTATCGCCTGCTAACTTCAACTTTCTTGTAATATGCTTGTCTGCATCACTGGGAATTAAACTTCCTGAAGGATGATTGTGACACAATACCAATGCTGTGGCCCCCATTTCGAGTGCCGTTTTGAAAACTATCCTAACATCAACTAATGTTCCCGTAATTCCACCTTTACTTAATTGTGATTTTGAAATCACTTTATTGGAATTATTTAAATAGATAATCCAAAATTCCTCATGTGGCAGTTCCCCAATAATAGGCTGCATAATATCAAAAATTATTTTACTAGAAGTAATTTTCTTTAATTCTACTACTCCTTCCGAACGCCTTCGCCTACCTAATTCCATAGCTGCTAGGATAGAAATTGCCTTTGCTTCCCCTATTCCTTTAAAACTCATCAATTGTGAAAGGGATAATTTACCCAGTGCATTCAAGTTATTATCGACACTTGCTAAAATGCGTTTACTTAAATCCACCGCCGATTCGTTCCTACTTCCTGAACCTATCAAGATGGCAATAAGTTCCGCATCACTCAAAACACTTTTGCCTTTTAGCATGAGTTTCTCCCGTGGCTTATCCTCTTCGGACCAATTCGTAATAGGAAAAAAGGGATTTTCGGCCATTCATTTAGTGTTTAAAATTGTTTACGCATACAAATACTGTTTTTTAAACCTACATAGGGTTCGTAATTATCAACTATAGCATACCCGACCTTTAGATACAGCGCAATAGCTTCTTCTTGTTTGTATAACGTTTCCAAAACAGAAAACGAATACCCAAAATCTTGTGCCCAAAGTTCTAACTCTTTCAAAATAGCTTGAGCCAAACCTTTTCCTCGCACTTCTGGAGAAACAAACATCCGTTTTATTTCAATTGAACTTTTATCGTACTTCTTAAAACAACCGCAGGCTACAGGCTTGTCCTTGACATAAACAACAATAACATTTGGATTTAATTCCAAAATATTATTACCCCAATAATCCACTTTTAATTCTGGATATCGGTCCCATAAGCTCTTGTCTAATTTAGCTATCAAATTGACAAAATCTGGATTTTCACTGGTGGTTTTAAAAATTTTTAGGGTGTCCTTCATAAATTCATTATTGTATCAATACCTTAACCTCATCAAAATTCAGCCCGCCATAATTCCCGGAACTCATCAACAATAAAGCTGAATTCTCTAAATTTAAATGAAATAAATAATCTTTGAAATCTTTGGGATTAGTATAAATTATTAAATCTTTTCTATTGAAAGCCGTTGCAATTTGTTCATACGAAACTTCTTCCAATTGCTTAATTTTTACTGCATCCGGTGAATAAAAAACCACTGCGGTATCAGCAAACTCCAATGCGCCTTCATATTCTTTCAAGAATTCCGCATTCAAACTACTATAGGTATGGAGTTCTAAACAAGCAACTAAGGTACGGTTTGGATATTGTTCTTTAACCGCTTTGGTAGTTGCTGCTACTTTACTTGGGGAATGTGCAAAATCTTTGTAGGCAACTTTTGTTTTACTCTCCGCAATTTTTTCCAATCGTTTTGATGCGCCTTTAAAACTAGCAATCGCTTCGTAAAAGTCAGCTTCATCAACGCCCATATTCTGGCAAATCCATTTGGCTCCAGCTAAATTATTAAGATTATGTGCCCCAAAAACTTCAATTGGCATATCGCCCTCTGGTGTTTCAAGGAGTGTGATTCCATCACTTACAGAATACTTTGGGGTATGATACGCTAATTTACGTATTGGATTCGTAGCCGATTCGGAAACACGTTTTACTTCAGCATCATCTTCATTGTAAACGAGAATTCCTCCATTAGTAATTTTACCAATAAAAATTTCAAATTGTTCTACGTAATTTTCATAGGTAGGGAAAACATTAATATGATCCCAAGCAATTCCAGAAATCAAAGCAATATTAGGTTGATACAAATGGAACTTTGGCCTTCTGTCTATCGGCGAAGACAAATATTCATCCCCTTCTAGAACGATAAAATCATTTTCCTCGGTAAGATGTACCATCGTATCAAATCCTTCCAGTTGGGCTCCTACCATGTAATCTACGGCTATACCATGGTAATGCATCACATGCAAAATCATTGAGGTTATGGTTGTTTTCCCATGAGAACCACCAATTACGACACGAGTTTTATTTTTGGATTGCTCGTATAAAAATTCTGGATAAGAATATATTTTTAATCCTAGTTGTTGTGCTTTCAGCAATTCTGGATTATCGGCTTTAGCATGCATTCCTAGAATAACAGCTCCGATATCTTGTGTAATATTTTCAGCAAACCAACCCAACTCTAAAGGCAAGATTCCTTTTTTAGCTAATCTTGATTTTGATGGTTCAAAAATGGCGTCGTCACTTCCCGTAACTTGATATCCTTTGTTGTGTAATGCTAAAGCCAGATTGTGCATGGCGCTTCCTCCGATAGCTATAAAATGTGTACGCATTAATTGTTTTAATTTAAGGTTTTATAGTCCAAGTGAATTAAAAATTACTTTGAACTTTTTTGTTATTATAGGATTCTAAAAGAGATTTTGCCTTTTCAGTTTCATTCATTTTATTCTTATACAAGCTAGCCAGCTTTTGGTAACTTATTTTCGAACCTCCGGCAAGGATTGCTTTTTTATACTGCTGTTCCGCACCTTTATATCGTTTGAAATATTCCTCAATATGTCCTCTGGACAAATAACCATCAACAGGAGATAATCGCAATAATTCATTAGAATATTTCACCGCCTTAGTTTCACTCCCACCAATAATACCTGGTAATTGAATATACAATTCTATTAAAGCCCAGCGCGCGTCTATATGTTTTGGATTAAGACTTATAGCCTTTTCAAAAGATGCTTTGACTTCAGCAATCATCCCAAGCGCCTTAAATTTACTGCTCTCTTTAGCTCTCATTCCCATCGCACCTCCATATTTATAATAATAATTGGCTTCAGATGGCTTCACTATTTTTAACTTTTTATAATAAACAATTGCTTTATCCCAAGAATTATAAAAGCCTGCAATATCTCCTAAATACTCTATCGTTTTCAGATCCGATGGATTCGTTTTTAGAACCGATTCAAATATGGTTTGCGCCTGCTCATACTTTTCCTCTTTGAAGAGTTTTTCCGCTTTTTCAAAATTGGATTGGGACCAAATCATAATAGGGAATAATAAAAAGACTAGTATAAAATGTTTCATTCTTCAAAAATAAGGAAAATTTAAAGTATTAAACAGCTTTTTTAATCTTAAAAAAAGTTAACAAATCAATATGTGTAACGTGTAATAATAATACATAAGAAACATTACCATAACACAGAGTAATTAATTTCGTCAAAACAAATTATGAAAAGAAAGAGAAAAATTCCTTTAGTCGTATTAAGCGATGTACACTTAGGAACATATGGCTGTCAAGCCAACGAATTACTGCAATATTTGAAATCGATTCAGCCAAAAATGCTGGTTTTAAATGGAGACATCATTGATATGTGGAGTTTTAGCAAAAGATATTTTCCCGCTTCACACATGAATGTATTGCGACAAATCATAAAAATGTCCAATCAAGGAACCCGGGTTATTTATATTACTGGAAATCATGATGAAGCTTTAAGAAAATATTCCGATTTTATTTTAGGGAATTTTGAATTGGCAGATAAATTAATTCTGGACTTAGACGGAAAAAAAACCTGGATTTTTCACGGAGATGTTTTCGATTCTTCTACAAAAGGCTATGCAAAAATATTGGCCAAACTTGGCGGAAAAGGCTATGATTTATTGATTTTGATAAATAGTTTTATCAATTGGGTTTTAGTCCTTTTAGGAAAAGAAAAAAGAAGCTATTCTAAAATGATTAAGGACAGTGTAAAGAAAGCCGTTTCTTTTGTGTCAAATTTTGAAACTACAGCCGCCGAAATTGCCATCCAAAAAAAATACAGTTATGTAGTTTGCGGACACATACACAAACCACAAATGAGGGAAGTAGAAAACGAATATGGAAAAGTTATGTATTTAAACAGTGGTGACTGGGTCGAAAACCTTACCGCATTGGAATACAAAAAAGAAAAATGGAGTATTTATCAATACAATAAAACGGACTATATACACCATGATAACAAAGAAGAATTAATTATGAATGACATTGTAACCAAAATTCTGTCCTAATTAATTCAGCTACTTTATAAAAATCTATTTCATTTTAAAGATCAATTTAAAAAAACTACTATTTAATCCAATTTAAATAAAGCACATGAAAATATTTTATGCAATTCAAGCAACTGGCAACGGTCATATCAGTAGGGCTATGCAACTTTACCCATATTTACAAAAATTTGGCACTGTAGATTTTTTCATGAGTGGAAATAATGCTAGTCTAAAAATTGATTTACCAATAAAATACAAAAGCGACGGGTGTAGCTTGCACTATAGTAAATGTGGTGGGTTAAATTATTTAGATATTGCTAGAAATATTAGACCACTACAGATGTTTAAAGATGCGAAATCCCTGCCTTTAAAAAATTATGATGTAGTAATTAATGATTTTGATTCCATTACTTCTCTTGCGTGTAAATTACAGAAAGTACATTCCGTACAACTTGGACATCAAGCCAGTTTTGCTTCAGACTCAACCCCCAGACCAGAAAAAAAAAGCCTTATGGGAGAAATAATTTTAAAACATTATGCCCCTTCTCCCCAGTATATTGGATTGCATTTTGAGAAATATGATTCTTTCATTCTCCCTCCAATTATTAAAGATGAAATTATAGAAGCCGAACCAAAAGATCTAAAACACATAACTGTTTATCTGCCTTCTTTCCAAAAAGACTGTTTAGAAAAGGCTTTTAATAAACGCACCGAGATTAATTTTCACTGGTTTTTGAATGATGTGAAACTCAAACATACCATTGGCAACATCACCTATTATCCTGTGAATCAAAAACAGTTCAATCAAAGCTTAATCAACTGTCATGGCATCATAACTGGTGGTGGATTTGAAACACCCGCAGAAGCATTGTATCTTAGAAAAAAAATACTTAGCATCCCTATACGAAATCATTACGAGCAAGAGTGTAATGCCGCAGCACTAAAAAAAATGGGGGTTCCAGTAGTTTACGAAGTAGGTGATAATTTTGAGTTGATTATAGAAAACTGGCTTAATACGGATACTCCTATTCCCAACATAAAAGCTAATACAGTCCCTGAAACATTACAGTTCTTATTTGACACCTATAATAGCAATTAATTCAAATTATAGCAACAAAAAAAGTGTTCTTTTAGAACACCTTTTTTTATGAAATTTAAGAAAATTAGTCGTTCAACATTTTCCACAACTTGTCTTTTAATTCTGTTAAACCTTGTTGAGCAACAGAAGAAATAAACATGTACGGAATATCTTTGAAAGCGACATCTAATTCTACTTTAAGTTCCGCTCTCAATTCATCATCGAGCATATCGCATTTTGAAATTACTAACAAACGCTCTTTATCCAACATCTCTGGATTGTATTTTGTCAATTCGTTAACTAAAATATCATACTCGGCTTTAATATCTGTCGTATCCACGGGAACTAGAAATAATAAAGTTGAATTACGTTCAATATGACGCAAGAAATAATGTCCTAAACCTTTCCCTTCGGCAGCACCTTCAATAATTCCGGGAATATCAGCGATTACAAAAGATTGAAAATCTCTGTAGGCAACGATTCCAAGATTTGGCTTTAAGGTAGTAAACGGATAATCTGCAATTTTGGGTTTAGCTGAAGTAAGTACTGACAACAATGTTGACTTACCTGCGTTAGGAAAACCCACTAAACCGACATCAGCCAATACTTTAAGTTCTAAAATCACATCCATTTCTGCTCCTGGTAAACCAGGCTGTGAATATCTTGGTGTCTGATTCGTTGAACTTCTAAAATGCCAGTTTCCTAACCCTCCTTTACCTCCACGAGAAAGAATTTGTTTTTCACCGTCTTCGGTAATTTCAAATAGTATTTCTCCTGTTTCTTTATCTTTTACTACCGTTCCTAATGGAACTTCGATAAATTTATCGTCTCCATCAGCACCCGTACTTCTATCTCCGCTCCCATCACCACCATTACCAGCTTTGATATGACGTGCAAATTTAAGATGAAACAATGTCCAAAGACCTTTGTTACCAACCAAAAAAACATGACCACCACGACCACCATCACCACCATCAGGACCACCTTTTTCAATAAATTTTTCTCTATGCAAGTGCGTAGATCCTTTTCCTCCTTTGCCGGAAGAAACATATATTTTAACGTAATCTACAAAATTCCCTTCTGTCATTTTTTTTAGTATTCAGCATTCAGTCGCAGTATTTAGCATCAGCACCCATGTACTTAAATCCCAAATCCTATCTCCAAAAGCTTGTATTATTATTTAAGTGCTTTCACCATCACTTTATCAATCTTCACGCCATCCATATCTATGACTTCTAACTCAAATTTTTGCCAAATTAATTTCTCGCCTTGTTTTGGAATATGAGAAAGCTCGGTCATTATTAATCCACTTACCGTAGTGACTTCATAATCATTGATTAATTCATCCAATTCAAAATAAGTCAAGAAATCGTGTAACGAATAATGCCCGTCAACTAACCACGTACCATCCTCTCTTTCTATCAGTTGAAAATCATCCTTGTAAAAATCAGACGCATCTCCTACCAAGGCTTCCAAAATATCATTCAATGTAATTATTCCTTGGAAAACACCATATTCATCTGATACAAATGCATAATGTATACCTGTTTTTTTGAAATTTTCCAAAGCAATATAAGCCGTGGTTTGCTCCATCATAAAAGGAGCTTCGGTCATTATATCAGCCAAATTAAAATTTTCATTCTCAAAATGAGCAAAAATATTTTTTAAATTAACAACTCCTACAATATCGTCATAATTTTCCCCATAAACCGGATAAATAGAATGCAACTCTTTGAGCATAAAATCTTTGACCTGCTCTTTATCCGAATGAAAAGGTAAAAAGACCACTGATTTCCTATGTGTCATCAATGAATTTATCTTTCTATCTCCAATGTGAAAAACACGTTCCACAATATCTTGCTCTATTTCCTGAACTTCACCACCTTCAGTACCTTCTTTAATAATCGCCTTTATTTCCTCTTCGGTTACTTTTCCGTCTGCCGTTGGCTTAATTTGTAAAATATTCAGTAAAAAATCAGTTGAATGTGTTAGCAACCAAATGAATGGTGCGGTTATGATTGAAACTACTTTCATCGGTAAAGCTACAGCTTTTGCTATTGCTTCTGGATGATTCAATCCTAGTCTTTTTGGCAATAATTCCCCTAACACTAGAGAGAAAAAAGTAAGCACAACCACAACTAATCCTACTGCCACAGGATGTGCATAAGGAGTTAGTACTTCGAATCCTTTTATAAATACCTCAACATCTTTGGTTATTTTATCCCCACTATAGATCCCCGTAAGAATACCTATTAAGGTAATCCCGATTTGTACAGTTGACAAAAATTTATTTGGCGAATTCGCCAGGTCTAAAGCAATTTTTGCACTTTTATTTCCTTTTTTTGCTGCAGTCTCTAATCTGTTTTTTCGTGCAGAAATCAATGCGATTTCTGACATCGAGAAAACCCCATTTAATAGTATTAGAAAAAATATTATTAGTATTTCCAATTTCTTAGTTGATTCGTTTATGTATTAAAATGTGATTTCTAATTTTTTTTTGAAATCGGTAGTTTGTAGTTTCTATTCTGTAGTTCCGAAAGCAGTAAAATTTTATTGAAAAAACCACTTACCATCCAGGACTCGTAAGAACTACTGGAATTTATTGTTATAAATTATCAATCACTTCACTAACTCTTTTGGTAATCTCTGCAATGGAACCTATTCCATTAACAGTATAGAATTTACCTTGAGTTTGATAATACTCCATTAATGGTGCTGTTTTTTCGTTGTATTCCTGATAGCGATTTCTAATTTTCTCTTCATCTTGATCGTCTATTCTACCGCTTGTTTTCCCTCTTTCTAACAACCGTTGAACTAAAACTTCATCATCGGCTTCAAGGGCAATTGTCGCGGCAACTTTAGACCCAATTGAAGTTAGAAATCGATCTAAATCTTCAGCTTGCGATATTGTTCTTGGATAGCCGTCAAATAAAACTCCATTCGTCTCAGGATGTTTGTTCACCTCATCAATAAGCATTTTTGTAGTCAATTCATCCGGTACTAAATCACCCGCATCCATGTATACTCTTGCTTGCTTACCAAGTTCAGTATCGTTTTTTAAATTAAAACGAAATACATCACCAGTGGATATATGTGTTAATTTGTATTTTTCTTTCAAAAACTCTGCTTGAGTCCCTTTACCAGCTCCTGGTTTTCCAAATAAAACAATGTTAGTCATGTTGTTGTGTAATTATTCTTTTAATTTATATACTTCCGGTAAATTCCTACCTAAACCATTGTAGTCCAAGCCATAACCCACAATGAATTTATTTGGAATTCGAATCCCAATATAATCTATTTTGATGTCTTTAGTGTATGCTTCCGGTTTAAAAAACAGAGTGGCTATCTTAAAATGTTTTACGTTTTGTTGTTTGAATAATTCTTTCAATGCTACCAAAGTATTTCCTGTATCTACAATATCCTCTATTATAATAACTGATCGTCCTGTCAAATCTTGGTTCAATCCTATCAATTGTTTCACTTGGTTTGTTGAAGAAATTCCTTCATAAGAAGCCATTTTTATGAAAGATACTTCACATGGTTTTTTATACAGTTTCATAAAATCTGAAACAACCATAAATGCGCCATTCAAAACACCTATAAATATTGGCGTTTCATCAGCAAAATCATCCCCTATTTGGGCAACCATTTTGGTTAAGGCAAATTCTATTTCCTTAGCAGAAATAAACGGAACAAATTGTTTATCGTGAAGTTGTATCATTATTTTCGTATTTAAAATAATGTGCAAAGATACTGAATTCGGGTTTGAGAATTGATAAATGGGCATTAATTTGTATTTATTAGTAAAATTCACAAAAAAAGAATTTAAAATGTAGGGAATGCGACAAATGATACAATAGAAATTCCGAAGAAAATAAAATACCATTTTCGGATTCAATCATTATAAAGTATCTTTGCTTAAACATACAACTAGATAATGAATTATTTTTCTTCTGATTTCAAATTAGGAATTCTCGGCGGCGGACAACTGGGCAAAATGCTGTTGTTTGATACCCGAAAATTTGACATACAAACCTATGTTCTGGATCCAAGTGACGAAGCACCTTGCAAAATTGCCTGTGACCAATTCATCAAAGGCGATTTGATGGACTTTGAAACGGTTTATAACTTTGGCAAAAAAGTAGACGTTTTGACTTTCGAAATTGAGTTGGTAAATCTGGAAGCTTTGTTGCAACTCGAAAAAGAAGGATTAAAAGTATATCCTTCGCCAAAAACATTGAAATTGATTCAAAACAAAGGAATTCAGAAAGATTTTTACACGCAACATGCCATTCCAACAGCCAATTACAAACGATTCAACAACCTAAAAAGCCTAATTGTTGACATTCTGGATTCTAAATTAAAATTGCCATTTGTATGGAAATGTACGGAATTTGGTTATGATGGAAACGGCGTAAAAGTCATACGACAAATTTCAGATTTAGACAATTTAGCCAATGTTGAATGTATTGCTGAAGAAATGGTTCCGTTCAAAAACGAATTGGCTGTTATCGTTTGCCGCAATCCGTCAGGCAAAATAAAAACCTATCCTGTAGTAGAAATGGAATTCCATCCAGAAGCAAACCAAGTAGAATATGTGATTTGTCCGGCTCGAATTGATGATAAAGTAGCCGAAAAAGCAAGAGCAATCGCATTGAATGTTTCAGAAAAATTCAACCATGTGGGATTGCTAGCGGTAGAAATGTTTCAAACTGAAGACGATGAAATCCTTGTGAACGAAGTAGCTCCCCGCCCACATAATTCAGGACACTATTCAATTGAAGCCAGTTATACTTCACAATTCGAAAACCATTTGCGCGCCATCCTTGATTTGCCATTAGGAAATACTGACAGTAAAGTAGCCGGAATTATGGTAAATTTAGTGGGAGCCGAAGGATTTTCAGGTGAGGTGGTTTATGAAAATATTGAGAAAATATTAGGATGGAATGGTGTTACCCCGCACATTTACGGAAAAAAACAAACACGTCCATTTAGAAAAATGGGACATGTCACTATCGTAAACAAAGATATTAATGAAGCCCGAAGAATTGCCGAAGATGTCAAGAATACAATCAGAGTAATAAGTTAATTGAAAAAATTAAAAGATTGAAAAATTCAGGACACAAACTAAATTGAATTTCTCAAAAAATCTTTAAATACTCAAATCTTTAAATAAAAACAAAAAATGAAAGTAGCCGTAATAATGGGAAGCATTTCAGATATGCCAATCATGCAAGAAGCAATTGATATTTTAAAAGCATTTGATATAGAAATTGAAGTCGACATTGTTTCAGCACATAGAACTCCCGAAAAACTATTTGATTTCAGCAAAAACGCACACACTCGAGGCATATCGGTAGTTATCGCCGGAGCAGGAGGTGCGGCGCATTTGCCTGGAATGGTCGCATCAATGTCTCCACTTCCAGTAATTGGCGTTCCTATAAAATCAAGCAATTCAATTGATGGATGGGATAGCGTCTTATCCATTTTACAAATGCCTGGAGGTGTACCCGTAGCAACTGTTGCATTAAACGGCGCTAAAAACGCAGGAATTCTGGCAGTTCAAATTCTCGGAAGCCACAACAAAAGTGTGATGGACAAAATGATACATTACAAAACAGGATTAAAAGAAGCGGTAAACATCGCCTCAGAAAGTCTACAAAAATAAAAAAAGCTCCATGATGGAGCTTTTTTTATTACTTTAAATCTTGCACTAATTTATTCCGCTTCAACTACAATCTCCAGAACTCCTTCAAATTCTGAAGCAATAATATCATCTTTACTCAACCAGTATTCAGAGGTTGTAAGCGTATAATTCAACCTATCTTTAGTCTCTGCGTCCCAAAGAATATCCTCTGCTTCCGGGAAAGGTACGTTTTCCTTCATAGGAAGATCAAACAATCTTTTGATAAGAGTACTGTCCGACAATCCGTTATTTAATAATTTTAAAATATTTTCTTTAGTCAATTCGTTTTCATTTTCTCCTGCTATTGGTGTAAAACTACATTCAATAATAGTAGCTTTTGCATTGGGAAATTTACCATTGTAAGCTTTAAAAAGCAATTGATTAATATGGAATAAAGTGGAATGTAATCCTATTTCAGGATATTCTTCACATACTTTGTCTAAAAGCATATCGTTCGAAATTTGCTGAATCTGACCTTCATTCAAATCTTCGGATAATTTATATTCTAATACGATTGCAGCAGCATCTTTAGGCTCGAAATCAGAAATTGCCATAAACAACAACTCTCTTAAACTAGCTGTATCAGCATCTGAAGCATCTGGGTAATCGAATTTCTCCAATAACTTTATGTAATCTTCGTCAGTCCAGTATCCTTCAATTTCATCTACAGTAGTCGCCCTATTTATTGTAATTTGGTAGTTCATCTTTTATTTAATTTTACGGTGTGTTTTTAATTCGTTTCTTCAAAAACCAATCTTTTTTTACAATTTAAGACTTTATTCCGGTGAGAAGAAATAAATAACATTTAAATAACAGTATTGAATGTGCTATTTTTTACCAAATCAATTAATTAGACTAACACATTTTTTTATTAAATCCGTACCTTTGATATCTTTAAACACTGAATTCTTTTTACTAAAAAACACAAATGAGCATCCTAACCCACCATTTCAATACTCCCTATAACACAGCGCCTTTTTCGAAAATTAAAAACGAAGATTTTCTTCCTGCTTTTCAAAAAGGAATCGAATTAGCAAAAGCTGAAATTGAAGCTATTGTACGAAACCCTATAAAACCAACTTTTGAAAACACGATTGAAGCATTGGCTTTCAGCGGTGATGTTTTGGACAGAATCTCCAGTATATTTTTCAACTTGAATTCAGCGGAAACGAATGATGAGATTCAAAAAATAGCTCAGGAAGTTTCTCCATTATTATCTGAATTTGGAAATGATGTGCGCCTTAACCCTGATTTATTCGCCCGAGTAAAAACGGTTTATGAGCAACGAGAAAAACTAAATTTAAATCCAGAGCAAACCACGCTTTTGGATAAAAAATACAAAAGCTTCTCCAGAAACGGAGCCAATTTGCCAGAAGACAAAAAAAATCAATTGCGAGAAATTGACAAAGAATTATCGCAATTGAGTTTGCAGTTTGGCGAAAATGTTTTGGCCGAAACGCAAGCCTATCAATTACACATTACCAATGAATCGGATTTAGCCGGTTTACCGGAAGGTACAATCGAAGCCGCTCGCTCTTTGGCCAAAAGCCAAGAAAAAGAAGGTTGGATTTTCACGCTGGATTATCCCAGTTATGTTCCCTTTGTTACCTATGCTGACAATCGGGAATTGCGTCAAAAAATGGCCATTGCTTTTGGCGCCAAAGGTTTTCAAAACAATGAATTTGACAATCAGCAAATTGTGCTTAAAATTGCCCAATTGCGTTTTGAAAGAGCGCAGGTTTTGGGTTATGCTACACACGCTCATTTTGTTCTCGAAGAAAGAATGGCAGAAAGTCCGGAAAGAGTAAAAACATTTTCGAATGATTTATTGGAGAAAGCCAAACCAGCAGCTTTAAAAGAATTTGCGCAATTAACTGCTTTCGCTACAGCGCTAGACGGTATTGAACAACTGGAAAAATGGGATGGCGCCTATTACTCGGAGAAATTGAAGCAACAATTATTCAATTTGGACGATGAAATATTAAAACCGTATTTTCAATTGGAAAAAGTCTTAGACGGTGCTTTTGCAGTAGCCCAAAAATTATATGGAATCACTTTCGAAGAAATTTTCGAAGTGGACAAATACCATGAAGAAGTAAAAACATACGCAGTTAAAGACGAAGAGAACCAACTTGTCGCTGTGTTTTATACTGATTTCTTTCCAAGAAAAGGCAAACGCAACGGTGCTTGGATGACGTCATTTAAATCGCAATACATCAAAAAAGAGAGCAACGAAAGACCGCATATTTCTATTGTGTGCAATTTCACAAAACCCACCGAAACAAAACCATCGCTATTAACTTTCAACGAAGTAACAACTTTATTCCATGAATTTGGGCATGCGTTACATGGAATATTAGCCAATACAACATATCCAAGTCTCTCAGGAACTTCTGTCTATTGGGATTTCGTAGAATTACCAAGTCAGATTCTCGAAAACTGGTGTTACGAACCGGAAGCACTCGCTTTATTTGCGTATCATTATGAAACTGGCGAAATGATTCCGATGGAATTGGTTCATAAAATTAAAGAAAGTGCTAGTTTTCAAGAAGGCATGGCAACAATGCGCCAATTGAGTTTTGGGTTGTTAGATATGGGCTGGCATGCACAAGATCCTTCCAATATCAAAGACATCAAAGCTTTTGAAACAGAACAATTTGCAGCTACACAATTGTATCCAGAAGTAAAAGAGAATGCGATGAGCACTTCCTTTTCCCATATCTTTCAAGGTGGTTATTCTTCTGGATATTACAGCTACAAATGGGCAGAAGTACTGGATGCTGATGCTTTTGAATATTTTCAGGAAAAAGGAATTTTTAATAAAGAAGTGGCTACCAAATTTAAAGAAAATGTACTTTCTAAAGGTGGTACGGAACATCCAATGATTTTATACAAACGCTTTAGAGGACAAGAACCCAAACCAGAAGCGCTATTAAAAAGAGCCGGATTGGTTTAAAACACAAGTATTGCAAACCAGAAGTGTAACCCCTCTTGGTTTGCAATACACTTTTAATATTTCACACAAGTTAAAACCCAAAACAACGATGAGTTTTTTAAAAGCCGAATGGAATAATTTAGCCATGATTAATTATGAAGTCAATCCTGAAATTTTAGAAAAACATGTTCCAAAAGGAACCGAAATAGATTACTGGAATGGCAAATGTTATGTCAGCTTTATTGGATTCCTTTTCGAAAAAGTACGTGTTTTAGGAATGAAAATTCCATTTCATTCTGATTTCGAGGAAGTTAATCTTCGGTTTTACGTAAGGCGTTTTGAAAATGGAGTGTGGAAAAGAGGCGCTGTTTTTATTAGTGAAATTGTCCCTAAATACGCTATTTCGTTCATTGCAAATAAGTTCTACAACGAACATTACCAGACCTTACCGATGAAACATACGCTTGAAGTACTAGAACATTCTCGCAAATTTATTTACCAATGGAAAGTAAATAACAACTGGAACACTATTCATGTAGAAACCAATAAAAAACCCATAGCAATTGAACCGAATTCTGAAGCAGAATTTATCACAGAACATTATTTTGGGTACACCAAAATCAATAAAAACGAAACTTTTGAATACCAAGTTACGCATCCCAGATGGCAACAATATGAAGTCATCAAGAACAAATCAGTAATTGATTTTGAAGGGGTTTACGGTAAAGAATTTGCTTTTATTAAAGATTTAGAACCTACCTCCGTCTTTCTGGCTGTTGGCTCAAAAATAACCATCGAAGACAAAAGAAAAATATAATTTAATGACCCGAAAAAAAAATACGGATACAAATAAATGCTCCGCTACAAACCGTTTTTGATGTATCATGAAAGGTTAGCGAACAGCAACAATCTATAAGCACTACAATTGCAATTGAAAGAACAACAAAGGGATTGGTCACTTATAATAAAACGAGAACATGACATGGAAAATATTTGATTTTTATCAGACGCTCAAAAACCATATAACTATAATGAACAGTCTATTTATTTTGCAGATTAAATAGAGTAAGCAAAATTCAATCCATTAAGAAACAACCATTTGTTTTATACAAAAAAGTAATAAATCGTTATGAACGATAAAAATTCATTATAAACTACCTTACGACATCTTTGGTTTATTATTATTTTTGTTTCCAAAAATCACCTGATTCCTTTTATTCTTGAAGGAAATATAATTTGGAAAGCTTCATCTTAAAGCAAGAAGTAGTATCCACCAAATTATCGGAATGCTTTCTACCCAAAAAGAGGTGTAATATTTTGTCCTTTTTTTATTGGCAAAAAGCAGAAATAAAGAAATAATAATCACTAAAATCAAGTTGACAATCAATTGCTTTTTATCAAAATTGCTTTTGAAAAACTCTAAAAAATAAAATGGCAGCAAAAGTAATAACCCTACTATTTTTGTTCGCTTTACTCCTATTTGCTGTGGCACGGTTTGCAAATGTGGGTCGTCTTCTGCAAAATCAATGATTTCAAAAATTAGTACCAAAATAAAAATCAAGAGAAAGCGTTGCATGCATTTCAAATAGAAGTCGGAAGTAAGAGGAATACCCGCATTTAAGAGTGGTAATACCAAAGTCACTCCTACCCAACACGAAGCCACAATATAAATTTTTACACCGGCCCAATTTCTGGCGTTTCTCCTGTTGGGAAAAAAGGGAAGTGTATACAGCATCGTAATACTCAAAAAAACCACTGCTAGACTTTGAGTTATTCGCTCGAGCAGAAAAAAATAATAGCCAACCAAAATAAGAGAGCAACAACTTAATAAAGAAATCGCCATCAGTTCTTTCCGCATTTGTGTCTTTTGTGCTCGTGCTAAAGCATCATATTTCACAAAATTATAGCCTACAATGGTCCCAAAAAACGCAAAGCTTGCTATAGATCCCTCATAAGGAATGTGGAACATGTAGTGTGTCATTCTCACTAAGGCATAACAAGACAAACCCACGTGAATACTGCTATTTATATAAAAATTGAATATTAGCTTAAAAAACTTCATTAGACAAAATTAATCAAAGTGTTAATAAGAAAGGCTTTTAGTTGAAAAATTCACAGAAAATCAAGTTAAAAAAGGCAATTAATAGCATATTAATATTTAATTTTACAGCCTCAAAACAAGAAACACACAACCCATTTTATATACAATGAAAACAGACGCATTTGCATTAAGACACATTGGCCCAAGAGAAGATGATTTAGAACACATGTTGAAGACAATTGGCGCTGGATCGCTGGATCAATTGATTGATGAAACTATTCCAAGTGACATTCGTTTAAAATCTGATTTAGATTTAGAACCTGCAATGACGGAATATGAGTTTGCAAATCACATCCAAAAATTAGGAAATAAAAATAAAGTTTTTCAATCGTATATTGGCCTAGGGTATAATGCGGCCATTATCCCTGCGGTTATCCAAAGAAATGTATTTGAAAACCCGGGATGGTACACTGCCTACACACCGTATCAAGCCGAAATTGCGCAAGGTCGGTTAGAAGCGATTTTGAATTTTCAAACGATGGTTATCGAATTAACCGGAATGGAAATTGCTAACGCATCCTTATTAGACGAAGGAACTGCTGCGGCTGAAGCAATGGCATTACTTTTTGATGTACGCTCCCGGGATCAAAAGAAAAACAACACCAATAAATTCTTCGTTTCCGAAGAAATATTACCCCAAACATTATCTGTTTTACAAACACGTTCTACACCAATTGGAGTTGAATTAGTAATTGGAAACCATGAAGAATTCGATTTTTCTTCGGAATATTATGGAGCAATACTTCAATATCCGGGGAAATTTGGACAAGTTCATGATTATGCCGCATTTATTGCGAAAGCAGCTGAAAACGAAATAAAAGTAGCTGTCGCAGCTGATATTATGAGTTTAGTAAAACTGACTCCTCCTGGAGAAATGGGCGCTGCAGTTGTTCTTGGAACGACACAACGTTTTGGAATTCCGTTAGGTTATGGCGGTCCACACGCTGCTTATTTTGCTACAAAAGACGAATACAAAAGAAGCATGCCGGGAAGAATCATCGGTGTTACTGTTGATACAGACGGAAACCGTGCCTTGCGCATGGCGTTACAAACCCGTGAGCAACACATTAAACGGGACAAAGCCACTTCAAATATCTGTACTGCACAAGTATTGTTGTCAGTTATGGCTGGAATGTACAGTGTGTATCACGGACCAAAGGGATTACAATATATCGCTAATAAAGTACATGCTTCGGCAGTTACATTGGCAAACGCATTAGAAAAATCAGGTTTGCAACAAACGAACACGGCTTTCTTTGACACTATTGTAGTAAAGGCTGATGCCAAAAAAGTAAAAGCGATTGCTGAAGAAAACGAAATTAACTTTTATTATATTGATGACAATACGATTTCAATTTCTATAAACGAAACAACAAGTATTACCGATTTAAATAAAATTATTGCTGTTTTCGCTTCTGCAAATGGTACTCCCGTAAACACCATTGAAAGTTTATCAGAAACCAACCATTTCCCGGAACACTTAAACAGAACATCACCATTCTTGCAACATGATGTTTTCAATAAGTACCATTCAGAAACCGCATTGATGCGTTACATCAAAATGTTAGAACGAAAAGATTTGGCTTTGAATCACTCAATGATCTCTCTTGGATCCTGTACGATGAAACTAAACGCCGCTTCAGAAATGCTACCTTTGAGTATGCCGCAATGGAACAACATTCACCCGTTTGCCCCATTAGATCAAGCGCAAGGATACCAAGAAATGTTGGCTAAATTAGAACAACAATTAAATGTTATTACAGGCTTTGCAGGAACAACATTACAACCTAATTCTGGAGCACAAGGAGAATATGCAGGATTAATGGTTATTCGTGCGTACCACCATTCAAGAGGAGACCACCACAGAAACATTGCGTTAATTCCATCATCGGCTCACGGAACAAATCCAGCTTCAGCAGCAATGGCTGGAATGAAAGTTGTGGTTACTAAAACATTAGAAAATGGAAATATTGACGTGGACGATTTACGTGAAAAAGCTATTTTACACAAAGACAATCTTTCTTGTTTGATGGTAACATACCCTTCAACGCATGGCGTTTTTGAAAGTGCGATTAAAGAAATCACACAATTGATTCACGATAACGGCGGGCAAGTATATATGGATGGTGCAAATATGAATGCACAAGTTGGACTAACAAATCCGGCAACTATTGGTGCAGATGTTTGTCACTTGAACTTACATAAAACATTTGCTATTCCTCATGGAGGTGGTGGACCAGGTGTAGGACCAATATGTGTTGCACCACAATTAGTACCATTTTTACCTACTAATCCTGTAATCCAAACTGGAGGTACAACTGCCATAACAGCTATTTCTGCTGCACCATGGGGATCTGCATTAGTTTGCTTGATATCCTATGGCTACATCTGTATGCTTGGTGCTGAAGGTGTGAAAAAATCCACTGAATATGCAATTTTAAACGCCAACTACATTAAGGAGAAACTAAGCGGTCATTTCGATACGTTATATTCCGGAGAAATGGGACGTGCTGCACACGAAATGATCTTAGAATGCCGTCCATTTAAAGAAAAAGGGATTGAAGTAACTGATATTGCAAAACGTTTGATGGATTATGGATTTCATGCTCCTACCGTTTCGTTCCCAGTAGCAGGAACTCTAATGATTGAACCTACAGAAAGTGAAAACCTAGAAGAGTTAGATCGTTTTTGTGACGCTATGATAGCGATCCGAAAAGAAATTGAAACTGCCACTTTAGACAATCCAAATAATGTATTGAAAAATGCTCCGCATACGTTGATGATGGTCACTGCAGATGGTTGGAATTTCCCATACACTCGTGAACAAGCTGCCTTTCCTTTAGAATACATTGCTGAAAATAAATTCTGGCCCACCGTTCGCAGAGCAGATGAAGCCTATGGCGACAGAAACTTAGTCTGTTCCTGTGCTCCTATTGAAGCTTACATGGAAAGTTAAATCACTCCAAAATGTCTCGAGAAATCGGGACATTTTTTTTACAATAAAAAAAAGATACCTATAGAAAGTTTTAATCAAAAAATATAAAATCAATATTTTTTATTTCTTATTTCAATAATTATGAAATAAAATTCATAACAAAACTTTAAATTTATATAGAAATAATCAATATTTTTGCCAATAAACTACTATTCCACAATTATATGCATGCATAGTAAATATTGTGAGTGTAGTAATTTTATAATGTTTAAATTAGCCCCAAATTTGGAAATTAACGCAATGAAAATAAAAATAACTGGAATAGGAAGTTATATTCCTGAAAAAAAAATTAGCAATACTGATTTTGGCTCACATGTTTTTTTAAATGAAGATGGCACCGCCTTTGGGTATCCAAACGAAGTAGTCATTACAAAATTTAAAAGCATTACCGGTATCGAACACAGGCGCTACGCAGAAGACCATTTAACCTCCTCTGACTTGGCTTTTTTTGCCTCTCAAAAAGCAATAAATAATGCTGGAATCGATCCGGAAACAATTGATTATATCATTTTCGCTCATAACTTTGGTGATGTGAAGTACGGAACAACTCAATCAGATATGCTACCAAGCTTAGCAACACGAGTTAAAAACAAACTACAAATAAAAAACCCTAAATGTGTAGCCTACGATATTCTTTTTGGATGTCCAGGATGGATAGAAGGTGTTCTTCAAGCCAATGCTTTCATTAAATCAGGTATGGCAAAAAAATGTCTAGTGATTGGTTCCGAAACACTTTCAAGAGTAGTTGATGCGCATGACAGAGATTCCATGATCTATTCGGATGGTGCTGGTGCTTCTATTATTGAAGCTTCAAACGATGAAACAGGATTATTATCCTATGAAAGTGCAACATATGCCAATGACGAAGCCAACTATTTATTCTTTGGAAAATCCTACAACCCTGATTTAGATCCTGACACACGCTACATAAAAATGTACGGGCGCAAAATATATGAATTCGCATTAAATCAAGTTCCTGCTGCTATGAAAAGCTGTTTAGACAAAAGCGGACTGGGCATTGACGATGTCAAAAAAATTCTTATACATCAAGCCAACGAGAAAATGGACGAAGCGATAATTCACCGTTTCTACAAGTTATATGACAGATCTGTCCCTAAAGACATTATGCCTATGAGTATTCATGAGTTGGGAAACAGCAGCGTAGCAACCGTGCCTACCCTTTTTGATTTATTAGTCCGTGGTCAAATCGAGAATCAAGAGATACACAAAGGAGATGTTATGATTTTCGCTTCGGTTGGAGCAGGAATGAATATAAACGCTTTTGTATACCGGTATTAATCAATTCAAGGAATTAAGCAATCAATAGCTAAATAAGGCTGTTCATAACAATTCCTCATTACAAAACTTGTTCTTCAAGGTGCCAGAAAGCTTCTTTTGGTCGCTTTTTTCACCTTGAAAAACAACTTTTTTGAAGCTCCACTAGTTCCACTTCCTTCCGGGCTAAAAAACAAGGAACAAAAAAACATTTATCACTATATTTGTGCCTTGGTCCCTTGTGGTAAAATCAAAAAAACATGTACGAAAAAACGTTTCCCAATAAAAGATTCAAACATACCCTAGAATTTTTAAAAAAACACATCTCAACTTCAGAAACCATATTAGATTTAGGTGTTGAAAATCCTTTCACTAAAATCATGAAATCAGAAGGATTTACCGTTACTAACACAACTGGTGAAGATTTAGACAAAGACCAATCCGTATTTTTAAATGAGAAAAAAGATATAGTAACCGCTTTCGAGATTTTTGAACATTTATTAAATCCTTATACCATTTTAAGCGAAATAAAATCAGATAAACTTTTCATATCCATTCCACTACGGTTGTGGTTTTCACCTGCATACCGCAGCAAAACCGATATGTGGGACAGGCATTATCATGAATTTGAAGATTGGCAACTTGATTGGCTTTTAGAAAAAACGGGTTGGGAAATAATAGACAAACAAAAATGGACCAATCCCGTAAGGAAATTTGGTATTCGACCTTTACTTAGAAAATTTACCCCAAGATACTACATCGTTTACGCTGAAAAAATAAAATAATGGAGTATTACATTGTCATTCCCGCTCACAACGAAGAAGCCTTTATTGCTTTGACTTTACAATCCTTAATTTCGCAAACTGTTCAACCTAAAAAAGTAGTTGTCGTTAATGATAATTCAACAGACAAAACGGCCCAGATAGTAATAGCTTTCGCTAAAGATAATCCTTTTATCTCTTTAGTAAACAAAACTTCTAGCGCGATACATCTGCCAGGAAGCAAAGTGATTCAAGCATTTCATAAAGGCTTCGAAACACTAGATGAAGAGTATGATGTTATTGTAAAATTAGATGCTGACTTAATTCTACCTCACAATTATTTCGAAACTATTCTAAGTCTCTTTGAGAGAGATCCTATGATAGGCATGGCCGGTGGGTTTGCCTATATCGAAAAAAACGGCGAATGGATTCTAGAAAACTTAACCGACAAAGACCATATTCGGGGTGCATTTAAAGCATACAGAAAAGCATGTTTCCAACAAATAGGCAATTTAAAACCAGCTATGGGTTGGGATACCCTTGATGAATTACTCTCAAAATTTTATGGATGGAAGGTCGTTACTGATGCTTCATTAATCGTAAAACATTTGAAACCCACTGGAGCAAATTACAACAAAACAGCCCGTTACAAACAAGGAGAGGCTTTTTATACTTTAGGATACGGACTTTTAATTACCACAATAGCTTCGGCAAAACTGGCAATGATGAAAAAAAAACCGTTACTTTTCATAGATTACATCAAGGGTTTTTGGAAGGCTAAAGCTGCTAATATTCCTTTATTAGTAAACACCGAACAAGCAAAATTCATTCGTCAATACCGTTTAAAGAAAATGAAAAAAAAGCTTTTTTAGCTCCGATAATCAAAAAACTGCGGAGTCAAAAGGCATAACTGATAACTATTTTTGTAATTTAGCCCTTATTCACAAAACTATGATGCTCATTCGCTATATCACGCAAATTGGAAGATACTTTTTAATGCTAAAAGAAATTTTCAACAAACAGACAAAATGGTCTGTAATGAAAAAACTAATTTTCAAAGAAATTGATGATTTAGTTATTAGCTCTCTAGGTATTGTGGCGTTCATTTCCTTCTTTGTTGGAGGTGTTGTAGCCATTCAAACCGCACTTAACCTGACAAACCCTTTAATTCCAAAATATCTTATTGGTTTCGCCACACGACAATCAGTAATACTAGAATTTGCTCCCACTTTCATTTCTGTGATTATGGCTGGAAAAATGGGCTCTTTTATCACGTCAAGTATAGGCACAATGAGGGTGACAGAACAAATAGATGCGCTGGAAGTAATGGGCGTTAATTCCTTAAATTACCTGGTTTTTCCAAAAATAATTGCTTTGTTATTATACCCATTCCTGATTGGTATTGCAATGTTTCTGGGAGTTTTAGGTGGCTGGATGGCTGGCGTTTACGGCGGTTTTATCTCTAGCGCGGAATTTATCAATGGCACTCAAATGGATTTCATTCCGTTTCACATAGTGTATGCTTTTATAAAAACATTGATTTTCGCCATGTTATTAGCAACTATCCCTTCTTTTCACGGATATTACATGAAAGGTGGCGCGCTTGAGGTGGGTAAAGCCAGTACGGTGTCCTTTGTATGGACATCAGTTTCGATAATACTTTTCAATTATATATTAACACAGTTGTTACTAGGATCATGATAGAAGTAAAAAACGTAGAAAAATCATTCGGTGGTATCAAAATTCTTAAAGGCATCTCGACGGTTTTTGAAACCGGAAAAACAAATTTAATTATTGGTCAAAGCGGATCTGGAAAAACCGTTTTACTTAAAAGTCTTTTAGGAATTCATACTCCTGAGTCTGGAACAATCTCCTTTGACGGGCGAATTTATTCTGAATTAAATCCGGATGAAAAACGCGATTTGCGAACTGAAATAGGAATGGTTTTTCAAGGAAGCGCACTGTTTGATTCAATGACTGTTGCCGAGAACGTGGGTTTCCCTTTAAAAATGTTCACTAAAGACAATAATTCAAAAATCCAGCAACGTGTAGATTTCGTGTTAAAAAGAGTAAACCTTACAGATGCACATAAAAAACTACCTTCAGAAATTTCAGGAGGAATGCAAAAAAGGGTCGCTATTGCCCGCGCAATTGTAAACAATCCAAAATACTTGTTTTGTGATGAACCGAATTCTGGCTTAGATCCTAATACGGCCATATTAATCGATAATCTTATTAAAGAGATCACAGAAGAATACAATATCACGACCGTAATAAATACACATGATATGAATTCAGTGATGGAGATAGGAGAGAAGATTTTATTCTTAAAAGATGGTTTAAAAGCTTGGGAAGGAAGTAAAGATGAAATTTTCAGAACTGACAATGAAGCAGTAGTCGCTTTTGTGTATTCTTCTAATTTATTCAAAAAAGTACGAGAAGCGTATCTGAAAGAGTAAAGACTAACTTGATTTCAACAGCTCTACCTCTGCATTTGGATTAAATAAATACGTTTTCCCTGAACTCATTTCAAGGCATTCAAAACGCTTGGTTCTGACGGCTATTTTCTTGAAAATCTTTCCGTTTTGGATTCGAAAAACACTACCGTACGGAATTTCGAATACATAATTCTTATCGTTTTGCTGGTCAAATTGTTTCAAAGCTAATGCTAAAGTTGCATCGGTATCGCTACTTGCGGTTGGATTTTTGAAATGTCGAGCTAACAACGGCAACAAGTGATTCGGAAAAATTTCTGGCCGGATGTATGGAATCATAAGCCGTTGAAAAGAATATTTCCATTCGTTTCCATGTGGCTTAATATTTCTTCCAAATTTTTCGAAAGCGACCAAATGCGAAATTTCATGAATCAACGTAATCAAAAACTTGTATTTATTCAGATTTGAATTCACTGTGATTTCATGCTTTCCGCTCAATCCTTTTCGATAATCCCCATGACGCGTCTGCCGCTCGTTAACAATCTTAAGATGCACATGATGTGCAACAATAAGTTCAAAAACCGGTTTAACCGCATGTTCAGGGATGTATCTGGATAAGGTTTCGCTCAAAGTAGTTATGAGTTAAGGATTGGTAGAAGAAACTTGCAAGACTTTGCCGTTGAAATATTTATTTCCAGTCAACGTAAAATCACAAATATAATTGGCCATTTCACCTGCTGATATTGGTGCTTGATAGCCCGGAAAAGCTTCTGCCAGCATTTCTGTTTGGACTGAACCCAAAGCTAAAACATTAAACGAAATACCACGCTCCTTATATTCTTCTGCTAATAATTCTGACAACGTAATCACGGCTCCTTTACTCGAACTATAAGCCGCCAATCCAGCAAATTTCAAACTTCCCTGAATTCCGCCCATAGAACTTATCGTTACTACGTGACTTCCTTTTTGTAAATAAGGCAAACAAATTCGGGTTAAATTAGCAACTCCAAACACATTTACTTTATAGATACTTTCAAAATCTTCCTGAGTCGTCTCAGAAAAAGGTTTTAGCAATAAACTGCCTGCGTTATGAATGATGGCATCTATTTGTTTCCAAGACTTGGAAAGAAAACCGCTGACTTTGTCTAATTCTGATTCATTTGATAGATCAACTGAAAGACAGCTAATGTTTTTATTACCCAATAAAGCTTGTGGAATTTTTCTGGAAATGGCTAATACTTGATGTCCTGCTTCGGCAAATTGCAATGCCAACTCAAATCCAATCCCTCGACTCGTTCCTGTGATAATGATATTTTTCATGAAACAAAAATAAACAAAAATCATAAAGGAAAAATGCTTTAGACTAAGGATTATTTGTAATATTAAAAACAAACAATATAATAATTTTACTTATTTTTGGCACAGAAAATGAAAAGTTAAATGACCAGAAAATGACAGAAAACATACAATTTGAAATCGCAAATTTAATTGATATTAAAGGAGTGTTAGCGTTGCAGGAATTGTATCTTGTTATTAATTTATCAGAAGAAGAAAAAATATCCGGATTTGTTACTACTCCATTTACGTCAGAACAACTAACCCAAGTTATTCAAAAAGATGAATTATTTCTTGCAAAAGACAACAATAAAATCATTGCTTACATTTTTACAGGAAGTTGGGATTTTTTCAAACAATGGCCCATTTTTAATTATATGAGCTCCTTGTTTCCCGATTTAACTTTCTTAGATTTTGAAATTACCACAACCAAGAGTTTTCAATATGGTCCCATTTGCATTCACAAAGAATATAGAGGAAAAGGATTAATATCCTCCCTTTTTGAGTTTATGAGAACGAACATGATCCACAAATATCCATTAGGCTTAACTTTCATCAATAAAATTAATATTCCGTCAGCGAAAGCTCATACTGAAAAACTAAAATGGATCATTATTGGTGATTTTCAATTCAATTCTAATGACTATTATATTTTGGCTTATGACATGACTCAGGCCGTTCCTTAGACTATTTAACCATTGTAATTTCTTGTGTTGGCGTGTTTGCCATTTGTGTTACAGCAGGTAATAATTCCTGAATAAAGGATGTCATGTGCGAAATATCCATCGCTTTGAAATCATCGTAAACATGATGGTAAAATTCAAAATTTTCAAAATCAAAGGTACTCACTGATTGGCAGGGCACCTTAAAAACATCATAAAAGGAGAAGTTATCTGATCTGTAAAACAATTTATATTCAGCTTCTTTTGGAAGAAAACCTATCGTGTTTTTCCCAGTATATTGATTGATTTTACCCGCCATATTGGATTTGTCAAAACCAGTAATATATGCTAAATATTCTCTTTTCATTGGCACACCAATCATTTCAATATTGAGCTGGGCGTACAATTTAAAATCTTGTGCTTTCAGTTTTTTGGCCAAATGTTTAGACCCTAACAACCCTTTTTCCTCTCCGGCAAAAAACACGAAAAGAATGCTCCGTTTGTTATTTTCAGTTAAACTAAAATATTTCGCCATCTCAGCAACTGCAGTTGTTCCTGATGCATCATCATTGGCGCCGTTGTTTATGAAGTCACCACTCACCCCTTTTTTATCCAAGCCAATATGATCGTAATGAGCGCTTAGAATAATAAATTCATTTTTAAGTATTGGATCATTCCCTTCAATAAAACCTACAATATTGAAAGCGGGTTCTTTGAAAGTTGACAACGTATCCCGATACGATTTAAAATAGGGCTTTACATTGTTATTTTTGAAAAACTGTTCCAAGTAATCCGCGGCCTTAACCATTCCTGCTTTTCCTGTCTCTCTACCTTCTAACTCATCCGAAGCTAAATATTTCAATGTTTCAGCAACATCATTTTCTTTAACCTTATATGTTACAGTTCCGATTTTTAATGGTGCTACATTAGCTGTTTGAGCAATGATTGTTGAAGTTGATAAACAACTAATGACAATCAAAGAAAGAGATAAAAATATTTTTTTCATGATTATTGAGATTTATTTAGCTTAAAAATATATTAGACATTTATAATTTTGGCTTATTCCGATAATAGTTCTTGTAAACTTTACCCATTTGAACAACAGCTAAAATCACAAAAAAACAGGGAATTAATACCGGCATTACATATTTTGAAAAGCTTGTAGTATTTCTAGACAACGTGTTTAAAATTAAAATCAAAGTTAGCATCCCAAAAAATGTACCTAATAAAGTCCCTGCAATATAATATTGTTTTGTATTATTTCCAATAGAAATATAATTCCCATTCATCAAATAGAGATTCCAACCAGTCCAAAATGGCAATTGAATAAAATTGATACCATTCAAAATCACACCAATAAGGAAAGGAGAGTACAATGCGTATTTCTCTAAAATACCTTGTTGCCCCATTGTAAGATTAGAATTAGCATAAAAAGAATATCCTAAAAGCAACAAAAAGAAAACAGCAAAAAAATCAATAATCCTCATTAATTTTTTATTGTTGACCAATTGCTTTGCAAAAATTAAAGTAAAATAAATCACAAACATTTCCACAAATAGAACTCCTAATAGAAAAAATATCAAACAGTTTATTCCTAGTTTTGAATAAATTTCAAAACCAACAACGTTTAAATACCCCAACGGAATTGATCCGACAAAACTCACTAAAAAACCAACAAAAAAATTCTTTAATGCCCTCATCTTCTTAAAAATTTACAATTTTATTGCTTTGTTCGAGATGCATTCTGTATTCTTTCATACCGTCTTTATGCCGTAAATATGGCACTCCATTTTTATGATTTGCCACACTTATTTCATACATATAAGTTATGTGACGGGCTAGTTCTTTCCAAGCAAAAAACAAAGAGTGTTTGGGGTCATAAATGTGTGTTGGCTCACTTGCAGCGCCATTCAACTCCACAACTGAAAAATTCAAACCGTGTTCCAATTCTTCCATGGTATTGTACATGACATCCATTCTCCCAAAGTAGAAACCTGGGATTTGTAAACACATTTCGTTAATTGTTTGTGTCAATTTTGGCGTTATCCAATGACTTCCATCAATAAATTTTGCACCGCGAGCATGGTTTCCATAGGGCACCAAATTCAACTTTTCTCCTTTTGGAAGAATATTAAATAGTTCATGTCCGTATTCCGCTTTCAAGACTTTTAATTGTAGTTCGTATCGAGGATTTTTTTTAATCAATTCTTCTACAGTCGAGAATCCGTTTCCAGTAATAATCAGAAATTCTTTAGAAACAATTCCAGTAATTCTACCAGCTTTTTCATGCGGATAGCGAACATAAAATATTCCAACTTCATTCTGATACGGAATTAAATCCTGGACTACAAAATTAAAATTAGCTTTTTTTACATATCCTTTTAAATCGGTCACGGTATTAATTTTCTTAACTCCTGATCCTCGCAGTCCAACATCAGGTTTTGCAATAAAAGGATATTTTATTTTTGCTTTGTCAATACTATCTAAAATATCTTCAAGAGCCGTTCCCGCTTTTATTAATTCCGTTTTTGGATAATAGTGTTGCGGTATCAAATTGTAAATTTCTTTTTTAGATTCCATCATAAATCCTCCATTTTTTATGGTGGGATTAGAAGCATTGAAGAAGAAAATTGACTTTGCTTTAATAGAATAATAGGACCATAAAAAATAAATAGGAATATAAACAATCTGGAAAGGCCAATATTCCCAATGTGTAATTTTATAATAAAATAGTTTAATTCGCCTGTTCGTCATAAGTAGGGTCAATGTGTGCGTATTAAAGAGTAATAAAGGAAGTAGTATATTCCTGTTGAGCAATCAAATCATAATGCAATATAGCTACTTTATTTTTTTCAATTACCGATTGAGTAATACTTAATGTTTTCATCTCGTCATTTCTATTGATCACTAAACCATTTTCATCATTTCCTTTTTCAGTATAGCGATGAAAATCGTACATCTTTGATTCAGAAACTTGAAAATTGTCATCCATGAAAGTATGAAACCAGTTTACACGTTTTTCACGAATCGCTGATGGATATAACGTTGATGATGACCAAATATGGTTTTGATGAACGTCTAATAATATTGTTGTTTTCTCTTTTCCGTTCCATCGCAATTGAAAAAGAGCATTGTTTTGAAATAAAACTAACGTAAAAGGTTCAATGTTTTCCAAATCAATTTCTGTCCAGAAATCCTTCGGTGAAATACTGCTGATCATCTCTAAGACAATCAAACCTCGGCTTTTTCGATACGGAAGTTTGACTTCGTGCTTTTCGTCAGCTCCATTTAACAGCACCAAAATGGTTCCGTCTGCATTAGCTACAAACCAAGTTCCTCCTGCTTTTGGGTCCTTTGGGAAAATAAGATTTTTCCCGTTTACAGTATAATTTTTAGGGGGTATTGCACTCGGCCTTATTGTTTTTTCATCCCGATTGGAAGTAATGATAATTTTACCATTCGTTGCTACAAAACTTACTGTGCACATTGATTTCTATATTCTATTGTAGACCGGGCAACTCCAAAATTAGGATCAATTGTAACTGTTTCACATTGTAAAATAGCTACTTTTATAAGCGCTTGATGATGAATACAATGTTCTAAATTATAGAGTAATTCTCGGAAATAATTGCTTTCAATACGAATTTCCTCTCCATCAATGACTTGAAGCAATTCAATACTTTTATTTTTTTTATCTAAATTCTGTTGAACCGTTACAATGTTTTCAATAGCAAAAGCAGTATCTGTTTGAATTCGAATGTTTCGTTCTCTTTTATCATAATTTACAATACCTAAATCATATTGATTTTCTAAACACTGAAACATCTCTATAATATGTCTGGTATGCTCTCCAATAGTTGCATCACTTAATTCTACGCAAGAATTTGAATATTCTTTTTGCGACAATTGATTCAGCAAATCAATTAATTCATTTAAACTATTATTTATAGAAGGTAGTAGCATATTTAAGTTTTAATTCAAGAAATTCATTACTCTCGTTTTATCTTTATAAACTAAAGTAACACAACAAAGAAAGGTAATTAGTGCTAAAATAAAAAGTGTGCCACCATCATTTTTCACTGCAATACCAAGGACGAACAAATGAGCAAAAATCGCACCAAGCATAACGCCGCAACCCAATATAGCCCCAAACAGCCTAGTACTTGGTATTAAAATAAAAATCACTGTCATTAATTCCACTATTCCGGTACCAATTCTTCCGTAAGGTTCAATTCCCAAAGCAGCAAAAATAAATACGGATTCGTCACTAGCCGTAAATTTGAAATACAACGTTTGCACTAAAATTACCGCAACTGTGAGTCTCATTATCCAGAAAAACAAAAATGTTTTCATGATACTGCTTTTACTTTAACTCTTTTATTCCAGTTAACATCTGCTTTACTCATCAATCCAGATTCATTTTTATTCCAACTTTTCAAAGTGTTATTAAAATAAGCATTGTAAAACAAATACAATTTTCCATTACTGATTTTAAAGGTCTCCGGATTTATGGGAACCTTCTCATTAGAATCGCCCATTGCAAACGCACACCAACCCCCATATTGAGGCTCATATTTTGAAGGATTCTTCAAAAAGTATTCTTTATTTACTTGCAATGAAAAATAATACACCACCCCTTCATACAATACTGATATATCTTTCTTTCCCTTAACTGCTTTTCCCTGTTTAAAATAAGCCACAGGATCATATCCTTGAATAGCCTCGTTTTTTTCAAGGTTGAAATGAATCACTCGTTTATTGTCCTTTTGCGAAAAGCCTGAAAAAGTAACTAATAGAAATAAAATCAACAACATTTTTTTCATTGTTACTTATTTAAAGATTTAGCCACGGCAATTAACAATTCGTTTGATATCCTGTTTTTATAATTTGGAGTAATGTGTTCAAACTCTATTTCAGCGTTCACATTTAAAATTAACACTGCAGGAACAGGTAAAAAAGAATTATTTGCACCTTCAGAACCTTTTGCTATGACAGCCTTATAATTTTCTGGTGCTTGAAAAGCAATTCCTACACCCCTGGCTAATTCGCCTTTACTATCCGATAATAACAAATAATTTAATTTCTCTTTATCATCTGTTACTTTCAGACTTTTTGGAGCATCCGGACTTATAGCAATAATTTGATATCCTAAATCTAATAATTCTTTTTCGGCTTCTGCCAGCGCAGCTAAATGAATGTTACAATACGGGCACCAACCACCACGATAAAAAACTAAAATGGTTCTTTTTTTTGCAATTAATTCGGTTAAATTCACCTCTTTATTTTCAACAGATTTTAAAATAACATCCGGAATTTTTTCACCAATAAGTAATGGTGCAATTTCTGAAGCTGATTTTGGCAAATTATTTTGAGCATTTACTGATATTCCCAAAGCTAATAAAGCCAAATAAATTATTTTTTTCATGGTGTTACATTTTTAAGTTGTAAAGCTACTGTGTAATATCGAGATGATATGTCGGCTATGTTACAGTTTAACTAAAATAACTATAATTTACTAACATCCGGTATGACAATTTCTTTCCTGCTGTAAATAATAGTACCATTCGTTTCCATTTCATTGATCAATTGTGTTGCCGTTTGTCTCGAAGTACAGATAATTTGTGCAATATCATTTTGGGTTAAGTAGTTTTCAATTACAACTTTATTCGCTACTTGTTTGCCTTCTTTTTCAGCCCAATCTTTTAGGAACTGAAACAATCTGGTTCTGGCGTCTTTAGAAATCAAATTAGAATAACTGTTCTTAATGCGTTTCATCTTTAAGCCTACGAACTTAGTGTAGGACAACGCCAGACTTGGATTTCGTAACAATAAATCTTCAAAATCTGACATCAAAAAACTACAAATAGCTACATCATCGGATAGCACTTTTGCATATTCATTAGATTGATTATCAACATCTAAAGCTAACTCTCCAAACAAATCTCCTTTTTGAATAATGTCTTTAATCGTTTCATTTCCATCTTCATCGACCGCAACAATTTTTATATTCCCTTTTTTTAAAAGAAAAATTCTCGGCAAATCCGACGTAGAAAAATAGATAATTTCGCCTTTCTGTGCTTTTTTAAAACCAGTAATAATGCACAATTGTCTTATTTGTCCAAAACTCAACGTCCTAAATAATTTGTGATCGCGCAAATACCAATATTTTAAATCCTCGTACATAAAATTCTTTTCGTAAATGTATTGAAAAAACGAGTAAAAAAACAAAACCCTTTCAAATCAGAACTTGAAAGGGTTTGTAAAATATTATATAATATATTTATGAAACCAATGTTCTTGAAATTACAATTCTTTGTATTTCAGAAGTTCCTTCATAAATTTGAGTAATTTTAGCATCACGCATCATACGCTCTACATGATATTCAGCCACATATCCATTCCCACCGTGAATTTGAACAGCTTCAATTGTAGTATCCATAGCCGTTTGTGAAGCAAATAACTTAGCCATAGCACCCGATTGTGAGATATCTTTCCCTTCATCTTTTTCAGATGCTGCTTTGAGAACTAGCATTTTTGCAGCCATAATTTGAGTGGCCATATCTGCTAATTTAAAAGCGATCGCTTGGTGTTTAAAAATTTCTTTTCCAAAAGCTTTTCTTTCTTGAGAATATTTCAACGCCAATTCATACGCACCGGTTGCTATTCCTAATGCTTGAGAAGCGATACCTATTCGTCCGCCGTTCAAAACTGACATCGCAAAATTAAACCCAAAACCATCTTCTCCAATTCGGTTTTCTTTAGGAACTTTAACGTCCGTAAACATTAATGAATGCGTATCTGAACCCCGAATTCCCATTTTCTTTTCTTTGGGGCCTATATCAAATCCAGCCCATCCTTTTTCAACGATGAAAGCATTGATTCCTTTGTGTCCTTTTTCAATATCTGTTTGAGCGATTATAATATAGGTAGATGCCGAAGAACCATTGGTTATCCAGTTTTTAGTCCCATTCAATAAATAATGATCTCCTTTATCCAGAGCCGTTGTTTTTTGAGAAGTTGCATCGGAACCCGCTTCTGGTTCTGATAAACAAAAAGCACCAATTACCTCTCCTTTTGCAAGAGGAACCAAATACTTCATTTTTTGTTCTTCATTACAATATTTTTCAATCCCCGCACAAACTAATGAATTATTTACTGACATAATTACCGCAGCAGATGCATCCACTTTTGAAATTTCTGTCATGGCTAAAACATACGAAATACTATCTAAACCTGATCCACCATATTTTGGATCCACCATCATCCCCATGAAACCCAATTCGGCCATCATCTTCACTTGTTCAGTTGGAAACTTCGAATGTTCATCTCTTTCAATAACTCCTGCTAACAATTCGGCATTTGCAAAATCACGTGCTGCCTGTTGAATCATTAAGTGCTCTTCGGTTAGATTAAAATCCATATTTTTATAGTAAATTAAATGTTCTTAAATTTGAGGACAAAAGTAATTATTAAAAACTAGTTTTCAAACGATTTCGTAAATTTAGCCAATGTTTAAAGAAAAGTATATTATAATAGGAATCATGTCTGGAACTTCTCTAGACGGAGTAGATTTAGCACATATTGTCTTTACTGTCAAAAACAACAAATGGGACTTCCAAATTCTGGAATCCGAAACCATATCTTATGCTGTTGATTGGTTAAACAAATTAAAAAAAGCAGTTGATTTTTCTCAAGATAAACTCGAAAAATTAAACCAAGACTACACGCAACTCCTAGCTGTTATTATCTCTAACTTTATCGAAAAGCACAAAATAAAAAACCTTGATGCCGTTTGTTCCCACGGACATACTATTTTACATCAACCACAAAACGGATTGACACTTCAAATTGGTAATCTACCCGAAATCGCTTCTTTAATTAACCAAACTGTCGTTTGTGATTTTAGAGTTCAAGATGTACAACTTGGTGGTCAGGGTGCCCCTTTAGTCCCTGTTGGCGACAAAATATTATTTTCTGAATATGAGTACTGCATGAATTTAGGCGGTTTTTCGAATGTTTCGTTTGAGCAAGAAAAGAAACGAATCGCCTTTGACATTTCGCCTGTAAATACTGTTTTAAATTTTTACGCCAATCAATTGGGATTGGATTATGATGACAGAGGTAGTATTTCAAGAACTGGAAGTTGTAACGAAGATTTATTAAATGAATTAAATGCTTTGGATTTCTACCAAAAGAAACACCCTAAATCATTGGGTTTTGAGTTTGTAAAAGAAACTGTTTTACCTATTATCGAAAAATATTCTATTCCCATTGAAGACAAATTACACACTTTTACTGAACATATAGCTATTCAAATTGCGCTGGCATTACCTATAAAAAAAGGCAGTATACTTATAACTGGCGGTGGCGCATATAATGATTTTCTGATAGAGCGCATCCAATATCATTTACTGGAAATGAAAATTATTATTCCATCAACTAAAATTTTGGAATTCAAAGAAGCATTGATTTTTGCATTGCTTGGTGTTTTAAAATTACGCGGAGAAATCAATGTTTTGAGTAGTGTTACAGGCGCAAAGAAAGATCATAGTTCCGGAATTATTTATTCACCAAAATAAAATTAAAAATAGATAATTCACATTATTCTATTTTTTATATTTGCCAAAATTAAACATATCGCAACAAATGAAAGATTTATTAAAGAAATTCGAAAATAAAGAACCTGAAATAGTTTTCCATTGGAAAGATGCAGAAACAGAAGCTGAAGGATGGACAGTCATCAATTCGCTACGCGGTGGTGCTGCCGGTGGTGGTACTCGCATGAGAAAAGGGTTAGATATGAATGAAGTTTTGTCGCTAGCAAAAACTATGGAAGTAAAATTTTCGGTTTCAGGGCCTGCCATTGGCGGTGCTAAATCTGGTATTAATTTTGACCCGAGTGATCCAAGAAAAAAAGGCGTTTTACAACGTTGGTATAAAGCCGTTTCTCCATTATTGAAAAGCTACTACGGAACTGGTGGTGATTTGAATGTGGATGAAATTCACGAAGTTATTCCTATGACGGAAGAATGTGGTGTATGGCACCCACAAGAAGGTGTTTTTAACGGTCATTTCAAACCTACCGAAGCGGATAAAATCAATAGAATTGGGCAATTACGCCAAGGTGTCGTTAAAGTGATCGAAAACCCAAGATTCTCTCCTGATGTTTCTAGAAAATATACTGTTGCTGACATGATAACCGGTTATGGTGTTGCCGAAGCCGTTCGCAATTATTACACGATTTATGGTGGTGATGTAAAAGGTAAGAAAGCCATTGTACAAGGTTTTGGGAATGTAGGTTCTGCTGCCGCATTTTACTTAGCCGAAATGGGTGCTAAAGTAATTGGTATTATCGACAGAGACGGAGGATTAATTAATGAAGAAGGATTCACTTTTGAAGAAATAAGAGCCTTGTTTCTTGCCAAAGACGGAAACAAACTGGTGGCCGAAAACATGATTCCTTTTGAAGAAATCAATCAAAAAATATGGACAATTGGCGCTGAAATATTCACTCCATGTGCCGCTTCTCGATTGGTAACTCAATCTCAAATTGACAGCTTGATTGCCAATGGTCTTGAAGTAATTTCTTGTGGTGCGAATGTACCTTTTGCTGATGCAGCAATCTTTTTTGGACCTATTATGGAAGATGTAGATCATAAAGTAAGTTTGATTCCTGACTTTATCTCTAATTGTGGGATGGCTCGTGTTTTTGCTTACTTTATGGAAAAGAAAGTGCAAATGACGGATGAAGCTATTTTCCAAGACACATCGGAAATTATTAAAAAAGCAATTGAAAAAGCACACGCTTTAAATCCAAGCAAAACAAATATCAGTGCCACTGCTTTTGAAATTGCACTGAAGCAGCTTACTTAAAATAAAATAGTATTCTTTCTATTTATCGGAACTGGGATTAAGCAGATTTTATAATCTGTTTAATCCCTTTTATCATTTCTGTTCTAGGTGCAGTATTCTTATTTATATTCCAGCAGTGGCTTTTTACTCTTAACAATTTTTAGTACTTTTCAACGTTTTTTAGTAATACACTTTTTAAAATTTAAAATACAAATGAGTTCCACCATTTCATCAGATCAAAAGAAATCCTTAGCACTATCCATTCTTTTGTACGCGACAATGTTGTTGATTTTATTTTTTATCCGATTTTGGCCACCTGCAAACATGGATGAACTTGCTGGAGGCGGAGGTGGCGTTACGGTTAATTTTGGCGACAGCGATCTAGGTTCTGGAGTTAATTACAAAAGCGAAGTTTTAGAGGTAAAAAACCAAACCAAACAAACTCCGTTAAAATCAACTCCAGACGAAGCTATTTTATCTCAAGAAAACAGTACTGAAGAAAGTGTTGTGATTCCGACAAAAGAAAAAACTAAAAAACCAATAGTGGTCATAAAAGAAGTAACGAAACCTGTGGTTGTAAAACCTAAAGTTTCTAATAATACCAATGATGCCTTATCCAGTATTCTAAGAGGTTCTAATAAAGGTGGCGATGGCGATGATAAAACCGCCGGAAATAAAGGAAAGACTAATGGAAGCTTGAGTTCTAGCGGTTATTATGGAACGGGAGGTTCCGGAGGCGGAACAGGTGGTGGAAATGGCACTGGAACCGGAATAGGTACTGGCAGTGGCTATGGTTCTGGAAGCGGTGGCGGAACAGGAAGCGGTTCGGGTGGTGGCATTGGATATTCGTTAGGAAACAGAAAAGCAGTTTCTAAACCCGCACCAAAATACACGTGTAATGAACAAGGTAAAGTTGTTGTTGAAGTATCGGTAGACAGAACAGGAAGAACTGTAAACGCCGTTGCTGGAGTTAAGGGAACAACTAATACTGCAAAATGCTTATTAGACCAAGCTCGAATTGCCGCTATGAACACGAGATGGGATGCCAGCAGCGATGCACCGGAAAAACAAGTTGGTAAAATTGTTTACAATTTCAATTTGAATTAAATTACACAATCCTAAATAAAAAATGCCTCGAACTATTCGAGGCATTTTTTTTATTTTAAAATCAAAATACAGAAAGCTTAACCTGTGCGATTGCTTCGTGAAAACCCGCAATTACATTTACTTTGGACTGGTAGCAATCACAAATTTCAGATTGTTTTTGACTCCTATTTGCAACACGTCAACTAAATCTTGTACTTGCAAATTGAATGGAATGCGAACAATAACTGTTTGATCCTTCTCCGTATTCATTTTTGACATCAAAGCTGTCTCTAGTTCTTCAAAGGAAACTACTTGCTTGTCAATATAGAACTTTTTATCCTCAGTAACAGATAAACTAATATATTGCTTGTTTGTTTTCTCATTGGATTTTGCTTTTGGCAATGTCATTTTGATCACATTAGGATTTGCCAACGTTGATATAATCAAGAAAAACAACAACAAGAAAAACATAATATCACTTAATGACGAAGTAGCCACCTCGGCATGAAATCTCCTTTTTCGTTTTATAGACATATTATGATCTTTGAATAATATTTACAAACTCTAATATTTGTTTTTGAATTTTTAAAGCAAAATTATCAATCTTACCGTTTAATAAATGATACCCGCTATAGGCAATAATACCAACGATTAATCCAGCGCCACTACTGATCATTTTCTCATACAATCCTCCAGAGATATTACCAATACTGATGTTTTCAGTTACCGAAATACTGTAAAATATTTTAATAACTCCAGAAATAGTTCCAATAAATCCTAGTGTAGGGGCAATTCCGGCAATAAGTCCCAAATGTCCTAAATGCTTTTCCATACCTCCTATTTCAATATCTGCTGCTCGATCCATATTGGATTCAATTTCAATAATAGGTCTCCCGATAACCAGAATTCCTTCTTTTACTATATTTCCTGAAGCTGTATTGTTTCTTTCTGCGATAGATCGCGCCAAATCAAGATTCCCTGAATTTAGATTATCGCGTACATCACGCATCAAAAGAGTATCAATTTTCGATGCTTTACTGATATACAAATACCGCTCAATAATCAGATAAAAGGTATAAAATAATAGTATCCCAATCGGAATTAACCACACACCACCTTTTAAAAGAAATCCTAAAGTGGATATTTCGGTATTTGGAGCAATTTTTTCAATAACTACGTTTGAAGCAGCGTTGGCAATGGTGTCGGCCTGTAATTGTATAAAACTAAACATATAATATTATTGTATTTTAATCATTAATTCTAAAAATTATTTCAATTTTGCACTAAAGATACTTTTCGATGTACTATTAAACTAAAAAAAACGAAAAATATTTTAAACAACCCTATTTTATTACTAAAATGAACTATCAGCAAACCATAAATTGGATGTTTAATCAGCTACCGATGTACCAACTTCAGGGCGCTTCAGCCTATAAAAAAGATTTAACCAACGCGCATTTATTATTAGCTCATCTTGAAAATCCACAAGATAAAATAAAATGCATTCATGTTGCGGGAACTAATGGAAAAGGATCTACATCACATATGTTAGCATCCATACTTCATGAAGCCGGTTATAAAGTGGGATTGTACACTTCCCCACATTTAAAAGATTTTCGGGAACGTATGAAAATTAACGGAAAGGAAATTTCTGAAAAATTTGTCATTGATTTCATCAAGGACCACCAGAACTTTTTTGAATCAAACGATATGAGTTTTTTCGAAATGACCGTGGGGCTAGCTTTCGATTATTTCTACAAAGAAAAAGTAGATATTGCCATTATAGAAGTGGGAATGGGCGGAAGATTAGACGCCACCAATATTATTACGCCATTAGTTTCGGTAATTACCAATATAGGATTGGATCATATACAATTTTTGGGCAACACACTAGAAGCTATCGCTTTTGAAAAAGCGGGTATCATAAAACCCAATATCCCTGTAGTAATTGGAGAATACACCACTAAGACCAAGCCTGTTTTTATGGCCAAAGCCAAAGAATGCAGTTCGGAAATCTATTTTGCTTCCGATTTAATTTCAGAAAACCATCCCTCAGATTTGATTGGGGATTATCAGATGCACAACAAGAAAACAGTTTTACAGACTATTGCTGTTTTAAATAACCAAAATAAATTTAAAATTACTCCAGAAAATATAAAATCAGGATTCGTACGAGTTGTAATAAATACTGGCCTTCAAGGCAGATGGCAACAGATAAATGAATTTCCTAAAGTTATTTGCGACACCGCACACAACAAAAACGGGCTGGAAATTGTTTTACAACAAATACAAAAAGAAGATTTTGACGCTTTACATATTGTCTTAGGAGTAGTAAACGACAAAGATTTAAATGAAATCTTACCTTTATTCCCTAAAAATGCCAAATATTATTTTTGCAAACCAAATATTCCTCGCGGATTGGATGTGCAAATTCTAAAACAAAAAGCAGCCTCTTTTGAACTAAAAGGAGAAGTATACAATTCTGTTTCAGAAGCTTATAAAAGAGCAATTGAAAACGCTGGGAAATCTGATTTTATATACATTGGCGGAAGCACCTTTGTAGTAGCAGAAATTTTATAATTTTTTTGATTTTTACTTGCAAATCTAGAAAAGTGATGTATATTTGCACACGCAATAACGGAAACGAAAGTGACCAAATTGTATAGGGCGATTAGCTCAGCTGGTTCAGAGCACCTCGTTTACACCGAGGGGGTCGGGGGTTCGAACCCCTCATCGCCCACAGATAACTCCATTAGAAATAATGGAGTTTTTTTATGCTTTAGATTTTCAATAATTTGAAATTTAATCCAACGCTTTGTAATCTATCTCTAAAAAATCTTCTACGTTTCTCAACCATATATTTTGCACAAAGGCAACATGATCTGGATGATTATTATAATATTGGTATCCTTCTTCGTTTTTAAATTCCATTGAAATTCCGTATTCAAATTTATTTTTGATACTAACCTGTTTAAGTATTTCAAATTTTTCAACGCCATTGATTGCCGTTAATTTTGTTACTGCATAAAAAAATTGTTGCTTTTCAAGTTCATTCATTCCTTCATTAAATCTAAAAACGACCGAATGACGTATCGTATTATTGCTATTTCCATTTAAAACAACACCAGGCTTCATTACTTTATCATTATTCATACTAAAGAGATTTATGATGTATTATTTGAGATTACCAACCTTGCGTCAATCCGTTCTTAACAACTTTTTCGTATTTATCTTTATCGAAACTATATAAATTTGGAGCTTTGTGAGCTACATTACTTTTCTTCTCGTCCAACTTTGTCAAGATTCCGATTGCCATTATCTTACGCAGAAAATTTCTACGGTCGAGTTTTCTACCTAATATCGTTTCATATAATTTTTGCAATTCCGGAATAGTAAATTTTTCGGGAAGTAAATTATACCCTACCGGCATTAAATTTAACTCCATACGAAGAGTTTCCAATGCTGTCTCTAGAATTTGTCTGTGGTCCAAAATCAATTCCGGTACCGCATTATGGTCAATCCACTCCACAATTTCATTTATACCTTCGGGCTGTGGAACGGTTTGTAAAAAATCGACTAAGGCATAATAACCAACCGTTACAAAACGACTAGCATACCATTTTCCTTCGTCTAAAGGTATTCCATAAAAATCCAGAACAGCATTGCTAACAGCCACACTACACCTTCTAGCTGCTCCAAATGTAGAAAACTGCCTCAGAAAAATACCTTTCAGTCCTGTTCTACCATGTAAAACAGTAACCGCAGCCTCATCAATATCTTCATTTACAGGTACAAAACCGCCAGGCAAAGCCCATTTATCACTGTACCTTGTTTTTATTAATAATACCTTCAGCTGATTATCATGAAATCCGAAAATCACACAATCTATTGATAAACCCGGTTGATATTCTTCCTTGTTATCTAAAATGGTTTTTAACATGTGATCTATTCTAGTAATTAAGTTATATTATTTAAAGACGCAATTTAGCTCATTTTTTTAAAGAAAATAAAGAAATGCCTAATTTTGAAAGTTCCCTATTATTTACTTTTGGTTTAAACAAAAAATGTTTACTCCAAGAAACAAATTCATTCAACAAGAAAACATATTCGCACACAAAATAGTTAAAATAACTTACAAAAAAAGATGCGTTTTATACTAAATACATTTAGTTAGACAACTAACACAGAAAGAAAAAACACCTCTACGTTCTGTTGAAACAACATATTATATAAAAGCTAGTGCTAGTGTTAAAACAAGGCTTTTTACCTTTAAAACAAACTATAGCTATTGAATCTACGAAAGCTTTAAAAACAATCCTAACAAGGGAATCATTATTTAAGAAACTTAAAATTAATAAACATCATACGAGTCACTTGTTGATAACTTTACTGGTGCCAATAAATTATTTTGTTATATGGAGGGAAATTCACAGACGGAAATCTAGATGGCATTTTGAAATCTGACAACCATAGCGACAAGTGCACTAGGGAATAGGTGTAGCGTCAATACTTTTTTATTTTAAAACTCTATCGAGAGTATTATTAGAAATACTACCAATTGAGTTTCTTTTATTTTACCAACTCGAAAGTCGTTTTTAAACGAATATCTGCTGAGGATGATCCAATCATTAAATCAAAATCTCCCGGCTCAGAAATCCATTCCAATGCCGCATTGTAAAAAGATAATTTTTCTTTGTCAATGATAAATTTGACTATTTTTGTTTCACCCGCATTCAGTTTTATCTTTTGAAAATCTTTCAGTTCAATAATTGGTCTGACTACAGAACCCACTTTGTCTCTCAAATACAACTGAACTACTTCTTCACCTGCTACTTTTCCTGAATTTTTCACGTTTAATGAAACCTCGATTTCTTCTGTATTTTTAATTTTATTTTTAGATAACTTCAAATCTGAATATTCGAAAGTAGTATAACTTAACCCGTATCCAAAAGAAAATCTAGGACTGTTTTTTAAATCCGTATACGCTGAAACGTAATTAAATGCCGTTTCATTTGAAGCTGGCCTTCCTGTATTAAAATGATTGTAATAAATAGGAATTTGCCCTTCTTCCCTTGGAAAAGACATTGGCAATTTCCCCGAAGGATTGTAATCGCCAAACAAAACATCAGCAATAGCATTTCCTGCTTCACTTCCTAACCACCATGTGTAAGCAATTGCTGGGATATTATCCGCAGTCCAATTAAAAATAAGCGGTCTTCCTGCGTTAATCAAAACTACGACCGGCTTTCCTGTTGCCTGAATCGCTTTTACCAATTCTTCCTGAACTCCAGGCAAATGAATATTGCTGCGACTTTTAGCTTCGCCACTCATATCAGCTCTTTCCCCAATACTCAAAATCACAACATCGGCTTGATTGGCAACAGCAATAGCTTCGGCAAAACCATCTTTGTTATCGCCTTCAATTTCACACCCTTTGGCGTAAAGCAATTTGGTGGAACTACCTACTTTATTTACCACACCTTCCCATTGGGAAACAACTTGTTTATCATAATCCAATTCTGGTAATTCTACTGCCCAAAAACCCATATTTTGCTTGTGTTCTTTAACCAAAGGCCCAATAAAAGCGATTGCTTTTATGTTTTTAGAAAGGGGCAAAATGTTTTTCTCATTTTTCAATAACACGATACTTTTTGCGGCAATATTTCTTGCTGCTTTTCTGTGCTCCGGATTGTTCAATGCAGCTTGTTCTCTTTCCCGATTCGAGTATTTATAGGGATTATCAAAAAGTCCTAATTCAAATTTCTTGCGTAAAATTCTTTTTACGGCATCATCAATCAAAGCGATTGGTACTTTATTCTCTCTAACCAATTCCGCTAAATGGTATCGATACGCATTACTTTCCATGTCCATATCACTTCCAGCAATTATGGCTTGTAACGCTGCTTCTTTATTGTCTTTTGAATATCCGTGATTAACCATTTCTCCAATCGAACCCCAATCCGACACTACAAAACCCTGAAAGTCCCATTTCCCTTTAAGAATGTCTCTTTGGAGGTATTTATTTCCAGTTGCAGGAATTCCGTTAATATCATTAAATGAATTCATAAAAGTGGCCGCTCCAGCATCTAGCGCTGCTTTAAAAGGAGGTAAATACGTTTCCCAAAGCATTCTTTCGCTCATATCAACCGAGTTGTAGTCTCTCCCGCCAACAGCAGCTCCATAAGCAGCAAAATGTTTCACACAAGCCATAACCGAATTGACATCTCCCAAATTCCCTTGAAAACCTTTGACTCTAGCGTAGGCGATTCTTGAACCTAAATAAGTATCTTCTCCAGCGCCTTCCATCACGCGTCCCCAACGAGGATCACGGGCAATATCAACCATAGGCGCAAATGTCCAATGAATTCCACTTGCAGATGCCTCTACAGCAGCAATTCTTGCCGAAAATTCCATCGCTTCTAAATCCCAGCTTGCTGCTTCTGCCAAAGGAAGTGGAAAAGTAGTTTTGTACCCATGTACAACATCCTGACCAAATAACAATGGAATTTTCAATCGAGACTGCATCGCTAATTCTTGATATTGACGCGTATATTTAGTTCCTAAAACATTCAACATCGAACCAATTAAACCTGCTTTAATTTCGGCTTCCTTATTCGGATTTATGGTTATAGGCCCAGTCGCTTGATTATTTCCTGTATATTGATTGAGCTGTCCTATTTTCTCTTCGAGTGTCATTTGCTTTAGCAAAGCATTCACTTTTTGGTCAATTGTTTTTTGTTGGGAAAACCCAAGAAAACACGCCAATAAAAAAACTGTAGTTACTATTTTTTTCATTTCAAATTTCGTTGTTGTTTCAGTAGCTATTTAAAATAGTATGAAACGGATTTTTAAGTTTCGAGCTCCTTTTTTATTTTTCTTGTTTTAAAATCATATTTTATAATGTCCCGATTTTCCAATTATTCATTCCAACTGAGGATAGAATTTTTTTGTTTGGGAAATTTTTCAGTTTTCATCTTCTAAATACAGTTTTCCGTCTGAAGCCTCATGTACATAAAGCTCCGCAACATCAAAAACAGTTTTGGTCTTTACGTCAACGGTGTATCGTAACCATTAATCATCCTCAATAAAGGTAACCTGAAATCCAGTTGTTATTGTATCATTACAAGACTGAATATTAACTCCGTCAATCCGCCTTTGTTTCACTTGACAAACATAGCACATTCACAATCAGCGGTATCTTTATCCAAATAAGTATCTCTGTTTTGTACTAAATCATATTCAGTTGCGAATACTTTCCCGGGCAAAGAATAGTTTTGTATTTCATAGCAACGGTAGCTTGAACTTGTCTGAACATCATATCTGATGGTCAGGTTTTCATTTTGAAGTTTTCAGTAAAATCCGGAACTTCTTTTTTATTACATGTAAAAAAATGTCACAGTAACCAGTCGTTGGTATTTATCTTACACCATCCCTCGGACCAATCCTTAACCTAAAAAACACTATTTCAAGTATTTAAATATAATTTCTTGTTCATCTCTATGTAAGTATCCTTCTCAAAACGAAGCAAATTAAAACCAAACAAAGGCTACTAAAACTACTTTTTTTATCAATAAGTTTTAAAAACAAGGCTGATTATACGTTAATACACTAATGTTTGAATCCCGTGAGCCGGAATTTCAACAACCGTTTTCTCAGTAGCAATAATTAAATTATAAGTGACTTTTTTATCGCTTTGATTCATTACCACAGTAATCATTTTTCCATCTTTATTCAGGAATGACGTACTCAACAAAGTACTTCTGCTTACTGCTGTACTGACTCTTTTTGCATCTGGTCGAATGAATTTTGAGAAATGCCCGATGTAATAATACGACGGAGTATAAATTAGTTCCCCAGAGTTCGTATCCGTATGAATGGGAGCGAAACAAAAATTCCCTACATGATTTGGACCTCCGTTTTGGTCTAAAAGGATGTTCCAATCCGTCCAACCAACCGTTCCATTATTAAAATCATTAATCATAGCAATTCCGTAACGTTCCCCATTTGCCCAAAATTGGTATTTTTTAGCATCAAATCGTTCTATACATCCTTCAGTAAACAATAAGTTTTTAGAGGGGTAAGCTTCTTGAACTTTTCGAACATTATCAAACATTGGCGTTCCTCCTGTCCAAGTTTCGTACCAATGAAATCCCATTCCCCAAGCGTATTTTGAAGCTTCTGAATCTGAGAAAATAACATTCGCTCTCTGGTTCATCATATCACGATTGTGATCCCAAACCACAATTTTTTTATCTCCTAAACCTTCCTTTTTCATTGTGGGACCAAGGAAATTTTTTAAAAAATCTCTTTCTGCTTCCGCAGAATACACACAGGATTCCCAAGTTTGCGTTGCCATAGGTTCGTTTTGAATAGTCAATCCCCAAATCGGCATTCCCTCTTTTTCATACGCTTTAATAAACTTCGTATAATAATTTGCCCATGACTGGTAAAATTCCGGAAGTAATGTTCCTCCTTTTAGCATACTATTATTGCTTTTCATGAAAGCGGGAGGACTCCATGGGGAAACATAGAGTAACAATTTCCCACCTGCCGTTTTGATGGCTTCTCTAAGCATAGGAATACGGAATTGTCTGTCGTGCTCAATATTGAACGTTTTTAAATCTTTATCTCCATCTTTAACATAGGTATAGCTCCCACTACTAAAATCAGAACTATGGATGGTAGTTCTTAGTAATGAATAACCAATTCCTTTTTCTTTATCATAGTACGCATTTAGAAATTCCTGTTGTTTCTCTTTGCTCAATTTTGCAAAAACCTCCGCACTGGCATCTGTAATTGCCCCACCAATTCCCATGAAATTTTGAAATGTTTTTTTAGGCTCTACAAAAACTGATACTTCATACTCTAAAGGTTGTTTTGCAATACCGAAGCCCAATTGATCCGTTTGAGTTAATCTTAATTTGGTATTTTCTGCAGTGGTATAAACGGTAACTATTTTCCCTTTTGTTGAAAAAGACAGTTGTTCCGTTTTGTTTTTTTGTTGTGAAAAAGTCAAAAAGCTTAGTGATAAAAGGGCTATTGATGTAATTGTTTTCATGAAGTAATTTTTTTAATTATTAACATATCTGTTTATACCAAACTTGCTTCCATTGAAGTTGTAATCTAACTTTTATTCTGTTTAATATTCAAATTTCTACTAAGTTAGTAGAAATTTGAACAGAACCTACAAGAACAATTTTAAATGTATAGTCAACGATAGAATAACCTATACCTTAAGAAACCATCAACGCCTTTAAGTGACAATAAAAGCTAGATCGATTTTGAGAGATATTAAAACATTCATTCTAATTTTTTTAAAAGACTAAAAGAGAAATAACTTGCTATCGCTACAAAGAAGTGGATGTGTATACATATTTATCGATTAATCTGTAAACAAAATAGAGTTCAGAAATTATAAATATTTCTAGTGGCGGCATAGAATCAGAACGATACTGAGTAATAAAAAAGAAAACTTTATCTAATTCTAATGAATATTTGATTCAAAAAAATACCGTCAACATAAATCGTGACGGCATTTTTAAAGAAACTAATTTTTCGAATATTTACTGAATAAGATCCAAAGTTCGTTCTAATGCCATTCCTCTGGAGCCTTTTATTAAAATAGTAGTATTCACAAAATCATCCGCTGACACATCACTAGAAAAAGCTTCAAAGGATTCATAAAACCAAAAATTAATTTTATCAAATCTATTGGCATAAAAAGCAGAGCCAACAAAATAGCACTTCAGGTTCTCTTCCTTTTCCAGCATCGCTATTATTGACTTATGCTCTTCTTGGCTTTCCTGCCCCAACTCAAACATATCCCCCAATATTAAAATTTTATTAGGATTATCTAATTGCAGAAAATTCTCTATTGCTACTGCCATACTACTTGGATTTGCATTATACGCATCCAGAATAATTTGAGTTGTGCCTTTTGATACTAATTGTGACCTGTTATTTTCAGGAATATAACTTTCAAGTGCCTCTTTTATTGCGTTATCAGAAACTCCAAAATACTTACCTATTACTAGAGCAGCGCTGATATTATTGGCATTATACAATCCTATCAAATGAGACTTTATTATAAGAGCATTGTACCCAATTTCTACAAATGGATTCGCTTTAACAGCAGTAATATTGACATCCGCGTTTAATTTATTGACCCCAAAGGTGTAAGCTTCTAAACTTTTGGTTTTTTCCAGCTGAATTGTATCGTCCAAGTTAACAAAAGCTAGTTTATCTTGTTTCATAAGATAATTATACATCTCACTTTTACCTTCAATAACTCCATCAATACCACCAAAACCTTCTAAATGTGCTTTACCAAAATTGGTTATATATCCATAATCTGGCTGTGCTAATTCACATAGAAAATCAATTTCTTTTTTATGATTTGCCCCCATTTCTACTATTCCTATTTCAGTTTCAGCATCAAAAGAAAGTAAGGTTAATGGAACTCCAATATGATTATTTAAATTACCAACAGTTGCTTTTGTTTTAAATTTTTTCGAAAGGACAACTTGAATAAGTTCTTTTGTTGTTGTTTTCCCGTTGCTTCCTGTAAGTGCAATAATGGGTATTTTTAAATACTCCCGATGAAAGTTAGCCAGTCTCTGAAGTGCTACTAAACTATTTTGAACTAATATTGTTCTTTGGTCAATAAAACAAGAAGCATCATCAATTAGTACATAAGAAGCCCCTTTTTCTAATGCTTCCTTAGCAAAAGTATTAGCATTGTAATGTTCTCCTTTTATAGCTACAAATAATGAATTTTGCTCAATTCTACGTGTATCTATCGAAATTGAGTTACATTGTAAAAACAAGCTATGAATGTAATTGATATCCATTTTGGAACGATTTAAAAAAATAAAAGCCCTAATCAAAGGGCTTTTATTTTTATTATATAATAAATTTAGTTTCTTGCTGACCTTTTCTTATCTGCTTTAGGACCTACCCTAGACATAGCACATCTAAAACCAATGTAGTCCGTGGCCATATCCTGTGGAAAATACCTTCTTTGTGCAGGATCTAACCAGTACGCTCTATCTCTCCAGGAACCACCCTTGTAAACTCTGGATTCATCATTAATCAATGTAGTTCTTTTACTAGATCTGTCGTATTTTCGAACCATCTTACCTAAACTGTCAGTTGTCACATTATGTTTTGGAGAATTGTACATTGTTTTATCTAATTTTGATTTCTCATCAGACTCTCCATCTCCGAAATTATAATATCTGGTAGATTGTTTGTCACCATCTCTGTAATTTACGTTATCGCTTTTGTCAAAATTCTGTCTCAAATAAGTCTCCTGTTCATCAACCGGAACTTGAGCAATCTGGCCTGGGAAATTTCTGGCTACTATTCTACCATTACTTAAAGTGTCGTATTTCATATTGTCTTTCGTAACAATTTCCACTTTACCGTCTTCTCCAATTTTATTTTTAGTGTATTGATTTCCTCTAAAATAATTAAAGTCATTCGCTTCATTATCAATAATAGGTCTGTAAACATCTTGTACCCATTCCGCTACATTTCCAGCCATGTCATACAATCCAAAGTCATTTGCAGGATATTTTTTAACTTCGTTGGTAATATCAGCCCCATCATCCGACCAACCGGCTATTCCACCGTAATCACCATTCCCTTGTTTAAAATTGGCTAATTGATCCCCTTTACTTTGTCTTTTTCCCGAACGCGTGTATCCACCGGACCACGGATATTTTTTCTGACCTTTATAAATATTATATTCTCTTTGGCCTACATCTGCAGCAGCTGCATATTCCCATTCTGCTTCAGTTGGCAACCTATATTCCGGAAGAAGAATTCCAGATGATCGTTGTGCATACACATTTTTTGGCTCAGCAACTGTTCCATTTTTTCCTGCTTTTGGAGTTTTTCTAGCTCCTTTTCCTCCTTTTAATACAATGTCTTCATTTCCACCATAAGTAGACGTTGGCGAGTTTAAGTACGTTTCAGTATCAAAGTTGCTCTCCGCGGTTACATCAAGAGTTTTTGCATTCTTTTTAAGATACCCATTTTTTTCTAAAAGAGCTTCGTTTACACGTTGCGTTCTCCAATTACTAAACTCTACTGCTTGTATCCAGTTTACTCCAACTACCGGATAGTCCGCATACGAGGGATGCCTTAAGTAATTATTAGTCATTGTTTCATTATAACCTAATCTATTTCTCCAAACCAAAGTATCTGGGGAGGCTCCTTCATATATATTTTTATAATTCTCTTCTGTAGGTGGATAAACACTTTTCAGCCAATCTAAATAGTCTAAATACATAGAATTAGTAACCTCTGTTTCATCCATATAAAATGACTGTACGTGTTGTTGTGTTGGTGTATTATTCCAATCGTGCATAACATCATCCTGCACTTTACCCATCGTAAATGTACCGCCTTCTACAAAAACCAAACCTGGTCCTGCTTCTTGCTTTTTCTTGCTTGAGCCTTTTTTACTATCCATATTCCAACCTGTTGCTCTCGAAGTGTTCTTTGAACTGGATTTTTTACTGCAACTGGAGAAACCAACAATCAATATGATCGATAGTAACAACTGTAAGCCCATAATTCTGTTTGCTTTCATACTCTTTAGTGGGTAATAATTTTAGTGCCGCAATATAATAATTAACAATTAATCCGCATCTAAGATTTTTAATATTTTTACAAATCTAACTTTAACATTAAATTATCTAATCTAACGCAAATTTATAATATTTATTATTTACAATTACACGAAATGATTTATTTTTACGCATTAATAATAACCTCCTATTAATCACGTTAAAAAAACAATGAGAAAAATATTTTTGGCTTTTCTAGCCCTAATTCCCTTTGTTGCTTTGGCTCAAATTAAAGGTGCAGTCACTATCGAATGGTTAGAAAAAAAAGAAATGTCTTATGGGAATTCTAAAGTCATTATCCCTCAATTTACAGGAAATAGTTTTCATTATGAGGCTTCGAACCAAACATTAGTTTTTACTTTAAAAATAAAAGAGGCAGTCTCTTTTGACGAGGGAAAGATTCAAATCACAAATGTCATTTATGAGTCAATAAGCCTTTCTCAGCTTGGAGATCTAGCTCCTGAAAACATTCCTAAAACAGCAAATCAAACCCTTTTAATTACTAATTCAAGAAATATCAAAGAGGCTTTCATCAGCCTTTCCCCTCTGATAAAAGATGATTTTGGCTTCAAACGAATCAAATCGTTTTCTTATGAAATTGAAAGTAATAACGCTAGAGTTTCACAATTCAGTAAAACTTCTAACTCCATCACTAATTCTGTCTTAGCTACTGGGGATTGGTTTCAATTTTATATTGAAAAATCAGGAGTTTATAAAATTTCTAAAAGTTTTTTGCAACAATTAGGCCTTGATATTAATACCGTTGATCCTCGTAAAATAAAAATATACGGTAATGGTGGCAGAATGTTACCGCTTTCAAATAACATTTACTACCCAAATGACGTGAGTGAAAACGCCATTCAGATTAATGGGGAAAGTGATGGTGTTTTCAATAATGAAGATTACATCCTGTTCTATGGTGAAGGAGTAGACACCTGGAATCAAGAAAGTAGAACGCACCTGAATTTGTATGATACAAAATCCTACTATTATATTAACGTACAAGGAGCAGATGGAAAAAGAATCGCTTCTTTGACACAACCTGCCGGAAACAGCACTGTGAATTTAAACTCCTTCGACGACTATCAATTCCACGAATTAGATCTTATAAATATTGCCCGTTTGGGCCGTCAATGGTTTGGAGAATCATTTGAGGTAAAAGAGGAGCAAGAATTTGATTTTATTTTTCCAAATTTCGACTCTTCAGTTCCTGTAAAAATAATGCTGACTGCTGCCTCGGCGGCTTTTACACCAACTTCATTTAACATCACCGCTAATGGAGGTTCCGCTGGGACTATTTCATTTCCAGCATTAAACAGCAATTCTGGAACCGAATTTATCGTTGGACTTTTACCAAATAACGCTTCTTTCGTTGGAGCAGAAAAAATCAAAATAAAATTAAAATACAATAACAATGGAGTTCCGGGTTCTAAAGGTTTTCTGGATCACATTAGACTTATTGCCAAAAGAAAGCTACAAGGCTATGGGAAACAATTTCGTTTCCAATATGACCAATCGGCTTCTAGTTTTGGAATTGTAAATTATGATATTTCAGAAGCAACGGGAATTTCTCAAATTTGGGACATTACCGACACCTATAACGTAAGCAACCTAATAAATACGAATCAGAGCACCTTTAAGTTTAAAGCTAGCTTGGGCGAACTCAGAAAATACATTGCATTAGACCCGTCCGATTATTACAGCCCTTTGAAAGATAATAAAGCAAAAATTCCAAATCAAAACTTAAAGGGCACAGTATTAGAAAACAGCCAAGGTCAATTTCAGGACATTGATTACGTAATTATTTCGCCCTCATTTCTGAACTCGCAAGCCGAAAAATTAGCTAATTTCCACCGCACCAACTCTAATTTAAAGGTAAAAGTAATTTCTTTAGAATCGATATATCAGGAATTTTCTTCCGGAAAACAAGATGTTGCAGCAATCCGAAATTGCATTAAGTACATCTATGAAAATGCTTCAACACCGGAGAAAAGAGTGAAATATATTAATCTTTTTGGCGATGCTTCTTACGACTTTAAAAACAGAATTCTTAACAATACTAATATAGTACCTATATACCACTCCCTAAATAGCAACACAACAGGCGAGAGTTCTTTTGCCTCCGATGATTTTTTTGGATTAATGGATCCTTCTGAAGGAAATATTATTTCCAATTTTGGAGGTATTGATGTTGCAGTCGGAAGAATGCTAGTGAATGACACCAAACAGGCTAGTGAAATGATAAACAAAGTAATAGAATACCATGATTTAAAATCGTATGGAAACTGGAGAAACAATGTTGTTCTAATTTCTGATGATTCTGATGTACCATCAGATGCTAGTTTACAAAACAGACAAAATGGTCTTGCAGATATAATTTTTTCCGAAAAGCCTTTTTTGAATGTTAGCAAAATTCTATTAGACTCTTACACACAAGAAGCCTCTGCAGGCGGCTCCAGATATCCAAAAGCCCGTACTGATTTTTTTAATGCTTTTGAAAAAGGAGCTCTGGTGTTTAATTATTTAGGACACGGCGGTGAAGATGGTTTGTCAAGTGAACGGATTTGGGAAAAATCAGATGGCCAAAACTTAAGCAATCAATACAAGTATCCATTATTCATAACCATCACTTGTGAATTTTCCCGTTTTGATAATCCGTTAAGACCTACTGCAGGAGAATACACGTACTGGAATCCAAAGGGCGGAGCAATAGCTATGATCACCACCATACGCTCCATAGGTCAGTTTAGCGCCGAAAATTTTAATGATGTTTTTACTAAAAATCTATTATCCTATGGTTCTAACCAGTACACATCAATTGCAGAAGCATTAAGAATTTCGAAAAACAGCAATCCCAACTCAGCAACCAATGTCGTTTTTTACATTGGCGATCCTGCTTTAATGCTTGCTATAGCCAAACCAAAAATCAAATTAACAAAGGTAAATGACATTCCTGTAAACCAATCAATTGATGATCTCAAATCCTTATCAAAAATCAAGTTGACTGGAGAAATTACAGATGAAAATAACAATTTATTGACTAATTACTCCGGTGAAGTTTCAACAACTATTTTTGACAAGACGGTTTCCAGAACTACCTATAACAATGATGGGAACAGTCCCGCTGTTAACTTTACTGTTTTAGGAGAAACAATATTTAGAGGCAATGCATCGGTTACTAACGGCCAATTTGAATTTAGTTTTGTTGTACCAAGAGACATTAGAATTCCATTGGCAAACGGACGCATTAGTTTTTATGCTAAAAAGAATGAGCAGTTACAAAATGAAACTGGATATGATTCTAATATAAAAATAGGAGGAATAAACGAAAATGCTGTTACAGACAATATTAGTCCAAGAGTGAAGTTATATATGAATGACGAGAGTTTCGTTTCGGGAGGTACAACAAATGAATCTCCGTTTTTAGTTGCGTATCTAGAAGATGAGAATGGGATTAATACAGCAAGTGGAATAGGTCATGATCTTGTTGCTATTTTGGATGGAGACGTAAGTAATCCTTTTGTTCTAAATGATTATTACCAAACAAAACGAGATGATTTCACTAGCGGAACGCTTCGTTTTCCACTACGAAATTTAGCTGTCGGATTGCATACTATAACGTTCAAGGCTTGGGATGTGTATAACAATCCTATAACGACCGAGATTCAATTTATAGTAGTAGGCGATGAAACAATAACATTGACCCATGTGTTGAATTATCCAAATCCATTTGTCAACCACACAGCTTTCTGGTTTACACACAACAGACCTTATGAACCACTGGAGGTTCAAGTGCAAGTAATGACAATAACTGGAAAAATTGTTTGGACAAAAAACCAGATTATCACCACCGAAGGATTCTTATCTAAAGAAATAACATGGGATGGCAAAGATGATTTTGGAGATCGAATAGGGAAAGGAGTTTATGTGTATAAACTCACTGTAAAATCAAGCTTAACGAACAAAAAATCTGAAAAATTTGAAAAACTTGTAATCCTTTAATTATATAGTATATTTGTCTAATAAATATTCGCATCCTAATGAGAAAAATAATACCGATAGTTACTTTTTTGCTGCTAGTCACTTCTGCAAAAGCCCAAAATAGAATTATTAACCCTGGCGTTCCTTTTCTGTTAGTAGCGGCTGATGCAAGAGCTGCAGGTATGGGTGACATGGGAGTTGCAACCTCTGCTGATGCATTTTCTCAACAATGGAATCCTGCAAAATATGCTTTTGCTACTGACGCACAAGGATTTTCTATAAGCTACACACCTTACCTTACTGATTTAGTAAATGACATATCCCTTGGTCAATTAACGTATTATCAAAAACTGAATGAGAGAAGTGCATTTGCTGGAAGTATCCGGTATTTTGGTTTAGGTGAAATTGAACTTAGACAGGATGCGAATGATGAACCCAGAATAGTCTCTCCAAACGAGTTTGCTATTGACGGATCCTATTCGTTAAAACTAAGCGAAAAATTCTCGATGGCAATTGCTGGGCGTTTTATCAATTCCAATCTAAAAGTAGCAGCAGATAACAATGATGCCTCTGCTGCAAATTCTTTTGCAGTCGATGTTGCCGGTTTCTTCCAATCTGAAGAGCTCGCTTATAATGAATTTAACGGAAGATGGAGAGCTGGATTCAATATTCAAAATTTGGGCCCAAAAATCAGTTATGACAACGATGATTTCAACAATAATTTTTTACCCGCTAACTTAAAAATAGGAACTGGTTTTGACTTTATATTAGACGATTATAACAAGGTAGCCGTAAATGTTGAATTTAATAAACTTTTAGTTCCAACTCCGCAAAACCCAGATTTGAATGGCGATGGCACAGTGACGCCAGAAGAACGCAATCAAAACAATGACAATTACCGTTCTATTGGATGGACCTCTGGAGTTTTCAGATCATTTGGCGATGCTCCTGATGGATTTGGCGAAGAGATAAAAGAAGTAACCTACGCTGTAGGTGCTGAATATTTGTACCAAGATTCCTTTGCAATGCGTATGGGATACTTTCACGAAAGTCCTCTAAAAGGAGCCCGACAATTTTTCTCGCTTGGAGCAGGTTTCAAGTACAATGTAGTTAAAGTAGATGTATCCTATTTATTCTCGGCATCAAAAGTAAAAAACCCTTTAGAAAACACGCTTCGTTTTTCACTTACCTTCAATTTTGGAGATAAATATGAAGAATATTAAACGTAAATAAAATCCACAAATAACAATCCAAATTTCAACGCCATGAAGTTTGGATTTTTTTTCCTTAATAAAGTATGAAAGAAATAACAATTACTACCCAATTCAAAGTATTCGATTCCATTCAAGATTTACCAAATGACATTCAGGATTTAATGACGCAAGCCGTTGACGTTCGGAAAAATGCTTATGCTCCCTATTCAAAATTCAGAGTTGGAGTTGCAATTGTTTTAGACAATGGCAAAATTGTAGTAGGTTCAAACCAAGAAAATGCCGCGTATCCTTCTGGACTTTGTGCGGAGCGTGTCGCTATTTTTTATGCTGGAGCAGTTTACCCGGAAGCCAAAATTTTAAAAATGGCTATTACGGCTGCTTCTGACTCGAATCAAACCACAATTCCCATTCCACCTTGTGGCTCTTGCAGACAATCAATTGCTGAATACGAAATCCGACAAGAAACCCCTATCGAAATCTATTTTATGGGAGAAATTGGTGTGATTTACAAATCAGAATCCCTAAAAAACTTACTTCCATTTATGTTCGATAAAAAATTCTTGTAAAAATTCCAAAAATCGCCTATTAAATTATAGTTCTTACTTGGAATGTCTTATTTTTGCATTTCGCAAATTTGTGGGAGGAAACTATTTTGCGTTATAGGTACAAATTGATAATACAATAACACTTTAGCAAAAGAAAAATTCAGATGAAAGAAGTTACAAAAGAAGTATATTTAAAGTGGTATGAAGACATGCTACTTTGGAGAAAGTTTGAGGACAAACTTGCTGCATTATACATCCAACAAAAAGTTAGAGGTTTTCTACATTTATACAATGGTCAAGAAGCAGTATTAGCAGGTGCATTGCACGCAATGGACTTGACAAAAGACAAAATGATTACGGCTTACAGAAATCACGTTCAGCCAATAGGCATGGGAGTTGATCCTAGACGCGTGATGGCAGAACTTTTAGGAAAGGTTACCGGAACTTCAAAAGGTATGGGTGGTTCCATGCACATATTTTCAAAAGAGCACCGTTTTTATGGGGGTCACGGAATTGTAGGAGGCCAGATTCCTGTAGGTGCAGGATTAGCTTTTGCAGACAAATATTTTGAAACTGGTGGTGTTACTATGACTTATTTTGGTGATGGTGCAGCACGTCAAGGATCCTTACACGAAGCTTTTAACATGGCTATGTTATGGAAACTTCCTGTTGTATTCATAGTTGAAAACAATGGGTATGCAATGGGAACTTCTGTAGAACGAACAGCAAATCATACTGATATCTGGAAATTAGGTTTAGGATACGAAATGCCTTGCGGACCAGTTGACGGAATGAATCCTGTAAAAGTTGCTGAAGCAATGACTGAAGCAATTGACAGAGCCCGTCGTGGTGATGGACCAACATTCCTAGAAATGAAAACATACCGTTATAGAGGTCACTCTATGTCAGATGCACAATTATACCGTTCGAAAGAAGAAGTAGAAGAATACAAAAAAATTGATCCAATCACTCAAGTATTAGATGTGATTAAAGATCAAAAATACGCTACAGAAGAAGAAATCGAAGCTATCGATCAAAGAGTTAAAGATTTAGTAGAAGAATGTGTAACATTTGCTGAGGAATCTGAATACCCTCCTATTCAACAGCTATACGATGTAGTATACGAACAAGAGAACTATCCATTTTTACCTCATAAACTATAAATCAATTATGGCAACAATAATTACAATGCCTCGTTTGAGCGATACGATGACGGAAGGAACGGTAGCGACTTGGCTAAAAAAAGTAGGTGATAAAATAAGCGAAGGGGACATCCTTGCCGAAATTGAAACTGACAAAGCAACAATGGAATTTGAGTCTTTTAACGAAGGTACCCTTTTACACATAGGAATACCTGCAGGTGAAACTGCTCCGGTTGACTCGTTATTAGCAATTATAGGAACTGAAGGAGAGGATATTTCGGCATTACTAGCAGGAAAACCAACTGATGCAGCTCCAGTAAAAGAAGAATCAAAAGGAACTGAGGAAACAAAAGTTACTGAAGAAACAACTTCTACTCCTGAAGTTACAAAAGCTGCAGCACCTGCCACAACTTCCTTACCAAAAGGAGTTGTAGTTATTACTATGCCGCGTTTAAGCGACACTATGACCGAAGGAACCGTAGCGACTTGGTTGAAAAAAGTAGGCGATTCAGTTGCCGAAGGAGACATTCTTGCTGAAATCGAAACCGATAAAGCAACAATGGAATTCGAATCTTTCAATGAAGGAACTTTATTATATGTAGGAATCGAAGAAGGAAATGCAGCACCAGTGGACAGCCTTTTGGCAATAATTGGACCAGCAGGAACGGAAATTTCCGGAATTGCAGAAAATTACAAAACTGGCGGAGCACCACAAGCAGCACCCGCAGCTGAAGAAGAGAAAGAAAAAGAAGTTGCTTCGACAGAAAAAACTTCAGAGCCAGTGACTCAAAAACCAGTTGCTCAAGAGCCATCAACTGACGGACAACGAATTTTAGCATCACCATTGGCAAAGAAAATTGCTAGTGATAAAGGAATCCAATTGACACAAGTAAAAGGTTCTGGTGAAAATGGACGTATTGTAAAAAGCGATATCGAAAACTTCACACCACAAACCGCTGCTGTTCCAGTGTCGACAACTTCAGCACCAGCTAAAACTGACACTGTAGCTGCTCCAAAACCATTTGTTCCGGCGGGAGAAGTTTTCACAGAAGAAATCAAGAATTCGCAAATGAGAAAAATCATTGCGAAACGTTTAGCAGAATCTTTATTCACGGCACCACATTACAACTTAGTGATTGAAGTAACTATGGATGAAGCAATGAAATCAAGAGTTATCATCAACAACGTTCCAGATACAAAAGTATCTTTTAATGATATGGTGATAAAAGCGTGTGCAATGGCTTTGAAAAAGCATCCAAAAATAAATTCTCAATGGAGAGAAGATTCAATTCTTATCAACCATCATGTGAATATTGGAGTTGCTGTAGCTGTTGAAGATGGATTAGTAGTTCCTGTATTACGCTTTACAGATGCTATGAATTTATCTCAAATTGGCGGAAGCGTAAGAGATCTTGCAGGAAGAGCTAAAAACAAAAAATTATTACCTACAGAAATGGAAGGAAGTACTTTTACAGTTTCTAATCTTGGCATGTTTGGTATCACAGAATTCAATTCTATCATTAACCAACCCAATTCTGCTATACTATCCGTAGGAGCTATTGTAGAAAAACCGGTGGTTAAAAATGGTCAGATTGTTGTAGGAAACACAATGATGTTATCTTTAGCTTGCGACCACAGAACAATTGATGGTGCTACTGGAGCTCAATTTTTACAAACATTGAAACAATTTATAGAAAACCCAGTTACGATGCTCGCGTAATAACTCGGTTCTTAAAATACAAATCCCGTCTTGTTTATAAAACTTGACGGGATTTTTTATTTATTCTTCTCTTCTATCCATCGCGACATATATTTTGTGCTTTTTAAAGTATGATGCTGCAACATGGCTCCCATAAAATTATTCAATCGATGTTGGTGTAAATTAGAGCTTAAAAATTCTATTTTTTTTCTAAAGTCAGTCTCGAATAAACCTTTAGAATAGCGTTGATTGATTATCTCCATTCCATTTTTTTGGGCTTTACCCCAAATTGTTTTGTCTTGATACAATCGTACTGCCGTATCCACAAAATCAGCTACATCATCCGTAATAAAACCATTCCAAGGCAAATCACCATGCATGGATTCAGACCCGATAGAGGTCGTGATACTTGGTGTTCCACATTGCATGGCTTCCAATAATTTCCCTTTAATACCCGCACCAAAACGCAAAGGAGCCAAAACAACCCGTGCTTCTTTAACTACTGCTTGAGCGTTATTAGCTCTTCCCTTTATTAAAAAACCACCCTTACTATTATGCATTTGCAGTACTTTTTGTGAGGGGTAAGCCCCATAAATATTTAGAACAGCTTCGGGAACTTGTTTTTTTAGTAAAGGCCAAATGGTTTCTTTTAAATACTGAACGGCATTCCAATTGGGCTCATGAAGAAAATTTCCGATAAAAACAAAGTCTTTTCGTTCTTCGAAAGTCGGTAATTCCTCCATTTCGAAACGCGTACTTGGTTCCAATAAAAATGGCAAATAATACAATAAAGATGCATCTATTTTAAATGAAGATTCTAAAAGTTCCATTTCAAATTCGGAAATCATCAAAGACATATCACAACGTAAAATACTCGCGATTTCACGTTTCGCAACCTCTTCAACAAATAAATCAGTTGTCATAAAAGAACGGTTTTCTTTGAATGCTTTCTGGCGCGCCAATCGCAGACAATGTAAATCTTCAGTATCCAATACTCGTAATGCATTAGGACACTTTTCAGCTACACGCCAACCAAATTGCTCCTCCATCATAAAACGATCAAACAAAACCACATCTGGATTCAGGTCTTTTATAAAAATATCAAAACTGGAATTATTAAGTTCAATAGATTTTTTTTCTACTTTGTACTCTTGCAAATCAACCATGAAATCACTGTTTTGTGCAGGACTAGCAAACGTAATGCAAAAGCCTTGTGTTTTAAAAAGCGAAATCAATTGCATCATCCTTCCTCCCGCCGCAGACGAATTGGGTTCTGGCCAAACAAAACCAATAACTAAAAGCTTATGAACTTGATTCATAGTATTATAAAATTTCAATTGCAAAATAATACTATTTTGACTTCAATCCAGTCATTTCAACCTAAAATAGATTATAATACACTAATTTTGTATTGAACAAATTCCAATACAATGTTAGGATTAAAATTAGCCACAGACCCGCGTTGGGTCAATATAGTTGAATCAAATATAGAAGAAATCTTGACGGATCATGCTTGGTGCGAACAAAAAGCAGCTTCTAATGCAATCAGTTTAGTTACTTACAACTCCGAATTAGAGGAATTAGTAACCGAGATGCTGATTATTGCAAAAGAAGAATTAGATCATTTACAATTGGTTCATAATTTAATCAAAAGCAAAGGACTGACTTTAGGCAGAGAAAGGAAAGATCATTATGTAAATGAACTTTTTAAATTTATGAAAAAAGATGGTAGCCGAAAAGACGCTCTTTGTGATCGATTGTTGTTTTCAGCTATGATTGAAGCCAGAAGTTGTGAGCGGTTTAAAGTGCTGTCAGAAAACATAAAAGATGTTGAATTAGCCACTTTTTACAGAGATCTCATGATTTCTGAAGCGGGACATTACACTACTTTCTTGGGTTTTGCTCAAAAATATGCTGACAATATAGATGTAGACAAACGCTGGAAGGAATGGATTGAGTTTGAAACTTCAATAATCACTAATTATGGAAAACAAGAAACCATGCACGGGTAGATCCTACACAACTCCTAATCTATTTTAAATAAAAAGCAGGACACTATTAAGTATCCTGCTTTTTATTTAAAATAGATAGCCTCGTAAATTATTTCACGATCATAAACTCCGAACGCCTGTTGAGCGCATGTTCTAATTCTGTGCATTTTTCTTGACAGTCAATTTTAGCATCTGATTCTCCAAAACCTTTGCCTGATATTCTATCTACACTAATTCCTTTTGAAACAATATATGCTACAGTAGCATTCGCTCTTCGTTGTGAAAGATTTAAATTATAGGTATGTGTACCTCTTGTATCCGTATGAGCCTTAACAAAAATTTTGAGTTTGTCATTTTGCGACAATACATACACTAATTTATCGAGTTCAATTGCACCTTTCTTGGTAACATTACTTTTATTGTATGTGAAATAAATAGGTTTCAAAATAATTTCTGTATCAGTCACAATCACATCAATTGGGTCAATTGTGGCATCAACAATAATTTTTTCGCCATTAATCTTAGTAACTGGAAACGATTTAGAAATATAGCCATCTTTAAATACTCCTATGGTATATGATTTTTGACATTTTACTGTATAGAGCACTTCACCCTTCCCATTAGTTGTTTTAGTGTCTAAAATTGTCTTTATTGAATCTAGAATAACTACTCTAGAATTATCCAATAACTTTCCTGTTTTAGCATCTTTTACGACAGTAAGAATCTGTCCTTCACATACTGGTATCGCACCGTAAATATGATCAATACCACTCCGATTACTGGATAAATATCCAATATTTTTTTCCTTATTAATAGTAAAGGCAAAATCATTCTTCTCAGAATTTACTGGCTTTCCAAGATTATAAGGCTCTGCTCCTTTTTTCAAATTAACCGAAAAAATATCATAACCGCCAAAACCCGTCAATCCATTTGATGAAAAGTACAAAATTGAATCATCCGAAACAAAAGGAAAATTCTCATCACCGAGTGTGTTAATTTTATCTCCTAAATTTTCCGGAGTTCCAAAAGTCCCGTCGCTATTCACAATTACTTTCCAGATATCAGTTCCCCCTACTGAACCTACCATATTGGAAGCAAAATAAAGAATTTTGCCTTCTTTGTCTATAGATGGATTACCCACAGAATAACTTTTACTGTTGAATGGCAACGGGGTTATATCGCCCCATTTACCATTTTTTTTAATTGCTTTGTAAAGACTAACCTGACCAAACTTCAGTTTAGTGTCTTTTGCTTTTTCAAAAAGTTTATCTTGAAAACTTTCACTCGAAAAATACATAACGTTACCTTCTTTAGTCATTGTAACCGGGCCTTCATGAAACCTAGTATTTAATTCATTAACAGGAATTGGCTCTGAATAACTCCCATCAGCATTATAAGTAGATTGGTAAATATCCAAAAAGGGTTCATCATTCCAACCATAAATTTTATTACTCTCGTTTCTAGCACTTACAAAATAAAGTTGATTTCCAGACAGTATAGCCCCAAAGTCAGACCTTTTAGAATTTAATGAAATTTTATTCACCTCAAAAAGTTTTTCCGTATTGTTTAATTTCGTAAGATAATTTGGATCTTTATTAAATGCAATAGCACGTTGATCACTGGGTGCCATATTTGCAAATATTTTCATTTGAACATTTGATTCCGCATATTTCCCATTAGATTTAAGCATTTGAGCATATCTATAATGGGTATTGGTGTCTTGCTGGGTTTTTAACGCTTCGGCATACCACTTTTCAGATTCTACGGAATTATTCATGTTATAATAACAATTTCCGAGTTGCTTGCTGACATAAGGATCTGAATTTCCATTTTTTACTAGAGTCAGATACTCCGCAACAGCTTTGCCATATTCGAAACTTTCAACTAATTTATCTGCTTTTTTAGTCTCTTTATTTTGTGCCATAACTGCGAAACTGGTAAGCACCAAAAACAATAAAATTATATTTTTTTTCATCAAGTAGAGTGATTAAATTTTTAGAAAAATCTAGGAGAACGGGATACTTTTTTAGTTTCAAATAAATCATAAAGTAATAGAAACTCATGTGAAGAGGGTGCAGTTACTCTCAAGTCAGAAACAATATGATCATAAGCATATCCAATTCTTAATTCAGGAGTAACGGCGAAATTAATCATCCCACCAAAACTATCTTGCAATCTATAAGTAGCGCCAATTTCGAATTTTTCTTGAAATAAAAAATTAGCTGAAAGATCTAAAGAAGGAGTTACGTTAAATGCAGATTTTAACATTATAGAAGGCTTAAATTTCAATTCATAATTTAAGTCAAAAATATATCCAGCAGTTAAAAAATAGTGCGATACATCAGATCCATATTCACGCCCGTTATAATCTAAATGTGCTGATTTAATCATATTAGGAATCGATAATGAAACGTAATATTTGTCCGTATAATAAAACAATCCTGATCCTAAATTCAATGCCGTATTATTAATATCCTCTCCAAAAACACCTTCGTTGGGATCTGGTAAACTCGATTGAATATCTCTAAGTCCTACTTTATGGAAAGACACACCAGCTTTTAGTCCAAATGCTAATCGTTGAGTATCCCCTAATTTCAAAGTATACGAGAAATCTCCAAATACATTTTGTTCTGTTACTGGCCCAACTTTATCTGAAATAAAGGATATTCCAACACCTACATTCCTTCCTGCAGGCGTATGTGCTGAAAAAGTAAAAGAAGCTGGCGAATCTTCTATGTTAACCCATTGTTTTCTATACAATAGACCCAAAGACAGACTCTCTTTGGAACCGGCATAGGCTGGATTTATAACATTCATATTATACATATATTGGGTATAATGTGGATCTTGTTGCGCTTTTACATCCATAAATATAAGGAGAGTAAAAAGAGACATCAATAGTATTTTGTTCATATCTATATATTTTTCGGTTTGTGAGTCTACTAAATGTTGAGCACTAATAGATCTTTTATTTACTGTTTTTCTCTGATTAGATAAATCCAACCTGTAGTTGACTCACCACTATTAAACTCTATAACATAGTAATAAGTCGCACTTGGAAGTTCTTCCCCTTTGTTAGACTGTCCGTTCCATTGATCTGTATAATTAGATTGGCTGTACACCTTTATACCATATCTATTAAATACCTCCAGTTTTTTTACACTCATTGATCTTAAATCAAAAAAGTCATTCGAACCATTTCCATCCGGTGAAATTCCTTTTTGCATATTACAATAAATAGATTCAACAACTATATTACCAGATGTCTCACAACCAGTATTTACTGAAGTTACTGTAAGTGTATATGCTACAGGAAATACAACTTGTCCACCTGGAGTTGAAGCGATAACATTCGTAACATTTAATACATTTGAATTAGTTCCCACTGGATTTCCGAATTTATCTTTCCATTGATACGACACATTATTGGGATCATAGGTTCCTGATATTGGATTAGCGGTTAAAGTATATTCTTTATTTTCACAATCACCAACAGTTTCAAATTGAATTTGTGGAGGAATAGCATTTATAGTCAGTACTGAACCTACCGCTATACACGCTACACTATTTGTAAATCGCACACTTATTGTATATCTACCAGGTGCCAAATTAGTAAAAACAGCACTATCTTGGTATGTATTCCCTACACTGTACTGAACATTAGTCTGACCCGTAATTTCAATGCTACCGGAAGGAATCAAGCAGGTTGGCTGGATAATTTTAAACAAACTTGGCGTCATAGGTAAAGCAGGAAGTGGATCAATAATCACCTTTATACTACTTTGTACTGAACAAGTAGGATCAGCTATATTTCTAACATATAAAGTGTAAGTATTAGGTCCCAAGCCTGTAAAACTATTTGAAGTTTGAAAAGCAGTTCCATTCAAACTATATTCAACACCAAGTTGAGAAGCTATTACTATCGTTCCAGATGGAACAGCACATGTCGGCTGAACAATACTTGTTGTTGTAGGAACAGTAGGAGAAGTTGGAATCACATTTATAGTTACCATTGATACTGATGACTTGAGACAAGTGGCATCAATTGTACTTCTTATATACAAGGTATAACTATTTGGAGGTAGCCCAGTGAAGGTGTTAGAAACTTGAAATGCAATTCCATCCAAACTGTATTCTACTCCCGGTTGTGTTGTTATTACGATTGCCCCGGTTGGAGAAGCACAAGTTGGCTGAACTACACTCGCTGCTGTAGGTGTAAGTAATATTTGTATTGCATTAATTGTGATAACTGATGCCGATTGAGCTGTACATGTTCCATCTGTTATATTTCTCACATATAATGTATAATTATTAGGTGTCAATCCTGAAAAAGTATTGGAAACTTGGTATGTCGTCCCATTTAAGCTATACTCTACCCCTGATTGTGTTCGGATTGAAATACTTCCTGATGGCACTGCACAAGTTGGCTGAACTAAGCTAGCCGTAGTTGGAACAATTGGAGGGGCTGGAATCAGATTAATCGAAATTGTCGAGGAGGAAGTAGTTAGACAAGTAGTGTCCGTTGTATTTCTTACATATAATGTATAGTTATTAGGTGCCAATCCTGAAAAAATATTAGATGCTTGATAGGTCGTACCATTCAAACTATACTCTACTCCAGATTGTGTGGTGATTGAAATACTCCCCGACGGTATTGCACAAGTTGGTTGAACTACACTAGATTTTGTTGGTACAACTGGTGGAGTTGGAACTGCATTAATCGTAATTGGGGTTGCAGATGGAGTCACGCAAGTGGCATCCGCCGTTTTTCTTACATATACTGTGTAGCTATTAGGTATTAATCCTGGAAAAATATTAGACGTTTGATAAGTCGCTCCATTTACACTATACTCTACTCCTGTTTGTGTAGTAATTGAAATAGTTCCTGATGGTACAGCACAAGTTGGCTGAACAACACTAGACGCAGTTGGAACAAGTGGGGGATTTGGAGCAGCATTGATAACAACTGAAATGTTAGATGGAGTCACACAAGTGGTATCTGCTAAATTTCTCACATACAATGTGTAACTATTGGCAGTCAATCCTGAAAAAGTATTGGATACTTGATAGGTTGTTCCATTTATACTATACTCCACCCCTGATTGTGTTGTAATTGAAATAGTTCCTGATGGTACTGCACAAGTGGGTTGAACAACACTAGACGTTGTTGGAACAAGTGGAGGATTTGGAGTAGTATTGATAATCACTGAAGTGTTAGATGCCGTCACACAAGTAGCATCTGCTAAATTTCTTACATACAATGTGTAACTATTGGCAGTCAATCCTGAAAAAGTATTGGATGCTTGATAAACTGTTCCATTTATACTATACTCCACCCCTGATTGTGTTGAAATTGAAATACTTCCCGATGGAACAGCACAAGTTGGCTGAGCAACACTAGCAGTTGTTGGTGTAACTGGTGGAGTTGGAACTGCATTAATAATGATACTAGATGATGAGGAAGTCACACATCCGGTGTCCGCTATATTTCTTACAAATAACGTATAGCTATTTGGCGTCAAACCTGAAAAAACATTGGATGTTTGGTACGCTATCCCGTTTAAGCTATACTCTACCCCTGATTGTGTTGAAATAGAAATACTTCCTGACGGCATACCACAAGTAGGCTGAACAACACTAGAAGTTGTTGGGGTAGAAACAAAATTCATCATGACATTTGCTTCTGAATAACAAGGAGTTAATGCAGCTGAAGAGACTATAACTGGATTTGGATCTTTTAAATTATAATCTACTGCTCCATTCCCATAATCCAAACTACTGGTCCGTTCAGGACTTAAAAAGGAATTTGCAACTACAAAATTAGTTTCATCTTGGTCAGCTACAGTCATGGCAAAAAATTTAATGTCACCTGTTGTATAACCCAAAAGTGATTTCAAAATTTCAACTTCAAAACCTAAATTATAGTCATTAATACCTGTATTATTCTTGTTTACCCCCATAACAGAAGATGGGATTCCCGTACTAGCATTTCCTAAATTTGTTTTAATAGAATTTCCTGTTTTTAATTCAATTATATCTGAAATATAATTGGTTTCCCCAGCATCTGTTCCAATAACAAGACAATAATCTGCTTGGAAATATGAATCAAAAATATTTGAGGAATTATTAAAAAAGTTAAATCCATTTACTAAAGGAATAGGTCCAGTTTCATCACCATAATTTGAAACATTAAAACCTCCAACTTTTGTATCAAGAAATAATAAAATCCTTCTATTACTCAATGATTTTCCAGCGATTCCAAAAACTAATTTGTCCTCTGTAGAACTAATTTTTAGCGAATTAATATAACCCGTTGTTGAATTTGGGGACAACGGTGCAGACAAAAAATTATCTTCTAAAGATCCTGTTCCCCATGCTTTTTCAATTATATTTCCATCAAAAACTACCGCAAACCGTGTACGTACTCTAACCACCTGACCATCTGTTAAAGTACTAGTAACAAACATTTTATTAGTTGACATAGCTTGTTTAACAACACCATCTACAGAAAATTCAAATAAATCACCTCCACCTGTTGCAGTAAAAGTGACAGATTTACCTAAACATAAAGGCGCAGATGGGTTATTAGCTGGAGAAGCCGTTAATGATACAGCTGGAGGAACAATATAAACTGAAGCAACTACAGGAATACGAGTACTAATATCGTTTCCCAATCTACTTTGGACATAATAGGTACGAGTAGTACTTATGCTAGGGCTATAAATACTTCCTGTAAATATTGGTATTACAGAAGATTGTGAAACAAACCATTCAATAGTTTCGTTACCATTTACTCCAAATGCATAAACATTAATTTGTACAGGATTAATACCATTACCACAAGAACTCCCTGCGGTGGTAATAGGAGGCGGCAAAATAGCTAGAATTCTGGAGCTTCTTGCAGCTCTTGTTTTTTTTTCCTTTTTCTTTATAGTATCAGATGAAATTAATTTAGAAGATAACTTAAAATTTAAATTATTAAAACTCAAATTATTTTTAAAATTTTTAGCGTTTAAAGAATAACCTGACAGTAAATGAAACAGCAAAAATAAAAGTAAAATTTTCCTCATAAACAAAATTTTGTAGTTAATATACAATAATGTATAATTCAATAAATAAAAGTAAAGTTTTATTTTCATTGAACAAATCATATTTTAATAAAAAATTAACCAATTAAAATCTAAAAATCTAAAGTGCTAGTTATTCAACGAATATGTGATTTTATATTTTAAACACATCACGTTTAGCTTTAAAAAACATAAGTAAATACATATTTTTAAAATTTAAAAGACAAAATCACTTTTATAAATTTCTTGTTTTGATTTAAAATTCACAAATAAAGTTAAACCTCATATAATATAACACAAGACTCAAAGTATAAAATCTAAAAATAAATTAAATATTTTAAAATTAAAAATTTTACATAACATACACGAAAAAACATATAAATATTCTGACACTTTTGAGTATTAATAATGTTATACTTTCTCGAGGAATTATTTATGTGGAAAATTTGTCAAAATTAATTGTTATTATTTTAAAAAAGGGCAAAAAAAAACCTATTCAAATAAATGAATAGGTTTCTTTAAAGAAAGGCGACGACATACTCTCCCACATAACTGCAGTACCATCTGCGCAGGCGGGCTTAACTACTCTGTTCG
>NZ_JBLVPG010000004.1:0-285595 GCF_048284335.1 Flavobacterium amylolyticum
ACCCTATTTCTTAACCAAATCAACTAATCCAACTTATTTAAACATCCTTATCTATTTAATATAGCTGTAGAAATTCAAATATTATTCAATATCTATTGCCATTCTATATCAATACAACCCCTATAATCTTACTATAATACCAATAGAAAGGCATTAAATTGGAATATCGTAAATACTTTTTGGATATAACTCATTAACATCACTTTCTTATTCTACACTATATAGAGTAGGCATACCTTTTTGAATTCCTTCTATGATATAGTATAGAAAGCTCAAACATTCAAACTCCCGCCGGGATAGCAGCACAAAAACACAGCTAAACAAAATAGTGTTCTGCCCAGAAATAGTACAAACAATTATAAAAAAAGCAGCAACCACCCATCTGGTAATTGCTGCTTTATACATAAGGAGAAATACTAAAAAGGAAATTACTCCTTTAATTTATTTTTTTGACTATCTATTGTCATATTAGAAATGACAGATTTATCTTGAAGCAAAATGTCCCTACCACTAGCATGCCTATCTTTTGATTTTATCAAAAGCCAGGTATTGGCCTGTTTTGTTTTTAATTTCAGTAAAGTAAATTCTCCTTTTAGCTTGTTTCCTTTTAAAACAAAACTAAGATGGCCGTTTTTTAAATCCTTTTTTATTTTATTCTCTCTATTATCAACACCCTCTCCCTCTACTAAAGAATATGTTCCATTATCCCACACAATAACATTTCCAGCGCCATAGTTTCCTTCTGGTATTACGCCTTCAAAATCTTTGTAATTGTAAGGATGATCTTCTACCATAATCGCAAGTCTTTTATCCTTTGGATTCATAGAGGGTCCTTTGGGTATGACCCAACTTTTTAATACTCCATCACTTTCCAAACGAAAATCGTAGTGTAAATGGGATGCAGCATGTTTTTGCACAACAAAAATCAATTCGGATCTTCCCTTTTTTATTACACCTTTTGGTTCAGCAGTAGCATTAAAATTACGGTTTTGACCGTATTCCTGTAAAGACATTTCAATATGATTCACATTTCAATTAATAAAAAACGCAGACTTTATCTTAACCCTTCAACTCTTCCCATCGGTATTCTCCTCTAGATTAGTGTGATCATCTCCCCCAATACTATAATGATTGTTCTCCTCATCTTCATTCCCAGAAATTTCTTTATCATCATCCAACTCTGAACCCGGAATGTCTAAATCAGCTCCAGACACATCATCCTTAAAATCTTTTTGATTCAATTTAGCACCATTATTCACTTCAACTGGCACCTTATTTTTAGAAATATCCTCTGGATCAATTTCCGTTTCTTTATGAAACTGATTGTAAATATCTTCGCTAGGAGGATACAAAAGAGAATCTGGTATCGTGTTTTTATCTTTCTTTCCTGATTTTCTTTTATCAAAATTCAACTTATCGTTTTTATTATTCATTCTGAATTTATTTAATTGATTTACATTACACTAAGTTAATCATTTATAAATGAAGCAAATACTAATACACTTAATTATTTTAAGTAAACAACTTATTTTAAACCCGTTAAATAAAAATTGAATCATATGTTTGATTTAAAAAAAATACAAACCCTATCAAGAAACCATGTTGTACCAAGAAACTGTATTCCTGTAGAACAACGCTAGATACTATTATGATCTACTTAAATTGTTAAATAATAAAGGACCCATTACAGTTTTTGTTATCGAATATTAATAGTTTTCTAAGAAGATTAACTGTAAAGAATTCCAATAAATCTCCATAAGTCCTATTTTAAAAAAAAACCTCTCAACATGTTTGTTTTAAATAATTATAATCGTAATATTGCAATATAAATATATAGCGATGGGAATTACTAAGTCACAACATTTTACAGAAGAGCAAAACGAATTGGCAACTTTGGCTAAAGCCATTGGTCATCCAGCACGTATCGCCATTATTCAACATCTCATTAAAGTTAATAGTTGTGTGTGTGGCGATATTGTCAATGAACTGCCTCTAGCCCAACCTACTGTTTCTCAACACTTGAAAGAGCTCAAAAATGCAGGACTAATAAAAGGCAACTTTGAAGGAAATGCTATTTGTTATTGCCTCAATGAAGATGGTTTTGAAAAAATAAAAGGCTTTTTTCAGCACATTAGTGCCTATTTAGAAAATAAAAAAAATCAATGTTGTTAATTTTTAAAATTATAAAAAATGAAGCTATCCGAAATAAAAAAACAATTGAGCCTACTCGAAAATGTTACTTTTGTTTTACCTAACGGGACATTTGTTCCAGAACATTTTCATGTAACTGAAGTAGGATTGATCACAAAACACTTTATTGATTGCGGTGGAAAAGTTAGAAAAGAGATTCTTGCCAATTTTCAATTATGGGATGCCAATGATTTTGATCACAGGTTAAAACCTCAAAAACTTTTGGATATAATCACCCTTTCAGAAAAAATATTGGGTATCGAAGATTATGATGTTGAAGTCGAATTTCAAGAAGAAACAATAGGTAAATATAGTATTGGTTTCGATGGTGTAAATTTTAAACTTTTAAACAAACAAACCGCTTGCTTGGCCCAAGACGATTGTGGCATTCCTTCAGATAAACAAAAGATAAAATTAGAAGCGATCTCTAACCAAAACAACAATAGCTGCTCTCCAGGCGGAGGATGTTGCTAATTTTTAATACCACACTTAAAATGAGTACTACTCCAACTATCATATACCCAGCAATCAACAAAGTAATTACCCGTTTTGATTTTAAAAGTATTTCTGATGAACGCATACTAACTTTACAACCGCTTATTGATTATATTCAAGCCAAGACCACTAGTCATAAAGAAGTAAGGCTGAACTTGATTTGTACACACAATTCCAGAAGAAGCCATTTGGCACAAGTCTGGGCACAAACAGCGGCGGCATATTATGGGATAAAAAATGTGTTTTGCTATTCAGGTGGGACTGAAACAACCGCTTTATTTCCAGTAGTAGTTCAAACTTTAGCACAAACAGGTTTCAAAATAAAAACAATTTCCGAAGGGAAAAATCCTATTTATAGTATAAAATATGGGGATAATGAACTTCCTATCATTGGTTTCTCTAAAACATTTGATGACGACTTTAATCCTCAAAGGGAATTTGCAGCGATTATGACTTGTTCGCAGGCAGATGGAGGTTGCCCCTTTATTTCTGGTGCCGAAAAACGCATTCCTATCACTTTTGAAGATCCAAAAGTATTTGATGGTACACCACAACAAGCAGAAAAATATGAAGAACGTAGTTTACAGATTGCAACCGAATTATTTTATGTGTTTTCCAAAATTAAAAAATAAATATGTCAGCAACTAATTGCGCTCCAGTAGTCGAGAGAAAAAAATTAAGTTTCTTAGATCGATTTTTAACACTATGGATATTTCTGGCCATGGCAATAGGCATTGGAATTGGGAATTTAATTCCTTCTAGTGGTAATTTTATCAACTCCTTTTCCAGTGGAACCACTAATATTCCGCTTGCCATTGGATTAATCTTAATGATGTATCCGCCATTAGCCAAAGTGAATTACAGTAAAATGGGTGAAGTCTTCCAAAACACAAAGGTATTAGGTGCTTCCTTGTTGTTAAACTGGGTGGTAGGACCTATCTTGATGTTTTCTTTAGCCTTACTTTTCCTAAACGGCTATCCAGAATATATGATTGGAGTTATCCTAATCGGACTAGCTCGTTGTATCGCTATGGTAGTTGTTTGGAATGATTTAGCCGATGGTAATAGAGAATACGCAGCGGGATTAATTGCTTTGAACAGTATTTTTCAAGTATTGCTTTATAGCGTTTACGCGTATGTATTCATAACGATTTTACCTCCTTATTTTGGCTACACTGGTTTTGAGGTAACAATCAGTATTGGTCAAATTGCAGAAAGCGTGGGGATTTATTTAGGAATTCCTTTTGCATTGGGAATCATTAGTCGTTACAGTCTTATTAAATTTAAAGGGGAAAACTGGTTTCAAAATAAATACATTCCATTTATTTCGCCTATTACTTTAGTGGCATTATTATTTACCATCGTATTAATGTTTAGCCTAAAAGGAGAATTAATTGTACAAATTCCTATGGATGTAATTCGCATCGCCATTCCTTTAGTCATTTATTTTACCCTAATGTTTATAATCAGTTTTTTCTTAGGAAAGTATTTTGGTGCTGATTATTCAAAATCTACCGCAATAGCCTTTACTGCAACTGGTAATAACTTTGAGTTAGCCATTGCAGTTGCAATAGGGGTTTTCGGTATCAACAGCGGACAAGCTTTTGCTGGCGTAATCGGACCATTGGTAGAAGTACCCGCATTGATTGCATTGGTAAATGTAGCTTTTTGGTTGAGAAAAAAGTATTATCCCTCCCCGATAGAATGACGAAGACCAAATTTACTATTTAACAAATAGTCCCAAAATCAAGAAAAAGATTTTGGGACTATTTGTTTGGTCACTTATTTAAAAACTATTCCACCGGGACAATAAGTTCCGAAGTAATTGCTTCTAAAACTTCAAATGCGGTTTCCGCCATCTTATTTCCTTTAGTGTCTAATAACGGATTAATCTCAACAAACTCAATACAAACCACTTTTTTGGTTTGAATAATTTGATTGATAATCGCAATCACTTCATATTGATCAAAACCTTTGGGAACAGGAGTTCCTGTGCCGTAGGAAATCATATCACAATCCATAGAATCTACATCAAACGAAATATATAAGACCTCACAATGTGCTAATTTAGTCAATGCTTCAGAGACACACTTTTCTAAGCCTCTATACCTAACTTCGGCTACTTTATAATTTTTGATGTGCAACTTTTCAATTTGCCTGTCTTCTTCTTCTTCTGTATCACGAACACCAAAATAAACTAAATTTTCAGCCAAAACTTTAGGGCCTTTAAAACCTATGTTTTTCATTGCTTCCCAATGTTGTTGCGTTTCCGCAGCCACTTCATTATTTTGACAATTTAAATTATCTTCGGCAAGCGCAGCTGACAAAGGCATTCCATGAATGTTTCCAGATGGTGATGTATAAGGAGAATGTAAATCAGCATGAGCATCAATCCAAAATACGCCTATATTTTGTTCTGGAAAAGCTGCTTTTATACCGCTTAACGTTCCTAATGCAGAAGAATGATCTCCTGATAAAACAATTGGAAAATAATTTCCTTCTATATTTTTCCTTACCGCATTACAAACCCGAGTACATTGTTCTACAACATGCTCAATCCTTTTAGCAGATGAACTTCGGTTTTTATCATAAATGGATTCATTGTGCGTTTTTACATCTTCAAATTCAAATTGATTAAAATAATCACTGTTTTTATTGATTGCAGCAATTTCGATAGCGTCGATTCCCAAATCAGATCCTCGAGTACCAGCCCCTATATCGGATCTGTTCTTTATTAATTTTAATGCTTTTCCCATTGTACTTAAATTATCTAAAATCATTTAAAGCTCTTTCAATAATAGCCAGACATTCCTGAATTTGAGATTCCGTTATTACTAGTGGCGGAGCTAAACGAATTTTATTGCCATGTGTTGGCTTCGCTAATAATCCGTACTCACTGAATTTCATACAAATATTCCAAGCTAAATCCGATTCTTCATCACAATTGATAACAATAGCATTCAACAAACCTTTGCCTCTAACCAATGTAATTAATGGGTTTCTTGAAGCAATCTCATTAAGACCCGTTCTTAATACTTCCCCTAGATGAGCGGCATTTTGTGCTAAATTTTCATCTTTTACAACTTCTAGAGCAGCAATAGCTACAGCTGCAGCAATAGGATTTCCTCCAAAAGTTGAACCGTGTTGTCCTGGTTTAATGACATTCATTATGTGATCATTTGCCAAAACAGCCGAAACTGGATAAACGCCTCCTGAAATAGCCTTTCCTAAAATAAGAATATCTGGTTTAACTTCTGGTTTGTTTTCACACCCTTTTTTACAGTCACACGCTCCACAAGTGGCCAATAATCTTCCTGTTCGGGCAATCCCAGTTTGCACTTCATCCGCAATAAATAAAACATTATGAGCTTCACAAAGCGCTTTAGTTTTAGCTAAATACCCATTCGCAGGAACATAAACACCCGCTTCTCCTTGAATTGGTTCTACTAAAAATCCTGCAATATTTTTGTTCGATTTTAATACCTTTTCTAAAGCTTCAACATCATCGTACGGAATTTTAATAAATCCGGCTGTGAAAGGCCCAAAACTTTTACGAGCGCTTTCATCATTTGAAAATGAAATAATTGTTGTTGTTCTTCCGTGAAAATTATTTTCACAAACAATGATTTGCGCTTCATTTTCAGCAATTCCTTTGACTTCATAAGCCCATTTTCTACATAATTTCAAGGCTGTTTCAACTGCTTCAGCACCAGTATTCATAGGCAATACTTTATCAAAATCAAAATACTTGGTTACATATTCTTCATACGGACCCAATTGATCGTTATGAAATGCACGTGAAGTCAATGTCAATGTTTGCGCTTGTTTTACCATAGCACCAACGATCTTTGGGTGACAATGCCCTTGATTTACCGCCGAATAGGCTGATAAAAAATCATAGTATTTTTTTCCATCTACATCCCAAACATAAACGCCTTCCCCTCGTTCTAGAACTACAGGTAAAGGATGGTAATTGTGGGCTCCGTACTGATTCTCTTTTTCGATAAGCGATTCCGATTTCGAAGAAAGGTTTTGTTGTGAATGTGTCATGGTATTTTACTTTAAAAATAATTAAAAAACAAAATTAGTATTTTTTTTTAGTTTAACAAAAAAAATAAACGTTTTGACTTTTTAAAGATATTATTTAAAAATATTTCTTTAATTTACATTGTAAATAAGTCATTTTAAATTATCGATTTGATTTACTGCTGTTTTTCAAATAAATAAAAAATAAGTACTTTTATACCAATACAAAACCACATTTATAATTAAAATAACATGGACTTATTAGACGAATTCGATATCAAGATCATAAAAGAGCTAGAAAAAGATGGAAGAATGGCCTATTCAGCAATAGCAAGCCATCTTAAAATATCAAATACAATGGTGCACCAACGCATCAACAGATTAACCGAACAAGGAATACTTACTGGAATAAAACCGGTGATTAATGAAAAAAAAATTGGATATGATTGGGGTTCATTTACCGGTATTACGTTGAATAAAGACCAAGATTCCGACAGGATTATTGAAGAATTAAAAAATATTCCAGAAATAACAGAGTGCTACTACATTACCGGATCGTTCACTCTTTACATTAAAATCATCGCCAAAAATCATGAACACATGCGAAAAGTCCTTTATGAAAAAATAGACACTATTCCGGGTATTGCCAAAACGGATTCTATAATTGAATTGGGGTGCGCCTTTAAACGAAATGTAAGTCTCTAATTTAACTATTGAATAAAAATGAAATATTTCAAAAATCATCTACCGCTTGCAATTTTAGTTTTTTGTTATAGTTTCTCGATGTTTGCACAAAAAATATCAAATCAAGAAACAGCAAGATTAAAAAAACTCTCGCAACAAGTAACGATTATCAGGGACAATTGGGGAATTGCTCATGTTTATGGCAAAACGGATGCCGATGCCGTTTTTGGAATGCTGTACGCGCAATGTGAAGACGATTTCAAACGTATTGAAATGAATTATATTGAAAAACTGGGACGTCTTTCAGAAATAAAAGGGCAGTCCGTTTTATATAACGATTTAGAAATTAAACTTTTAATTGATACCGATGAAGCTAAAACAGACTATAAAAATGCAGCTCCCTGGTTGAAAAAACTACTTAACAGTTATGCGGACGGAATCAACTTTTACCTCTACAATCATCCTGAAATAAAACCTGCTTTATTGACTCATTTTGAACCATGGTTTCCGTTACTCTGGACAGATGGTAGTATTGGTGCTATAAGCACTGCGGGACTTTCGACCGGAGAATTAAAAGCTTTCTATTCCGGGAACACTGATAAAGTCTCCTATATAGAAAGAGAAAAAGACGTTCAAACCGGTTCCAATGGCTTTGCAATCGCTCCTTCAAAAACAGCTTCAGGAAATGCGATTTTGTATATCAACCCCCACACCACTTTTTATTTTCGTCCTGAAATTCAAATGAACAGCGACGAAGGATTAAATGCATATGGAGCTGTAACCTGGGGACAATTTTTTATTTATCAGGGATTCAACGAGAATTGTGGCTGGATGCACACCTCTTCGAGCGTGGACGTAGCTGATATTTATGCTGAGAAAATTGTGACTAAAAACAACCGACTATTTTATGAATACGATAGCAAATTAATACCGGTTATAGAGAAAAAAATAACCATACAGTATCTAGAAAATGGGAGACTTGTTCCTAAAACATTCAATGCCTATTATACCAATCACGGACCAATAATGGCCAAAAGGGATGGGAAATGGATTAGCCTAAAATCGAATAATCGCTCGATGAAAAGTCTGGAACAAAGTTGGGTGAGAACAAAATCAAAGGGGTTTGAAGAGTATAAAAAAGCAATGGATTTAAAAGCCAACACCTCAAATAATACAGTTTATGCAGACAAAGAAGGAAACATAGCGTACTGGCATGGAAATTTTGTTCCTATTCGAGACAAAAAACTAAATTGGTCTAAAGTGATGGACGGCACAACATCAGCCACGCAATGGAAAGGATTACACGAGATTTCAGAAACGGTTCATTCCTATAACCCTACCAACGGCTGGCTACAAAATTGTAATTCTACACCTTATACTGTTGCTGGAGAAAATAGTCCAAAAGAGGCAAACTATCCTACTTACATGGCACCAGATGGGGAAAGTTTCAGAGGATTAAATGCTGTTCGATTATTGAACAAGGGCAATACTTATACCCTGGATAAAATTATTGCGGACGGTTATGACACAAAACTCACGGCTTTTGAAGTTTTAATTCCATCCTTACTTTCCAGTTTCGAAAAAAATATCAGTATCGAGGATCCACTCTATCAAGAGCTAATAGCACCAATAACCCTTTTAAAAAATTGGGATTATTATGCTAGAGAAAATTCTGTTGCTACAACTTTAGCGATAGAATGGGCCTATAAATTAGATCCAATTATTCAAAAAGTATACATTGATGAAGGTGAAATGGACCAAGTTGAAAACACGCTCAATTTTGCGAAAAATGCTTTTCCAGATCAATTGATTCCTCAGCTACAAATGGTGGTAAGTGAATTGAAAATTAAATTTGGTACTTGGCAAATTCCTTGGGGAGAAATTAATCGTTTCCAGAGAACTTCTGGAGATATTGCTATGATTTATAACGATGCCTTACAAAGTTTGCCTATCGGATATGGACCGGCGCTTTGGGGTAGTTTACCGGCTTTTAAGAGCAATTATCAAAAAGACACTAAAAAACGCTACGGCTTTAACGGAAACAGTTTTGTATGCGCTGTAGAATTTGGCCCTAGGATAAAAGCAAAGTCATTATTAGCAGGAGGAAATAGCGGTGATCCAAAATCAAAACATTTTTACGATCAGGCTGAAAGGTATCAAAAAGGGGAATTCAAAGATGTATTATTTTACAAAGAAGACGTTCAAAAAAATGCAGAACGAACGTATCATCCAGGAGAATAATACTCTTTTTTGATCATAAGATTAAAATATGTCATTATAAGAGAAACAAATTATGGGACACGTTTTATGATAAATTATTTTAGATATTTGTATAAACTAAATAAACTGATATGAAAAACATTTGCTTTTCCCTTTTAGGATTTCTATTACTATCCTATAGTTCATTTGCACAATTGAAACCAGTGAAATACACTGATAATAATCAAAAATTAAACGGATTGTTGAGTACTCCAAAAAATGGAGGTAAAAACAAACCCGGAATTCTTATACTTCCCGCTTGGAAAGGTATTGATACTCATGCTAAAGATTCCGCAAAAAAACTTTCCAATATGGGATATTATGCATTTGTCGCTGATATTTATGGGGAGGGAAATTATCCTACAAGTGTACAAGAGGCCGGAAAACAGGCTGGCTTTTATAAAAATAATGTAAGTGATTATCAAAGACGCATAAAATTAGCTTTAGATCAGTTAGTTAAAGCAGGCGCAAATCCGGACAATATTGTTGTAATTGGTTATTGTTTTGGAGGTACAGGAGTACTTGAAGCAGCTAGGGCAGGTATGAAAATTCAAGGAGTAGTTTCTTTTCATGGAGGCTTAGGGCGTGATGCTACTAGAATGAATAATCCTATCAGGACAAAAGTTTTAGTGCTACACGGTGCAGATGATACCTATGTTCCTCCTGCAGAAGTAACTGCTTTTCAACAAGAAATGAGAGATACTAAAGCCGATTGGGAAATGATTTATTATGCAAATTCAGTACATGCTTTCACAGATCCTGAAGCTGGGAATGATAACTCTAAAGGAGCCGCTTACAATGAAAAAGCCGCAAAACGTTCTTGGGAACGCATGAATTCTTTCTTAAAAGAAGTATTGAAATAATTTATTGAATATAATTTTTTAAAAACAGTATAAGTTCTAGATTTTTGTTAGTTTTATAAATTGAAATGCAACAAAATTTAGAATTTATACTGTTTTTTTATGTCAAAAAGTAAAATCAGGAACGACAAAACCTGTCTTAATTGCAGGTATGTGGTTGAAAATCGATTCTGTCCAAATTGTGGTCAAGAAAACACTGATACCAGAAAAACGTTTCATCACCTCTTTATCCATTTTTTTGAGGATTTGACACATTATGAAAATGCTTTTTGGAGGACCATAAAAAATCTCTTATTTAAACCTGCTGCTTTAACGAAAGAATACCTTTCCGGAAAACGATTGTCATATTTGGCGCCAGTTCGACTTTATATTTTTATCAGCTTTATCACGTTTCTATTAATTGCCATCTTCCCTACTGAAATCAATTCTTCAGAAAAAAATACGAAAAAAACAGCTGCCATTACCACCAAAAATAAGTCGTTTCAAAACAAGTCAATTAAAAATAACCAATCAAATCCAGAAGACGGAAATCAATTGTTTAATTTTGGCTACGAATCTGTAGATCAGTTAGATTCTATTCAAAAAAATGCTCCAGAATCTGAAAAATTATCCGATTTTAATTATTGGATGAACAAAAAAATTCAAATTGTTAAAGAGAAAAACACACAAAGCGAACTTATTGAAAAATTCGTTAGTTCCTTTATACATAATTTACCCAAGGTTCTTTTTATACTAATGCCACTCTTTGCCCTTTTTCTTTGGCTGTTCCATAATAAAAAACGGTGGTATTATTTTGATCACGGAATTTTTACATTGCATTATTTCTCTTTTTTATTACTGCTTTTTTTACTGTTGTTTCTAATTAACAAAGGACTTTCCTTAATTGAAAACTTAAACATCGGTTCTTTCCTGTTGGCAGTGATTAATTTTATCGGGATAGGATGGATGATTTATTATTTCTTTCCGGCACACCATCGATTTTATGGGGAGACCCGCATTATATCTTTTATAAAAAGTAGCCTACTGTTTTTTATCAACTTTGTCTTAATCATAATTATTTTATCAATTTTTGCTATTTACACTTTTATTAATTTACATTAAAAAATGAAAAAAATTCCTCTATTAGGTTTACTGGTTGTTACAACCATAAGCTGTACCACTCAAAAATTTAGTGTTTCAAATACAGACCCTACAAAGTATATGAACACCATTACCGCTAAAGAATTAAAAACACATCTTTACATAGTGGCTTCAGATGAAATGGAAGGCCGGGAAACTGGATCTGCAGGACAAAAAAAAGCTGGTGTTTACCTCATCAATCAATATAAAAAAAATGAAATACCATTTCCCAATGGCGCAACTGATTATTACCAAAAAATTCCAGCAGCTTTCTTAAATGCCAAACGAAACGAAAACTTACCCGATTCCGAAAATATTTGGGCTTTCATTGAAGGTTCTGAAAAACCAAATGAAGTACTTGTGATTTCTGCGCATTATGATCATGTAGGGATTAAAAATGGAGAAATTTACAATGGTGCAGATGATGATGGTTCCGGAACTGTTGCTATGTTAGAAATTGCACAAGCATTCCAAATTGCTAAAAAAGCAGGACACGGTCCAAAACGCTCGGTTTTATTTCTGCATGTAACCGGAGAAGAACATGGTTTGCATGGATCCAGATACTACTCTGAAAACCCCTTATTCCCGCTTGCTAATACAATTACTGACATCAATATTGATATGATAGGCCGCCGTGATGAAGCCCATAAAGCCAGCAGTAATTATGTATATGTTATTGGAGCAAACCGGTTATCCAGTGATTTAGATACCATTTGTACCCTAGCAAACGCTAAATACACCAAATTGGATTTAGATTACAAATACAATGATCCAAAAGACCCAAACCATTTCTATGAACGCTCAGATCATTATAATTTTGCTAAACATGGGATTCCGTCTGTATTCTTTTTCAATGGAGTTCATGCTGATTATCATAAACCAACCGACAGTCCAGACAAAATTGAATACGATGCCCTAACAAAAAGAGCTCAATTTGCATTTGTAACCGCTTGGGAACTGGCAAATCGTCCAGAAAGACCTGTTGTAGATAAAAAATAGATGAAGCACTTGGGCACTTCAAAGTTTTCACTACATTTCAAACAGTTGGGCTATCCGTTTCAATCTTTATTGTGATAAAAAATCACAATAAAGGTTTACAATTCCATCCCTTTTGCACCATAAAAAAAGAGCTTTGAAGTAATTTCAAAGCTCTTTTTTTATGAATTTTATTAAAATCTTTTGTCAAATTCTATTTTATCAGCACTATCAATTTTATACATGGGCTTCTCAAGAGGCAATGTAAAATAAAAAGTAGATCCTATTCCTTCGACACTTTCGACCCATATTTCACCGTCATTTTTTTCTAGAAATCCTTTTACTAATAACAAACCTATTCCGGCTCCCTTGTTGTCTTTCCTAGCCTTAGAAAGTGTACTCATTTGTGGGGTAAAAAGTTTGCTTTGTACCTCTTTAGACATTCCTATCCCTGAATCCTTTATCTGAATTATTACTTTTTCTGCTGTAATCTCAGCCGAAACCTCAATTTTCCCTCCAAGTAAAGAATGCTTAATGGCATTAGAAATTATGTTTTGAAGAATAGAAAGTAACATTTTTCCATCTGCAAAAACGATAGTATTAGCTTCAATCTTGTTATGAAGATTTATGGAATTCAAAGAAGCCGTTTCATGCAATGATTCAAAAGCCATTTGCACAGAATTAAAAAGTTCAATTTTTGTCGGAGAAAATACTTCTGAGGCATACTTTATTCTAGCCCATTCTACTAAATTGTCTAGCATGTTTAACTCATCAACAGCAGTTTTGTGAAGCAAATGAAGCATTTCTTTTACAATATCAGAATCTAAACTGTTTAGATTTGTTTTCAGATATTCTGCCGTTCCAATAATTCCAGATAATGGACTTCTTAAATCATGGGAAACAATTGCAAGAACATTCTCTTTGTGCGTATTAAGATCTTCCAGTTCTTTTACATATTTTTTTATAGCATCCTCTGATTTCTTTCTCTCGGTCAAATCCCGTAAAATTTTAACATATCCTAACATCTCGCCCTCAATTCCAATAAGCGGAAAAACCAAACCATAGGCGTAAAACAAACTTTGATCCTTACAAACGTGCCATCTGTTATCAGTTGCTCTTCCCTCTATTAAGGCAGCTTGAATTTCTGTTTGCGGAATACCATTTTGTATGTCATCTTCCGTAAAAATAACATCAAAATGCTGTCCTATAATTTCATCCGTCTCGTATCCAAATATTTTTGACGAACCAGAACTCCAGCTATTAATTATAAATTCTTTATCAAGTGTGAAAATCGAATAATCTTGTAAACTATCTATTATTTGGCTATAAAACTCGGCTGTTGGAAGGTAATTGCGTTTAAGAATTTTAGAATTTATTTTCTCGTTTTCCATTAAATTATGTAAAAAATATTTAAAATTTTGAAAGATTATTTCGGTTTGATTTCACTATAAAATGTGCCCAAAGATACACAAAAGAAAATACGATTTCAATAAAACAAATATTATACCTTAAGCAGGAATTTATATCCTAAAAGTTGTTGTCTTGAATTGTTTAATCCTTAAATCCTAAACAACTGCTTTGATAATAGCACGTTAATACCGGTTTCTCTTTTACAACAATCAAGCCGATAAAGTAGTGCCAACGATATCTTGAAACTTTATCCCACAAAAAAAGCCTCGAATTTCTTCGAAGCTTCTGCTTTCTGGGTGGGAGACGGGGCTCGAACCCGCGACCCTCGGTACCACAAACCGATGCTCTAACCAACTGAGCTACAACCACCATTTGCTTAGCGGTTGCAAATATACGACATAAGTTTACTTCTGCAAATATTTTTTTTAAAAATTTACATCAAATTCATATCAAATCTCCTAAGCTATTGACTGCCAAATATCTTTCTACCGTAAAACCTTCAGCGTATTCTACTCCTGTCAGTCTTCCTAGATCTCTCGATCGATAATTTAGACTTTCTAAGAAATTTTTACTGGTTATTGGCGACTCAGGTTCGTTAGAAGTTGCATCATAAAACTGAGAACCATAAGCCATAATAGATTCCGTTTTTTTATCCGTATAACCGGTAATATCAACCACAAAATCCGGCGCTATATTTTTCCACTGTATGTAATGATACACTAATTTTGGTCGCCATGCCGTTTGTTTCTCTCCGGCTAATGAGGTTTCGATTTTCATTAATCCAGATAAAAAACAAGCATCTGATACCAGTTTACTTCCCTTTGAATGATCAATATGACGGTCATCAATGGCATTACACAAAACGATTTCTGGTTTATACTTGCGAATCATTTTTATGATTTCCAATTGGTGCTTTTCATCATTCATAAAAAAACCATCTCGCATTTCTAAATTTTCTCGCACTGTAACCCCCAGAATTTTTGCAGCAGCATTCGCTTCTTGATCTCTAATTTCTGCTGAACCACGAGTTCCTAATTCCCCACGGGTCAAATCGATAATCCCAACTGTTTTTCCTAAAGAGATTTCCTTTAAAATAGTTCCTGCACAACCCAATTCCACATCATCAGGATGCGCACCAAAAGCAAGTATATCTAATTTCATTTCAATTCGTTTAAAGTTCTGTTTTTTTAAAGTTATAGATCATCTGAAATCTATAACCATTTGTTTTTTTGTATGAAACAAAAATTATATCTCTACAACTATTGCAGATCTAATATTTTTTTCATTGTCATTGATTTATAGACACTTTCTTTCCATTCTTTATCTGGAATACTGTCTTTTGTAATACCACAGCCCACATACAAATACGCCTGTTGATCTTTGATTTGCATGCATCGTAAATTGACGTACAAATCAGATTTTAATTCTTCTTTATGAAATCCTTCCTTGTTCAATTCCCCTAAAAACCCCGTGTAATATTCTCTATCATAGCCTTCATTTTCAATAATAAACTCTTTAGCGGCTTCTTTTGGCAATCCGCACACGGCAGGGGTTGGATGCAAAACGGAAACTAGTGTATTTAAACTTGAATTCTCATTAATTATCCCTTCAATATCTGTTTTAATATGTGCTAAAGTTCCTGCTTGTAGAGTGTAAGGGCTAGAAACGGCTACTTCGGAAGTAAGGTTCTTTAGATTGTTCAATATAAAATCGGTAACAAATTGCTGCTCTTCTATTTCTTTTTTCTTCCAGACAACTTCCGTTGTGTTTTTAATTTTTTGCGTGCCCGCCAATGCCATCGTATAAAAGGTATTATTATTGGACTTTAATAATCGCTCTGGTGTAGCGCCCATCCATAATCCTATTTTTGGATGAAACCAACAATAGCAAAAAGCAGTTGGATACTTTTCAATTAATTTTTCGAAAATTGAAACAAGATCGAAAACGGACAAGTCGACAATTTCTTTTCTGGATAGGACTACTTTTTTTAAAGTCCCTTTTGCAATAGCATCAACTCCTTTTTGAACAAGTATTTCAAAATGTACTTTAGCTTGATCATTTTCTGAATATATGATTTCAGTATCATCTTTTTCCTTACAAGAAGTGATTAGAGTTTCCCATTTTACAGATTGATTTTTAGGAATCAATATCATTTGGCTTCCTTCAAATGGGGCAAAAACAAAACCAGTTTCTTCAAAATTTTCAGCAAAATACAAATGATCGTTATTTTGAAAAAATCCGACTACTTTAATATTATTTGGTTTTCTGTACAATACAAAAGGTAAATTTTGAGCTTTGTGTTGTTTTACTTTTATAAAAAAATCAATCATATATTACATTTAAAAATAAATTTCAATAAAAAACTACTCAATTCACATTTTTCCTTTTTGGCAAAATCATATTTGTCAACTTACAAAGTGAAATTAATGAATCGTTTTCATCAGTAATTCGGATTTCCCAAAGATGGATACTTCTCCCTTTGTGAACAATTCTAGCTGTAGCTGTTACAACTCCCTCCCTTTTTGCTTTCAAGTGATTGGCTGAAATCTCAATTCCACGAACTTCACTCAATTCAGCGTTTACATATAACATTGAAGCAGCACTTCCCACGCTTTCGGCTAAAGCCACAGATGCACCTCCATGTAACAGACCCATAGGTTGATGTACCAATGGATTTACGGGCATTGTTGCTACTAAAAAATCTTCTCCTGCATCAGTATATTCAATATTCAAGGTTTGCATGAGAGTATTTTTAGAAATTTCATTGCAATATTGAAGTATTTTTTCTTTGGCGAATGTCATAATTATTTATTTTTAAAATGTAAAAATAAATAAAAGATGAGTTCCATAACAGTAATTACAATTGTTATTCTGATTTCAAAATAGATTTTTCCTATTTTTACAAAAAATCTAATTGAATGCGTCTCAAAATAGTATTGCTTTATATTGGAATAGTATTCGCTATTAGTTCTTGCCGTTCTGATTTTGAAACTGTAGCCAGTTCAGGTGATTTGAAATTTTCAAAAGATACCATCTACTTAGATACTGTTTTTACCAATATAGGTTCCAGTACCTATAGACTCAAAGTATACAACAAAAGTAAAAATGACATCACTATTCCAAGTATTAAATTAGGGAAAGGATTAAATTCAAAATACCGAATGACGGTAGATGGAATGCAGGGAACAGAAGGAAAAACATTCAATAATATAGTTCTTTTGGCAAAAGACAGTTTGTATATTTTCATAGAAACTACCGCTAATATTGCCGATGCCAACCCAACCGATTTTTTATACACGGACCAAATTCAATTTGATAGTGGCTCCAATCTTCAAAATGTGGAACTGGTAACCCTTATACAAGATGCCGTTTTTTTATATCCAAAACGTTTTGCGGATGGAACCACCGAAACTCTCCCTATTGGTAAAGAAAAAATTGATGGTTTTTATCTTGATGATACTGACTCTACAAATGGCAATGAATTGTTGTTTACCAATACAAAACCGTATGTGATTTATGGCTATGCAGCTGTTCCTGCTAATAAAACGGTAACTTTCGAAGCGGGAGCCCGAGTCCATTTTCATGCTAATTCTGGACTTATTGTTGCCAGCAAAGCGTCGATCCAAGTGAATGGGGGACGATCTATTACTAATAAACTAGAGAACGAAGTCATTTTTGAAGGTGACCGACTTGAACCAGATTTTTCGGATGTGCCTGGACAATGGGGAAGCATTTGGCTTATCGATGGCAGTACTAATAATAGTATTAATCACCTTACTATCAAGAATGCAACTATTGGATTATTGATTCAAAATAATGATGGCACAACCGTTTCCGTCAAAAACACCCAAATTTACAATAGCAGTAACTACGGAATTTTAGCGCAGACCGCAAGAATAGATGGAGAAAATCTAGTCATCAATAATGCGGGACAAGCGAGTCTGGCCTGCACATATGGCGGAAATTATAAATTCACCCATTGTACTTTCAATAACAACTGGAACAGTTCACAACAAGTAGCTGTTTTAGTCAGTAATAATATTCCTGGAGCAAGTCCTGAAGTAAAAGACCTTACAGCCGCAACATTCAATAACTGCATCATTTATGGTTCGTATGCTAACGAAATGATTATAAATAAAAAGACGGATGCTACTTTCAAATATCAATTCAACAATTGTCTAATTAAATTTGACAACATATCCAATTCATTTACAACGAATCCAAAGTATCAATTCAATACAGACCCAGCACATTACAATGCTATACTTTTAAACAAGGATCCAAAATTCCTGAATGTTTCACAGAACAAATTTAATATTGACCATACTTCTGCCGCTTTCGCTAACGGAAATCCAGCATATTTGATTTTATTAGATATTACTGGAAATACCAGAACGCTCCCTCCAGATTTAGGCGCCTATCAAAACAACACCTTTCCAAAATAGATCTTTGCCAATAGCCCTCCATACCTTTAAAACAGTGAAGAACTCTTGATTTAATTAAACATTTAGTAACATCTAGTAGCGCTACAAATATTATTTTTGTTGAGACTTTACTTTAACAAATCAAATTTATTTAAACAAAACTAATCGTTTATTAGACTATGAAACAAATCTACTCGCTACTCTCTTTATTTCTTTGTATCTTAGGTTATGCTCAAGCTCCAACTGGATATTATGCGAATGCCACCGGTACAGGTTACACATTAAAAACACAATTATACACCATTATTAAAGACCATGCTGTAAAGGATTATGCCGGTTTATACATCACTTATGAAACTTCTGATATTGATAATTTCTTTGAAAAGGACGGAACTGTTTTAGATATGTACTCTGAAAACCCTGCTGGTGCTGATCCATATACGTACACTATTGCAACTACGCAACGATGCGGAAACTATACCAATGAAGGAGACTGTTACAATAGAGAACATATTATCCCACAATCCGTATTTAATGAACAATCCCCAATGGTTTCTGATGCACATTTTATTACGCCTACTGACGGAAAAGTAAACGGGATTAGATCTAATTACCCACATTCCGTGGTAGCGAGTGCAACTGAAATTACTAGAAATGGAAGTAAACTTGGAGCGAGTACAACTTCAGGGTATACAGGTCCGGTTTTTGAACCAATAGATGAATTTAAAGGAGATATTGCCCGAATGTATTTCTATTTTGCAACCCGTTATGAGAATACTGTTGCCGGATATTCGTACCCTATGTTTAACAATTCAACTAATAAAGTTTTTACTACTGCATTTTTAAATCAGTTATTGGCTTGGCACAATCAAGATCCGGTAAGCGCCAGAGAAATTGCTCGTAACAATGCTATTTATGCGCGTCAAAACAACAGAAATCCTTATATAGATCATCCTGAATATGCTACGGCTGTCTGGCAAACTGAGGTTGTAGATACGGTAGCTCCTACTGCAGCTACTAACTTAACCGTTACTGCTACAACATCAAACTCCGCTACTTTGACTTGGACAGCTGCTACAGATAATGTTGGTGTAACTGGATATGATCTGTATGTAAACGGAGGCTTAAAAACTACAGTGACTGGATTAACGGCTACTGTGACTGGATTAGCTGCAGCTACAACTTATTCGTTTTATAGTATAGCTAGAGATGCCGAAAGAAATTCTTCGGTTGCCAGTACCACTGTACAAGGAACCACAAAAGCTCCCGCTGCCGGCACAACTTCTTGTGCCTCGGAAGATTTTCAAACAATTCCTGTAAATGCAAGTTCTTATGGCACACAAACCTGGACTAATGCTGGAATAACCTGGACTGCCACTGATTCTCGTACAGACCAAGTGTTAAATGCAAGAGCAATAACAATTAGAAATGGGACTCTTACCTCTTCTGATGTTGCAAATGGAATCAAAGATTTAACAATAACGACCCAACTTATTTTTTCTGGATCTAGTGGAACTTTTAAAGTACGTGTCAACGGTACTGAAGTAGGTACGATCCCTTACAGCTCAACTGCTACAACTACAAGTATCTCAGGTCTTAATATAACAGGAAATGTAATAGTAAGTTTTACAGATAATAGTTCTGCTACCAATAGAGTTCGGTTTGACGACCTTTCTTGGACTTGCGCTACTTCACTTGCAGTGAAAGAACTGGAAGAACAAAGTTTCGAAATCTTTCCAAATCCCTCGAATGGAAATGTCAAAATAAATTTCGATAATTCAGATAAAAAACATTCTGTTCAAGTCTTTTCAATTTCGGGACAGAAAATTTTTGATAAAGAATATAGTAACAGTTCATCTGGATCGATAAACAATCTACAAAAAGGAATTTATTTAATTAAAATAACAAATGATTCTACATCGGTTACTAAAAAACTAATTGTAAACTAATTTGCAAGAAATAGTAAATTAAAGCGGCTTACATTGCCGCTTTTTTGTGTTGCTTTTGGCGCTACCCTCGCTTTTTTTCTATAATTTAAATTACATTTTTTTACTACTATCCAGCCTAAATAGATCTCTTTCTTTTGGCTACTTTCTTAAAGTAAGATTACAACTACTTTACCTTAACTATTAGCATTTATGTTAACAAAACCATAATTATCTTCATAATTTATTAACATAAACCATCATAAAAGTTATAAATTTGCGCGCCTACCGTTTTTAAAAACGGTAACAACCCCATAACCTAAAACAACTTTAAATTATGAAAAAAATCTACTCTGTATTATTATTGTTATTCATCATGACCGCAAGTGCACAAGTTCCAAGTGGCTATTACACTAATGCCTCCGGAACGGGTTACACCTTAAAAACGCAACTATACAATATCATAAAAGGGCATACCGATAACGGATATGCAGGTTTGTACACTATTTATCAGACCTCTGACAGGGATTATTACTTTGAAAATGATGCTACCATATTAGACATGTATTCTGAAAATCCTTCAGGAACAGATCCCTACACCTATTCTTCCGGCACCACCCAAAGATGTGGTACTTACAGCGTAGAAGGCGATTGCTACAATAGAGAGCACATCATTCCGCAGTCTACTTTTAGTTCAGCAGCTCCAATGGTTTCAGATGCCCATTTCATCACACCCACAGACGGAAAAGTTAATGGCCAACGGTCTAATTATCCGCACGGACCGGTAACTTCTGCAACTTGGACTTCTTTAAACGGTAGTAAACTTGGAGCGAGTACAACTGCTGGTTATTCTGGACCTATATTCGAACCTATTAATGAATTTAAAGGAGATATTGCCCGAATGTATTTTTATTTTGCCACCCGTTACGAAAATACAGTTGCAGGTTATTCGTATGCGATGTTCAATGGCACCAGCAATCAAGTTTTTACAACCGCTTTTTTAAACTTATTGATCACTTGGCACAATCAAGATCCGGTAAGTACCCGAGAAATTGATCGTAATAATGCTATCTACACGGCTCAAAACAATAGGAATCCATACATTGATCATCCGGAATATGTACAAGCAATCTGGAACCCGACTGCAGATGCACAAGCACCTACCACTCCAACGAGTTTAGTCGCTTCTGGAACTACATCAAACTCCGTTTCATTAAGCTGGAATGCTTCCACTGATAATATTGGGGTGAATGGATATAATGTATACCTGAACAGTGCTTTAAAAACAACAGTAACCAGTACAACAACAACTATTTCTGGACTAACCGCTTCTACTGCCTACTCTTTCTCGGTCAAAGCTACAGACGCTGCAGGAAATATCTCTGGAGCGAGTAATACGGTAAATGCAACAACTAGTCCTACCGGTGGCTCTGCTGCAACCGATTTATTATTTTCGGAATATATTGAAGGCTCATCAAACAACAAGGCATTGGAGATTTCAAATGCAACGGGTACAGCAATTAACTTATCGATTTATCGCATCAAAAAGCAAACGAATGGAGCTGGTGCTTGGAGTACAGGATTAGCCCTAACAGGGACTTTGAACAACGGTAGTAAATACACAATCGTAAATAGTTCTATGGCTTCCTCCTGTTATCCTACAAGCTCAGCAAACCTTTCTACATCAGCAACTGAAATGACTTTTAATGGGAATGATGCTGTAGGTTTATTCAAAAATGGAGTCTTAATTGATATCATTGGAACTTTTAACGGTGGAACTGCAAACTTTGCAGCGGATCAAACCCTAAGAAGAAAAGCTTCCGTTACATCACCAACGACTACTTTCAATAAAACAACCCAATGGGATTCCTTCACATCAGATACGTGTAACAATTTAGGTAGCCGTATGGTTGAAAAAACGCCAAAAGCCAGCGATACTTTAGATATAAATGATATTGTTCTCTATCCAAATCCATCCAATGGAAACTTCGCTATCAACAATTCGAATAAAGTGTATTCTATAGAAATTTATTCTATTATTGGTCAGAAAATTTTCGGAGAAGAAAACAGTACCAATTCAGAAATCACGCTACCCAATAGTGCGAAAGGAACGTACTTTGTTCGAGTTACCATTGATTCTAATTCGGTCATCAAGAAATTAATAATCAACTAATTAAAAAAGCGGCAAATTGCCGCTTTTTTTTTATTCAAAATTTAATCTTAATTGACTAAATTTGCACCGCAATACAACAAACTAAACTACAATGATCCATTTCTTTGAAAACCAAAGCAAAACTGTTTTTGCAGTACATACGCAAAACGAAATTTCGGCTCAAGACATTTCAAAACTCAACTGGCTTTTTGCCGATTCAAATAAAATAGAAAAATCCGTATTGACGGATTTTTTTGTTGGTCCTCGCGCCACTATGATTACGCCTTGGAGCACTAATGCTGTGGAAATCACCCAAAACATGGGAGTTTCCGGAATCATCAGAATCGAAGAATTTCACAAAGCAACCGCTGATTTTTCTGATTTTGACCCGATGCTTTCGCAAAAATACGCTGAGTTAAATCAAGATATTTTCACTATCAATGTACTTCCGGAAGCCATTTTGGATATCGATGATATTGCTGCCTACAATAAAAAAGAAGGATTGTCTTTAAGTCCAGAAGAAGTCGATTATTTAGACACTTTGGCGCTTAAATTAGGACGCAAACTAACAGATTCTGAAATTTTTGGTTTCTCACAAGCCAATTCAGAACACTGTCGTCATAAGATTTTCAACGGAAAATTTATAATTGATGGCGAAGAAAAAGAATCTTCTTTATTCAAATTAATCAAGAAAACATCTCAGGAAAACCCGAACGATATAGTTTCGGCTTACAAAGACAATGTTGCTTTTGTAAAAGGGCCTCGAGTACAACAATTTGCTCCAAAAAGCGCTGACAAACCTGATTTTTATGAAATAAAAGAATTTGATTCTGTTATTTCATTAAAAGCAGAAACACATAATTTCCCAACAACAGTGGAGCCTTTCAATGGGGCTGCAACGGGTTCTGGTGGAGAAATCCGGGATCGTTTAGCAGGTGGACAAGGTTCGTTGCCAATGGCAGGAACGGCAGTTTACATGACTTCATACTCTCGTTTAGCCGAAAACAGACCTTGGGAAAATGGTATGACCGAAAGAGAATGGTTGTATCAAACCCCAATGGATATTTTGATCAAAGCGTCCAACGGAGCTTCTGATTTTGGAAATAAATTTGGACAACCGTTAATTACAGGTTCTATCCTGACTTTCGAACACGAAGAAGACGCTCGCAAACTAGGTTTTGACAAAGTTATTATGCAAGCGGGTGGAATTGGTTACGGAAAATTAGACCAAGCAATTAAGAAAAAACCACAAACAGGCGATAAAATTGTTATCCTTGGTGGTGAAAATTATAGAATTGGAATGGGTGGAGCCGCAGTTTCTTCAGCAGATACCGGTGCTTTTAGTTCAGGAATTGAATTGAATGCGATCCAACGTTCGAACCCAGAAATGCAAAAACGTGCTGCCAATGCCATTCGTGGTTTGGTAGAAAGCGATATCAATCCAATTGTTTCGATTCACGATCACGGAGCTGGAGGACATTTAAACTGTCTTTCGGAATTAGTGGAAGATACCGGTGGATTAATTGATTTAGATAAATTGCCTGTGGGAGATCCTACCCTTTCGGCAAAAGAAATAATCGGTAACGAATCTCAAGAAAGAATGGGATTGGTTATTGCTAAGGAAAATATCGATTTGTTGCAAAAAATTGCCGACCGAGAACGTTCTCCAATGTATCAGGTGGGAGACGTAACCGGAGACCATCGTTTTACTTTCGAATCAAAATCAACAGGTGCTAAGCCAATGGATTTTGCGTTAGAAGACTTTTTTGGAAGTTCTCCAAAAGTGGTGATGACGGACAAAACGATCAAAAGAAATTATACTGATTTAACATACGACAAGAAAAACATAACCACCTACTTAGAGCAAGTACTTCAACTAGAAGCGGTTGCGTGTAAGGACTGGTTGACCAACAAAGTAGACCGTTGTGTGGGTGGTAAAGTGGCCAAGCAACAATGTGCCGGACCCTTGCAATTGCCATTGAACAATTGTGGTGTAATGGCTTTGGATTATCAAGGAATAGAGGGAGTAGCGACTTCGATTGGTCACTCTCCTGTTGCAGCATTAATTGATCCTGTTGCGGGAAGTAGAACTGCCATTGCAGAAGCATTGTCTAACATTGTTTGGGCACCAATTAAAGATGGTTTAGACGGACTTTCATTGTCTGCTAACTGGATGTGGGCTTGTAAAAACGAAGGAGAAGATGCTCGTTTGTATGCCGCAGTGCAAGGTTGTTCGGATTTTGCAATCGAACTGGGGATCAATATTCCAACCGGAAAAGATTCCCTTTCCATGAAACAAAAATATCCAAATGAAGAAGTAATCGCCCCAGGAACAGTCATTATTTCAGCAGGTGGAAATTGTACCGACATTAGAAAAGTAGTGGAACCCGTTTTACAAAGAGACGGCGGTTCTATTTATTACATTAATTTATCGCAAGATGATTTCAAATTAGGCGGTTCTTCGTTTGCACAAACATTGAATACTATTGGAAAAGAAGTACCAACGATTAAAGATGCTGCTTTTTTCAAAAGAGCCTTCAACACTATTCAAGAATTAATTTTAGATAATAATATCCTTGCAGGACATGACATCGGGAGTGGTGGATTAATTACTACTTTATTAGAAATGTGTTTTGCCGATGTAAATTTAGGAGCTAAAATAGACTTCTCTGTTTTCGAAGAAAAAGACATTATCAAATATCTTTTTGCTGAAAATATCGGAATTGTTTTCCAAGCAAAATCGGATGCTCATGTAGAATCTAAATTAAACGCCAATGCCGTTTCTTTCTATAAATTAGGAACAGCTACAAATGAAGCGACATTAGACCTTGGACTTTTGACTTTTGACATAAAAGAATACAGAGATATTTGGTACAAAACTTCCTTTTTATTAGACCAAAAACAATCGAAAAACGGAACGGCTCAAGCGCGTTTCGACAATTACAAAAACCAAGCGTTACACTATACTTTTCCAACACATTTTACAGGAAAAAAACCAGTTATTGACAACTCTAAGCCAAAACCTAAAGCCGCTATTATCCGTGAAAAAGGAAGTAACTCGGAGCGTGAAATGGCTAATGCGATGTACTTGGCCGGTTTTGATGTAAAAGACGTTCACATGACCGACTTGATTTCAGGTCGTGAAACGTTAGAAGACATTCAGTTCATCGGGGCTGTTGGAGGATTCTCCAATTCAGATGTGTTGGGTTCTGCCAAAGGTTGGGCCGGAGCCTTTTTATACAATGAAAAAGCGAAAACAGCTTTAGACAATTTCTTCAAAAGAGACGATACGCTGTCTGTTGGAATTTGTAATGGTTGCCAATTGTTTATGGAATTGGAAGTGATTAATCCAGAGCATGAAATACACGGGAAAATGTTACACAACGAAAGTAACAAACACGAAAGTATTTTTACATCGGTAACGGTACAGGAAAACAATTCAGTGATGCTTTCTTCATTAGCAGGAAGTACACTTGGAGTTTGGGTTTCGCATGGAGAAGGGAAATTCAATTTACCAATGGGTGAAGAAAATTATAACATCGTTTCTAAATATGCCTATGAAGGCTATCCAGCTAATCCAAACGGCTCTCATTTTGACGTTGCAATGCTTTGCGACAAAACAGGACGTCACTTGGTTATGATGCCACACATTGAGCGTTCTACGTTCCAATGGAACTGGGCGCATTATCCAAAAGGCCGTAACGATGAAGTTTCGCCTTGGCATGAAGCTTTTGTCAATGCCAGAAAATGGATGGATAAAAACTAATTTTTTGATTTACTATATAGAAAGCGTTCCTGAAAAGGAGCGCTTTTTTTGTGGGAACTAATTTAAAATCCCTTAAGAAATTTGTAAGAAAACAATTAAAGCGTATATTTGAAAGTAATACGCTACACAGTAGCGCTTATCCAGCCAAAATGAGATGTATATGCGCTATTTTGTAGCGCATATATACAAGTTGTGAGCAATTATCAAGAAATGAACGTACCAAAAACAATATACAAATACAGAGACTGGTCTTGCGAAAATCATCGCAAAATATTAAACAGTAACGAAATTTATCTAGCAAGTCCTGGCACTTTTAATGATCCATTTGATTGTAAAATATCTACACATTATTTGTCATTAGATACGCCTGAAAAAATCTCAAGTTATATCCAAAAAAAACAAGAAGAAAGCGAAACAGAGCTGACAGAAAATTTTATTGAAACTTTAAAATATAGATTAACTAATATTCAAGAATATTGGGATATGTTTGAGGCTTTTGAATTGTCAACATTTGACCAAAATCATGGAATAATTTCATTAAGTTCAAGATGGAATTCAATTCTAATGTGGTCCCATTACGCTAATCTTCATAAAGGTTTTTGCGTAGGCTTCAATGAAGAAAAAATGCGAACTTCTGGTCACTTTGGTTTTGGTGGTTCAGTAATTTACTCAGATGATTTCCCAATAATAAATCCATTAGAAGTTGATGAAAAAACTCCATTCTTACAACTTCAATATAAAGCGAAAGATTGGAAATATGAAGAAGAATATCGTTTAAATAAACTATTCTTCCCTGAAATCCCAACTGATGATGATAGAAAAATAATTTTAAATGAGGGGATTATAGAGGAAGTAATTGTGGGTATGAATTCGAGCAGAGAAGATACTGAGGAAATTGTAAAAATCTGCAAGCGAAAGAACATTAAAGTCTATGGCGCAAGCAGAGAACCATATAAATTTGGAATGGTAAGATATGAACTATAACTGCTCACAACACACGCTACAAGCAATTTGGGTATTTGGCTTAATTTAAATATGGTTTTGTATTTGGAAGATTAGGCAAACCCCAACCGCGCTGATATACCAAAATCGGTAGCGCATTCTATGATAAAAAATATTTTTTTATACAGAAAGCATTCTCGAAAAGGAGCGCTTTTTTTATGCAACTCGGTTTGAAAGTTCCTATTAACTTTATACAGCTAAAAAATTCTGTTTAATACTATCCTTTTATACTACTAATCAATGGGTATCAAACTCGTGTACGATTTCGTTGGTCATAGACGGAAGGTTGGAAAACCCCTATGTACTTGATGCCATTGTGCCAACCTATCAAATTAGTAACAATACTATTAAACAGAATTTATATATTCTAAAACACTATACAAACCATTAATCACTTTCAAAAAACTGCCTTACAACGGTAACGTACTCTAGTGTAAAGTTACAACTTAGCTTTATAAAAAGCTACATTTTTGGGATTTTAATCAATCAAAAACAATTGTATTAACAAAATATAATATTCATTTGTAGGAGACAGAAGCAAAGATTCTAAAGAGTAATCTATTAATCCAAAATTCATGCGGTACCAACATTTTAGCTTAAAATCAGTCTATTAAACTTTATTTCTAGAAAACGTTTTCGTAAAATGGAATAATTCTGGTTTAATTTTCCATTTAATTTTTGAAAATTAAAAATTATTATTAATTTTTATTTAATTTGCGAGTCAATTCAACATTCGAATAATGACTTCTATAACCAGACTTTTTGATTTTCCCTATTATCAGCAAGATAAATATACTTCAATTCCAGATGCTTTAGTAAGCAAACAGAATGGTGTTTGGGTAAAAACCTCTACCCAAGAATATATAGCAAAAGCAAATGCTATTTCAAGGGCACTATTAAAAATGGGTATTCAGAAAGATGACAAAATTGCCATCATCTCTTCAAATAATAGAACTGAATGGAATATTATGGATATTGGCGTGTTGCAAACTGGCGCACAAACGGTTCCTATTTATCCTACAATTTCTGAAGATGATTATGAATACATTCTAAATCATTCCGGAGCCATGTATTGTTTTGTATCCGATGCTGAAGTGCTTCGAAAAGTAAATTTAATTAAAGATAAAGTTCCTACACTTAAAGAAGTGTATTCTTTTAACGAAATTGAAAGCTGTAAAAACTGGAATGAATTATTGATACTAGGTGTAGATACGGGCAATCAAAGTGAAGTTGAAAACCGTAAAAACAACGTAAAAACAGAAGATTTAGCGACTATTATTTACACTTCCGGAACAACAGGAAGACCAAAAGGAGTCATGCTTTCCCATAAAAACATTGTCTCTAATGTTTTAGACAGTGCGTCGAGAATTCCTTTTGAAGCAGGAAAAACTAGGGCTTTGAGCTTCCTCCCTATTTGCCATATTTTTGAACGAATGATTTTGTACTTGTACCAATATTATGGCGTTTCCATCTATTTTGGAGAATCCATTGAAAAAATCAGTGACAACATCAAAGAAGTAAAACCCACTGTAATCACAGCGGTTCCAAGACTTTTAGAAAAAGTATACGATAAAATTTATGCTAAAGGAACCGAATTAACAGGTATCAAAAAAAAATTATTCTTTTGGGCCATTGATTTAGGACTAATTTATGAGCCGTATGGTAAAAATGGTTTTTGGTATGAGTTAAAACTCAAAATTGCTCGCAAACTGATTTTCAGCAAATGGAAAGAAGGTTTAGGCGGAAACCTGGACTTAATGGTTTCCGGAAGTGCCGCATTGCAACCGAGACTGGCCAGAGTTTTTGCTGCTGCAGAAATTCCCGTAATGGAAGGGTACGGTTTAACCGAAACCTCTCCAGTAATCTCTGTAAATGACATCCGAAATGGTGGTTTCAGAGTGGGAACTGTTGGAAAAGTGATTGATAATGTATCCGTTATTATTGCCGATGATGGTGAAATCCTTTGCAAAGGACCTAATGTCATGATGGGCTATTACAAAGATGAGAAATTAACAAATGAAGTAATTACAGACGGGTATTTTCATACTGGTGATATTGGAGTTTTTGACGAAGACGGATTCTTGAAAATTACAGATCGCAAAAAAGAAATGTTTAAAACCTCTGGAGGGAAATATATTGCCCCACAATTAATCGAAAACACCATGAAACAATCCCGTTTCATTGAACAAATCATGGTGATTGGTGACGGACAAAAAATGCCGGCAGCTTTTATTCAACCCAGTTTTGATTTCATTAAGGAATGGGCTGTTATTCATGGAATTAATATTGGAAAAAGTAATGAAGAAATTGTTTCAAATGAAAAAGTTATTGCAAGAATACAGGAAGAAATTGATGCTTTGAATGACAAATTTGGAAATTGGGAGAAAATAAAGCGTTTTGAGCTTACTCCTGATATTTGGTCTATAGAAGGCGGACAACTTACTCCTACTTTAAAACTGAAAAGAAAAATTGTAATGGAGAAATATTCTGATTTATTCCATAAAATCTATAACTAGCCATTATGAAACTAAAAGTACTTATTTGTGCGGTTATCAGTATGTTCTTTTTTTCTAATTGTATGGAAAGACCAAAGGAAGATTCCATAAAAGCAAATTATTTAGATTTTTCCAAACGGGACGACCAACTCACCGGCGGTATCAAAATGATTCCGATAAAAACAGCAAAAGGCACCTTCAAGGTTTGGACCAAACGCGTGGGCAACAATCCAAAAATAAAAGTGCTGCTCTTACACGGCGGACCTGGATTGACTCATGAATTATACGAATCTTTTGATGGGTATTTCCCCAACGAAAGCATTGAATACATTTATTACGACCAATTGGGTTCATATTACAGTGATCAGCCCAATGACAATAGTTTGTGGACCAACGAACGCTTTGTTGAAGAAGTGGAGCAAGTCCGCATCGCGTTAGGCTTAGACAGTTCCAATTTTTACCTGATGGGACAATCTTGGGGCGGAATTCTGGCAATGGAATATGCATTGAAATACCAAAAGAACCTAAAAGGTTTGATTATCTCTAATATGATGGCGAGTGCTAAGGAATATAACGCTTACGCAAAAGACGTTCTGGCACCTCAAATGGATCCTAAAATCCTAAAGCAATTGCAGGATATCGAAAAAAACAATGATTTTGAAAATCCAAAATACAGCGAACTGCTGTTCAAACATTACTACACCGAACATATTTTGAGAATGCCACTGGAGAAATGGCCGGAATCGATCAACAGATGTTTTAAGCATATCAATCCAAATGTATATGTGTTTATGCAAGGTCACAGTGAATTTGGCATTACCGGAAACGCCACGCTTAAAAATTGGGATGTCAAAGCCAGACTAAAAACCATTACTGTTCCAACCTTAAGTATTGGTTCTAAATACGACACAATGGATCCCGAACACATGAAATGGATTGCGAACGAAGTTCAAAACGGACGCTTCTTATTTTGTCCTAACGGAAGCCACCTTTCACAGTATGACGATCCCAAAACCTATTTTCCAGGCGTGATTAAGTTCTTGAAAGATGTAGATAATGGGGAGTTTAAGAAAGGATAAAGAAATATTTAGTATACAAAAACCACGAATAGCCATTCGTGGTTTTTTGGTTTTAATAGGGTACGATAAAATACAAAGCAATAATTGGGATAGTTAAACTTATCATTCTATTATGTAAAACTTTTAAAGAAAATTGTTGTTTCAAGATGAATACAATTTATAGTATAATTCATTTAACAACATTTTAGAATTTAACAAATTTCATTTTTAGATTCTCTATAATATTCTTTATATAAAACTTACAATTACATCCTTATAGGAATAAAACTAGAATTCTCAATCTTTTTTTTAATACGATTCACGTAGCCTATGGAAATGGCATTCTATTATCAAGCCATGGCGAAATAAAAGATACAATGCACAATACGACCCGTAGGGATTCATACAAAAAAATTTAATTACTCTTAAAAAATGGTATAATTACCTCTATTTGAGCAGCGTTTTTTTATATTTAATTCATTTTAACAAAAAAATAATTTAATATATTATGCATGCATAGTATTTTTTATTATATTTGAAAACGATAGAGTTACTTATGAAAGATAAAACGATAGATTATATTTTACGTGCCACATGGCAAGCAGTGGCCAGAATGTATAATGAAGAGGCGTCAAAATACGATGCGAGTATGGCTACAGGATTCGCTTTGTTGAGTATTGATAAGGAAGGTGGAACGCCATCTACCTCTTTGGGACCAAAAATGGGAATGGAAGCGACTAGCCTGACCAGAACCTTAAAGTCGATGGAAGAAAAAGGATTAATTATCCGAAAGAAAAACCCCGAAGACGGCCGTGGCGTATTGATTTACCTGACGGATTTTGGTAAAGAAAAAAGAGAATTGTCTAAAAACACAGTGTTGAAATTCAATGAAACCGTAAAACAAACTATTCCAGCAGAAAAACTTCAACACTTTATAGAAGTGGCCGAAACCATCAACGAATTAATTCAAGATAAAAATATATTTAATCACACGAACGTCAGCGAAATGGCGGAGCACACTGAAAAAACAAATACAAACGAAGTATGAAACGCACAATTAAAAAAGTTGCAGTAATAGGATCCGGAATTATGGGGTCAGGAATTGCCTGCCATTTTGCTAACATTGGAGTTGAAGTCTTACTGTTGGACATTATTCCAAGAGAACTTACCGAAGCAGAGGCTAAAAAAGGACTGACTCTTGAAAGCAAAATAGTAAGAAACCGATTGGTGAACGAGCATTTGGCCAATTCTTTAAAATCAAAGCCATCCCCTATTTACAATCAGAAATTTGCCAGCCGAATTACTACTGGAAATACCACTGATGACATGGCAAAAATTGCTACTGTTGACTGGATCATTGAAGTTGTAGTGGAACGTTTGGACATTAAAAAACTAGTTTTCGAACAAATCGAAAAGTTTAGAAAACCTGGAACTTTGATCACTTCAAACACGTCTGGGATTCCAATTCACTTTATGAGTGAAGGAAGAAGCGAAGATTTTCAAAAACACTTCTGCGGAACACACTTTTTTAACCCTGCGCGTTACTTAAAATTATTTGAAATTATTCCTGGCCCACAAACTTCAACAGAAGTTTTAGATTTCCTAACTGATTATGGTTCAAAATTCTTAGGGAAAACTTCGGTAGTTGCCAAAGACACTCCGGCGTTTATTGGGAACCGAATCGGGATTTACGGGATTCAGAGTTTGTTTCATTTGGTAAAAGAAATGGGACTTACGATTGAAGAAGTAGATAAGTTGACTGGCCCGGTTATTGGCCGCCCAAAATCAGCTACTTTCAGAACCGTAGACGTTGTTGGATTGGATACTTTGGTACATGTTGCGAACGGAATCTATGAAAATTGCCCAAACGACGAACAACACGAGTTGTTCAAGCTTCCTGATTTTGTCAATAAAATGATGGATAATAAATGGTTGGGAAGCAAAACCGGACAAGGTTTTTATAAAAAAGTAGACAAAGACATATTGTCTTTGGATTTAGATACTTTAGAATACCGAGTTGCAAAAAAAGCTTCTTTTGCCACTTTAGAACTGACAAAAACAATTGATAAACCTATCGACCGTTTTAAAGTTTTGGTAAAAGGAAAAGACAAAGCAGGCGAATTCTACCGAAAAAGCTTTGCTGGAATGTTTGCCTATGTATCGAACCGAATTCCTGAAATCTCAGACGAATTGTATAAGATTGACGATGCGATGAAAGCGGGTTTTGGATGGGAAAATGGTCCTTTCGAAATTTGGGATGCCATAGGTGTTGAAAAGGGTATCGAAATCATGAAAGCCGAAGGTCTAGCGCCAGCTGCCTGGGTAACAGATATGTTGGCTTCCGGAAGTACAAGTTTTTATAGTATTAAAGAGGGTGCTACTTTTTTCTACAATATACCGACTAAATCACAAACTAAAGTTCCGGGTCAGGACGCGTTTATTATCCTAAACAACATCCGCGAAAGCAAAAAAGTATGGAGCAACAGCGGAGCAATTATACAAGATTTAGGAGACGGAATCTTGAATTTAGAATTCCAATCTAAAATGAATACAATTGGTGGCGATGTATTGGCAGCCATCAATAAAGCGATTGATTTATCTGAAAAGGAATATCAAGGATTAGTTATTGGAAATCAAGCAGCGAATTTCTCTGTGGGTGCCAATATCGGGATGATCTTCATGATGGCCGTCGAGCAAGAATACGATGAGTTGAATATGGCCATCAAAATGTTCCAAGACACAATGATGCGCGTGCGTTACTCCGGAATTCCAGTAGTCGTTGCGCCACACGGAATGACTTTTGGTGGTGGTTGCGAAATGAGTCTACACGCTGACAAAGTGGTAGCTGCTGCGGAGACCTATATGGGATTAGTAGAATTTGGTGTTGGAGTAATTCCTGGAGGTGGCGGATCGAAAGAAATGGCATTGCGTGCCTCGGATTTGTTCCATAAAAATGACGTAGAATTGAATGTTTTACAAGAATATTTCTTGACTATAGCTATGGCAAAAGTGTCTACTTCGGGATACGAAGCTTTTGACACCGGACTTTTACAACATGGAAAAGATAGTATTGTGGTAAACAAAGACCGTCAGATTGCAGAAGCGAAAAAACACGCTTTACTAATGGCAGAAGCCGGTTACACACAACCCATACGCAGAACGGATGTGAAGGTTTTAGGAAAACAAGCTTTAGGAATGTTTCTTGTAGGAACGGACCAAATGGAAGCTGGAAAATACATCTCGGAACACGATAAAAAAATTGCTAACAAACTAGCGTATGTTATGGCGGGTGGTGATTTATCAGAACCAACATTAGTAACCGAACAATATTTATTGGATATCGAGCGGGAAGCTTTCTTATCCCTTTGTACCGAAAGAAAAACGTTGGAACGAATTCAGTTTATGTTAACCAAAGGGAAACCGTTGAGAAATTAGAAAATAGAATAAAGAACCAAGAAGCAAGATTCCAAAACTGAGTTTTTTCTTTTCTCTTGCCTCTAGCCTCTTTCTTTTAAATCTTAAAAAATAAAAAATATGAAAACAGCCTATATAGTTAAAGCATACAGAACTGCCGTGGGAAAAGCCCCAAAAGGGGTGTTTAGATTTAAACGTCCTGATGAATTGGCAGCCGAAACGATTCAGTTTATGATGAATGAGCTGCCTGATTTCGACAAAAAACGTATTGACGACGTGATGGTAGGAAATGCCATGCCGGAAGCAGAACAAGGACTAAACGTGGGACGATTGATTTCCTTAATGGGATTGAAAATTGAAGATGTTCCAGGTGTAACCGTAAACAGGTATTGCGCATCTGGATTAGAAACGATTGGTATGGCTACAGCCAAAATTCAATCGGGAATGGCAGATTGTATCATTGCTGGTGGTGCCGAAAGCATGAGTTTTATTCCAATGGGAGGGTATAAACCAACTCCGGATTATGCTGTTGCAAAAGCGGGGAATGAAGATTACTATTGGGGAATGGGACTTACTGCAGAAGCAGTTGCCAAACAATTTAATGTCTCTCGTGCCGACCAAGATGAGTTTGCTTACAACTCTCACAGGAAAGCGCTGAAAGCGCAAGCTGAAGGCAGATTTGACAAACAAATTGTCCCTATAACGGTGGAACAGACGTTCATCAATGAGAATGGTAAAAAAGAAACCAAATCGTATGTCGTAAATAAAGATGAAGGTCCTAGAGCCGGAACTTCTGTAGAAGCGTTAGCAGGTTTAAGACCAGTTTTTGAAGCGAACGGAAGCGTTACTGCAGGAAACTCTTCTCAAATGAGTGATGGAGCGGCCTTTGTTTTAATCATGAGCGAAGAAATGGTAAAAGAACTAAACCTTACTCCTATCGCACGTTTAGTCAACTTCGCATCAGCTGGAGTTGAACCAAGAATCATGGGAATTGGACCGGTAAAAGCGATTCCAAAAGCGTTGAAACAAGCGGGTTTAACATTGAATGATATTGATTTAATCGAATTGAATGAAGCTTTCGCCTCACAAGCATTAGCTGTTACTAGAGAATTAAACTTAAATCCTGATATTATCAATGTCAATGGTGGAGCAATTGCATTAGGCCATCCATTGGGTTGTACCGGAGCAAAACTGTCTGTACAATTATTCGACGAAATGAAACACCGAGGTAGTAAATACGGAATTGTAAGTATGTGTGTGGGAACCGGTCAAGGAAGCGCTGGAATATATGAGTTGCTTTAAGCTATTTTAAAAAGGAAGAAAGAAACAAGAAGCAAGATCTTAAGATATAATTTTAGTGGGAATTAGAATTAAAAAAGGCAAATGAGACACAATTTCAAGAACTTGAAAATTTGGAATTTAGCAATGGATATCACGAATGATATTTATAAACTTACTGCTATATTTCCAAAATCTGAAATATATGGTCTAGTTAGTCAAATGAATAGATGTTCCGTTTCAATGCCATCTAATATTGCAGAAGGTTCGAATAGAGGGGATAAACATTTTCAGCATTATTTAAATATCAGCTTAGGTTCATCATTTGAATTACAAACTCAATTGCTAATTGCTAATTGCTAGTCAAAATGATTATTTATCGAAAGAAAAAACAGACGAAATAGAAAATAAAATAATTGAATTTCAAAAGATGACAACAGGTTTCATAAATAAGTTAGACAATAATCTTTCTTCTTGATTCTTTCATCTTTTATCTAAAAACAAAAAAAATGAGCGACAAAACAAGAGGAGGTCAATTCCTGGTTAAAGAAACAAAGTGCGAAAATATCTTTACTCCAGAAGATTTTTCGGAAGAGCAATTAATGATGCGTGACTCTGTAAAAGAGTTTGTCGATAAAGAATTGTGGGCACACAAAGATCGTTTTGAGAAAAAAGATTATGCGTATACACAAGAAACCATGAAAAAAGCGGGTGACTTAGGACTTCTTGGAGTTGCTGTACCTGAAGCTTATGGTGGATTAGGAATGGGATTTGTTTCTACAATGTTAGTTTGTGATTATATTTCTGGGGCAACGGGATCCTTCTCGACTGCTTTTGGAGCACATACCGGAATTGGAACCATGCCAATTACATTATACGGAACTGAAGAACAAAAACAAAAATACGTTCCTAAATTAGCCACTGGCGAATGGTTTGGTGCGTATTGTTTGACAGAACCGGGCGCAGGATCTGATGCTAATTCTGGAAAAACAAAAGCGATTTTATCGGAAGACGGAACACATTATAAGATCACAGGACAAAAAATGTGGATTTCGAATGCTGGATTTTGTTCTATATTCATTGTTTTTGCACGTATTGGGGATGATAAAAATATTACTGGTTTTATCCTAGAAAACTCCGCTGATAACGGAATTTCAATGGGTGAAGAAGAGCATAAGTTAGGAATTCGTGCTTCTTCTACGCGTCAGGTTTTCTTTAGTGAAACGAAAGTTCCTGTTGAAAACATGTTGTCAGAAAGAGGAAATGGCTTTAAAATCGCAATGAATGCTTTGAATGTGGGTCGTATCAAATTGGCAGCAGCTTGTTTAGACGCTCAAAGAAGAGTGATTACAAGTTCTGTTCAGTACGCTAATGAAAGAATTCAGTTCAATACTCCAATTTCTCAGTTTGGTGCTATTCGTGCAAAACTAGCGGAAATGGCAACGAGTTGTTACTCTGGAGAAAGCGCTTCTTACAGAGCAGCAAAAGATATTGAAGATAGAATTGCAACTCGTGAAGCGGAAGGATCTTCGCATCAAGAAGCAGAGTTAAAAGGTGTTGAAGAGTATGCTATTGAATGTTCCATACTTAAAGTGGCGGTTTCTGAAGATGTTCAAAACTGTGCTGATGAAGGCATCCAAATTTTTGGTGGAATGGGATTCTCTGAAGACACGCCTATGGAAAGCGCTTGGAGAGATGCACGTATTGCTCGTATCTACGAAGGAACTAACGAAATCAACAGAATGTTATCTGTAGGGATGTTGATTAAAAAAGCAATGAAAGGACATGTTGATTTACTTGGACCTGCATCAAAAGTACAAGAAGAATTAATGGGAATTCCATCATTTGAAACTCCTGATTATGCTGAATTATTTGCCGAAGAAAAAGAGATGATCAGTAAATTGAAAAAAGCATTCTTAATGGTTGCTGGTGGAGCTGTTCAGAAATATGGTCCAGATTTAGATGCACACCAACAATTATTGATGGCAGCTTCTGATATCTTGATTGAAATCTATATGGCAGAGAGCACGATTCTGAGAACGGAGAAATTAGCCAAAAAAGAAGGTGAGGCCAAAGTTCAGGAGCAAATTGCCATGGCAAAATTATACTTATACAAAGCAGTAGACATTGTCACTCAAAAAGGAAAAGAAAGTGTCATCTCATTTGCTGAAGGCGATGAACAACGTATGATGTTGATGGGTTTACGCCGTTTTACTAAATATACTAACATGCCAAATATAGTAGGATTAAGAGAAACAATTACTACTAAATTAGTAGTTGCAAATGAATATTGCTTTTAACTAGAAGATAGATTTTTAACCGCCTTGTCCTTCAAAACAAGGCGGTTTTTTTATTTATTTAAAACATATTCATTAGCAGTTTTTCTTACGATTCCTTTTCCTTCAGCATTTATTTGTATTAATGTATTGTCACCTACTTTTACCGATATGGTTTTCCTATTAAATCTTTTAAAGAAATTATTGAACCTGTTTCATTCCAAGTAAAAATTCCTGTTTTTCAAAAACACTTTGATCACCATTACCTAACTATTTTGTTTTATGTGAAAAATATAAATTCGCATTCAAAGTAATTTAGGTTTCTATTCCTTCGCAATCAACACAGGGAAGTATACCCTTATGTGTTCCTTGCCAATCTAATGAATTTTGAGAATTATGGGTTTCAATTCTACTCGTGTTCGCATCAATTGAGAGGGAATCACTTTTTATTTCTTTCATTTCTTTTTTACAATTAAAAAAAAACAATGATGTCAGTATAAGGTATCGCTATTTTATTCTTCCTTTTATTATTTGTTAACCCGTTGGTAAAAATCTATTTGCTTTTTTGGTTCCATTATTATGGTTTTTGCATAAAACGATAGATTTTTAATTTCATGTTTTCTGAGAAGTATATTTTCATTTTTTAACAGTAAATCATTGAACTCTGGATTGAATTTCAATATTCTATAATAACTAAAAGTCCATTTACTTATATAGTCGTTCCTCAATTCTTAATATTAAGTGATTTTGTACTCTTTAAATCAAGATTTATGAGGTCTCCAAGAATTTTTAATTGCCCATTAGTAACACCTTTTAATTTGCTAAAAGTGGTATTAAAAACCCTACTGATTTTTATTTAGTTGAAACCTTCTTGATACTAAATTTTTACTTCCAATGCATCTAGTGATTCATACCTAAAATAACGACATGAACATATTCAAAAAAAACATAAAGCCCAACTGCTTTATAAAAGTCAATTGGGCTTAAGTAGGTTGTTTCGGTTTAAACAAACAAACCTTCAATACTCAAATAATGTTCGCCCGTATCATAACAAAAAGTCAATATTTTAGCGTTTTCAGGAATCTCTGATATTTTTTTAGCCACAGCAGCCAGTGAAGCACCAGAGGATATTCCAATGAAAATACCTTCTTCTTTTGCTGCCCTTTGGGTATAAGTAAACGCTTCGTCTTTACTCACCTGAATGGTTCCATCCAGCAAATTTACATGTAAGTTTGTAGGAATAAATCCGGCTCCAATCCCTTGAATTGGGTGTGGAGCAGGAGCGCCCCCACTGATTACTGGTGATGCCTCAGGCTCGACAGCATATACTTTTAAGTTTGGAAAATGGTCTTTTAATATAGCAGCACAACCGGTAATATGACCGCCAGTGCCTACTCCTGTTATCAGGCAATCCAATCCGTCAGGGAATGCCTTTATAATTTCCTGAGCAGTAGTTGTTTTATGAATCTCAATATTAGCTGGATTCTCAAATTGAAGTGGTGACCAGGCGTTCGGCATTTCAGTTACTAATTCTTGTGCTTTTTCCAAAGCACCTTTCATTCCTTTTTCACGAGGAGTCAGTACGAATTCGGCGCCATAAAGACTCATTAGTCGACGTCTTTCCACTGACATTGACTCAGGCATTACTAAAATTAATCGATACCCTTTTACAGCTGCTACCATTGCTAAACCAATTCCTGTATTCCCTGATGTAGCTTCAATTATAGTACTGCCTTCTTTTAATAATCCTTTATCCTCGGCATCCTCAATCATTGCTAGCGCAATTCTGTCCTTGATACTGGCGCCTGGGTTAGCCCGTTCCAGTTTAATCCAGACATTATGGTTTGCACCAAATAATCGATTGATTTTTACGTGAGGTGTGTTTCCTATTGTTTCTAGTATGTTGTTGTATTTCATAATATTTATATAGAGAAGAAATTAATATCTTTTATTTCCTGTTGATTCAAAACAGTATTTTTTGTGGACTGCAACACAAATGAATATGGATTCACACTTTTGGTAATAAACGTATTTCCACCTATAATACTATGATTGCCTATAATTGTACTACCTCCTAAAATAGTTGCATTAGCATAAATAATCACATGATCTTCCACAGTAGGATGACGTTTTTTTTCCTGCATGTTTTTCTCCACTTGCAAAGCACCTAAAGTAACACCTTGATAAATACTCACGTGCTTTCCTATAATAGTGGTTTCTCCAATGACAATTCCGGTACCATGATCAATCATAAACGGAACGTCAATTGTTGCACTGGGGTGAATGTCAATTCCGGTTTTGCTATGGGCATATTCCGTCAGAATACGAGGTAACAGGCAAGTGGTATGAGAAGCAATAGCATTAGCAATGCGATATACTTCAATAGCAAAAAAGCCAGGGTAGGAATTAATGATTTCCTGAATACAATCTGCAGCAGGATCAGTGTCTAAAATAGCCTTTGCATCTTTTTGCATTGATTGGTATAATCCCGGAAGTGCAGTATAGAAAGACTCCGCAACATCCAAAATTTCATTGGCCGTTTTATCTTTTGCAATCTCAGAAAGTATCGCAATAAAATTAGCTTTATTTTGATCTAATAGCAATTCGATTTGGATAGTTTCCAATGGTTTTTCAGGAAATAATATTTTGAAAAGATCATCGATCCAATTAATAATTTTTGAAGAATCAATGGCTCTTACCCAATTTTTATTTTGGTTTTCATGCAGTAAATTCGAAAAACGGGTGGGTTCAGTGTTCATTTATAATATAATAGTAATCGGAATAACATTAGTAAAACAACTCAAAATACAAATATAGAGTAGAATAGTGTAGGTTCAAAACCCTGATTAGTAAATAAATGTTAATATGCTTAATCCCCACAAAAAGGACGCTTTGTGTTAGAAATGGTACTATAAAAAAATCCGATTTGCTTTCACAAATCGGATTTTATATTTTTCTGTAAAGACGCGCTGCAGTACGTCTCTACGTTACATGATTATTTATTTACAAATGTATTACCTCGCCATACGCATCAGCTACGGCTTCCATAACTGCTTCACTCATGGTTGGATGTGGGTGAATTGATTTTAGGATTTCGTGTCCTGTAGTTTCAAGTTTACGCGCCACAACTGCCTCAGCAATCATATCGGTAACTCCTGCCCCAATCATGTGACACCCTAACCATTCTCCGTATTTAGCATCAAAAATTACTTTTACAAATCCATCTGGTGTTCCGGAAGCTTTCGCTTTTCCTGAAGCTGAGAATGGGAATTTACCAATCTTTAATTCGTAACCTTTTTCTTTAGCTTGCTTTTCAGTCAACCCTACCGAAGCAATTTCAGGAGTTGCATAGGTACAACCTGGAACGTTTCCGTAATCAATCGGTTCTACATGCAGTCCTGCGATTTTCTCCACGCAATTGATTCCTTCAGCTGACGCTACGTGAGCTAATGCTTGCCCTGGTGTTATATCACCAATAGCATAATAACCGGGTATATTAGTTTGATTGTAAGCGTTTACTAAAATTTTATCTTTGTCGGTGGCAATCCCTACTTCTTCTAATCCTATATTTTCTATGTTGGTTTTAATTCCGACAGCCGAAAGCAAAATTTCAGCTTCCAGAACTTCTTCTCCTTTTGCCGTTTTAACAAAGGCTTTAACACCGGCTCCAGTGGTATCAATTCTTTCTACAGAAGAACTAGTCATGATCGTAATCCCTGCTTTTTTCAAAGAACGTTCCATTTGTTTTGAGATATCTTCATCTTCAACAGGAACTACATTTGGCATAAATTCTACAATGGTTACTTGAGTTCCCATTGAGTTATAGAAGTGTGCAAATTCAACTCCAATCGCTCCAGAACCTACAATAATCATCGATTTTGGCTGGGTAGTCAATGTCATTGCCTGACGGTACCCTATTACTTTTACCCCATCTTGTGGCAAGTTCGGCAATTCACGAGAACGTGCTCCAGTTGCAATAATGATATGATCTGCAGTATATTCTGATACTTTATTTTCTTTATCCGTAACATCAACTTTTTTTCCAGGTTTTAGTTTTCCAAAACCATCAATTACATCGATTTTATTTTTTTTCATTAGAAATTGAACCCCTTTACTCATTCCGTCAGCAACTGTTCGACTGCGTTGCACCACGGCAGGAAAGTCTTTGTCAAATGATGAAACAGTCAATCCATAATCAGAAGCATGTTTTAGATAATCAAAAACCTGGGCTGATTTTAGTAAGGCTTTTGTTGGAATACATCCCCAGTTCAAGCACACACCACCTAAGTTTTCTTTTTCAATTACGGCTACTTTAAACCCTAATTGTGAGGCTCTAATTGCGGTAACATACCCGCCTGGACCACTTCCTAAAACTATAATATCGTATTTCATTTTTTGTGTTTTTCTTATTTAATTGATTGGGCGAATTTAAGGATTTATTCTGTTTTGAGAAAGTTTCAAAGTAATAAAGTAGTAAACTAACCAATTTTGATAAAAAGACCTTTGTTTAAAACAAACTACAGTCGTGTAAATCAATTTCTGCTCTCTATAAACCCACAATTAAGAATTTTAAAGTAAATTAAAAAACCATATCGCGATTGAGAGCTTAGAGTAGAAAACTAATTAGCCACAGAGAATTGTGAATCATACAAATTCTTATAATAGCCACGCTCACGATTGATTAATTCCTGATGAGTCCCCTGTTCTACAATAAGTCCTTTGTCCATCACAACAATTTTATCTGCATTTACAATTGTTGCTAAACGATGGGCTATAACAATTGAGGTTCTCCCTTTTGTAATTGTTTCCGTAGCACGCTGAATCAGTTCTTCTGAATAAGTATCTATCGAAGAGGTAGCCTCATCGAGAATCAAAATACTTGGATTGCTTACATATGCTCTCAAAAAAGCGATTAATTGACGCTGTCCAGAAGAGAGCATAACCCCTCGTTCTTTGACATCAAAATCATAATTATCTGGTAAACTCATGATGAATTCATGAACGCCAATTTTTTTGGCAGCAGCCAAAACCTGTTCTCTACTAATTTCCGGACTGTTCAAGGTAATATTGTTAAAAATAGTATCGGCAAAAAGAAAAACATCCTGTAAGACAACTGCGATTTGTTTTCGTAATGAACCTAATGTATAATTTTCAATGTTGTGACCGTCAATATAAATAGAACCGCTGTTGATTTCGTAAAAACGATTCAGTAAATTGATGATTGTTGATTTCCCTGCACCTGTAGAACCTACAATAGCAATAGTCTGACCCGCATGTACGTTTAAATCAATTCCTTTTATTACTTCTTCATCTGGAATGTACCCAAAACGTATGTTCTTAAATTCAATATCTCCTTTAAAGACTGGAGCTTCAATAATTCCGGTATCCTGAATTTGATCTTGAGTATCCAAAATATCAAAAACACGGTTTGCGGCAATCATTCCCAATTGCATTTCATTGAATTTATCCGCAATCTGACGCAATGGATTAAACAACATCCCAATAAACATCGTATAAGAGAATAAATCTCCAAAAGTTGTAAAGGTATCGCCATTCAATATTTTTACACCTCCATACAATACTATAAAGCCTAATGTCAAAGATGAAATAATATCCGCAATAGGAAAAAAGATGGAGTTATAGAGTATGGTTTTTATCCACGCTTTTTTATGTTTGTCGTTGATACTTTTAAATTTTTCGTGTTCAATTTTCTCCCGATTAAAGAGTTGCACTATCTTCATTCCCGTTACACGTTCTTGTACAAAGGAATTCATATTGGCAATTTGGTTTCGCACTTCCTCAAATGCGACTTGCATTTTCTTTTGAAAAATACGTGTGAAGAAAACTAAAATTGGCATGGCTACAATCACAATCCAAGTCAATTTCCAGTTCATATAAAACATAAAAATCAATACAACAACCATTTTCATCAAGTCACTGATAATCATGAATAATCCCTGACTAAAAATCCGGGCAATAGACTCAATATCCGAAACAGAACGCGTCACTAATTGCCCCACGGGAACGTGATCAAAATATTTCATTCGGAAACTCAGAATATGTTGAAAGAGTTTGGTTCGTATATCTTTTACAATATCCTGACCTAACCAGTTGGCCCAATATACAAAGTAAAATTGAGAGAATACTTCCAGTAATAGGACAATTCCCATCAGGATTACATACACCAACAAACCCTGCTGATCTTGGGTTGCAATGTAACCATCCACCGTTTGTTTCAATAAATAAGGGCGTAATGCCGCAAATACCGAGAGTGAAATAGCAAAAATAATCACCCCGTTAAAACGCCATTGGTATGGCTTTGTAAATTTTAGTATTCGTTTGAATAACCTAGTATCAAATGCTTTTGCTTTCATGTGTTTTGGGAGCTATTTCCTGATTTTACAATAATTCTATTATTTGCCAAATGAGCTAATAAAAATGATTTTAATTTCAAATATTTTCATAACCTGAGTTATCTGAAAATAAAATTTAGTAAAAGTAATCAGGGTTTTTTCGTAATATAATTGTACTCTATTTTCGTTAAATATAAACCATGCGCCGGAACCGAAAAACCAGCCTTCTCTCGGTTTTTACTTTCTATAATCGCGGTAAAATCAGCCAGTGTAACCTTATGTAATCCTACATTAACTAATGTTCCCACAATGGCACGAACCATATTTCGTAAGAAACGATTGGCTGAAATCGTAAAAATCAATTTATTATTTTCTGGTTTCCAATAGGCTTCGTAAAGGGTGCAGTCAAAAGTATTTACATCCGTATTGACTTTTGAAAAACATTGAAAATCAATGTGATTAAACAATAATTTTGCCGCTTCGTTCATCAAATCCACATCTAATCTTTGATGAAAATACCAACTTTGATCTTGCGAAAAAACATCTTTAAAGGTATTTATATGGTATTCATAAGTACGTTTTACAGCATCAAACCGTGTGTGTGCATCATTATGTACTGGTATCAGATCATAAACAGTTATGTCTTTCGGTAGATAAGAGTTCAGTTTGTGTATCAAACTAGGAATATCAAATGCCTTTTCAAAATCAAAATGCGCATACATTTCTGTTGCGTGAACTCCAGTGTCAGTTCGTCCGGCTCCCATAAGATTAATGGTTGTATTCAATAGAACCGAAAACGCTTTGCTCAACGTCTCTTGAACTGAAGCAGCATTGGGTTGGTATTGCCAGCCATGGTATTGGGTTCCGTTGTATGCTAATTTGATGAAATATCTCAAGTGTTCTTAATTGCAAAGTTTCAAAGTGCAAAGGTACAACGTTTTTATGTGCTGTAAAGGTTAAAAAATTATGCCCTTGTTGGTTTTGTATCATAAATTAAGAAACTAAACTCAGCAACTTTGTACCTTTGTATCTTTCTACCTTTAAAATAATGAAAAAAATACTACTCCTTTCTGATACGCACAGTCATATTGATGATCTAATTTTAAAATACGTTGCTCAAGCTGATGAAGTATGGCACGCAGGAGATATTGGTGATCTAGCGGTAACCGATAGCTTAAAAAAATTAAAACCGCTACGTGGCGTGTATGGCAATATTGATGACGCTACAGCCCGATTAGAATTTCCGCTTCACAATCGCTTTATGTGTGAAGATGTGGATGTTTGGATTACGCATATTGGCGGTTATCCTGGAAAATACAATGCAACAATTAAATCAGCAATCGAAACTAATCCACCTAAATTATTTATTTGTGGACATTCGCATATTCTAAAAGTGATATTTGACAAAAAAAACAATTTATTACACATGAATCCTGGAGCAGCAGGTAAAAGCGGATTTCATAACGTGCGAACAATGCTGCGTTTTGTAATTGACAAAGACAAAATCAAGGATTTAGAAATTATTGAGATTGAAAAACGGGTCTAATCGTTTTTTTATGATACGTAATAGGAACAATTATTTCAATGGATGTCCCCGCGTTTGGCTTTGAATTGATTGCAACATTTCCTTTCAAATTACTAATTCGGGCTTTGATTTGATTGAGACCAAACCCTTCCAAAATATGAAATTTACCGGTATCAAATCCTTTGCCATTATCTATAATATCAATATGAAGAAATTTGTTGTTCTCCTCGATGCTCAATTTTGCAAGCTCCGCTTGACTGTGCTTTATAATATTATTTAGAAGTTCCATGATAATGAAATAAATTTTCATTTCGAAATCTTCATCGTAACGCGTTTTTTTATCTACAGAACTCGAATATTCAAAGCCAAGAATAGAATTTGAGTTTTTTTCGCATAAATCGTCCAATGCATAAAATAATCCAAACCGAGCTAAAAGCGAAGGCATTAATTCATGGGACAAATCCCTGACTTGATCGTGTGCTTCCTCAAGAATGGCTTTGGTTTTACTAATTTCTTGCGATGAAGATTGATTTTTAGAGGTGTAGGCATGAAGATGCAATCCAGCAGAAGAGAGTAAAGCACTAATGTTATCGTGTAAAAAAGAAGCAATTTTTTTTCGTTCCAATTCTTGACCATTTATCGATGCATTGATCATATTTTCTTGGACTTTACTTCGCAGATCTTTAAGTTTATTCTTTTGTTTAAGCTGTGCGTTTTGGGAATAGAAGTAAAAAAGAAAGAATAACAACAGTAGGATAGCAATTATTACAATAACAATTTTTTTGTTTTTGTCTTGCTCTTGTAGTAACGCATTTTCTTTAATTTTAAACTCACTTTCAATTTTATCAATTTCTCTCTTATATTCATCAATTTCAAGATTAATACCCGCTACATTGGCTTTGTTTAATTTTTCTTCATTGTTTAGCTCATCTGTTAATACATTAAAATGTGCAAGGTTCTTGTAGGCATTTTTATAATCTCCATTTTTTAATAAAAACTTAGAAAACTCATAATGTGAATAGGACAAATCAGATTTTTCATCCCCTGCATTCCCTAAATCTATGGCACTTTGGAAGTAAAAAAACGCTTTCTTGGTATCATTTATAGAATTATAATACATCCCATTCAGCATATTTAGAGCAACTATAGTAGAAGATTCTCCATATTTTTTGTGGTATTTATTAATATATTTTAAATAAGGTAGTCCTTCATCATAACGGTCAATATCAAAATAAGCCCAAGTCAAATTAAGTTTTGTAAAGACTATTTCAGCGGAATCTTTAATTTTAGTACTGTATTGTAATGATTTTTTATAATGATAAATTCCTTTTGCATATTGCTTTTTATCAAAACAATAAATGTTCCCCAAATTGTTGTTCAACCAATTTTTCAAAACATCATTATTCGTTTTGTTGGCGTATGTCAAGCCCTTATTATAGTAATAAAATGCTTTATCAGATTCAGATAACTGATCAAAATTTGCAGCAATAGTATTGTAAGATCCAGCAATCAAGTTATTGTCTTTTAAGAGAATCGCCTGACTTAAAGCAAGTCTCGATTTTATCAAGGAACTCTCAAAATTACCTACTTTCATCAATTGATTGGCTTCTTTTGCAAGCGAAACAACGTCATTTTTTGTAAAGATTTTTTTTTGAGCAAAGCCAGAAAAATTAAATACTAAAATTAGTACCGTAAAGATGTGTTTCAGCGACATAAATAATTTTATTTTAACCCTTGTATGTAATAGGCTTTAACAAAAACAATGGTGAGTCAATTGTTTAAGCTCAAAAAATAATTTTAAATTTAGAATTGTTTCAAAAAAAATTGATTCGTGAAATTTAAATAAATTTTATTTTGAAAGATTATTGAGAAGGGTCAGGTCTTTATCAACTTGTTTTTAATGGCATACTTAACCAGGCTTATGGAATTCTTAGCATCCAGTTTTTTCATTATGTTTTTGCGATGCGTTTCCACGGTATTTACACTGATGAACAACTGGTCACTAATTTCTTTACCACTAAATTCTAATGAAATTAAGATAATAATTTCCAATTCTCTTTCAGTTAAAATTAAATTCCCATTGCGATAGGATTTATTTAGTTTTGGATTATCCTTAGCGACAGTGCTAAAAATTTTCTCTCGAACAGCATTACAAAAATATTCCTCGCCATTATTAACCGCAAGAATAGCTTCAACAATATTTTCTCCTGCGCATTTTTTGGTCAAATAACCGCTGCTCCCTAATTTCATCACCTCCTTAATTATTCTAAGGTCATCGTGACTCGAAAGTATAATAATTTTACATGGAAATCCTTTTTCAGCAAACTCTTTAATGACTTCAATACCATCTTTTTCGGGCATGTTAATATCCAAAATTAGTATATCGGATTCGTTGTTGATTACTTCATCATAGATATTATTTCCGTTAATAGAAGACCCTACCACTTCAAATGTGGGATTGGTGTGAAGTAAAGTTCTGATTCCATCAATAAGTATTTGATGATCATCAGCCAGATGAATTCGTATTTTTTTTAACATATCAAGATCGTTATTGCCAAATTTATGAAATAAAAACAACAGATTCTTGTTTTATTAAATCTTTATTCTAAAATAAAAATAGGATTATGGATACAAAAAAACCCGAATTATTACATTCGGGTTTCCTTCGCACTAATAAACTAAAGTTTATAGGTTTACCTCAATCTGTCCACTGATTTTACAAGATCTTCATCCTTTTTGATAGCTTTATTAGCCAAAACTAATAAAACGATAGCAACTACAGGCAGAAACATCCCAATACCTTTCTCTGAGACAACGGGTGTCTCTCCAGATACGTTTAGTGAACGATATACAAACAATCCTAATAAAATCAAATTTAATATTATGTTCAATCTGCCAATAACAAACTGATTTTGTCTTTTTTTATAGGAAACTATACTTAACAACGTTAGTGTAGTACTCAACCCTAAAACTATAGTATATACTTGACTTTGCATGAAATAATACGCTTTACCATCACTCATTGTCCATAACGGAATGAAAAATAATAAAATGCTAGTAACAACAAAAGTAAGTAGTAAATAAATAGTCTGAATTCTTTGTATCATGTGTTAAATATCTTTTACAAAAATATATTTTCTTTTTTAAAAATACTATTGTCTGGTTAAATTTTATTCGTATTATTGCATCATAATTCCGTAAGCACTTCATACTGCGGTTGATTCAATATTAAAGTTTACTACCTATCTTTTACATTTTTCCAACAATTAATTAAATTCATAGAACATTCATGTTTGATATTTCTGCATTAAAAGAAATGAAGCTTTCTGAGCTTCAAGAAATAGCTAAATCAGCTAAAACCATAAAATTTAACGGTGTAAAAAAAGAGACTTTAATCAGTCAAATTCTCGATCACCAAGTGGCTAACGTTGACGCAACATTAGATTCAACAGTTGAAAGTAATTTTGAAGACGATAAACCTAAAAGAGTTAGAATTTTACCTGTAAAAAAAGTAGCCATTCAAAAAGCAGTAAAAAATTCTCTTTTTGAAACAGAACAAATTGTTACAGAAAATAGTCTTCCTCTTGAAAATAATGATTCTTTCCAAGAAATTCCAAAAGAGCAAGAACCTTCTTCAATTCAAGAACCTATAATTGAAGATAAAAAAGGCAAGGTAATTAAGTTTAATAAATCAGCATACGAAAAGAAAATAGCCTTAAAAAAGGATAAGGAAGAACTTAAAGACGCTATAAAAGAAAATGAAAGTGTAGCAGAAACAGCAACTGAAGGAAAAGTTGAAGTTCCAGTTCCTGCAAAAAAATTGAATCCAAACCAGCTACATAAGCAGAATTTGAATCCAAATCAAAATGGGAATGGAAACGGAAATCAAAATCCAAACTTCAAAAATAAGAAAAGCAATTTTGCAGCATCTGATTTTGAATTTGATGGAATTATTGAGAGTGAAGGCGTTCTAGAAATGATGCCGGACGGATATGGTTTCTTACGTTCTTCTGATTACAACTATTTGGCTTCACCAGATGATATATATTTATCAACTTCACAAATAAGATTGTTTGGTCTTAAAACAGGAGATACCGTAAAGGGAGTCGTACGTCCCCCAAAAGAAGGAGAGAAATTTTTCCCACTAGTACGGGTTTTAAAAATAAACGGACACGATCCTCAAGTAGTTCGTGATAGAGTTTCATTCGAACATCTAACACCTGTTTTCCCATCGGAGAAGTTCAAATTAGCAGAGAAGCAAAGCACGATTTCAACCCGAATCATCGATTTGTTTTCACCAATAGGAAAAGGACAACGTGGGATGATTGTAGCCCAGCCTAAAACAGGTAAAACGATGTTGCTAAAGGAAATAGCCAATGCGATTGCGGCGAATCATCCTGAAGTATATTTGATTGTTTTATTAATTGATGAACGCCCAGAAGAGGTTACCGATATGCAACGTAGTGTGCGTGGGGAAGTAATTGCTTCTACATTTGATAGAGAACCGCAAGAGCATGTGAAAATTGCCAATATCGTTCTGGAAAAAGCAAAACGGTTAGTAGAATGTGGTCACGATGTGGTGATTTTATTGGATTCCATTACGCGTTTAGCCAGAGCTTACAATACCGTACAACCTGCTTCAGGTAAAGTTTTAAGTGGTGGTGTGGATGCCAATGCATTACAAAAACCAAAACGTTTCTTTGGAGCTGCTCGTAATGTAGAAAATGGTGGTTCATTAAGTATCATTGCTACTGCATTGACAGAAACTGGTTCAAAAATGGATGAAGTTATTTTCGAAGAATTTAAAGGTACCGGTAATATGGAATTGCAATTAGATAGAAAAATTGCCAACAAACGTATTTTCCCAGCGATCGATTTAACCTCTTCAAGTACCAGACGTGACGATATGTTATTGGATCAAAAAACATTGCAACGCATGTGGATTATGCGAAAGTACCTTTCGGATATGAACCCAGTAGAAGCAATGGATTTTATCAATGACCGTTTCAAGAAAACGAAGAATAATGAAGAGTTTTTAATCTCGATGAATGATTAGAAACATTAAAAAATAAAAACATTCATAAAACGCATAAAAAAAGTCCTCGAAATTCGAGGACTTTTTTTATGAATTATGGAGTCTAAAATCTATATTCTATTCTATTTCTTTTTGTACTCTTTTCTCTTTCTGTTCTAAGTTTTCTTTACGTTCTAGCAAAGCCATGTAAAATCCATCAAAACCAGATTCTGAAGCCAATATTTTTTGGTCTTTCACAAAGTTGAATTGTTTTCCAATCTCAGTAGTCAGGAAACGAGCGATTTGCTCTTGATTTTCGGAGGGAAGTATAGAACAAGTAGCGTATACTAATTTTCCACCTGGTTTTACAATTTTAGAATAGCTTTCTAAAACTTCCGATTGTACTTTACGAATGTTGTCAATAAATTCCGGTTTTAATTTCCATTTAGCATCAGGATTTCTTTTCAAAACTCCTAAACCACTACATGGTGCATCAATTAAAACGCGGTCTGCTTTTTCATGTAGCTTTTTAATGATTTTTGTCGAGTCAATAATGCGGTATTCAATATTAAAAGCACCATCTCTTTTGGCTCTTATTTTTAATTGCTTTAATTTACTTTCATACAAATCCATAGCGATTAACTGCCCTTTGTTTTCCATTAAAGAAGCAATGTGCAATGTTTTACCACCAGCACCAGCGCAAGTATCAACAACACGCATTCCAGGTTTTACATCAAGGAAAGCAGCTACTAATTGTGAGTTGGCATCCTGAACTTCAAAGAAACCTTGTTTGAAAGCATCAGTCAAGAAAACATTGGCTCTTTCTTTTAGAACCAAAGCATCAGGTTGATTTTTAAGCGTTTCCGTTTCAATATTCAAATCCATCAAAATAGCACGTAAAGCTTCTCTTGTGGTTTTAAGTGTATTTACCCTTAAAATTACTTTAGCAGGCTGATTTTGGGCTGTAATTTCAGTTGCCCAAACTTTTTCCCCTAATTCCTTAACTCCTAATTCATCCATCCAGTCTGGTATAGACTCTTTCAAAGCTCTGATTTTAGAAAGTTCATCAAAACGACCTTTTATTTTTCGCTCTGGGGTACCTTCCAGTTGACGCCAGTCCGGAATAGGATAGCCTCTTAAAACGGCCCAAACAGAAAACATTCTCCAAAGATTATCTCTATCAAAAGGTTCTTTTACTTCGGCAATTTCTGCGTATAAACGTTTCCAACGTACAATTTCGTAGATGGTTTCAGCAACAAACTTTCTATCAGAGCTTCCCCAACGTTTGTCTTTTTTTAATGATCTGGCCACCACTTTATCTGCATATTCACCTTCATTAAAAATGGCGTTTAATGCGTCTATTGTTGTGTAAACTAAATTTCTGTGTAATCTCATTTTAAATAATTGAGGTGCAAAGGTACTATTAATTGATTTGAATGCTATATTTTAAATAATGAATGTTGTTTTTAAATTTTTCGACAAAAAAAACATCGTATTCAATACGATGTTTTTTACATTTTTAAAAAACTAAAAGATTATTTTACTCTTGTCAATGCTATTTTTTCAGGTGCATGAAGTACCATTGGAAATTTTTCGATTTTAACCGAGCTACTGTCTAAACCAAACGCTCTTTCTTCAGATAAACTTAATTTTTTAATGAAAAAATACGAGTTCATAATTATTTTTTCATGCCATCTCAAGTCACTATCATTTGAAAGGAATTTTTCGGATAAAACAAATTTAAAATCACCAATGATGTTATTTTTATTCAACGATTCGTATCTGCTGGTGATATCTACTTCCCCTTTTTGAACCATATCTTTAATAACCTCTTTAAACATTAAGTTTATTTTAGTAGGCTCTCTAAAACCAAGATTAAAATCTACACGATACAAATCATCTTTAACGATTTCAGTAACTTTATATTCTGTTTTATAAGGCTCCGTTAATATGTTCACATGTACAAACCAATAGATATCGGCTCTTTTAGGTCGTTTTTGCAAGATGGAATACATTACTTTTTCTTCAATTTCATCAGTTCTACCAGCATTAGTCATGTAAACTAAATGTGTAGCATATTTAGGAATTGATAAATCCTTGCTCAATTCGACTAGTACTTTTTTATAATCCTCAATTTTAACAATTTTAGTATAACTTTTATTAATTTTCTTAGCTAGATACCAAATTGTCATTATACTAATCAAAGTGATTGCTATAAGCAGAGTAACATAACCTCCTTCGGCAAACTTGGTAATGTTTGCAATTAAGAAACTAAATTCAATTATGAGATATATCGTAATCAAGGGTACGATAAAATACAACTTTACTCTTTTCATTATCAAATAAAAATTAAGTAATACAGTTGTCATTATCATACACAGAATGATTGCTAATCCATAAGCATGTTCCATGTTACTGGATTCTTCAAAGTGCAACACGATACCAACACATCCAATGAATAATAACCAGTTTATGGACGGAATATACAATTGCCCTTTTAATTCAGTAGGATATTTTATTTTAACTTTTGGCCAAAAATTCAAGCGCATGGCTTCATTTATCAATGTAAAGGAACCGCTGATTAATGCTTGGGAGGCTATTACGGCTGCAAGTGTTGCTATAATAATTCCTATTGGTTGAAACCAGTCCGGCATAATAAGATAGAAAGGATTTCCATTCTTTCCGCCTAAGCTTTGTAATGTTTCGCCCTCCTGACGGATCAAAAAAGCAGCTTGTCCAAAATAATTTAGCACTAATGCCGATTTCACAAAAATCCAACTGATTCTAATGTTTTTTCGTCCACAATGCCCCATGTCTGAATACAAGGCCTCAGCACCAGTGGTACACAGGAATACAAAACCTAATACAAAAAAACCTTCAGGATGAATTGTCAATAAATGATAAGCATAATACGGATTGATTGCTTTTAAAACTTCGGGATTTTGCACAATTTGCGAAGCACCCAGAACAGCCAGCATTCCAAACCAAATAAGCATCATTGGGGCAAAAAATTTACCAACTAATTTTGTTCCAAATTGCTGAATTGCAAAAAGTACAAATAAGATACCTATAACAATTGGTATTGTATTTATTTCAGGATAATAAGTCCTAATTCCCTCTACTGCTGATGAGACAGAGATGGGGGGCGTAATGATCCCATCAGCCAGTAAAGCACTTCCTCCTATAATAGCTGGAACAATTAACCATTGAATTTTTGTTTTTTTAACTAAAGCATATAACGCAAAAATCCCTCCTTCACCATGATTGTCCGCACTTAATGTTATTAGAACATATTTGATTGTAGTTTGCAAGGTTAGCGTCCAAAAAACACATGAAATTCCACCTAAAACAACCGCAGGATCAATAACATGATCCCCCAATATGGCTTTCATTACATACAATGGGGAGGTCCCTATATCACCATAAATTATTCCTAATGAAATTAATAATCCACCTAATGTTAATTTACTATGTAAGTCTTTGTGAGATGTGCTCATGTAATATTTTTAAAAAACTTGTCAAAAGTACACTTTTAAAATAAATTTAGAGCTTTTTTATACTCAAAAAAACACACGACTTTGATAGCCGTGTGTTTCGTTTTATAATAGTATTCGTTATGATCTTCTATTGTCATTTCTTGAAGACGAATTGCCTCTTTGAGATTCACTTCTTTGTGGTGCTGCCTCTCTAGCAGAATTCCCTCTATTCTGAGAATAATCTCTAGGTGCTTCTGTTCTTTGTGGTGCCGCTTCTCTGGCAGTATTTCCTCTATTTTGAGAGTAATCTCTTGGTGATTCTGTTCTTTGTGGTGACGCCTCTCTAGTAGAATTTCCTCTATTTTGAGAATAATCTCTTGGTGCTTCTGTTCTTTGTGGTGCCGCCTCTCTGGCAGAATTTCCTCTATTTTGAGAATAATCCCTTGGTGATTCTGTTCTTTGTGGTGCCGCCTCTCTCGCAGAATTACCTCTATTTTGAGAATAACCTTTTGGTGCTTCTGTTCTTTGTGGTGCTGCACCCCTTGATGAGCTAGTTCTGTTTTGAGAATAATCTTTTGAAGAATCAGATCTTTGTGGTGTCGCCTCTCTAGAAGAATCCCCTCTATTTTGTGAATAATCTCTAGGTGATTGAGCTCTCTGTGATACTGATTCTCTTGATGAACTGATTCTGTTTTGAGAATTGTCTCTTTGAGCTAAATTTCTTCTATTAGTAGCGCTAATTTCATTTCTTGAACCTCTTCTCTGATCTAATTCGTACCGGTTTGTAACATTAGTATTTCTTCTGGAAAAAGAATAATTTGGATTTTGTCTTTCATAACCATTAGAACGCCTTGAATTATGTAAAACAACTGCACGATCACTTCGCCTATGGCTTACATAATTATAATTGTTATTAATGTTTAAGCAAATATTGATGTTATTTCTATATCGAAATACTGGAAATGGGTTCCATGCATAGTAATACGAAGGATAATAATTCCAGTTCCATGAGGAATAGTAAGGACGGTAATTAGTAGACCAAAACGATGCGTAAATTAATGGAGTACTATAATAAACCGGTTCATAAATATAATTTTGGCCATACATAAAAACATCCCCTACTACTTGCACGTGAATTTTGTTGTTTCTGTCTTTTTCTACATCAATAGTAGCTACATCTTGGTACACATCTTCATCAATAACAGATTGAACAATGATAAGGTGTGTCCTGTTTTCTACCGTTTCTATAACACGTAAATAATCAACTTGATTATCATTATTCAAATCTAAATTGGATATTTGAAGTTCCGGATCATTTAGTCTTCTTTCAAAATCCTGTAGGTCCCTTGAATCGCCAAAAATAGAAGCAACCGCCCTTAAATCTAGGTTATCGCTGATTTCGGAATTCATGGCATTTACTGAAGTTCTGTTTTGCGCTTGCAGTTGTATTGAGAAAACAGTAGTCAATAGACTCAATAATATTAGTTTCGTTTTCATAGTTGATTGGATTAAGTTCTTCTTTTTCGATATCCAATTATTATGCCAATTAATTTATGACTCTGTTTGCTGTTATATTTTTATTTGTAAATTAGCTTCAAAATGTAGGCAAATGAAAAATATTATTTTAGTCTTAATGTGTCTGTTTGTTTTTGTGTCTTGTAAAACAAGCGTAAACACAACTAGTTTATCATCTATCATAATTGATACATTATTCCAAGATAAAATAAGTATTAGAGCGATTCAAATTGATAAAAACAAAATTTGGTATGCTGCTGATAATGGAAGATATGGTTTTTATAATTTGAACACCAATAAAAAAACTGAAAAAACAATCGTTAATGATTCTTTAAAACTTGAATTTAGAAGTATTGCTCAAACACGAAAACATATTTTTATTTTAAATGTAGCAAATCCTGCATTTTTGTATCAGATTTCAAAAGATAACAACAAAAATCAATTAGTATATCAGGAAAACCATGAGAACGTTTTTTATGACAGCATGCAATTCTGGGATGCTAAAGAGGGAATTGCTATGGGTGATCCAATAAATAATTGTCTCAATATAATTACAACTCTCGACGGAGGCAAGTCTTGGCAAAAGATACCCTGTAGCAAGTTACCAAGCATTACTACTGGTGAAGCTGCTTTTGCGGCTAGCAACACTAACATTGTAATTAAAAAAAATAATACCTGGATTGTTTCAGGCGGAAAAAAATCTAGAGTTTTCTATTCCCCCGATAGAGGAAATAATTGGTCTGTATATGAAACGCCTATTGTACAAGGAAAATCAATGACAGGAATTTTCACTGCTGATTTTTATGATTCCAATAATGGATTTGTGGCGGGAGGTGATTATGAAGTTAAGAACCAGAACTTTTCTAACAAAGCTGTAACGGCAGACGGTGGAAAAACCTGGAAACTTGTTGGTCAAAATCAAGCATTCGGTTACGCTTCATGTGTACAATATATTCCTAAAAGTAACGGGAAAAAACTTATTTCAGTAGGAACTTCGGGAATCTATTATTCCAGAGACAGTGGTACTTCATGGACACAATTAGCTGCGGATTCTAGCCTTTTCACGATACGTTTTATAAATAAAAAAACGGCTATTGCTGCCGGGCAAAACAAAATGATCCGCATTAATTTTAAATAAAAAATCCTAAGTACCAAATTTAACAAGCACTTAGGATATCTTACGAATTAATAAAAAAACAATTATTTCTTTGGACCTTTATTACGGTATTGATGCAGTAATTTTCTATTAAAATCTTCTTCTGCTTTCCTAAGTTTAATAATTTTCACAGCAGGGATTATTGTTCTCAAATTTTGGGTGAATTTTTTTCGAATTAAAAATAATTCTTCTTCGGTATCTTCCATTTGAACTAAGAAAGTATTTGCTTCCTTTTCAGTTATTTTATCTAATGAACCGTCACCCATTCTCTTCATAAAAGCCCTCATTTTTTGATGTCTTAATTCAAATTGTTTTTCATCAAATGTATTGTAAAGTGGCCAGAATTTTTCTGCTTCACTGGAAGTTAAATCTAGTTCAGTTGCAAAAAAAGCTACTTTCAACGCTTTTATTTTTTCTTTTTTTTCTTTCATGCTTTCGCCTTGAGCGTAAAAGTTACATGAAAAAAAAAGGAATACTACAGGTAATAATTTTCTAATGTTCATTTTATTATTTTTAATTTAAGCTTAAAAGCAAGTTTATTATTTACTCTAAAATAAGATTTTCTAAATTTGAGTTTGTAGATAAAATATCTTCTATGGCTTCATCTTCTAATACAACACTAGAGTTAATAGTGTTAATATCTTCCGTTTCAAGAATAGTTATCAAATCATATTGATTCACATTAGAATGGTAGGTAATGTAATTTTCTAATGCAGCTGAATCCAATTCTTTGGCACTACTAGAGGAATAATTTATTATAGGAATCATTAAAGCCAGTAAGAAAACTGCAGCTACCATTAAAATTAAATTTTTTCTTTTTTGAAAAATTGAAAATACTTTTGGTTCACCAACAGGCAATTGCTCCATCATTTTAATTGGAAAATTATCAAAGTAATGATCAGGGGTCTTGAATCCTGTTTCAATTTTACGTTCTTTTTCTAGTTTAAATGTTTTCATATTGTATTTAGACAGCGTTAGGACTAAAAGGTTTAATTTGTCGAAACAAAAGCTTCAATTTTTTTTACTGCTATATGATAGGATGCTTTTAGACCTCCAACCGAAGTACCTAAAATTTCTGAAATTTCTTCGTACTTGAGTTCTTCAAAATATTTCATTTTAAAAATCAATTGCTGTTTTTCAGGTAATAATGCAATCGCTTTTTGTAATTTTATTTGAATATCATTGCCATCAAAAAACACATCGGCTTCTAAATTATCTATCACTTTGTTCTGTAAGATTTCAGATGAAATACCGCTTATTCTTGATTTTTGTTTTAAAAATGTTAAGGCTTCATTTGTAGCAATGCGATACATCCATGAAAAGAGTTTACTTTCCCCTTTAAAATTTTTTAAATGTTGAAATATTTTAATAAAAGTATTTTGCAGTACATCGTCAGTATCATCATGATTTAAAACGATATTACGAATGTGATTGTAAAGAGGCCTTTGATACTCTAATATCAACTTTTGAAACGCTTGGTTTTGCGTTTTTGGATTTAATAATTGGGTTATAAATTCCTGTTCTTCTTGCAAAATTATTATTTAGGAGTTAGAATGGAATGTATTAAAAAGGTTTAATCAGATAAACAATTTTTAAAACTCAGATTGCTCATCTTCTTTATTGATAATAGGTTCAGCTGTTTTTATCGTTTCAACTTTTTTGATAACAGCCGGAGCATATACTTTTACGGGGATTACTTTTGGTAGTATAGGAAAATAAATTTCAGTCACCCATTTTGAAGGATTCTTGATTTCAGCTCTGCTAATAGTGAAACTTTCCAAATGTAAAAAAGCTGGATCTAAAACAATTTTATTAGCGGTAATGTAGTTGGATGTTTTATCCAATGCCTTTTTAATATGCGAATAATCTCCCCTCAAAGTTGTTTTTACAGCATCAAACGGTTCCAGCTTACCAGGTAAGATATCACTTCCTGAACTGGTTGAAATTTGATTTTTTATTGGTACACAAAACGACAATCTTGCCAATCCGTTTACAAAATCATACGTATGGTATAATAAAAATGGTTTCCCATTTAATTCAATATTATTTTCATTACAGAAAGTAATAATCTTATAAAATACAATTTTAGAATTTTTAGTGACGTTAGAAATTTTACTGGTAAAAGTTTGTTTAAGATAAAAGGTACCCGTTTTTTTTGCCAGTCCATCCACTTTTACGGTATAGGTATTGATCTCAAAATCTAGCGTTTTATCTAAATTAGTCAAGCTTTTTTCATACATTTTTCCAATTATTTTATCAATACCTCCATTGAATGCAGTGTATACTTTCATAGAAAAACTCATTTTTCCTATGGTTTTCCAAGTAACTTTTGTCCCTCCTATTGTGTCTTTGAAACTCCAAAAAACGGAAGATTCAGTGCCATTATAATTCATTATTTGAGAAATACTATCGTTTTCTTTTACAAATAGGGTTTTCATATCACCCGTTCCGTCTTTACCCTCCCAAGAATACGAAGCTCCAGGTCCAATTGTTTTTTTGGGATAACTAATTTTCATTTCTGGATCTTCAACAATCCAAGAACCAAAGTCTTCCCAATTCCTGTAATCATTCACAAAATTAAATACATGCGATTTTGGAGAATTTATAATTTGACTCCGCTCTACAATAAAAGCACCTTTTTGAGTGGCTACAAAAATCGATAATGCGACAACGCTTAGCAGAAGTAAAAGAAATAAATATTTTAAAATCCTCATAATATACAAGTTTATTAATTTCTGTAAAGTTAAAGATTTAATTTACAAGTCATAGAAAGTGTAAAAAAATATGGTTCTATTTTTTATTTACGAAAAACTTAAAATTTATATTAGAATACTTTATAATTTAGGGCAATTCCATTTTAAACTTGTCTAGAATCAATTTTATAAATTGAATTAATTGTTAGAACTATCTTTATTTATAACAAATTAATTAATAGCGTTTTACATTTTCAATCCTAAAATAATAAAAACAAAAAAGTCCACGTAATAAGTGGACATTATTTCTTCAATTACAGAAAGCTAGCGCTTAAAAAATATTTTTATTAAAAATAAGATTCCAATAAAAACTCCAAACCCTATCAAAATTTTATAATTTCCTTTATAAAACATTCTGTGTAACGCTAAATCCTTTCGGTAAGCGTATATCATTGCTATTACAAACGCAATAAAAAAAAGGCCCGCAAACACTAATTGTCCTTGACTAAACATAATTAAAATATTTTTTGACAAATTTAGTTATTTGTTTAATAATAGTTTCCTAAATTGTATTTTCATTTGACAAATAAAAAAAGATGCAAAAACAAATAAACGCAGTAAAAGATTTTCACATTACTTTCAAAATTGATTACAATGAAAAGCCTATTGCTAATTTAGGGACCCAAAAACATGAACTTCGTTATAATTTAATGAAAGAAGAAAACGAAGAATACTTAGAAGCAGTCAAAAATAATGATTTAACCGAAATTGCAGACGCCTTGGGAGATATGATGTATATCCTTTGCGGAACCATTATTGAGCATGGTTTACAGGATAAAATGGAAGCCGTTTTTGATGAAATTCAGCGCAGTAATATGAGTAAATTGGATCAAGATGGAAATCCTATTTATCGTGAAGACGGAAAAGTGATGAAGGGTCCAAATTATTCCAGACCTGATATTTCTAAAATTCTTGAATAATAATTATACTCCCTTAAACAAAATCTACAAAAGCATTATTTAAATAAAAAAGCGATTTTCATGTCGAAAATCGCTTTTTATAATTAAACTTTGATAACTTATACTTTAACTGTCCATCCAAATGTATCTTCAGAGAGTTTATGTTGCATGCTTGTCAATTGCTCTTTTAGGTCTAATGCCATTGAATCTTCTATTTTTGGTAATTCATAGTAAAGATCTTGGTAAGAAAATCCAATAATAGGATTAACTACCGCCGCTGTCCCTGCACCAAAAATTTCTTTCAAGGTTCCATTTTTAGAAGCTTCAACCAATTCTGACACTAAAACAGGACGCACCTGAACATCGATCCCTCCTTTTTTAGCCATATCAATAAGACTCTTTCTAGTAATCCCGTCAAGAATTCTTTCGCTAACTGGAGCAGTTAATAACGTATCGTTTATTCTAAAGAACACGTTCATAGTTCCAGCTTCTTCTAGTTTTGTATGGGTAGCATCATCCGTCCAAATAACTTGCTGGAAACCTTCTTTGTTTGCTAAGCTAGTAGGATAAAACTGTGCAGCATAGTTTCCGGCAGCTTTAGCAGCTCCAATCCCTCCATTTGCTGCTCTACTAAAATGTTCTGCTATAAGTACTTTTACTTCCCCTGAATAGTAAGACTTTGCAGGAGACAGAATAATCATAAATTTATAATCATTAGATGGATTTGCAATAACTCCTAAACCCGTTGCAATCATAAATGGTCTAATGTATAACGTATTCCCTTTTCCTTTTTTTATCCAAGCTTCATCTAATTGTAATAATTGATTCAAACCTTCCATAAAAACTTCCTCTGGAACTTCCGGCATCGCCATTCTTATCGCAGAACTGTTGAACCTTTTATAATTTTCATCAGGTCTAAAAAGCCAAACGTCATCATCTTCATCCTTATAGGCTTTCATTCCTTCAAAAATAGCTTGACCGTAATGAAAAACTCTTGCGGAAGGATCTAATAAAAAAGGCGCATACGGTTTGATAATCGGTTTTTGCCATTCTCCATTTGTGTAATCACATTCTAATAAATGATCGGTAAAAACGGAACCAAAGTTTAAGTTTTCAAAATCAACTTCATTTATTTTTGAAGCTGCTGCTTTTATTATTTCAATTTTGTTAGTTTGAGTTGTACTCATAGTATGTATTATTTTTATTTTATAAGTGATAAGCGAATGCATAAAAAAAACTGAATTCAATGAATTGCTGTTTAATATTTGCAAAAATAAAAAAAAATCAACAAATTTCTTATGAAAACAACATTAAATATAGCTATTGACTACGATTTATTTACGTTTTAGAAAATCAAAAAAAAATAGCCTTTATGCTATGGATTATATAATAAATAGCATTTTTCAGTACCAAAAGGATTAGTTTTGATTAAATTTGACAATTGTATATTTTTGAAAATCAGTTTAACTTTAGCATAAAATTTTGAAAAGAGAAATAATCCAGACACTTGATGGTTCTACAACCATCCAAATAACGGAATGGGATGAATGTTATCATTCTAAGCATGGGGCAATTCAGGAAGCGCAACATGTTTTTATCAAAAATGGACTTTCGCTATTTCAAAACCAAAAAATTTCTATCTTAGAAATAGGATTTGGAACGGGTTTGAATACTTTTATTACCGTTCTGGAAGCAAAGAAAATGCATCAAATCATCGATTATGTTGGCGTTGAAGCCTACCCGATCTCAATAGATGAAGTATTACAAATGAATTATGTTGCCGAATTAAATGCGACATTAGAAAGCGGAATTTTTGATACAATACATGAAAGTAAATGGGAAGAAAAAATTGTTTTAAATAATGATTTTACACTTACTAAAAGGAAACAGTTTTTTCAAGAAATTGATGACGAAAACAAATTTGATCTAATTTATTTTGATGCTTTCGGGTATAGGGTACAACCTGAATTGTGGAGTACCGAAATTTTTGAAAAAATGTATAAAGCGCTTAAAACAAATGGAATATTAGTTACCTATGCCGCAAGAGGAGTCGTAAAAAGAAGTATGATTGAAGTAGGCTTTACTGTTGAAAAACTAGAAGGACCACCTGGAAAAAGAGAAATGTTTCGTGCTAAAAAGCAATAAAATTAAGTATTGCTTCCTATTAGAAAAACCGTTAATTCTAATAAAATAAAAAACCAAAAACTTCGTTAAATAATTACATTCTACCTTCAAAAAATGTATTTTTACATCACTTTAGAATTAGAATCTAACCAAAATCTTCATTTATTATGTCGAAAATTATGTACGATTATACAAAATCAGTTTTAGAAAGAGTAAGTTTTGATCCAATGCTTTTTTGCAAGGAGCTAGAAAAGGCAATCAAAATGCTATTACCTTACGAAATGGAACAGTTGCGTGAATGGTTAGTAAACTTTACGATAGGAAAACCAGAGTTAAAGCAATATTTATTAATTGTGAATTCATAAAAAAAAGGAACCGTAAAACGGTTCCTTTTTTTATTTCTTATGTACTGAACTAATAATTTGTACGTTTTGAAAAACAATTGCTCCTTTTATTACTCCCGCAATTGTACTTCTAAGAGCTTCGATTATTTGAATTTTCAATTCACTTTTCGGAAAAATTAAGCTCACTTCTCTTGCAGGTTTGGGCTCTTTAAAATGGCGTAATTTCAATTTATCCTTGTCTTTTAAATCTAAAGTATGCAAATAAGGTAGTAAAGTAGTACCTAAGCCCTCATCGGCTAGTTTTATTAAGGTTTCAAAACTGCCACTTTCAATTTGAAAATGTCCAATTTCACTTTTACTGTGGTTTTTACATAAATTTAAAATTCCGTCTCGAAAACAATGACCATCCTGCAAAAGTAAAATTTCATCTAAATTTAGGTCTGAAATTTCTATTTCTTTTTTTTGAAAATTCTGATGACTTTCTGGAATGTAAGCCACAAAAGGTTCAAAATACAATACAAATTCCTTGATGTTTTCGTCCATCAAAGGAGTTGCTGCAATCGCTGCATCAAGATGTCCATTTTTGAGTTTTATAATGATTTCCTCCGTATTTAACTCTTCAATTATGAGTTTTACTTTTGGATACTTTTTAATAAAATTATTCAAAAACATTGGCAATAAGGTAGGCATAATCGTGGGTATAATACCGAGTCTGAATTCACCACCTATAAAACCTTTTTGTTGCTCTACGATATCTTGAATACGATCTGCTTCATTGACGATATTTTTGGCTTGAGTAACTATTTTTTGACCAATATCAGTAAGTTGAATTGGTTTTTTAGTACGATCAAATATCTGAATACTTAATTCCTCTTCTATTTTTTGAATTTGCATACTCAATGTAGGCTGAGTTACAAAACATTTTTCGGCAGCAAGAGTGAAATTTTTATGCTCCGCTACAGCAAGAACATATTTTAGTTGAGTTATTGTCATAATAATAATAATAATATCTAATGCAAATTTAATGAAACAATAACTTTTTATTATAGTGTTTTCTATTTATCTTGCACTAAATTTACATTTGAATGAAATTATATAATAAAAAATAGTAAACATGAAAACAAATATTTTAGGATTACCCGTTAAAGAATCCGAATTAATCGTGAATGAATTGAATATCTTATTATCAAACTTTCAAGTATATTATCAAAATTTAAGAGGAATTCATTGGAACATCAGGGGGAAACGTTTTTTTGATTTACATGTAAAGTTTGAAGAGCTTTATACGGACGCTCAAATAAAAATTGATTTAATTGCCGAAAGAGTACTTACCGTGGGTGGAACTCCTCTTCATACATTTGAGGATTATATTAAAAATAATCAGTTGATAGTAGGTAAGAATATTTCAAATGATGAAAAAGCCGTTCATTTGATTGTGACTTCATTGTCTCATTTACTAAAAATTGAAAGAGAGATTCTCAACAAATCAGGAGAGATTAATGATGAAGGAACTAATTCTATGATGAGCGATTTTATTTCAGAGCAAGAAAAAACGATATGGATGATGCAAGCTTGGCTAGAAGAAAGCTTGTAGTTTTTTAATAAAAAAAGCAATAAAACGAAATTTTAAATTTCGTTTTATTGCTTTTTTTTGAATGTTAATTTTTTTTTAAATTTTAGAATAACTACTGTTTTTTTAATAAACTTAATTCTATTTTTGCGACAATGAAAATGATCTCTAAAATATTCTTAATTATATTTATTACATTTCTTGTCACACCTACAATAGTTACTGTGATTGAGAAAAGTGCTGACATTTCTATTTTCTACAGTATGTCTGAAGAGGAACATGTACACAAAGAGATTAAAACTTTTTTTTATTTAGAGTATACTCCTGATCTCATAAATCCAATAAAATTGTCGTCTAATGTTATTTTATCCGAGAATTTATCAAAACATGACAATATTACGTCCTCTATTTTTATTCCTCCTCCCAACGAAGTTTAATATATTTCTGATTTTAATATTTTTTTTTAAAATCTATTCTCTCAATTATTCAAGAGAAAAATCATTTATATTCCATTTTAGTTAGGTATTATGACAAAAAAAAATAGTCTTTTTGCTAACCTCAAATCCGATTTCGCTTCTGGTTTGGTGGTTTTTTTGGTAGCGCTACCCTTGTGTTTAGGTATTGCGATGGCTTCAGGTGCGCCATTGTTTTCAGGAATTATCTCTGGTGTTGTTGGAGGTATTATAGTTGGTTATTTAAGTACATCCAATATTAGTGTTTCTGGACCAGCTGCTGGCCTAACTGCTATTGTACTTACCGCTATAACAGATTTAGGTGCATTTGATGTTTTTTTAACTGCAGTTTTCATTGCAGGTCTATTACAACTAATATTAGGATTTTTAAAGGCTGGAAGTATTTCTAATTATTTTCCAACAAATGTTATTGAGGGGATGTTAGCAGGAATTGGAATCATTATAATTCTGAAACAACTACCACATGCTTTTGGCTATGACAATGACTTCGAAGGAGACCAATCGTTTTCACAAATGGATGGGAGTAATACGTTTTCTTCGCTGTTTAGTATTTTTGATTATATTCAGATAGGTTCAATTACTGTCACATTAGTATCGATGCTAATTTTGATTTCATGGGATAAAGTCCCTTTTTTGAAAAAATTAAAATTAGTTCCTGGAGCCTTAATTGCAGTTGCAATTGGAGTTATTTTAAATGAGATTTTTAAAAGTACTGGCAGTGTACTAGTTATTGAAAAAGAACATTTAGTCTCTTTACCGGTACCCTCTTCCTTTGAAGAATTTAAATCAATAATCGTCACACCCAACATCTCTGGAGTTATGAATCCTAAAGTTTGGATAATTGCCTTTACAATCGCAATTGTGGCCTCGATTGAAACCCTTCTAAGTATTGAGGCATCAGATAGAATGGATGTTCAAAAAAGATATACAAACACAGATATGGAATTAAAAGCACAAGGAATAGGTAATATGATAAGTTCTCTTTTAGGAGGTTTACCATTAACCTCTGTAATTGTGCGTTCTTCCGCAAACAGTAATTCGGGAGCCAAATCTAAAATGTCAACGATTATTCATGGCGTTTTATTATTGGTGAGTGTACTTTCAATTCCAGTTATCCTCAATAAGATCCCTTTAGCTACTTTAGCCGCTATATTAATTCTAATAGGATATAAATTAGCTAAACCAGCAACATTCAAACATTTTTGGGAAAAAGGAAAATATCAATTTGTGCCTTTTATTGCAACATTATTAGCCGTTGTCTTTTTAGATTTATTAAAAGGAGTAGCATTAGGTATTGTTATTAGTATTATTTTTGTTTTAAAAGGAAATCTGAAAAGAGCGTATAGCTTCAGAAAAGAAGAATACGCGGATGGAGATGTGATTCATATTGATTTGGCACAAGAGGTTTCTTTCTTAAATAAAGCAGCAATAAAATCTACTTTGAATGATATTCCAGAAAATTCAAAAGTAATCATTGATGCTAAAGATACCGTCTATATAGCACATGATATTTTAGATTTAATACATGAGTTTAAAACAACAAGAGCCGTAGATAATAACATTAAAGTCAAACTTAAAGGCTTTAAAAAAGCATATCAATTAGAGAATAGTGAGGGAACTCAAAACCATGTTACGATAGAGCATTATTATGATGCTGCCAAAAGAGTTATGGTCAAAAAAGAAACAATTAAAGAAGAGTTTCTTAACTTATAAGAAACTACAATACAATAGAAAATAAAGTAAAAAAAAGAAGTCCCATAGGATTTTATAAATAGGAAACGAAGCATTTTTATAAATAAAATAATTACTACACGATTATGAGCGATTTTTATGAAAAAATATTAGAAAATAATAAAAAATGGGTTGAAACATCATTAGCAAGCGACCCTAATTATTTTGAAGATCTAGCCAAAGGGCAAACTCCACCATTATTATGGATCGGTTGTTCTGACAGTAGGGTACCTGCAAATGAAATAGTAGGAGCAAAACCCGGTGAAGTTTTTGTACACAGGAACATTGCCAATATGGTGGTCCATTCCGATATGAATATGTTAAGTGTTTTGGATTATGCTGTAAATGTTCTAAAAGTAAAGCACGTATTGGTTTGTGGCCACTACGGATGCGGAGGAGTGAAAGCTGCAATGGGAAATGACTCTATTGGGATTATAGATAACTGGATTCGACATATAAAAGATGTATATCGCTTGCACAGTACCTATTTAGATTCTATTGAGGATGAAACAGAGCGTTTTAATACTTTTGTAGAATTAAATGTAAAAGAACAAGTTTTCGATTTAGCCAAAACATCAATTGTACAAGCGGCTTGGAAAAACGGTCAGGACTTAACCTTACATGGTTGGGCTTATGGGCTCAATTCCGGTTTTGTCACGGATTTAGATGTGAATATCAGCTCCGAAAAAGATTTAGACGAAGTATATCAATTGAAGTTCTAAAAAAAAAAAATCCGCTCTAGCGGATTTTTTTATTCTTTGTCTAAATTTTCATTAAAAGCAGACGGCAAAAGTGTTGGAATAAACTTTATTAAAATAGGCAATAATAAACTACCGCCGGGAAGTAAAAATATCGCCAAAGAGGGGATGGTTTTACAAATTTCTAACAATTGCTTTTTAACCTTTCTTTTTTCTTTTTCGTCTAAATCTCTACGAGTAGAATACGCTAGTAATACCATCAACTCTTTACTTTGAACAATTTCCTTTATCAATCGATTTTTATTCCGAGTAATTAGTGTAACCACGCTTTGAGTCGTTTGATCATAAAAATGTTTAACGGGATTTGAATAATTGAAATAAGGTATTTCCTTTTTATACTTTGATATGAATTCATGAGTACTAAATATGCTTTGGTTAACAAAATCATCCGGAACAGAAAGAATTTCAGCTAATGAATGCAAAAAATACATTTCGTCATTTTCTATTTCTCCATCGCTCCACAAGGCCATACCTGCAATGTCTATCAAATAATATTTTTCTAATTCGCTAGTGTAATAATCCAGTTGTAATGTTTCTAAACTATGAACATAAATTTTAGAAAATTTGCTGTACCGTATAGAAGCTTCAAAAAGTTTGATCAACAAGTCATCGTATTGTGTTTTCTTAGACTTAATTTTTAACGCAAGTGTTACAATATTAACAATGGTTTCTTCTATTTTTTTTAAGTATTTATCTGGGATTGCTCCATGTATTAAATATTGTCGAAAAGCAAGTACATCAATAAACAGCAAAGCATTGGTCACAAGATGAGAAAAATTCTTACTAATTATACTATCATTAGTTTGAACACGTTCATCAATAATTTTTTCTAAAGTTAAAGCTGGAGTATTTTTTGGTAATATTTTTTTAAATAAATTAAATCCCTGAGGATGCATTTGATTATAAAAAGTTAGGACTTTATTAATGAAATTCTCAGAACTTATATCGGCATTTGTTAAACAAAAAACATCATATAATATGTTTAAAAGAGCAACTTTAGAAATCTCATCTTTGAACCAATCTTTGGTATCAATTCTTGCTACAGTATCAAAGGTGATGATATGACCGTAAATAAAACCTGTATTTCTAACTTTCTGATAAAATAGATCAGTCGTTTTAGAAACAGTTTCTTGAGAAAATTTTTGTTCAATAAAAAATTTGTCTATCCAACCAGATGCCGAAGGGTTAATCATTGTATTAATTTAAAGTTACAAAGCTATACTTTTTTGCGATAGTTTTTGCTTGTACTTTTTAGTTTAACACAGATATTATATTTAATAATTGATTCTTTTCAAAATGGTAACAAGACTATACATTTACTGTAATAGTTAAAAAAACGGATGGAGTAACAAAATTTAATTTAAAGATAAAACCCTGATTAATAAATAGTAATCAGGGCTTCATATGAGTTTTTTTATTACGAAATAAATAATTTTTCTGCGGTATCCCAATTAACCACATTCCAGAAAGAAGCTACATATTCAGCTCTTCGGTTTTGATTTTTTAAATAATAAGCATGTTCCCATACATCCAATGCTAAAACGGGTTTGCCCTTAAGCCCTTTGCCGCGTAATCGCATCAAAGGATTATCTTGGTTTGCGGTAGAACCAATTACTAATTTTCCGTCTTGGACTACTAACCAAGCCCAACCAGAACCAAAACGCTTCATAGATGCATCGCTAAATTGTTTTTTGAATTCATCAAAAGAACCGAATGTACTAGTTATGGCCAAGGCTAATTTGCCTTTTGGAAGACCACCGCCATTAGGTTTCATTAAATCCCAAAACAAACTATGATTATAATGCCCACCCGCGTTGTTTCTGATGGCTTCTGGAAACTTAGACATTTTTTCGAAGATATTTTCCAGAGATTTTGAATGATCTAGGAGGTTTTTATCTACTATTTCGATGGCCTTATTCAAGTTTGTCACATAGGCCTGATGATGTTTGCTATGATGAATTTGCATCGTAGTTTTGTCAATATGAGGTTCTAAAGCGTCATATGTGTAATCTAATTTAGGAAGAGTATACAATCCCTGAACATCTAGAGTATCTAATCCCAAAGTTGGATTTTCAATAGTTAAAGTAGTCTCTGAAGCAAAAGCAGAATTAAATAAACTGGTACCAATAATTGTTCCTGTAGAAAGTATGGCTGTTTGTTTTAAAAAATTTCTTCGTGTATTATTATTTTCCATAGTTAAAAATTTATCCTAAAAAAGATATTAAATAGTATATAAATTTAAACATTTACAGATAAGAATGGGTTAATAAAGACTTAAAATTTGATTTCTCCATTATCAATATAAATATTTAAACGTTATTTTCAAGGAATTATATAAATTTCATTTCCAATTGCTAAACAATATCTTTGTAATTTTGATAGGGAATAGTAACTATATAAAGTATAATGTAAACAGCATTATAGGGTAACAAGAAGCCAATCTCGTTTCCATTATCTCTAAAGTAATTTAAAAACATGAAACATAAACAAATAGCTATTATAAGTTGGGATTTATTAAAAAAAACATACCAAGAATTTGATGATGATAATGCCATAAAACTAAGTGCATCATTATCATATTACACCATTTTTTCACTTCCACCATTGTTAATTATTATTTTATCTATTTTTAGTTTTTTCTTTGGAAGAGAAGCAGTTACCGGTCGTTTTTTTGGTCAAATAAATGGAATGGTTGGTAATGAGGCTGCGATTCAAATTCAGGAAACCATTAAAAATATTGAATTGTCAGAGAGCAATACTTTTGCCGCACTATTTGGTGGAATTATGTTGCTCATAGGGGCTTCAGGTGTATTTGCTGAAATACAAAGCTCAATAAATTTTATTTGGGGTTTAAAAGCAAAACCAAATAAAGGCATTGTGAAGTTCCTTAAAAACAGACTGATGTCGTTTTCAATGATTGCTTCAGTTGGTTTTTTGCTAATGGTTAGTTTGATGGTTAATACAGTTATGGATGTTATAAATGAACGGTTATTGGTATATTTTCCTGATGGAACTGTTTACCTATTTTATATTTTTAATATTTTGATCTTATTTGCAACTACTACGGTATTGTTTTCAATCATTTTTAAGACTTTGCCAGATGGAAACATTGATTGGAAAGATGCTTTTATTGGTTCCAGTTTCACTTCATTTTTCTTTATGTTTGGTAAGTTTGCAATTGGTTTTTACTTAGGAAGCTCAACTGTAGCTACTGTTTATGGAGCTGCGGGTTCAATTATTATTATATTAATCTGGGTGTATTATTCCGCAATAATCTTATATTTTGGAGCGGAATTCACAAAAGTTTATGCGAATGCTCATGGTAATAAAATTATTCCAAATGCATATGCAGTAGGAATAAAAATAGAAGTTACTGAAGTGAAAAAAAAGTAAACATTGCATCAGAATGTTTAAGTTGAAGAGATTTTACCTATTTGCTCTTTTAATAAACATTAATGAAACTTCATAATTGGCAATGTTTTTGTTTTGGATTAGCCTAGAAATTAAAAGCCTAATGAAAAAAATAATTATATCCTTGACCACTTTATGTTTGGTATTGTTGTCTTGTACTACTGAAAAAAAAGCAACTTATCAAACAATCAAATTAGAAGGATCATGGGAATTAAATTACATTTCAGGATCCAAAATAGATTTCGATAAATTAGATCCAAATAAAAAGCCAATTATTACTTTTGACTCAAAGGATAGCATATTCTCGGGTAATGCAGGTTGTAATAATTACAATGGAAAACTAAGCGTTTGGGAAAATAAAATTAGTTTCAAAAAACCTATTGCAGTAACAAGAATGATGTGTTCTGATGTTTCGTCAGAAAATATTTATCTGAGTACGTTAGAAAAAATTGATTCTTTTTCAATTTCAAAAGATGGAAAAACATTGAATTTAATTTCTGGAGAAATCAAAAGAATGCGTTTAGTTAAAAAATAAATTAAGAAGTTAATATTCTTGAATCTTAGTATTTTACAATGTTTTTTGCTATGAGATTACACTACTAATATTATTAAAATTATAGGTTATGAAAATAAAAAAAATGTTTATTCTACTTTTTCTTTCATCGACAACAGTTTCAACGGTTGCTCAAGTAAAAAGTAGGGTAGAATTAAGAGAAGAACGTAAATTAGCGAATCAGCAACAAATTGATGTATTGGTTAATTCAAAAATGTTCGTTTTCGTAGCAAGAATGGCTTTACCCCAAGGGTTTAGAAATATGGATTTAACTTCGAATCCAAATTATATTCAATTTCATCCTCAAACAATCAAAAGTGAAATGCCTTTTTTTGGCAGAGCATTTAGTGCAATAGGTTATGGTTTGGACGGAGGATTAAATTTTGAGGGAACCCCTGAAGAATTTACTATCGAAAAGGCAAAAAAATCGTATTTGATTAAAGCAGTTGTAAAGGGCGAAAAAGATACCTACAGAATGAATCTTTCGGTTTTCCGAAACGGAAGTGCGACACTTTCTATTAGTTCTAATAATCGGAGTACCATTTCTTACAATGGCGAAATTAAGCCATTAGAGGCAAAAGAAAGTAAATTATAATAACAGCCAATAACAGTTTGCTGAAATTATTTTAAAATTTTGAATGAAGTAGAGATACCAAAAACATACTTCTTAATTGTACGTATTTTATATAATTAAAAAACAAGTCGTCATTTTTACAATTACATAATTTCAACAATTGAAAACATTTTTCAAATAATTGCCAAAGACTACTTCTATTCCAATAAACCTATAATTAAAACCCAACTAACCCCTTAATCTGTATTATTCCCTTTTAATCATCCTATTAACACTTACGGTTAGTTTATTTTTTGTTTAATTAATTGTTAAAAAAGATAAACAATTAATTATTATGTGTATATTTGATTAATAACTTTTTTTAAACTTAAAACATTAACTATGAAATTAGTAAAAACAATTAGCGCATTTGTATTAGTAGGAGTAATTACAACTTCTTGTGGAGAAAAAAAACAAGCTGAATCAACAGACATGGCTGACTCTACTGCGGTCGTAATGGACACTACAATAGTAGTTGAAACACCAAATATAGTAGGTGTGGCTTCTGGAAATGCAGATTTCACAACCCTTGTTACTGCAGTTAAAGCAGCAGGACTAGTTGAAACGTTAAGTGGAGATGGTCCATTTACTGTATTTGCACCAACAAACGAAGCATTTGCAAAACTTCCAGCAGGGACAGTAGATAATTTATTGAAACCCGAAAGTTTAGATAAACTTAAATCCGTATTAACTTATCATGTTGTTTCTGGAAAATTTGAGGCCGCTGCAGTAATTGAAGCAATAAACAAAAATAATGGAAAATTTACTGTAAAGACAGTTCAAGGTGGTAGCATTGTTTTGAGCTTAAAAGACGGAAAAGTAATGTTGACAGATGCTAATGGTGCTACTTCAACAGTAGTTTTGGCTGATGTTGCCGCATCAAACGGTGTGATACATGCAATTGATACAGTGGTTATGCCTAAATAAGGTTTTAAAAAACATCTTTCAAAAACCGTTGCAAAAATGCAACGGTTTTTTTTTGACAATTGATTACCTTTAAAATAATTTTTTGTTAATCCCTTGTTTTATTCAATTATAAATTGATTCGTGAATTGTTAGATATTAAAAATAAGGTAGCCTAAACATTAACCAAATATTAGTCTGAAATACAGCTTAGACCATTATACAAATTTTGATCTATATTATAAGAATCTATCCTTATAAATAGCTTTATTGTGAAGTGATTTTTGGTGGCATTGATAGGTATTAAAAATGCACAAAGAAAAAGGAAAAAACTTAGATGAAATTTCAGAAATATTAGGGGTCATCCAACCTAATTATTAAATCAAAAAAACAGACTCGTTTAAAATAATGATTTTAGAAAATGTATAATCGGTTTTATTCAGAATTAGAAACTTATTCTTTGAATGAAAAATATTCTCCCTAAAACAAAACCTACAATCTATTTTTGTGAATTTTTAATTAAATTTAGAATTTAAATTCAATAACAACCATTTATTACCATCTAAAAAGTATTATTATGAAATGGAAATTATCCTTTTATCTTTTTTTAAGTGTTGTCACATTAACATACAGCCAGCAAACTACTGAATCAACAAGTATCAAAAAATTATTGGAAAAAGAATCCGCAACATGGAGAGCGGGAGATGGTAAAGGACATGCTGATTGCTGGTATATTCAGCCCTACAGTAGGATTTTAATTTCGACTCCTGAAGGTGTAACAATGGATATCCCTCCCATTGCGATGACCAATACTAACCCCTTATCTATGGGCAATGGCGGTTTTTCAGTAAATACAAATTATAAGATGAGTATCAATCAAAACACCGCCTGGGTAAGCCATGATGAAGAATCAACCACAAAAGATGGTAAAAAAAATTATTCTCATGAAATAAGAATGTTAGAAAAAATTGAAGGTCAATGGAAATTAGTGGGCCAATCTATTCATATCTATAAATCAGAACAGTAGCTATAAATCGATAGTGTCACAGATAAATTTTATTTTATTTTAACGAATATTTATCTCTGCTACAGCGTAATTTTATGTAATTATGCATAATGTTTAAATTGACACAAAATAGTTTATTAATTCGATTTTTTTGGGGTTTCATGTCCTTGTATCTTCTGAACTGTTTTGTTGATTCTCCTGATTTACAACCTAATTATTTCCCTGAAGATCTAACTTATAATGATCCGGAAAGTATTATTGAAATAGTGGTAGAAAAGGTATTAGGGTTTGAAAATGCAATCGCTGAATATGATGATAATGACAGTAACCAAAACTTCTTTGGCAAAAACACTTTTTCTTTGGATTTATTTGTCTTACCAATAATAGCCATTCCCATAAACCATGAATATTTGCTTTTAAAAAACCAAAATTTAGAGGTGCAAAATTCAGCCCTCTTACTCCCTTATTTTGAAATACACACCCCACCGCCAGAAGTTTAATTTTTATTTATAGCGTTACTCCCTTTATTTTAAATACAAAATAATGACTTCACTTAAAAAAAATTAAAAATGACTACCCAATATTTCAAGACTAAGGTATGTGCCTTCCTATTAACTGTAATTTCAGTTACGAATTCTCTAGCACAAATAGAGAATGATCAAAAAAAAAGTATTAAAGACAGTCTGTACATTCAAGAAGTTGAAGGCAAAAAAGAAAGACCGAAAGTACTCCATGCAGAACCTCTATATATTGACTTAATTAGAGATCTTGGTGCTCGAAAAGGAGAAAGGGAATGGAATTTAGGGCTTGGATTAACCGACAATACTACTCATGATGAATATACTGCACTCATAGAATATGAATGGGCACCAATTGATAGATTAGGGCTTGAAGTTGAACTACCCTTTTCTATATATTATCCTACTAACGGGAATGGAAGCACCCCTGGAAGCAGTCTTAACAGTATAAAATTAGCGGCTCAATATACCTTTTTTGTATCTGAAAAAAGGAAGACCTCAATGGCTGTGGGCTATATTCAAGAATTCCAATTAACTGATTTTAAAAATTATCGCAATGATACTTTTTTTACAGGAAATGTATACAATCCTTTCTTAGTAATGGCAAAACGATGGGGGCAGAATTTCCATACTCTTTTATACACTGGCCCTCAATTTTCAACTCGTTTTTTAGATAATGCAAAACAAACGGATTGGCAAATAAATTCCAATTTTCATTACATGATTCCGGGAACCAGAAATTTTATTGGAATTGAATTTAATAAAGAAATCAAAAAAAACGATTTTGATATGACTATTCGGCCACAAATGCGAGTTGAAGTGACCAAAAGTTTACTTATAGGAATCGTAACCGGTATTCCAATAAAAAGAGAAAACCAACGATTTAGTACCTTTTTACGCCTCATCTATGAACCTTCACATTAACGAAAAAATTTTTTTTTCTTTAAGTTACGATTTACAGACAAAAAAACCTCGCCAAAATATTTTTGAGCGAGGTTTTTAAAATCTATAAAATTGTATGATATTGGCAATAAATCCCTCTCTACAAATTTGATCCCTGGGAGATAATATACAGCCTCAAAAACATTGTGAATTAATTTTTCTTTAACAAAAGTCTTTTTACCCGAACTGACAATTCATTGGGACTAAATGGCTTTGTTATAAAATCATCTGCTCCAAGTTCAAATGCTTCGAGAACTGTTTTTTCTAATCCCACTGCCGACAGTATAATGATTGGTATGTTTAGTTTCAACTCAATTTTTACTTTACTTACAATGTCCAATCCTGTTACAAAAGGCATCATAATATCTGAAATTATTAAATCCGGATTTTCTGAAACTATTTTTTCTAATGCTATCTGACCGTTTGGACATAATATCACTTGATACCCTTCTTTTTTTAATTTAAATTCCATGGTCTTCAACATCATTTCATCATCCTCAGCAATTAAAATCTTCTTCATACAAATTGGTTATATAGGTCTTAAAAAACGGGATTATTAATCATTTATACTTTAATAGTAAATACGTTAAAATTACTTTTCAAAGTATAAATTTTTTTTTTGATTCAAAATAATCTTTACTAAAATTTAATATTCTTCAATCGACTGCAATTCAATGATCGCCTGTTGACAAATTGCACTCAAATAAACTACTTCCTCTTTCCTTTTTTGACTATAAGGATTTTCTTCTATTTCCTTTTCAATAATAGCAACACTATCCGAAGCTTTGACTATCCCTAATAAACTAATAGATGATTTTAATTTGTGAATTTCTTCTTTCAGTATCTTGATATCGTCATTTCTGTTAGATTCAATAATTGTTTCAATTGTTTCAGGTGTATTTTCTAAAAAAATAGCAATCATGCTTTTTATAAAAGCATCATCTCCTTCTGATAAATCTTTTAAATATTCAAAATTAACTAGTTTTTCCGTTGTTATCTCTTTACTTAGTGATTCATATTTTAGCATGTTATTTACTGTTTTTTTTTTTAGATTTTTATATAACTTTTCCAATAACACATTAAAATCATAGGGCTTAGACAAATAATCATTCATTCCATTCTTCAGACATCTCTTTTCTTCATCCAAAGTAGCATGGGCAGTCAAGGCAATAATTGGAATATCAGATTTCTCTTGCATATTGTTCCGAATGTAATGCGTTAGCTCATTTCCATCCATTTCAGGCATTTGAATATCCATCAAAATAATATCATATTCGTTGTTCTCTAATTTATCAATTGCTATTTTTCCGTTTTCAGCAATATCAATTTCTTTATTCCATTTTTCAAAAACTTTGATGGCTAGGAGCTGGTTCAGCTCGTTATCTTCAACTAAAAGTATTCTCGTATCTTTCAAAAAATCCGGGTCAATTGTTACATTTTTTGATTTAACGGGGCTTAATATTCCTTTTTCATCTTTTTTATACTCTAAAGAAAATGAAAATTCACTCCCTTTAGAAACTTCACTTTCTACAGTGATTTTCCCACCTTGTAACTCCACCAGTTTACGGGTAATTGTAAGTCCAAGTCCGGTTCCACCATATTTTCTTGTTGTTTCGTTTGAAGCCTGGTTGAAACTTTCAAATATTGAATCTATTTTATCTTTTGGTATGCCTATTCCGGTATCCACTACCGAAAACTTAACTAGAGAATGAGATTTAGATTCCTGCTCTTCAGTAATTATTAATTCTACAAATCCTTTTTCAGTAAATTTCAAAGCATTACCAATCAAGTTGACTAAAATTTGAGATAATTTTGTAGGATCTCCAATTAGATTATCACTTATATTTGGGTTGATATCGTATAATAATTTTATCTTTTTCTCTCTAGCATTTGGCGCCAGTAATTCAATTACGTAATTAACTGTTTTTGATAAAGAAAAATTCACTTCTTCAAAAGTCATTTTATTGGCTTCAATTTTAGAAAAGTCAAGTATATCATTAATAATATGCATCAGATTATGACTTGCTTTTTTAATGGCTTCCACACTCTGCTTTTGGTCATTATCCAATTTCGTACTTTCAAGAATTCTGGCAAATCCAATAATCCCATTCATTGGAGTTCGAATTTCGTGACTCATATTCGTAAGAAATTGCTCTTTAATAACAACTGCTTTCTCCGCTAATTCTTTGGCTTTTATCAATTCCGCCTCCGTGCGTTTTTGTTCACTTATGTCCTGAATGGTCCCTAGAATTTTATACGGCTTTTCGTTTTCATCATTTAGACATTTTATAAACTCATTAATATACTTTACTGTTCCCTTTTTACTAGTTATACTGTGATGGAATTGCACTTCTACGTTAGTCGTTTTAACACGGTTGAGATTCTTTTCAAAAAGAGCTAAATCCTCGGCATCAATAAAACAGGACTTAAAAAAATCAACAGTAGGTACTGGTACATTTTCAACTTCAAAAATTGTAAAAAATTCATCGGAGAGATACACTTCATTATTGTTTAAATTGATTTCCCAGCTCCCTATTTTAGATAGTTTTTGAGCTTCCTGAAGCCGGTTGGCGTTTACCTTCAAGGCTAATTCCGTCACTCTTCTCAGTTTTAAACTTTCGTGCAATTTAATTGCATTTCTAATACTCTGGGAAACTCCATCAGGAGTCAACAACGTTTTAGGAATATAATCCGAAGCTCCGCTTAAAATCGCCTGACTTGCAATTTTCTCGTCTCCTTGAGAGGTTACAAAAATTATTGGGGTTTCTATTCCTGACTCTCGTATCTTTTTTAAGAAAGAGATTCCATCAGTGTCTGGCATCATGTAATCTAAAAAGATTAAATCATAATACAATGTTTTAATCTTTTCAATTCCTTCTTCTGCAGAAAAAACGCTGTCAACTTCTGCAATTATACCAGATTGAGAAATGGAACGACTGATGGTGATTGAATCAATCTTATCATCATCAATAATTAATATTTTTAAAACAAGGGCCATACATTTTTTTATTTTTGACTTGAAAATTCAATGATGTTCCAATAATCATTCAATATCGAAAGAAAATCATTTACTTTTTGGCTTTCAAATGACACAGGAATGTAACCGGCAATATTCAAGTTCAAAGCTGCTGCTTTATTTAAATTTTTAACAGAATCAGTAATTACAAACACTAAAATTGATTTTAAATCTGGATGATTTCGTATCGCATTTAATAAATCAATTCCTTTATTTTCTGTACGATTTACATCAATCAAAATAATTTTAGGAATTGGATTCAACTTATGAGAACCATTCAGCATTAACCATGCCTCATTTTCATTTTCTGCTGAAAATAAAGTATGTTTAATATTAATTTCTAAAAAAGACTTTTTGATATTTTCAATAATAGTCTTCCTGTCATCAACGAGTAAGATGTTTGTATTTCCCATAACAAAAATGAATTACAGTTCACATAATTGCCAAAAGTTTTTTAGAGTAGCAACTGAAGTTAGAAACTTTTCAAAAGAAAGTGGTTTAAGTATGTATCCTGCAACATTTAGATTATAAGCATTAATCTTATCTGTATCCTCGTTTGATGTAGTCATAACAAAAACAGAAATGTTTTTAAGTTTTTCATTTTCTCGAATAATTTTAAGAAACTCAATCCCATTCATTTTTGGCATGTTTATATCCAAAATAATGATTTTAGGCAACGGAATTATTTTATCATCCAGCATTTCAAGTGCCTCTACACCATTACCGGCAACAAAAAGCGGATTCATAATATTATTTTTAGCAAATGCTCTTTTTACATTCATTACATCTACTTCATCGTCTTCAACCAATAAAATATTTACCAATTTTTGGGTCATAATTTTAATTTTTTAATGTTATTATTTTTGGCCAATTAAATGTAAAAATTGAACCGTTATTTATGCCGGGAGAATATTCGATTCTACCTCCCACTAACTTCATAATTTTACAACTTATAGCTAATCCTGCTCCAGTAGTATCGAAAATATCTTTAGAATTAACGGTATAAAAAATAGAGAAAATTTTATTTATGGCCTGTTCCGGTATACCAGGCCCATTATCGCTTACTTTTATTTCATAATCATTTAGACCTTCTGTAACATCAATTGCTACCTTTATACACTCTTTATCATGGAATCGAATGGCATTATCGATTAAACTCATAATTACTTTCTGCATCTTTACGCCTAATGTAACACAGTTTTCATTTTTGAGATTGTTTGTAAAATGAAACTCCACATTTGATTTTGCATCAACTAAAGCAATGCAACTTGCAATCATTTTTGGAATATTTACTTCGTAAAACTCTAATTCTGTACGATCAACGCGAGAAAGTTCTAACAATGCATTCATCATCTTCTCCAAACGATTTACCCTATTTTTCAGTAACCCTAAATTATTTAAAACATCCGGATTTATAGCGCTTCCTAAATCCTCTTCAATCCATGTTGTTATATTAGAAATCGCACGCATTGGTGATTTTATATCATGTGAAACTATATAAACGAAATCTTCAAATTCTTTTTTTAGTGCAACAAGTTCCTCCTGACACTTTTTCTCAGACTCCTCCATTATTTGTTATTTAGGGAATGTAAAAATAAAACTACATCCTTGATTTTCTGTAGATTCGATATGAATATCCCCTCCTTTTTCTTCAATTATTTTTTTGACAATCGATAACCCAATACCGGTACTTTCTTTTACATCACGCGCTTCAATAGTTTGAAAAACCTTAAAAACTTTTTTATGATATTCCTTAGCAATACCAGGACCATTATCTTTTATACTAAATTGATGGAAATCAGGTAATGACTTGTAATGACACTCTATTTTCCCTATCAGCTTATCATTGTATTTTACTGAATTACTAATCAGGTTGCTGAACACCTGCTGCAAAAGTATTAGCTCTGCATCAATAACTGGAAAATTATCTCCTATAATGACTTCAAAACCTTCTGTTGGAACTATTGAATCTATGATCTGATTTAGCATTATTTTTAAATCAACTTGCTCTTTTTCGATTTTCGTTCGACCAATACGGGAGTAATCTAAAACTCCATTGATTAAATTTTCCATTCGCAACACTCTTCCTCGCAGTAAATCAAAATTAGCACTAACGTCTTTTGGCATCTCCGGCATATCTTCAACAATCCACTCTGAAAGGTTATTGATGGCGCGGAGTGGAGCTTTTAAATCATGAGAAACAACATACGCAAATTGGTCGAGTTCTTGATTCTTTTTTTCAAGATTCAGTAATGCATCATTTAGATTTTCTTCGGCTATTTTTTGATCGGTAATGTCCGTACTAATTGATATGTATTGATACGGTCTCTTTTTTTCGTCCAAAAAAGGTACAATCGTGGCTTTTTCCCAATAATACGAACCATCTTTGGCTAAATTACGCATTTCCCCTTTCCAAATGTTCCCATTAACAATTGTTTTCAAAATTTGTTTCGCAAATTCTTTAGGGAAATGCCCCGTAATACTGCGCTGATCCTTTCCTATCAGTTCGGATTTGGGGTATTTTGAAATTTTACAAAAATTATTATTAACATATGTCAATAATCCTTTTTGATCAGAAATAGAAACAATTGCGGATTCATCTAACGCTGATCTTATATCAGTTATTTCCTTTGATTTTTGAGCAATTTTTTCCTCTGCAAGAGTTATATCGGTTATGTCCTCAACAATCCCTTTCAATTCAGTCACTTCCCCCTTTTCATTTTTAAAGGGCTGTCCTATCTCTAGAATATGTTTTACTCTGTGATCCGGAAATACAATTCTATAGTTAATCTTAAAATCTTTTCCCGTTTTAATAACATTTTCACTTACCTCATCGAGCTTTGCTAAATCATCTTTATGTACTCTACTTCTATATGCTTCATACAATTGATCTGTAGGTAAATTATCTAACTCAAAAATACGATAATGGCCTTTTGACCAAACAAGATCATTATTGATTAGGTCAAATTTCCAACTTCCAATTTTTGCTATATTCTGTGATTCATCTAATAATTTATTCCCTTCAATTAATTTTTGTGCTACCTCTTTCTCTAAAGTCACATTACGCGCAATACTATAAAGATTTCCCGTATCAGGATCTGGAGATGCATTCCAGCTTAATATAATATAATCGCCGTTTTTACTGCGGTATCTGTTTTCAAAACTGATAGTCAATTCTCCTTTGGAAAGTTTTTCTACTTCAAGATAGGTAGAAGCCAAATCATCCGGATGAATAAAATTAGTAAAAGGAACTCCTTCTAATTCTTCCTTAGAGTATCCTAATACTTTTGTAAAGGCAGGATTTACTTTATAAAATAAACCGTTTACATTTGCTATGCATACCAAATCTTTTGAAAGGTTTATAAAATTCTGAAATTCTCTTTGTGCTATATTAAGCTCTAAGTTTTTCTTACGGGCTTCCAATAACAAAACCACTTGTTGCGCCAGTAACTTTAGAGCATTTTTCTGTTCTTTAGTAAGTGTTTTTGGCTTTGTATCAATAACGCAGAGTGCCCCTAAATTAAAGCCATTCGCATCCTGAAGTGGTGCCCCGGCATAAAATCGTATGTTGGGATCTCCAGTTACAAAGGGATTGTCAGAAAAAATATCATTCTCTAAAGCATTATTAACTTCATACACATCATCACCCATAAGGGCATATTGGCAAAAAGAAAGATTTCTAGACGCTTCTGTAATATCTAATCCAATGCTTGATTTAAGCCATTGTCTGTGATCATCAATTAAACTTACTAAAGCAATAGGAGTTCCACAAATATAAGAAGCAAGCTGTGTAATGGAATCATATTCTTTTTCTGGTAAGGAATCCAATATCGAATATTCTTTTAAGGCCTTGACTCTTTCTATTTCATTCTCCGGTTTCGGATGTGTTTTCATCAACATGAGGAATTTTCTTCACTTGAATTGGTAAAGAATTAAAATAATTTATGGTGGTTACTCAATTATTAATTCAAATTTTATAGTAAACTTGTAGAACTGCTATTAAAAATACAAATATGTTTCTTTACAAAAATAAAATTAATTTTGAATTAAACGGAAATTTCACAACTTAAAATTACATGAACCTCCAATGATTATACTCGTTTTTGATGTTTTTGCTTTAAAAAAATAAAAAAATGGCTGTAGCTTTTTCTACAAACTTTATAATTTTAAAAAAAACAATAATTATAGCGTTTTGATTTCTAAATAAATAGAACCTGCAACCTAAGATGTGCTCCAATAAGTTATAGTTAGTTGATTTTTCTACTATACAACTTACAGATTGCCGTTTTGAATTTAAATTCGCTTTAAATAAATAAAACTACCACTTAAATATTTGAATTATTACTTAGTAACCTTCAAGAACTCCTTTTTTTTTAGGCAAAAATATAAAATTATAAAAAACATTCGACTAAATACATATTACACTGATAAACAACGATATGCGAAACTAAATTTAATTTATTTTTTAAAATTTGAAAAAAAAATTATTAAATTTACACTATAAATTTAATCTAGCACGAAGTTTTTCTTCTATCTCTTTTGAAACTAAAAAAGCAACATGTGAATTTAAAACCTACAATTAAAATTTAAAGTTAACAATCGGATTAGTTCAAAAGCCCCCTCTATATTTTTTCTAGTATTATTGTTTTAACAGACTAAAAAATAGTCTGTTTCTATTTAAAAAAGATACGAAATGGCAAAGTTCAATTACATACTATTTTTTAATCAAATTGGTATTGAAACCATTGCCAAAGTTGGAGGTAAAAATGCCTCCCTTGGCGAAATGTACAATCAGCTTACGCCAATAGGAATTTCTATTCCCAACGGATTCGCTGTGACTGCTGAAGCATATAGACTCTTTCGATCAAAAAATAATCTGGAGCAATCGCTTCATGACTTATTAGTTTCATTGGATACTAAAGAATATTCGAATCTTTCTGCTATTGGAGAGAAAGCTAGAAATCAGATTTTATCCGCACATATTCCACAGGAACTATGCAACGAAATAAAAGTAGCCTACCAATTGCTAAGTAAACAAAGTGGTATCAATAATCTCAATGTAGCAGTACGCAGTAGTGCTACCTCGGAAGATTTACCAACTGCAAGTTTTGCGGGCCAGATGCAATCTTTTTTGAATATTACAGGTGCAAACCAGTTATTGGATGCCGTACACCTATGTTTTGTTTCCTTATTTACAGATCGAGCCATTAAGTATCGACACGATATGGGTTTTGCTAAATTAGATATTGCAATATCCGTTGGGATACAACAAATGGTCCGAAGTGATAAAGCATCCTCTGGAGTGGCCTTTACCATTGATCCGGACAGCGGTTTCGAGAACACTATTATTATTAATGGCTGTTGGGGATTGGGCGAAAATATTGTTCAGGGAACTGTAACCCCAGATGAGTGGATGGTTTTCAAACCTACCTTAGAAAATTCGGATCTATATCCCATTCTTAAAAAACAATGCGGAAGAAAAGAGTTTACGATGATTTATGCAAAAAAATCAGCCAGTTCATCTCCAGCCAATACAATTGTAAATACTGATACAACTTTGGAAAAACAAAATATGTTCTCCTTAACCGATGAAGAAGTTATTCAACTGTCCCAATGGTGTTATAAAATTGAAAAACATTATCAGAAAGCAATGGATATAGAGTGGGCAAAAGATGGACAGAACAACCAATTATTTATTGTTCAGGCACGTCCGGAAACTATTCACAGAAAGGAGAACAAACAACTACATAAAAGCTACAAACTGAAAGAGAAAAGTACGGTTTTGACCAAAGGCATTGGTCTTGGCTATAAAATTGCTTCCGGTAGAGCCCGAATTATACACAGTCCGCAAGAAGGGGATGTATTGCAAAACAGAGAAATTATAGTCACTGATTTAACCAACCCAGATTGGGATCCCATCATGAAAAGAGCGTCTGCAATCATTACCAACAAAGGAGGACGCACCAGTCATGCTGCTATTGTAGCCCGTGAACTTGGAACTGTTGCCGTTGTTGGCTGTGGAGATGCAACTGTTACTATAGAAAACGGACAGCAAATCACAGTGTCCTGTGCCCAGGGGAAAGAAGGATATATTTATGATGGAAAGCTGAAATGGGACATAATAGAACAGGATTTCAGTACACTTGACATGCCAAAAACAGATCCCATGCTTATTCTAGCTGATCCGGAAAGAGCCTTTGAGCTAAGTCATTATCCTAATAAGGGTGTGGGTTTGATGCGGATAGAATTTGCGATTTCAAACACCATCAAAATCCATCCTTTGGCATTGTGTGTACCTGAAAAAATAACCGATACGAAAATTAAATCTGAGATAGCTTTATTAACGAAAGGCTATGCTGATCCTAAAAATTATTTTATCGATAAACTCGCCGAAGCAGTAGCTATCGTGGCAGCGGCATTTTATCCTAAAGAAGTGATTGTGCGCATGAGTGATTTTAAAAGTAATGAATACTGCAACCTTATTGGTGGAAAATATTATGAGCCTCATGAGGAAAACCCAATGATTGGCTTTCGTGGAGCTTCCCGTTATTATAGCGATTTTTATCGGAAAGGTTTTGCCTTAGAGTGCGAAGCAATTAAAAAAGTTCGCAGCGTGATGGGACTTCACAATGTAAAATTGATGATTCCGTTTTGCAGAACATGTGAAGAAGGAGAAAAGGTTCTTGCTGAAATGGCAAAAAATGGTTTAGTACAAGGCATGAACGGATTGCAGGTATATGTGATGATTGAAATACCAAGTAATGTATTAATGGCCGATGATTTTGCAAAACTTTTTGATGGTTTTTCTATTGGTTCTAATGATTTAACTCAACTTACGCCGGGACTGGATCGCGATTCAACATTGATTAGTTACTTGTTCAACGAGGAAAATCCAGCAGTTAAAGCGCTGATAAAAGAAACCATACGAGCAGCGAAACGCAATGAAATAAAGGTAGGGCTATGCGGACAAGCGCCCAGTGACATCCCTGAATTCACAAGTTTTTTAGTAAATGAAGGCATTGACAGTATCTCATTTAGTCCCGATGCTTTAATAAAAGGAATTGAGAATATTCTGACGGTCGAAAATAAAATAACAGGAAAATTATAGCCATCGAAAACCAATCAAATGAACAATATAAAAAAAGCAAGCTAACTATTTAAATCTAATTACATGGAGAACATTAATTTTTGTCAAAGTTGCGGAATGCCACTGACTACAGAAGAAGCCAAAGGAACAGAAAATAATGGCCAAAGAACTAATGATTATTGCAGGTACTGCTATGAAGACAGTCATTTTAAAAAACCCGATATGAACTTGGAGGAAATGAAAAATACCGTAAAAATACACATGGAAAACAAAAAGCTCCCTAGTTACATGGTTCAAAAAGCCTTGAATATTTTACCGGCACTAAAACGTTGGAATAGCAAAGAATATATCACCTCTTCTTCCAATTATGAAAAAAAGTGATTGTAAAATAACGTTGATGTATGGCTAAGCTTTAAAAAAATGCGAAACATTACATTAAAAAAAAATATTTTATAAATAAAAAATTCTAAACATAATTTAGGAGCGTACTATTTGCTTAATAGAAAACTATAGGATCGCTATATTACTGAATTAATTCTATTTTGATGAAAGCACAAAATGAATTAATAAAATTAAATTTTTCCTATTCAACTATTGTACAATTACTAATTTGGAATTGGACAAAAATTTAGGAACGGACGGTAATAGCAATTTAAAAAGAAGAACTCAAAAAACACAAAAGGTGAATCTTAATGACCAATTCCGCCATTATTATCTACACAAAAATGGATAAAAGAACAATAGAAAAGCATTTAGTCAAATACAAACCTAAATTACTCTAAATAGTTAATACAAAAATTAGATTGAAGCACGACAACTTACATTAAAAAGCAAAAAAATGAAAGTATTGGTCTATAGTATATTTGGTTTTGATAAGCCTTTTATGGAAAAAGCGGCCCATAGCAATCACGAATTGATTTTTACAGAGCAGCATTTGAATCTAAATACGGCCTACTTAGCCCAAGGATTTGATGCGGTTTCAATTTTCATTTGTGATGATGCCACTGAACCCGTATTACAAAAACTCTATGCCTGTGGTGTTAAATATATTGCGCTCCGGGCTTTAAGATCAGACCTTATTGATATTACAAGAGCTAAGTCCTTAGCGATTAAAGTGGCAAATGTCCCAATGAGTTCTCCTTATTCCGTTGCAGAACATGCCGTAGCATTAATATTAGCATTAAACAGAAAACTCGTTTTGGGGCAATCCCTGATGGATCTGGGAGATTATCGTATGGATCATTTGATCGGTTTTGATTTACATGGAAAAACAATTGGCGTTATAGGAACCGGAAAAACAGGCGCTACCTTTGCTAGGATTATGCATGCGTTTGGTTGTCAAATTTTAGCTTTTGACACCGAAGAAAATAAAGAGCTGATGAGTGAAATTAATATTTCTTACAGGTCTTTAGAGGACGTATGTGCCAACTCAGAGGTATTATCTGTTCATTCTGTTTGGAATAAATCATCCAAACATATGTTTAATAAAACTACTTTTTCTATGTTCAAAAAAGGAATGATTTTCATTAATACAGCACACGAAGGATATATAAATACCGAGGATTTAATAGAAGCAATAGCTAATAAAACCCTTGGTGCTGTTGGTTTAGACGTATATGAAAATGGACATTCGGTGTTTTTTCAGGATCATAAAGAATCCCCTATTACAGACCGTTTGTTTTTAAAACTTCGCTCCTATCCCAATGTCATGATTACCGGACATCAGGGAATTATGACAAATGAAACCTTGGAGGATGTTGCAAATACAACGATTGCTAATTTAAATGCTTGGGCATACAATGGTATTTCTGAAAATGAAATAAATGGATAAAAACTAATGTTTATTATGAAAGTGAGCATTAGAATACTTGCAATCAGTACTTGACTGATTCACAAAACACGCTCTTATTGAAGGTAATAAAAAATTAAAAAATGAAAGGTTCCTTTAAAATCGGAAAAATTGCTGGTATCGGAATTTTCATTCATTGGACATTCTCTTTATTAATCCTATTTATCATTTTTATCAATTACCGGTCAGGTCACAATGCTACTCAAATAATTTGGTCTGTTATATTTATTTTGAGTGTTTTTATTACAGTTGTATTACATGAACTAGGCCATGCCTTGGCAGCAAAACGATATCATATCGTAACCAAAGACATCACCCTTTTACCTATAGGTGGTTTAGCAAGACTCGAAAAAATTCCTGAAAAACCAATTCAAGAATTAATTGTGGCTTTTGCAGGGCCTATGGTAAATATTACATTGAGTTTTATCACTGGCTTTTTCATTACTATTCCTGCTACTTCAGAACAATTAATGGTCGAATTAGCTGATGGCATAAATAAAAATAATTTCTTACTAAATTTTTTTTTAATCAATTTGTGGCTAGCCATATTTAATTTGATTCCTGCTTTCCCAATGGATGGCGGCCGAATTTTACGCGCTATACTATCCTTTAAATTGCACCGACATATAGCTACCCGTATTTCGGCACGAGTAGGCCAATTTATAGCTATGGGATTTATTATTTTTGGCTTTTTCAGCTCTCCGTTTTTAATTTTTATTGGTATTTTTGTAATTATTGGCGCGCAAGTCGAAGCTGATTATACGGAGTCGAAATTTATCTTGAAAGGACTAAAAGTTCATGATGTTGTGATGAAACAATTCCCAAAAATAGAGTTCGATGAAACTGTAAAAACTGCCGTTGCATTAGTTTTGGATAGTCAAAATAAGAATTTTTTAATTACTGAAAAAGGGGTTCCCGTAGGAACGCTGAACCGAGACCAAATTATATTGGCATTATCTAAAAAAGGGGAAGATGAATTTATTTATAATATTATGGACCGAAATTTAATTTTTCTCGATGGTAATTCTCTCTTAGAAAACGTTTTTGAATTGATCCAACTCAATAAATCAAGGTTAATGCTCGTTATGGAAAACAATAAAGTGTCAGGAACATTAGACCTCGAAAATCTTATGGAATTGATTTTGATTAATGAAATTAAATTAAATAAGGCGCATGATAGAAAGTAACACTAGCTCTATTACTACTAAAAATCTAGAACTGGTCCATAGTGGTGCCGATTATTTTTCTCGTTTAGAAGCGATTATCCTAGGAGCACAATTTCAAATCCACATGCAAATGTATCTTTTTGAAAATGACACTACTGGCAGAAGAATCGTAACTGCATTAAAAGAAGCAGCATCTAGAAAAGTAGACATTTATATACTACTGGATGGCTTAGGTTCTTTATCCTTTGCTTCTGAAGTGCTAAAAGAACTGAAATATAGTGGTATTAATATTCGCTTTTTTGCTCCTTTATTTTCAACCTATACCTTTTATCTTGGCAGAAGACTGCACCGAAAAGTTATTGTCGCTGATGCAAGAATTGCACTTGTAGGCGGCATAAATATAGCTGATAAATACCACGGATCAGCAACTGAAAAACCCTGGTTAGATTATGCAATTCAGTTAAACGGAGAAATTGCAAAACCCCTACAACAACTTTGTCATGATATTTACTTTAAGAAGAGACGCCTACGAAATAAAAAAATAAAATCCGTATTTCAAATTCAGGAAGATATTTCCGTCCGTATCCTTCAGAATGACTGGTTGAAAGGAAAAAATGAAATTTGTGATGCCTACATCCAATCAATAAGACATGCAAAAAAAGAGATCATTATTGTGGGTAGTTATTTTCTTCCGGGTATTCGAATTATTCGAGCATTGAAAAAAGCATCTAAAAACAAAGTGGTCATTAAATTAATTCTCTCGGGAAAATCAGATCTTCCTTTAACTAGACGGGCGACTTGCTTTCTGTACGATAAACTCCTCCATTATAAAATTGAATTGTACGAATGGGAAAATTCTGTTTTACATGGAAAAGCAGCTGTTATTGATGGCAATTGGGCTACAATCGGTTCTTTTAACCTCAATAATTTGAGTTCATACGGAAGCTTAGAAATGAATATTGAAATACATTCTGATTCCTTTTCTGCAATGTTTCAAGAGCACCTCAACGGAATCATTGCACAATGTCAAAGCATAACCCCAGAATCATTAAAAACCAAAACCAATATAATTACCAAACTCATTAATCTGGTTTCGTATGGTCTCACCAGAATAATTGAAGTGTTAGTGACCTATACCCCTTACAAACGATTTTATAATTAATTGAACAAAATTAATTTAGTCCAAAACAAAGATAAAAATCATTAAATTTTAAAGCCGCAAAATGGTACGGAAAATTAGAACTATACCGTATTTATTATCAATCGCTCCTTTTACAAAAACTCACAATATACCAGTAAAATTATTTGTAAAAAAGATATTTAACACCCGAAATTGATGCCTTTAATCCTTTATTTAAAAATTAATTTCCTCCTAAAACATTTAAAACAGCCGTGTTAAACAGCCGTTATGATTATTTTTAGGTAATTATGATCCAACTTAATTCCTGCAGAAAATAATCGAAACAGATGCAATACTTAACCATCTAATCCATAAAAGAAAACTGAACTGATACCGTCAAATATCCGCTAAACAAGTACTGGTTTCTAGTCCATAAGAAACCGCAAGTAATTTTGTTTGAATGCATGTATTAAGAAAATCCTTGTATTACGTACAGAAATTTTGTTCTGTAAAATAAATTTTAAAAAGCTCCGTCTGGAGCTTTTTAAAATTTGTAACTAACTCTAATAAAACATTTTATTCCTATTTTAAGATCTAAAAATTGATTAAATTTGATAGATCTAATTTTGTGAAATGAGATTTACAACTACTTAATATAGTATCAATAGTAAGAAATAATTTGATTTCAAGCTTCTCCACCTCTTCATCGTATATTTAATTAAAAACAATGAGCCATGAAAAAAGTAACAACCATTATTATAACATTATTTCTTTCTGCTTTTTTGTTTGCACAAACAACATGGAAAGCCGATCCGATGCATTCAAAATTAACTTTTAGCACAGTCCATAATGGAATTTCCGATATTACAGGGTTATTTAAAACATTTGAAATTAACACCATTACTACCAAAACTGATTTTAGTGATGCTGTTTTTGAACTTTCAACAGAAGTTGCATCTATCAATACCGAAGTAGAAATGCGTGATAGACATTTACGAAGTAATGAATTCTTTGACGTGGAAAAATATCCAAAAACGACCTTCAAAAGTACTTCAATACAAAAAATAGAAAAAAACAAATACAGACTATCAGGCCAACTAACGTTACACGGGATAACAAAACAAGTCATTATAATTATGTGGTATAGAGGAACCATTAACAATCCAGAATCTAAAATACCAACAGCAGGTTTCAAATTTAGTGGTGTCATAAAACGTTCCGATTTTAATATCGGAGCTAAATTTCCTTCACCAATGATTAGTGATGCAGTAAAAATTAAGGCAGACACTGAGTTTATAAAGCAATAATCATCTATAGAAAACGAATTTTAAAATCTTGTAAATTATCTAATCCATAAAAATATTGAAAAAAATACTAGACAAATTCTGTTTTCAAACAATTCCTATTCGTAACTAACTGAAAAAATTGCTACTAAATTTGAGAAACATCAAAAATGGATTGAATCTTAAATTAAAAAAATTGTATTTGAAGAACGGATTTCTAGATGGTACAAGCCTATCCGAGCATACGTAACTTAAAAATAATAGCAATGGCATTTATAGACTATTACAAGATTCTTGAGGTGGACAAAAAAGCAACCGAAACCGAAATTAAAAAGGCGTATCGCAAACTCGCTCGTAAATACCATCCAGACTTAAACCCAAACGATAAAGAAGCTGAAAAAAAATTCAAGGAAATCAATGAAGCGAATGAAGTATTGAGCCATGCTGAGAATCGCAAAAAATACGATGACTATGGCGAAAACTGGCAACATGCGGATGAATTTGAAAAATCTAAACAACAGCGACATTACCAAGAAAATGGACAACGAAGCGGTTTTAGAGGATCTGATAGTGGCGGATTCAGTGGCGGAGGGGATTTCTCTGATTTTTTCGAATCAATGTTTGGTGGAGCCGCCTCAAGTGGTGGTCGCAGGAGTACACAGTTCAAAGGACAGGATTTTAATGCTGAATTACATCTTGACCTAAAAGAGGTATACAGCACTCACAAACGTACACTAACTATTAATGGCAAAAACATTCGTATTACCATTCCTGCCGGAGTAGAAAATGGCCAACAAATAAAAATTAGCGGTATGGGTGGCGAAGGTTCCAGTAGTGGTCAAAAAGGCGATCTATACATTACTTTCACCGTAGAAAATCATACAAATTTTAAACTTGACAAACACAACCTTTATGCAACTGTGAATCTAGATTTATATACTGCACTATTGGGTGGCGAGATTACAGCAGACACCTTTGACGGAAAGGTAAAACTTACGATAAAGCCGGGGACTCAAAACGGGACTAAAGTCAAGCTGAAAGGAAAAGGATTTCCTGTATATAAAAAGGAAGGAGAATTTGGTGATTTATACCTGACTTATCAAATACAAATTCCAACAAATCTTTCTGATAAAGAAACAGAATTATTTAAAGAACTTGCTAAGCTAAGAACCTTATGAACATGGAAAACTTAATCCCAATACCATTATTATGTACCCATTATCAAGTGGAAATGTCTTTTTTTGCAACTCTCAGCGAAATGGGTTTACTCCAAATAAAAACAATCGAAGCCAATCAGTATATCGAATTTAATTCGATATATGAAATTGAAAAAATAATACGCATGCGCCAAGAATTAGACCTTAATATCGAAGGAATTGATGTTGTCTTTAATCTGTTACAAAAAATAGAGTCGTTGCAGAATGAATTAACCGCTTTAAAAAATAGATTGCGGTTGTATGAAAGTTGAGATTTGATACCCCAAATATTTTTATTGTATTTTAAAAGTAAGAACCATGAACTGGCATTTACTCCCGCTATCCGAAATAATCCAGTTGTTAAATACAACACCAAGTGGTCTTGATGAGGAAACGGCATCAAAACGTATGCGTGAACATGGGAAAAATCAAATTGACGATACAAAAAAAAAGAGTGTTTTTCAGATGATTTTATGCCAATTATCTGATTTTATGATTCTTATTCTCATTGCAGCAGCAATTATTTCGGGCATAATAGGCGACATTACTGATACTATCATTATTCTTGCTATCATTATAATTAATGCTGCGGTGGGATTCTTTCAAGAATATCGAGCAGAAAAAGCAATGGAAGCCCTGAAAAATATGGTAGCAAACCACACTTATATTTTACGGGAAGGAAAAACGATACGCATTCCCGCTTCGGATATTGTACCTGGTGATGTTGTGGTAATCGAAGCAGGCAATGTTATACCGGCAGATATTCGTTTTTTTGAAACTCATCAAATAAAAGTTGATGAATCAGCCCTAACGGGTGAATCAAACAATGTAGAGAAATGTACGGAAGAACTCCCTAAAGGGAAATACGTACTTGGTGACCAGGTGAATATGGGATTCAAAGGAACTTCAATTACTAATGGCCGTGGCCTTGGTTATGTCGTGGCAACAGGAATGAAAACAGAATTGGGCCATATTGCTAAAATGATCCAAATTGATGAAAACACGACGCCTTTACAAAAAAGATTAACCGCCTTCGGCAAACGATTGTCAGTAATCATTCTTATTATCTGCACTGTCATTTTCTGTATCGGATGGCTGCGGGGAGAATCAATCCTAACGATGCTGATTACTTCTATTTCGCTTGCAGTTGCTGCCATCCCAGAAGCTTTACCAGCATTAGTAACTATCGCCTTAGCCTTTGGCGCTAAGAAATTAGCAAAAAACAAGGCACTTATTCGTAAATTACCAGCAGTGGAAACACTTGGCTCCGTTACCTACATTTGTTCTGACAAAACAGGCACACTGACGGTAAATAAAATGGCTGTCCAAGAAATTTTTGAAGCGTCAGAGATAAAATACAACGCTGTTTTTGAAAAAAATAACAGACTGCTGCTTCTAATAGCTTTAAATAATGATGTCTCAAAAGGAGATAACGGAAAATGGCTTGGCGATTCTACCGAAGTTGCCTTGGTACAATATGCTTCCGATAAAAATTTAAACCGTCCTGATTTAGAAATTACCTTTCCACGAATAGCAGAACTCCCCTTTGATTCCAAGAGAAAGTGCATGACTACAATGCATCAGATCCAAAATTCTGATAATCAAATTTTGGTAATCACAAAAGGAGCTGTAGAAGTACTGCTTGGTAAACTGAATGCCGATCAAAAATCACTTATTCCTGAATTTGAACGTAAAGCCAATGAAATGGCAGAGAAAGGCTATCGGGTTTTGGGATATGCCATGAAAACGCTTTCCTCCTTACCGGAAAATTTGGATTCAAACGAAATAGAAACAAATTTAACCCTTGTAGGTTTCGTTGGAATGATTGACCCACCTCGTGAGGAAGCAAGACATGCAGTTTCGGAATGTAAAGAAGCGGGTATCATTCCGGTGATGATCACGGGCGATCATAAACTTACTGCAAAGGCTATTGCCCAAAAACTGGGAATTATTTCTTCCGAGGAAGATCTAGTCCTGACGGGTTCTGAATTATCAGAATTAACTCAAATTGAATTTATAGAAATAGTAGAGAAAGTTCGGGTCTATGCCCGCGTTAACCCAGAACAAAAATTAAGAATTATTAATGCCTTACAATCTAAAAATCATTTTGTCGCCATGACAGGGGATGGCGTAAATGATGCGCCTGCGCTTAAAAATGCTGATATCGGTATTGCAATGGGAATTAATGGTACAGAAGTTTCTAAAGAAGCCTCACACATGATTTTACTTGATGATAATTTTGCTACTATTATAATTGCAGTCAAACATGGCAGGAAAATATTTGATAATATCCTAAAATTCATAAAATACATCATGACAGGAAATTCAGGCGAAATATGGGCGATATTCTTAGCCCCTCTCTTTGGATTACCCATTCCTTTATTAGCCATTCACATTCTATGGATCAATTTAGTCACTGATGGTTTACCGGGACTAGCACTAGCATCGGAACCGTCTGAAGAGAATATAATGAAAAGAAAACCCCGAAATCCAGCAGAGAATATTTTTTCTAATGGTATGGGGCTGCATATTCTGTGGGTCGGGTTTTTAATGGGTGTTGTCACCATTGGAATGCAGGCTTATGCCATACAATTAACAAACACCCATTGGCAAACTATGGCTTTTACAGTGCTTTGTTTTAGTCAGTTGGGGCATGTAATGGTAATTCGTTCCAGACGCGATTCTATTTTTAAAATTGGCTTTTTCTCCAACAAACCCATGGTTGGAGCTTTAGTAATCACTGTTTCGCTGCAGTTTATGATTATTTACATCCCTTTCTTCAATGAGATTTTCAAAACACAGCCCCTAACTTTATATGAACTGTTGTTAACGTTAGCGGTATCGAGTATTGTATTCTGGGCAGGAGAAATAGAAAAATGGATCAAAAAGAAAGAATAGGATGAAACACATTTAAAAAAAACTTAATATCATCACTTTAATTTTATTATCTATTCTAACAAAAAAAGATATTAAAAATAGTAAGCTCTTGTATGGTGAAACTAAAAAACGATTCAAAAAGCAGTTCTGTTTTTCTAAATCGATTTTTTATCGACAAAACTATAAAAAAAATAGCCAAACAACAGCTTTAACTACTGACAATCAGACAAATAATTATGTATATTTGAGTGGCTATTTTCTGTTAAATCTAATTCATTTTTTTATGAATACAATTTCTAAAATAACTACATTATTCAAGGTTTTTTTGCTTGAAATTGGTGAACTTTCCTATTTTACGGGTCGTTTTTTTAAAGAAACTTTTAAACATCCTACAGAGTTCAAAGAGTTTTTAAGACAATGTTTTAATATGGGAAATCGTTCTTTGCTTCTTGTTGCAGTAACTGGATTTATAATTGGATTAGTGTTTACACTTCAATCGCGTCCCACGTTGCAAGAATTTGGTGCTGTTTCTTGGATGCCATCTATGGTAAGTATTTCACTGATTCGAGAAATTGGACCTATTATTACTGCTTTAATTTGTGCGGGACGTATTGGTTCCGGAATTGGTGCTGAATTAGGGTCAATGCGGGTTACGGAACAAATTGATGCAATGGAAGTTTCTGGTACCAATCCTTTTAAATATTTAGTGGTAACACGTGTACTGGCTACTACTTTTATGTTGCCTATTTTGGTTTTTTTTGGAGATGCAATTGCAATTTTTGGTTCTTTTCTAGTAGAAAATGTTAAAGGAAGGGTATCCTTTTTACTGTATTACAATCAAGTTTTTGAAGCACTGGAATTTGGTGATTTGATACCTGCTACAATTAAAACATTCTTTTTTGGTTTTGCCATCGGGATTGTGGGTTGTTACAAAGGATATTATTGCAAAAAAGGGACTGCAGGTGTGGGTTTAGCGGCTAACTCAGCAGTTGTTTTTACCTCAATGCTACTTTTTATTATTGACTTTGTTGCTGTTTTTGTTACCGATATATTTTATGATCTATAAGGCTTATGAGTACCACTACACCATATGAAAACCGAATTATTGAAATCAGAGACTTACGAAAAAGCTATGGTGACACTTCTGTTTTAGATGGTTTTAATATGGTGCTGAACGAAGGAGAAAATCTGGTTATTATGGGCAAATCCGGTTCTGGAAAATCAGTGATGATAAAATGCTTGATTGGGTTGGAACAACCAGACAGCGGCTCTATCCTTGTAATGGGAAAAGACATAAGGGAACTGGATAGAGAAGAACTTGACGATTTACGGACTGAAGTTGGGTTTCTTTTTCAGGGAAGCGCCCTTTATGATTCGATGACGGTCCGAGAAAATCTGGAATTTCCATTGCGGCGTCACAAAAAAAAGTTTGGAGTTATTAAAGATACCACACCACTGGTGATGGAAGCATTAGAAAACGTAGGACTGGCACATACCATTAATTTAATGCCCGAAGAATTGTCCGGTGGAATGAAAAGGCGAATTGCTTTAGCAAGAACATTAATACTGCAACCAAAAATAATTCTTTATGACGAACCTACCACTGGGCTAGACCCCATTACTGCAAAAGAAATCTTGTTGTTAATGATGTCTATTCAGCAAAAATATAATACCTCAGCCATAATTATCACCCATGATGTGGACTGCGCAAGAATGATATCGAACCGAATGATTCTATTAGTTGATGGCTTCAATTATATCGAAGGCACTTTTGAAGAGTTGTATGTCTCAACCGATCCAAAAGTACAAGCTTTCTTTAAATGAAAATAAAAAATGGAAAAAACGACATCACAAAAATTACGTCTCGGACTTTTTGTCATAATCGGGTTAACGCTATTTGTGCTAGCAGTATATTTTATTGGAGATAAGCAACAAATGTTTGGGAAAACAAGTCATTTATCAGCGGTTTTTAATAATGTGAGCGGTTTACAACTTGGTAATAATGTGCGCTATTCGGGAATAAATGTTGGAACAGTACGAGCTATAGAAATGGTTAATGATACTGCTATTAAAGTAGATATGCTGATTGACAACACTATTTTTCCTCACATCCGAAAAAATGCAATTGCCACTATAGGTTCCGATGGTCTGGTAGGAAATATGATTATCAATATTATTCCTGGAAAAGAAGTGGCTCCATCAGTAATGGAGGGAGACGAAATCGAGTCATTGAACCGCATTCGTACTGATGATATGCTGAATACACTGGGCAAGACCAATAAAAATGCAGCACTACTGACAGAGGATTTACTAAAAATAACAAATGAAATAACACAAGGCAAAGGGACCGTGGGTTTATTAATTAAAGATTCTTCTTTGGCCAAGGATTTGAAACAAACTATTCAGTATTTAAAAATTACTGGAAAAGGGAGTTCTGAATCAGTAATTAAATTAAATAGAATTATTTCTTCCTTAGAAAATAAAGATAATGTAATTGGTGTTTTGAAAGATACAAGTGTAGCCAATAATATTAGAACATTAGTCAAAAACTTAGACAAAACTAGTTTCGAAATAGATAAAGTAGTCCGAAATCTCAACTCAACAATTGTAAACATCAAAGAAGGAAAAGGGGCTATCAATTACCTGTCGAATGATCCAAAATTGGTTCGAAAAATTGATTCGACAATAATTAATATTAACCAAGCAAGTTTTAGATTGAATGAAAATTTAGAAGCTTTGAAACACAATTTTTTATTCAGGGGCTACTTTAAAAAACAAAAAAAAGAAGAATTAAAAGAACAACAAAAAGAAGAACGAAAAAAATAAGTTTCAGCAATAAACGTGCATATATAACCACCTAAAAGACATTAAAACAATGATTTCAATTGAAAAATTAGGAGTATTAATGGGTCCTACTGACAAGCAATTTGAAAATAATGGTGTATTTAATCCCGGAATTTATCAAGAAGGAGATACCATTCATATTTTATACCGCGCGGTAGAACAGGGTAATTTCTCCACGATAGGCTATGCTAAAACTGAAGGTCCAATGAAGGTTATTGAACGCAACGAAAAACCCTTGATCACCAGAGATTTTGACTATGAGAAACATGGAGTGGAAGATGCACGTATTGTAAAAATTGAAGATACCTATTATATAACTTACACTGCCTATGATGGAGTTAATGCAATGGGTGCTCTAGCAACATCAAAGGATTTAATTCATTTTGAAAAGCATGGTATTATTACTCCTCAAGTTAATTACCAAGAATATGAAAATTTTGTAAACTGTTGTGACAGGAATAAACTAAATCCAAAATACCATCAATATTACAATCTTTTTGCTCAAATAGGTTTAGTAGCTGATGAATTCAGATTGCTCAGAGACAAAGATGTAGTTCTATTCCCAAGAAAGATAAATGGAAAATTTGTGATGCTGCATCGAATTTGGCCCGGAATTCAAATTGTAGAATTTGAGAATTGGAGTGATTTAACAGAATCCTTTTGGAAAGAATATCTCACTAATTTGGTGGATCATATTGTACTAGATCCGAAGGATATTTTTGAAGTAAAATATATTGGCGCTGGTGGACCGCCTATAGAAACTGAATATGGATGGCTGCTCATTTATCATGGAGTACAAGAAACAATAAAAGGAAAAGTATATCATGCTAAAGCTGCTTTGTTGCAATTGGATAATCCGAAAATTGAAATTACACGATTACCCGTTCCATTATTTTCTCCCACAAAACAATGGGAAATAGAAGGTGAAGTAAGTACTATTGTTTTCCCAACTGGTCATGCATTATTTGGGAATGACCTTTACATTTATTACGGTGTGGCTGATAAGCAAATTGCTGTTGCAAAAGTAGATCTCAATGAATTACTTCTTGAATTAAGAAAACAACCTTAAAAAAGTAACGATATGAAATTCGAGAAAGGAATAAAAATGCTAATTGTAAGCTCCTATCCGCCGAGAGAATGTGGAATAGCAACTTTTACTAATGATATTGTCAATGCAATAGCTGTTGTATTTGGCGACACACTTCCTGTTGAAGTATGCGCTTTGCAAAACAAGAATCAAGAATTCAAATTTAATGAAGAAGTCAGCTATATTTTACCTGTAGACTCTTTAGTACATTACAGGTTGGTTGCCGAAAAAATAAATGAAAGAAACGATATTGGATTGGTTTGTATTCAGCATGAATTTGGACTTTTTAAAGGAGAATATGGTGATTACATACTCTCGTTTATATTAGCTCTGAACAAACCCATTGTAACTGTTTTTCATACCGTGTTGCCTAATCCCGATGATAAAAGAAAAAAAGTTGTTTTTGCCATTGCTGATTTATCCGATAAAGTTGTTGTATTGACTAAAAAATCAAAAGAAATTTTGACAGACCATTATAAATGTGTTGAGGCTAAAACCATGGTTATTCCTCATGGGAATCATACGGTGCTCTGGGAGCAAAAAAAAGTATTAAAACACAGATATGGATTTAAAAATAAAATAGTGCTTTCAACTTTTGGACTGATCAGCGAAAACAAAGGTATAGAAACCGTATTGCGCGCACTACCAAACATTGTAGCACAATACCCCGAAGTACTTTATCTGGTTATTGGCAAAACACATCCTGAAGTTATAAAAAATGAGGGAGAAAAATACCGTAATACCCTTACCTCTATTGTCAAAGAACTCCATCTCGAAAACAATGTTGTTTTTATTAATGAGTATCTGCACTTAGTCCAATTATTAGAATTTTTGACACTTTCCGAAATTTATTTATTCTCATCCAAAGACCCTAATCAAGCAGTCAGCGGAACCTTCGCATATGCTATGAGTAGTGGTTGTACAGTAATTTCTACCCCTATTCCTCATGCAGTAGAATCACTGATAGATGGTAATGGAATTCTGTTAAAAAGTTTCGATAATCCAAAAGAATTTGAAAAAGCGATTCTTTACCTTATTGAAAATAAAGAACAACGAATAGCGATGGGCAAAAATGCTTTTTCTATGGCTCGTGCCACAAACTGGGAGAATATTGCCATACAATACCGTCTACTATTTGATCAATTAACTAATAGAGAAGATGATTTGAGATTTAATTTTCCGCCCATAAAGTTAGATCATATTAAAAAAATGACCACAAATTTTGGTATTTTACAGTTTTCAAAATTCAGTCAGCCAGACCCTGAATCTGGATATACTCTGGACGATAATGCAAGAGCATTAATCAATATGGTTATGTATAACAAAGCCTTTCCAGATAAAGAGACCTTAAAATTAGCCAATACCTACCTTAGTTTTGTTGAAGGAATACAACAACAAGATGGCTGGTTTGACAATTATAAAGATTTTGACAATCAACTAACCAAACAAAATGGTGAAGTAAATCTTGAAGATGCCAATGGAAGAGCATTATGGAGTTTAGGAACTGTTATTTCTCATAGACAAAATTTACCGTTAGACATGATCCATAAAGCTGTAAAATGCTGGGATAAAGCAATACAAAAAATTGATAATTTTAAATCTCCAAGAGCAATAGCCTATGCTTTAAAAGGGCTTTACCTATATCATGAAACCTACAAAGATGTAGTAGCAAAAAGTCATATTGAAAAACTTGCTGACGAACTTTTACGTCACTATAAAATCAATTCAGCCGAGAATTGGTGTTGGTATGAAGATTATATGACGTATGCCAATAATGTCTTGCCAGAAGCTATGATGTATAGTTATTTAGTAACAAAAAACCCGAAATATAAAAAAATTGCGCTCATTACATTTGATTTTCTGCTTTCCCATTATTTTATGAAAGGGCAATTAAAAGTAATTTCGAACCGAGGTTGGTTCAAGAAACAAAATGAAAGAGTATTTTATGGGGAACAACCTATTGAAGTAGCAACAACCATAATAGCATTGGATCTATTTTATGAATTAACATTAAATCAAAAATATAAAGACCAATTGAAGCTGGCTTTTATATGGTTTTTAGGTAACAACCACTTGAAACAAATCATGTATAATCCTGAAAACGGAGCTTCTTACGATGGATTAGAAGACAAACACATTAACATCAATCAAGGGGCGGAATCTACCTTGTGTTTTTTTAAAGCACGCTTAATTATGGAAAAATATGCCTAAAAAAATTCAATAAAACGTCCAAAACAAAATGAATGAGAATTTAAATACCACAAAAAATCTGCCTTACAGCAGATTTTTTTATATTGCTTTCAAGGCAGCAATAAGTACGTCAATTTCTTCTTTTGTATTATAGTGACTAAAAGAAATGCGTAAACTGGGCTTCTTTAAATCTTCATTCGAAAGCATTTCGGCTAAAACATGCGAAGGCTTTATACTCCCAGATTGACAAGCGCTTCCTCGGGAAACTGCAATTCCTTTCATATCTAAATGAAATAGAATCATAGCCGTTTTATCTTCTGAAAAAGGCAATAAAACATTTAATACGGTGTAGAATCCATCGCTACTCCCATTAATTTCAAAACCTGGAAATTCAATTTCTAGTTGCGTAATTAAATAGCTGCGCAAGTTGGAAATATGGCTGCGCTCCGTTTCTAAATTGCTGTACGAAAGTTCCAGTGCTTTTGCCATGCCTGCTATTTGATGCAATGCCTCGGTTCCTGCACGCAATCCCTTTTCTTGTTCTCCACCAAAGAATAAAGGTTGTAATCCTGAATTCTTTCGAATAAATGCAAACCCAACTCCTTTTGGTCCGTGAAATTTATGAGCACTGGCAACTATAAAATCAACTGTTAAATGCTGCAAATCGATGGCTGTTTTACCAATAGACTGTACCGTATCTGAATGGAATAAAACATTGTGTTCTTCACAAATACGCGCAATTCGTTGCAAATCTAAAATGGTACCTATCTCATTATTTACATGCATCAAGCTAACTAATGTTTTCTTTTCCTGCGAAAGTAATTCCACTAAATCAGTGATATCAATTTCACCATTAGATTTTACTGCCACATAATCAACCTGAATACCGTACTCTTTTTCTAATACTAAAACGGTGTGTAAAACCGCATGATGCTCAATTTTACTGGTTATAATCCGTTTTACTTGCAAGTCTTTTACAGCAGACCGAAGAATCCAATTATTAGCTTCGGTACCACAAGAAGTAAAAATAATTTCCTGTGCAGTTGTATTCAAATGTTTTGCAATTGATTTTCTGGAAAGCTCCAAAATATTTTTAGCACCACGGCCTAAACTGTGGGTAGACGACGGATTTCCATAATCTTCAGTCAATACTTTGGTCATTTCTTGAATCACTTCGGCTCGAAGCGTAGTTGTAGAAGCGTTATCTAGATATACTTTTTTCATTGTTTTTTAAATTATAAAATTATTATAACCCTTCTATTTCTGCTGTGGCAACTTTTGATTTTCTGGAAAAGACTATTTTTTCGTTAAAAACGACTATTGAAACCAAAATTAGGAAATAAGAAAGCAATTGAAGGGAACTTACTTGCTCATTGTAATAAAATATGGCAAGTACAAAATTAATAATAGGGTTAATGTAAATCATAATTCCTACCGCTGAAGAATTGATTCCTTTAAGCGCATAGAGATTTAAAAACAATGGTATAATGGTAAAAAAGACAACAATCATAAACATACAGCTATAAAAAAGGGGCTCGACGGGCATTACTCCGCTGTATTTTGGATAAAAAGGGAGCAGTACAACTGCTGTAAAAATTAATTGAATCGTAAGGCTCAGGAATTTATCCAATTCATTGTTTTTTCGTTGACTTACTAAATACAATGCATAAGTTGCTGCCGTAATAAGACTATAAAATATATCTTGAAAATGATTTAATGACAACAAAATACAACTAAAAATACTGATTGCAACAGCAATCCATTGCCATTTGCTCAGTGTTTCTTTTAACATGAAAAAGGCAAAAACAGTTGTGACAATTGGACAAATTAAGTAGGCCAACGAAGCCGCATTTACACTAACATGATTCATCACATAAATGTAAACAAACCAATTTGAGGAAAGGAATACACCACCTCCAAGTGTCAGTAAAGCAACATTTTTTTGCTGCTTAGGAGAGCTCTTTTTAAAATGATTCCAATTTTGTCTCATCACTTTTCTTCGAAAAATAACATTGATCAATACCATTGTAATTACACTAAAAAACACACGGTAAAATAAAATATCTAACGAAGGATAATTATGCAACGGTTTTAAAGCAAAACTAAAAAAACCCCAGACAAAGAAAGCTAGAAAAGCAGCTGAATAATATTTGTTAAGTCTCATGAACAGTATTAAATTGATACAAATATACAGATTTCTATTTGCTTTAAAATACCTTGATTTCAAAGTATCTTCATTATTTTTTTGATGTTTTAACGAAATTCAAAAAAACAATATCTTGTTAAATAATCTATTTTTAAACGGTAATGTATTTGGAACAAATTAAAAATTCTATTTTTGTTATAAATTTTATAAAATGAAAAAAATCTTAGGCCTGTTGTTTTTTACTTTGTTCCTAAATGGTTGTGATGATGGAGATTTAATTCAGGAAGACATCAATTTTGAAAATGTTAGTACCCAAAATTGCAATACAAACAATATCATCTATAAATTGAAAGATAGTGAAGCACTTATTTTTGAAGCAAATGGAGTCGTTTTACCAACAGAAACAATTGCGCAAGAAATCAACATAAGCAGTTCAAATCGTGTTATTTATCGCTTTTACAATGGTCCTGTAACTACCGCTACTATTTGTGAATCCATCCCTCCGGCTACACCTATTGTTACTGGACAATGGAGTGCTACAGGTGGAAAAATCATAATAAATACAACCGCTGTAAAAACTACAAATGAAACGGACAACAGTACCAAAATTACGGGCTATAATCATAACATAACCTTTAAAAATATAACATTTGATAAAGGAAATGGGACTCAAGTGTATGAGACATTCCCTTTTGGAGACTATTTAATCCCAGCTACGCCATTACCATTTTCTTTTAACAAAACGCTGGAACAATGCAATGGTTCTAAACAATTGTATGATTATAACAGTAGCGAAGCACTCATTCTGGATGTTGATGCAACGCTGATAGTGAATCAAGCAACACCATTAAATACTCCTCGAACAGGATTGATAAGTGATACAAAAAACAAGCTTACGTATCGATTATTTTCTGGTTTACTAACTGATGCTTATTTTTGCAATACTACTTTTCCAACGACACCAGTAATAACTGAAGAATGGATTGGAGTGGCTGGCGTAGCAAATAGTAGTGGCCTAATTGAAGTTACAACTACTGCTTTTGGAAACGGATTTAAACATACCGTAGTACTCAAAAAAGTAAAAATGAGGAAAGGAAACAGCGATTTTAACTTAGGCGATAATTACATTTATGGGGACTTATTAACCACAAATTAACACCAAAAAAAGATATAAAATTTGAGATAAATAAATATTTTTTTAATCTAAAAAAGGTCTAATTTTAAATAAAAATCATTTAAAATTAAACCTTTTTAGAGAATTTTAAAACATTAATAAAGGACTTACATGGCACTTTGCTTGATAAATACTTCTGTCGCCCCTTGACCATATTTTTGATAATTACCTTCTTGAAAAGCGATGTTATCGTACCTGCCTAATAAAAAATCAAGCTCCGCTTTTAGGATTCCTTCCCCCACACCGTGAATAAAAACAATTTTAGGAATGCGATTGCGAATGGCAAATTCAATGTGCCGTTTTGCCGTCTCGGTTTGTAAAGTCAGGATATCATAATTTGACATGCCACGTTTATTCGGTACCAATTTTTCGATGTGCAAATCAAACTCTGGAGCCGCAACTTCGTGTTTATCCTTGCGTTCTTTGACAAAACTTCTGGGTTTTGGCATCTCTTTCTCCTTTGAGATTTCATCTACATTAATTCTTCTAATAGAATCCATTAAATTACTGGAATCGTTAATCTTAACCAACTCGTTGACTAAAAATGTCATCATAAAACCATCCTCCGTTTCTATCGTAATTTGTTTATCCTTGACTGATAACACTATCCCATTCATAGCTTCGTCAAGTACAGAAACCTTATCTCCTTTGTTAAACATTTTCTTCTTCTTTATCTTGATTTTTACTTGGTATCTTAGCACTCAACTGCATCATTCCAATCATAAAAACTACAATTGCAACAATCATTATATACACGTTTTTTTTCGCGCTCACCTGCTCATACAAAGCAACAGTGATAGCAACAATCATTATGGGAATAATAAACTTTTTCATCTTTTAAAATATCAGAGGACAAAAGTAATGAATTTAAAATTGCTCTAATTTATTATAAAACTGTTTGTTATTTTTTCGTAAAATTGTAAAAAGAAAAACCATTGGATTTAAAAAAATACATGCTCCCTTGTCTAAGCAAGACGCTCTTCGGATTAGAGTGTTTGGGCTGTGGTTTTCAAAGAGGTCTTTTACTACTTTTACAAGGTGATTTTTCTGGAGCTTTTAAAATGTATCCGGCTATATTTACCACATTAATTTTTCTTGGAATACTAGGTTTGAATTTCTTAGATTCAACTAGGAATTATAAAAAAATCCTTCTTAGTTCCGCTATCATTAATGGTGTTTTTATGATCGCAGGTTATTTTTTCAAACATTACTAAACAGTCCGTTTACAGTTATAAAACTAAAATATTATTTAATTCTTGATAGAATATCGCCCATCATCTCAATTTGAACTTTCTGAATTTCTATTAATTCTTCTTGTTGATGCATTATGAGATGATCTAGTTTTTCATGTAGCATTCTAATCTCAAGTTCGGATTTAAGATTGATCATATAATCCTTTTTGGCTCTTTCCCTATCTTTTTCTTCTTGGCGATTTTGACTCATCATAATTACCGGCGCTTGAAGAGCAGCAAGACAAGACAGTATTAAATTCAATAAAATAAATGGATAAGGATCAAAACCTTTATCCATCAGAATATAAATATTAGCTAAAATCCACAACAAAATAAATACTCCAAAGAGAATTATAAATTTCCAGCTTCCGCCAAAAGCAGCAACGTTATCCGCTACTTTCTGACCTACGGTTCGAGTACCAATTTCATCTTCTACATCACTAACTAACGACTTATCTTTGGTTAAAGATCCAATTACTTTTGTTTCCAAATTTGACAATTCTCCTATTTCGACTAATAAATAATTAGATATGTATTTTTCACGATACAGGTTCAATTCCCCAATCGCTAAAAACCTAGACTCATCAAAATCAGGAACGTCATTTTGCATGAGTGCCAAAAGAGGATTTCTAATTGATTTAGCCGATATTTTATCCGCAATGGGGAATTCTTTTTTAGAAATATCACTTATAAAAGTAGTTTTGGACTTCATAGTTTGTTTTTTGTGCGCTAATTTAAAAAAACACTTTCATCAAAACTAATTATAGGTCCCTATACATTGAAAATAAAATAGTTATGGAGTACCTTTTTTATCTTAAAAAGATAAATGACAATAACCATTTCATTTTATAACAATTTATTTAAAAAAGTGTCTAAATAAACAAGCTAGCTTTGTATTTATGAAAGAATTAATTCAAAATAGTTCAATATCTTTGTTGCCTGTTTTAAAATTGATAAAAATGGCACTGAATCACAAAAACATTCCTTTACACTACTCTTGTTGCTGTTTTAAAATACTCGCTTTAAAATAGTTTTTACAAATGGATCCCAATTGTAATTTTATCTAACATAAGATTATTACAATAATAAAATTTAGACACTAAACTGCATGAAACCACAAAAATTAGTAGATCTCATAGGAAACACTCCATTGGTAGAATCTACAAATCTGATAAAAAATAAAAACGTAAAACTTTTACTAAAACTCGAAGGAAATAATCCGGGCGGGAGTGTCAAAGATCGAGCAGCGTATAATATGATCAAATCTGCACTGGAAAGAGGAGAGATTAAAAGAGGAGACAAACTTATTGAAGCAACAAGTGGCAACACCGGTATCGCTTTGGCGATGATTGCTCAACTATTCAATATAGAAATCGAGTTGGTACTTCCAGAGGATTCCACTAAAGAACGAACCCAAACCATGCGGGCTTACGGAGCTACTGTAATTTTAACATCCGCTGAAACGGGAATTATAGGTTCCAGAGACTATGCGGATAAAAAAGTAGCAGAAGGTGGTTATATCATGCTCAACCAGTTTGCCAATGAGGACAACTGGAAAGCACATTACAAAACTACTGGCCCTGAAATATGGAAAGATACAGACGGTACTGTTACTCATTTTGTTTCAGCTATGGGAACTACAGGTACCATTATGGGAACTTCAACCTACTTAAAAGAAATGAATCCGGAGATTCAAATTATAGGCGCCCAACCCAGCGACGGGTCTCAAATTCCTGGAATCCGTAAATGGCCTCAGGAATATTTGCCTAAAATTTTTAATGCTTCAAAAGTAGATACAATAATTGAAGTTTCAGAACAAGAAGCGCGTGAGATGACCAAACGTTTGGCTCTTGAAGAAGGAGTTTTTGCAGGAATGAGTAGTGGTGGCTCAGTAGCTGCAGCAATAAAAATTGCAAATACAATAGAGTCTGGTGTAATAGTCGCTATTATTTGTGACCGTGGTGATCGGTATTTGTCCTCTGATTTGTTTGATTGAATTACTTTTAACTAATAAAGCAATCTTCCTTTTTGGTATCTTTAGCTTACACAAAAAAGGTTGTTCATCTTTTGTCTAAAAACCTATTTTATTTTAATGGAAAGAAACTTTTTTTAATTTCTAATCTGGTTAGCAATGAAAAAAACACAATTAGTTTACTGCATTCTATTTATATCAATTGTTATGGGAGGAAAAGTACTGGCCCAAGACTGGCCAAATTTAAATAAATACCAAGATCAAAATGCAAATCTGAAACCAGTACCACCTGGGCAAAAAAGAGTTGTATTTATGGGAGATTCCATAACCGAATTTTGGAGTACAATAAATGCTGACTATTTTACAGACAACCAATATGTAAACCGTGGCATTAGTGGTCAGACTACTCCTCAAATGTTACTTCGTTTTAGAGCGGATGTGATTGCCTTAAAAGCAACTGTTGTGGTAATTTTGGCAGGAATTAATGATATCGCGGGTAATACAGGTCCTTCAACTCTGGATATGATTACAAATAATATTTATTCAATGGCTGAATTAGCAAAAGCTAATAAGATTAAAGTAATTCTTTGTTCTGTTTTACCAGCTAATGATTTCCCTTGGAAACCCTATCAAGATCCAATTACAAAGATCGCAGCACTAAACACTCAATTAAAACGGTATGCAGCCGCAAATCAAATTCTATACCTGGATTATTATTCAACTATGGTAGACGAAAGGAAAGGATTAAAAAAAGCCTACTCTGCGGATGGTGTGCATCCTAATAAAACTGGATATCAGGTTATGGCTCCACTAGTTGAAAAAGCAATACTGCTGGCATTATCAACCAAATAATTGCAAAAGGAATAACTAGGTTAAACATCCACAAATTAAATAGGCTCGACTTATAATTGAGTCGAGCCTATTTTATACATGTGTGTTTTTAAATCAATGTAGCACTCGAGGAAATTGCTGCATTCAACACTTTAGAAATCGGACAGTTTTTTTCAGCTTTGGTAACTAATTCTTGAAAAACATCTTCGGTTATTTCGCTAATTTTTGCTTGTACTGTTAAGTGAGATGTAAGTATTGTTCCATCTACTAAATCAATGGCACATTTGGTTTCAATACTTTCAATTTCAAATCCAGCTTCTCCTATAAATGCTGAAAGTTGCATGGTAAAACAGCCTGCATGAGCTGCCGCAACAAGTTCCTCCGGATTTGTTCCCACACCCTCCTCAAAACGGGATTTAAACGAATATTGAGTTTCGTTTAGTGTTGTACTTTGTGTAGTTAGTTTCCCAGCTCCTTCTTTTAGTGAACCGTTCCATACTGCAGTTGCATTTCTTTTCATAATTATAGAATTTGTGTTTCTCAAATTTAGTTCATTTGTAAAAAAAACACTTTCAGCTATAGAAAAATTTAACAAAATTTTAAAGTTCGTTTTACTACAAAAACTGCTATTCCGCACTTCTTATTAAATAATAAAAGTATCCCAAAGAATTTTCCCAGTAAAGAACTACCAATATCATTTATAATTAAATAAACGTACTCCTTTTCGTATTTATTTGACTATGTTTGTTTGTAATAGAAATACTATTCCCAAAATTTTAATCCGATTCTAGTAAAAAAACTTCCCCCATTGTAAATAGATTAAAAAATCAAAGACTTAGACCATCTCTATGCAGGAAACAATAAAAGAAACGTATGCTGATTTTATCACTTTTTTAAGAAATCCCAAAGATCAAGCGGCTAATCAACTCAATAGAGTTGAACAACTAAAAAAACTCTTCTCAATATTAATAATTGAAATACCCATAATGGGGATTTTAATCCTTCTAATAAGCAGTTTAGAATCGTTGGGACTTCTTGATCCGGACAACCATAAGATTCTGGAGATGATTAAAACTACTCCTGTTATATTGTTGTTAGTCTTAACAGTTTTAATTGGACCTTTTTTTGAAGAACTAATTTTCAGGATGCATCTGCGATATAAAAATAATTATGCAGTGCATTTTATCACTTCATTAGTTTCGCTTTCTGGCGTTAGGAATAAACAAAAAGTAGACGCTTACTTCACAGCTCTTTGGAAAAAAAGATACAAATTTATCTTTTATTGCTCTGCTGCTCTTTTCGGGATTGTTCACATTACTAATTATGAGTTATCCTATAACATCTTACTTTTATCACCAATATTAGTGGCGCCACAAATAATTTCAGGACTTTTCATTGGTTTCCTGAGAGTTCGACATGGATTTGTTCTAGGTTTTCTGATGCACGCCCTTCATAATGCTTTTTTTATAGGGATTCCATTAATTTTTATGTTAAGTACTCCGGAAAAAATCAATATTAAAAACAGCATTTATACAATCGACATAGAGGAAACTAATAATCTTTACGGCTCTAGCTCGCAACAAAATTACCCTGACAGCATGGCCTATAAAAGCGTAAGCCTGAAAACAACATTGTCTTATTTATTGGATATAAATGAAATCGCGCTAAAAACGAATAAAAAAGAAGTATTAAACAAAACAATTAACCTAAACTTTAAAAACAAATCGAAAGACAGTTCCTTAACAAAAAAAATAGTTTTAAATCAATTAGCTAAAAGTTATAATTTTAAAATTCATAAACGCTCAATACTAACTGAGGTCTGGAATTTAAGGGTTGTTAATCCAGAAATATTAGCGAAATACAAAACCACAAATGACTATCCCGAAAACATAATACGCACAAGCACAGAGAAAATTGTGATAAAAAAAGCTAAAATCAAAACACTAGTTAATGCTTTAATCAAAGAAACCAATAAAATTATTTTGGATAAAACAGACCTAAAAACTAATTATAACTTTACGCTTCAAATCAAAAATTTTGAAAATTTAAAAAATCAGTTAAAGAATGAATATGGACTTTCCTTAATCAAACAAAAAATCTATGTAGAATATATCATGATTCTGTTTCCTCAACAAGAATAAATTAAAATCCGATAACTTATATTAAATTATTACAATAATAAGAAGGAATCTATAATAATTACTCCTTATAGGATCCTATTTTATGGTGTTTACTTTATATAATCAAAAAAAACAGAAAATACTGCGCCTTTGTTTACTCCTTCACTATCCACCAAAAGCTTTCCTTGGTATTTTTCAACTATTTTTTTACAAAGATACAATCCAATCCCTGTAGAAGCCTCATTGGCAGTTCCCAATCGACTTCTATTAGTGAATTTTTCAAACAGTTCTTCTTTGTATTTAGGATCAAAACCTATTCCCGAATCTGAAACCAAAAAGGCTATTTTATTATCAATAACACACACCCGAACTTGAATTTCACTCTCAGCAAATGAAAATTTAATCGCATTATCAATTAAGTTTACTAAAACGCGTACTAATAAATCTTCTTCAATTTTTAAAGAGGCTTGATTAAGTTCAATAACCGTATTTAATTTAATTTTTTTAGAAGCTAATTTTTGAGCCACTTGATTGGTCACCAAAATCATAATCTCTTGCAACTGAATTTTATTTGTCTGTAGAATTTTCTTCGAAATTTCTTCTTCATCTTTTATCAACTTAATAAACGTTTCTATAAAGATATACTGCTGATTTGTGGATTGCTTGATCAACTCCGCGTATTCCTGAACTGTTGCCGTTGGATTTTCTTCTAAAATAAGCTCTGCTAATCCTTGAGAATTTCCGGCAAAAGATCTAAAATCATGCGAAAGCAAATAAATCAGATCCTGTTTGTCACTGATGTATTTTTCATTTATCATAATCGATTCCTGAATATTTGACATTAACAAACCTGCTTCATCAGTAAATTCTGTTGGTAACTTCGAAATAACTCTATTATTTCTATAATTATCTAGGGCTTTAGAGGCTACTTCTATGGGTTTGATTAATTTTCTAAGTACCCATAATGTTATACCTGTAGCTATTAATGTCATTATCAATGTAAAAACTACAATTGAATCAGGCGAAGCTGACTGTTTGACATAAACAATAAAAAACAGCAATCCAATCAATGGAATATGAATCCCTATGAAGGTAACAAATAGAAATTTATATGCATAACTGTTTTTGAGAAAACTTATTTTTGATAAACTACGGTACAATTCCATTTAAGATGGTATTTATTAAAGCGGCAAATATACGTTAAAATTGACAGTATAAAATCACACCCTTAATTCTATCCGCCTATTTAAACACAAACAGATTTGATACTTTTTCATTTATATCCCAAAAAACAATGAATCAATAAGTCATTAACTTACATATATTTAAATTATTTTTTATACAACTTTTCTTATTTAATAAATTCCTTTTATTATAAAGCGCTTCACGATAATAACTAAACCTATTTCTTAAATTTAATGACCTTGACATAGATACTATCCGACAGAAAACTTAACTCCGAACAAAAAAACACTTCTTATCGAAAATATTTTGCGATTTGAATTTGTAAAACCATCCAAACGCTTATTTTTGCGCTATGGCAAAGAAAAATACAGACAAAGTTGTCTTTCATCAAATAAAAGTCCTTGATGCTGGAGCAAAAGGCGTTTCGGTAGCAAAAGCTCCCGACGGAAAAGTAGTTTTTATTCCCAATGTGGTTCCTGGTGACGTAGTGGATGTACAGACTTTCAAGAAACGCAAAGCGTATTACGAAGGGAAAGCAGTTCATTTTCATGAATATTCAGAGCATCGCGTAACACCTGTTTGTGAACACTTTGGTGTTTGTGGTGGTTGCAAATGGCAAAATATGAAATACAGCCAACAGTTATTCTACAAGCAAAATGAAGTAAAAAACCATTTGCAACGCATTGGAAAAATAGAACTTCCAGAATTTGAACCGATCCTTGGTTCGGAAAAACAGTTTTTTTACAGGAACAAAATGGAATTTTCATTTTCGAACAGCCGTTGGTTAACCGAAAAGGAAATTGACAGCACGGAAGATTTAGGAAATAGAAACGCCCTTGGTTTTCATATTCCGAAAATGTGGGACAAAATCCTGGACATCAACAAATGTCATCTTCAGGAAGATCCATCAAATGCGATTAGAAATGAAGTGAGAGATTTTGCCAATGCGCATGGCTTGACTTTCTTCAACCCAAGAGACCACGAGGGATTGCTAAGAACTTTGATGTTGCGTACGGCTTCGACTGGTGAAATCATGGTTTTAATTCAGTTTTTTGAAAACGATAAAGCCAACAGAGAATTACTTTTGGATCATCTTTACGAGAAATTCCGTCACATCACTTCTTTGCAATACGTTATCAACAACAAAGCCAACGATACTTTATATGATACTGACATTAAATTATACAAAGGAAGAGATTACATTCTAGAAGAAATGGAAGGACTGAAATTCAGCATTAATGCGAAATCTTTTTATCAAACCAACTCCGATCAAGCGTATGAATTATATAAAATAACGCGCGACTTTGCTGGACTTACCGGAAATGAAATCGTTTATGATCTATACACTGGCACAGGAACTATTGCACAATTTGTTTCAAAAGAAGCAAAAAAAGTTATTGGAGTAGAAAGTGTCCCGGAAGCTATTAAAGATGCTAAATTGAATGCCGAACGGAATGAAATAACCAATTGCGAATTCTATGTAGGAGACATGAAAGTCGTTTTTAACGATAGTTTCATTGCTCAACACGGGCATCCAGATGTAATTATAACGGACCCTCCAAGAGACGGAATGCACAAGGATGTAATTGAACAAATCATGAAAATTGCGCCTGAAAAAGTGGTCTATGTAAGTTGTAATTCAGCTACTCAAGCACGCGATTTAGCTTTGATGGACGAGAAGTACAAAGTAACTCGGGTGCGCCCTGTGGATATGTTTCCACAAACGCATCATGTAGAAAATGTTGTACTTTTGGAAAGAAGATAACGATTGTAGAGATACAATTAACCTTTTTTGATTGCAGATTTACATAAACTGCAATCAAAAAATTTTCAATAAAAAACATGAAAAAAATAATTTTATTCGTTTTTACTGTTGCGTTCTTATTGTCCAGTTGTGAGAAAGATGATATTTGCGATGCAAATACTCCTACAACACCACGTTTGGTGATTGGCTTTTATGATTTTTCGAATCCTTTTGTTTTAAAAAACGTATCAAATCTAAAGGTTGTGGGCGAAGGAATGACCGATGGAATTCTTTTTAACGGCAGCCAGACAACTAGCGGAAACACCATATCTATTCCTTTAAAAACTGTTGGAACGACCACAACTTATAGTTTCATATTAAATTCAGGAAATACAAACCCTGCATTGGTTGATGAAGACATTATAAAATTTGATTACACCACTCAGGAACTTTTTGTATCGAGAGCATGCGGTTACAAAACAATTTTTACACTAAACCCAACAAATCCATATACACATACTGATGCAACAGCTGCTAATCAAAAATGGATGAAATTTATATCGGTTGAAAAAAGTAACATCGAAAACGAAAATGAAATACACATTAAGATCTTTTTTTAGTTTCTGTATCCTATTGTCTTTGACAATAACACATGCTCAGGAACCGAGCCCAAAAAGTGAACCGGTAAAGCAAACTAATCCCGTAAAAAATACCCCAACAAATAGCAAAACGGACCAGATCATTCCTGAAGCTCCTTTATCATTGGTAGATATTAGCTCCGAAGAAAAAAAGAACGATACGATTCCCGTAAAAACTGATCGCTATGGAGTACGCATCGGTGTGGATTTATACAAAGTGACCCGAGCATTATATGACAAGGATTATAAAGGAATTGAATTTGTAGGAGATTATCGATTGACAAAAAAATATTTTTTGGCTGCTGAAATTGGTAACGAAAATAAAACTACGGATGATGACCGTGTTAATTTCACCACGAAAGGGTCCTATATAAAGGCGGGTTTTGATTATAATGCTTATGAAAATTGGCTTGATATGGAAAATATTATTTCTATAGGAATGCGCTATGGTTTTAGTACTTTTAATCAGCAATTAAACAGTTATAGAATTTACAATGCCAACCCCTATTTTGGAGAAGTCCCTGTAATTCCTTCTGGTAAAAAGTTTGATGGTTTATCCGCAAGTTGGATTGAAGTTGTGGCTGGAGTAAAAGCCAAAGTATTTAATAATGTGTTTGTGGGTTTCAGTCTTCGCTTGAACCGATTGGTAACCAACAAAGAACCTGACAATTTTTCTAATTTATATATCCCCGGATTCAACAGAACCTATGACGGGAGTTTTGGAGTAGGTTTCAACTATACTGTTACTTACTTTGTTCCCATTTACAAGAAGAAAGTAAAACCTGCAGTGGTTCCCAAAAAAATTGAAAAGAAAAAATAAATAATTACGAATAGCAGATAAAAAAAATATCGCAACGAAATAAGTTTTCTTTGCGATATTTTTTTTGTAGAATATTATAAAACTATCCTACTTCCTTAATTCCTTTCATGAAAATACATTTCATGAATAATTTTTCCCCGTCCTTGGTTTTTACCGCTTGGAATTTTGGTGATAAAAGTGTTCCTATCACAAATGCGGTTAACGGAATCCAAAAACCTATTAAATTAGTGTAATGCGCTACTATATATCTAGCGGAGATAAATAATATTGCAAAACATCCTAATTGGTATATAAATGCTCGTATTTGTAATTTGGTCATTTTCTGTATGAATGTTAAAAAATTTAAAGTTAAACTATCTAATTATGACTGACTATTCTCTGAAGCTGTATCGGTATTTTCCGAATCCTGAACTTGAAATTTTGTTCTCTTACTACCTTCATACATTTCGTATTTTACCAAACGTGCTTCCAAACTTGCGTTAAAAAGTTTAATCTTTCTGGAAGGTTTCAATCCTACATATTTCAATGCTTCCAGATTTGCAGTAATAAACCAAGCATTTGTCCCTGGATAATTCTTCTTTAGAGTATCTCCAATACTTTTGTAGAATTCTTCCATGTGAATATCCAAACGCTCATCATAAGGTGGATTGAAGACCATGTGCAATTTACCTTGAGATGTTTTTTCGGTATCAAAAAAGTTCTTTTCCTCAATCGAAATATACTCGTCAAGATTGGCATTTTTGATGTTGTCTTTGGCTTTTTGAACGGCACTTGGTGCTTTATCGTAGCCTTTTATCGTATAATGAAACTCTCGAACTCGTTTCAACAAACTATCTGATATACTATCAAACAAATCATTGTCCCAGTCATTCCATTTTTCGAAAGCAAATTCTTTACGGTTAATGTTTGCTGGAATGTTACAGGCAATCATAGCAGCTTCGGCAAGAAATGTTCCGGAACCACACATAGGATCCAAGAAATCGCCCTGACCGTCCCAACCCGAAAGCAATAGAATTCCTGCTGCTAAGACCTCGTTTATAGGAGCAATATTAGTGGCTGTTCTATACCCACGCTGATGCAACGAATTTCCAGAAGTATCCAGTGCTACTGAAACTTGGTCTTTATCGATATGAATATTGATTCTCAAATCAGGATGTACTTTATCAATGCTAGGTCGTTGTCCAGTTCTTTCTCGGAACTGATCCACAATTGCATCTTTACATTTTTGAGAAACAAATTCAGAGTGATTAAAATATTCCGAGTGCACGGTGGCATCAATCACAAAAGTTTGGTTGGCATTAATTAATTTAGACCAATTTACTCCTGAAATACCTTTATACAAAGCTTGTTCATTATTGGCTTTGAAAAAATAAATAGGCTTGAGGATTTTCAATGCAGTACGCAACGCTAAATTCGCTTTGTACATAAACCCTTTATCTCCTTTAAAACTCACCATTCGTACGCCTTGCTCCACGTTTTGTGCGCCTAGCATTTGCAGCTCTTTTGCTAATATCTCCTCAAAACCAAAAAAGGTTTTGGCAACCATTTTATAATTATTTTCCATTGTAAAATCAAGTATTCGGTGCAAAAATACACTAAATTTGCATCAATCGAATTAATTGAAAAATAATAAATGTCTGAATCTAGCAAACCGACTACCGATAATCAACCACAAACACCTGCAAACTGGTATACATCGTGGTTTGACACGCCTTATTACCATATACTTTACAAAGACCGAAATTACAGAGAAGCTCAGATTTTTATGGATAATCTAACCCATTACCTTAATCTTCCGGAAAAAGCAAAAGTAATGGATTTAGCGTGTGGCAAAGGACGCCATTCGATTTATTTGAACCAATTGGGATTTGATGTTCTTGGGGCAGATTTGTCTGAAAACAGTATTGCAGAAGCCAGTAAAAATACGAACGACACCCTGCATTTCAAAGTGCACGACATGCGTGAACCTTTTGAAGAGAAATATGACGCTATTTTCAACTTATTTACCAGTTTTGGTTATTTTGAAAATGACGAAGACAATCTAACTACGCTCAAAGCCATCAAAGAAAGTCTCTCGGAATATGGGTTTGCGGTTATTGACTTTATGAATGTGGCTCATGTTATTGAAACACTGGTTCCTGAAGAAACAAAAACGGTCGAAGGAATTGATTTTTATATCAAACGTTATTTAAAAGACGGGCATATTTACAAAGAAATTGACTTTGAAGATAAAGGTCAAAAATTTCATTTTACTGAAAAAGTGAAAGCTCTTACACTCAAGGATTTTGAGGAATTAATGGAAGAAGCCGGAATTTATTTATTGGATATTTTTGGGGATTATAAACTGAAAAAATTCCACAAAACAGATAGCGAACGCCTCATCATGATTTTCAAATAGTAAATTAATTAATCCAATATGTGATTAACATATAAAAATAGAATAAACGGTTAAGCAACAAATATGAATTACCTTTTACCCTTACTTTCCGTACTCATAGGTTATATCATCGCTTTGATTATAAAACCAAAAAATAAAACGAACCTTAAATTACTATTAGCTTTTAGTGGTTCTTTCTTGCTTTCGCTAACCGTAATGCATTTATTACCGGAAATTTACGAAAGTAGCCATCCTAATATTGGGCTTTTTATCATGTTGGGAATCTTATTTCAAATCATTTTGGAATTTTTTTCTAAAGGTGCCGAACACGGACACGTACATGGACACCCGTTGATGACTCAAATCCCTTGGTTGCTGTTCATCAGTCTTTGTATCCATGCCTTTCTGGAAGGTTTTCCTGTAAACCATCACCCTGATTTAGCCGTAGGAATTGCAATCCATCATTTACCAATTGCCATTATTCTGACTACCTTTTTTATCAATGCAAGTCTGAATAAAAAAGCAATATTTTTCTTCATGATCACCTTTGCAGTCATGACACCCTTAGGAACGCTCTTGTCAAATTATATGCCCCTATTAAATGTATATTATACCGAAATCACAGCTATTGTTATTGGAATATTATTTCATATTTCCTCAACTATTATTTTCGAGAGTAGCGAAGGACATAAGTTTAACATTGCAAAAGTTTCGATGATTGTAATAGGAATTGCTTTGGCGTATTTTATATAATTTTACAATTTGGGCGTGACCACAAGGGTCGGGCTATTCGCTTTAATCTTTTTTCATTACGCTTACGCTACATGATAAAAAGGATTTTCGCTACTATCCCTCACGCAAAAAAATATTGTACGGATAACTCTCGAGTTCTCCCTTCAAAAAACATAACTATGGAATTTACAAAAACCACCGAACAATCCTCAAAATACGACCATTTAGAAAAAATGTCCGTTCAGGAGTTGTTGTCTAATATCAATCAGGAAGACAAAACAGTTCCGCTTGCCGTAGAAAAAGCCTTGCCACAAATTGAAAATTTAGTGACAGAAATCGTAGCCAAAATGAAACTGGGCGGACGATTATTTTATATCGGCGCAGGAACTTCAGGTCGGCTGGGAATTCTTGATGCTTCAGAATGTCCGCCAACCTTTGGTGTTCCTTTCGATTTAGTAATTGGGATAATCGCAGGTGGCGACACTGCAATTCGTAAAGCGGTAGAAAATGCCGAAGACAACGCAAGTCAAGCTTGGGTTGATTTAAAAGCTTTCGATGTCAATGAAAATGATGTCGTTATTGGGATCGCTGCCTCAGGCACGACACCTTATGTCATTGGAGGATTGCAAGCCTGCAATGAAAAGAATGTTACTACTGGAAGTATTTCTTGTAACGCCGGAAGTCCACTTTCGCAAAAAGCAAAATTTCCAATCGAAATAGTTGTAGGACCTGAATTTGTAACCGGAAGCTCCCGTATGAAAGCTGGAACAGCCCAAAAATTAGTACTCAACATGATTACAACCGCTACCATGATTCAACTCGGAAAAGTAAAAGGAAATAAAATGGTCGATATGCAACTGAGCAATAGCAAACTAGTAGATCGCGGCGTAAAAATGATTATGGAAGAAACTCCGACTTCCTATGATGAAGCCGCAGAATTATTGAAAAAACATGGAAGTGTGAGAAAAGCGGTCGATACTTACAATGGCCAATAAAGAAATACAAACGAATTTTTTTCAGCATAATAAAACACTAAACCTCAAATTAAAGAAATGGCAACTAATAAAGAACTATTATCCAAAGGAATCAAATATTTAGCAGGTGCCTTGCCCCTTTTGTTTTTGGGGCCTGTAGTAATTTATAATGCATTTATGAACGAGCATAATATTTGGCACTATTTAGTTTTAGCAATAGGAATAATTGCTTGTTTAGCAGCAATGTTTTTGATGTACTGGGGATTAAAAATAATTATGAAAAGCTTATTTAACGACTAATGGAAAACCTAATTCATGTTCAAAAAACTTTTGAAAAAGTTATTTACATCGATAAAAAAGTAAACAACAGAGAATTTGAAGATTGCATTTTTAAAAACTGTGATTTCTCCAACAATGATTTCTCTTATAGTACTTTTATGGATTGTGAATTTATTGACTGTAATTTAGCCCTAATTAAAATATCAGGAACTAGCTTAAAAGGCATACAATTCAAGAACTGCAAAATGCTCGGTATACAATTTGAAGAATGTGATGATTTTTTATTTAATGTGAGTTTTCAGGAATGCATGTTAGATTATTCTTCGTTTGCCAATAAAAAAATGCCAAAAACAAAATTTAATACCTGTTCGTTGAAAGAGATTACTTTTATAGGAGCTAATCTTGTAAATTCCATTTTTGAAAACAGTAATTTGGAAGGTGCAATTTTTAACAATACCCAATTAGCTGGAGCCGATTTTATAACAGCAATAAACTTTAAAATTGACCCTGAAGTTAATCCCATGAAAAAAGCAAAGTTTTCAACACAAGGAATTGTGGGGCTTTTAGATAAATATGATATTAAAATTCAATAGTAATGCGTTTCGCTCGATTTATTCTTAGTACAAAAAATTAAAATTACACTAAAATGAAAAAAATTATACTTCTCATCCCTATAGTATTATTCCTATCATGTTATGATGCAGAACGCAATTGTTCCGATTTCAAAACAGGAACGTTTAAATTTGAATACAATGTTAATGGTCTAAAAAAAACTACGCTCTTTACGCGCAACGATAGTATAGAAATTGAAACTTTTGAAGGCAAGACGGATACTGCATCGATTCGATGGGTAAATGATTGCGAGTATGTATTACAAAAAATTCACCCAAAAAACATGGCGGAAGAAAAGGCTATTGGAATGAAAATTTTGACAACCTCAAAAAATTCCTATACATTTGAATTTGGAATGGTTGGATCCGATGCAAAACAAAAAGGATCTGTCACTAAAATTGCTGATTAAGTAATATAAATTATAATTAAATAAAGATGGAAGTATTTTTAAATCCGGATGCTTGGGTGGCGTTGTTAACATTAACATTCTTAGAAATTGTATTAGGGATAGACAATATCATTTTCATTTCTATTGCCACCGGAAAATTACCGCTCGAACAGAGAAAAAAAGCTACCAAAGTGGGAATGTTTCTTGCTATGTTTATGAGAATTGCGCTCTTGTTTGGTATCAATTTATTGATTCAAATGAAAGAACCTTGGTTTCATATTGATTTCAGTTGGTTTTCGGCTGGAATTACAGGTCAAAGTCTCATTTTATTAGGAGGCGGACTATTCTTAATTTACAAAAGCACGAATGAAATTCGAGAAAAGGTTGATGAAAAAGGACATGAAGAAAAAGAGTTAGGCAAAGCAGCTACAAAATCATTTCAAAACGTACTATTTCAAATTATTATGATTGATTTAGTTTTCTCCTTTGATAGTATTCTTACAGCGGTAGGAATGACAAATGGTGTAGAGGGTGCTATTTACATTATGATAACTGCAGTAGTGATATCTGTATTAATAATGATGCAATTTGCAGTTCCTGTTGGAAATTTTGTAAACAAACATCCTTCTATTCAGATCTTGGGTTTATCGTTTTTAATCCTAATAGGCTTTATGCTGCTTACTGAAAGTGCACATCTATCTAATGCATTGATCTTTGGCAATCACGTAACACCAGTACCAAAAGGATACCTCTATTTTGCGATCTCTTTTTCTCTATTCGTTGAAGTTTTGAATATGAAAAGTACTAAGAAAAAGAGTAAAGTATAAACAATAAAAAAGCTTCTACAGATGTGGAAGCTTTTTTATAGAGTTACCGTTATCGAATTTTATCAATTTATTAATTACTGAATAATATCATAACACAAAACAAGAACCTGTTAATACCATTAATTATTTAAACTTACTCAATGTAAATACCATAACTTTATTAAATTAAGTGTGTTTACTAATGATAATTAACCCTAATAATATTCCGATATTTTATCTCTCCTTCAGAGATTAATTTATCAATAATCTTATAGTATACTTTCAAAATACCCCAACAATCTACTGATGATGCCTCTTTTTTGATATTTATCCACGCCTTCTTTCTGTATGTTTTCGAAAGTTCTGAAAGTAGAGATAAAAAAAGCTATAAAACACGATATTACAACACTAGTAAGTATTAATATGTCTAAATTTTTCATCTACTTCTTCAATTTAAGATTAAAAAATATTAATAGTCCAACAATAGTTGGAGGCCATAAACCAATAAATACAGCTCTTTCAAAATCTTCTTCTACTAAATAAATATATTCTGAGATGAATATTAATACGATCACGACCACTAAAATAAATAGCTCTGATTTTTTAAATTTTGTAAACATTTTTTTAGATTTAAATTAATTTCACAATAAGAAGACAGTTATTTATTAAAGCTCCACCATTATAAAAGTAAATTTAGTTCTAAATTTCGAAAGACTACTACTTTTGTTTAATTATTTTTCTTAAATAGTAAACAAAATATAAAATTATCTATACGGAAGTAATATGGGTATTACTATCGTGTTTTATAAAAAAAACGAGCAAAAAAACTTGCTTTTGGCTCATAATCCTTAAAGTTCATGTCTAATAAGGATATGACTGATCTTGTAGTTATTATTTTTGTAATAAAATTGGGCAAATTAACTAGAATATTATACAATTTAGATCTATAATTCTTGACTTAAAAAAACAACTAATGAGCGTTCAATAATTGTTCCTTTATAGACAAGTAGTACCTAAGAAAAAAAAAGAGTACCAAGAAATAATTAATTCATACCGTTTTACTAGATCTAAACGGAATAAATCATACAATACTTACTGTACATTACTATGCTTTCAACTTACGAAAAACTCAAACCGATCTGACCATCATCATTGAGTTGAGTAGTTCCCTCACCACTTTCTATTTGAGTTTCTCCAGCAACTTCAAATTCTTCCGGGATTACTTCTAGTGGAATTTCGTATGGCAAAGATTCTAATAGGTTCACTTGTTTTAATTTATCGGTTGTCAATTGATTCCCTAAAGCTTTAAATCCTTTTAAAGCTATGAAAGATTCGATATCCACGGTAATATTCTCTTTTTGAACTCCTTTTACTTTAGTAAACACTATTTCGGCAACAGGCCGATAGTCCGTTGATACAATTTCAAGATTTGAGTTAGGATGTTCTGTAATAAAACTTTCTTCTTTATTCTCTGTTTCCACTAAGAAACGCTTGATGTAGTAGCGCTCTTTCTCACCATCAAAATAAATAGCTGAAATTGGTTTTTTAGGAACCCATTTTTCCAAAACTACCATATCTTCATCAAAATGTGTAGACAATTCTGGTGTAATTACTTTAATTTTTCCAGATTGCGTTATGACCAAAATTTTATCATTAGGTCTAAACTCCCCTAATAATTCACCTCTTGCATCCACATTTAATCGTTGAACGGTATCATCAAACCAAACTTTTCTTGGCAGTAAGGTAGAAATTCCTTTCTCTTTCAATTCTATTTTTTTAATCGGATATTTAGTAACTAAATTTCCTTTGGATGCACGTCCCTTTATGGCTAAACTGGCAAAATCAATATCAAATTTAAGTTTTTTGACACTTCCTACCTGACGCAATAATATCGTGATAACTTCAGCTTCGCCATTTGGATTACAAGAGAAATATACTACTTGAGAACCTGCAGTTTCATTGGTTAAATCATAGGCTTTATCTCGAGTTACTCCCGAAACATTAAAACGTTTTATATAGGAAGGACCCGATTTTCCGTCACGATAAATCATATTATAAATCGTGCGCTTATCGCTTTTGTCAAAAATAGCAATGTGAATAATATCCTTACCCACAAAAGTTTTGGCGTCCACTTTGGTAATCATCATTTTCCCGTCACGCAGAAAAACAATTACATCATCAATATCAGAGCAGTCGGTTACGTATTCGTCTTTTTTCAAGCTCGTTCCTACGAATCCCTCTTCTTTATTGACATATAATTTGGTGTTTCTCAACACTACTTTGGTTGCCTCGATATCATCAAATATGCGAAGTTCCGTTTGACGTTCCCTCCCTTTTCCGTATTTTTCTTTTAACTTGGTAAAATAGGCAATTGCAAAATCAATCAAATGTTCTAAATCGTGTTTAACTTGCTCTATATCTCCTTCTAGCGACTCAATTTTATCTTGTGCTTTATTGCTGTCAAATTTAGAAATACGCATGATTCGAATATCCAGCAAACGCAGAATATCGTCTTCGGTAACTGCTCGTTTTAAGTGTTGCGTGTGTGGTTTCAAACCATCATCAACCGATTTGATTACGCCTTCTCTAGTAGTTTCTTCTTCAATGTCACGATAGATTTTATTCTCGATAAAAATACGTTCCAAAGAAAGAAAATGCCATTGTTCCTCCAATTCGCTCAATTGAATTTCGAGTTCACTTTTTAGTAATTGTACAGTTCTGTTGGTTGAGATTTTCAACATCGCAGAAACCCCAATAAACAACGGTTTATTGTCTTCAATCACACAACCTAATGGTGCTACTGAAGTTTCACAAGCCGTGAAGGCAAACAATGCATCAATCGTTTTATCTGGTGAAACACCTGGAAAAAGGTGAATTAAAATTTCGACCTCAGCAGCAGTATTATCCTCTATTTTCTTGATCTTGATTTTCCCTTTATCATTCGCCTTCAAAATACTGTCAATCAAAGTAGTCGTATTGGTTGAAAACGGAATTTGGGTAATCACCAAGGTGTTTTTGTCGAGCTGAGCAATTTTGGCCCGAACCCGAACCCGACCGCCACGCAAACCATCATTATAATTAGACACATCGGCAATACCTTGTGTCATAAAATCCGGATAAATCGTAAATGGTTTTCCTTTCAGAATTTTTATTGACGAATCGATCAACTCGTTAAAATTATGGGGCAGTACTTTCGTTGAAAGCCCTACCGCAATCCCTTCAGCGCCAGAAGCCAATAATAAAGGAAATTTCACCGGAAGATTATTGGGCTCCGCTCGTCGGCCGTCATAAGATACGCCCCAATCAGTAATTTTCGGACTATAAATAACCTCCAAAGCAAATTTAGACAAACGCGCTTCAATGTAACGAGAAGCCGCAGCACCATCTCCTGTTAGTATATTTCCCCAGTTTCCCTGACAATCAATCAACAGTTCTTTCTGGCCAATTTGCACCATCGCATCACCAATACTCTGATCTCCGTGAGGATGATACTGCATGGTGTGCCCAACAACATTGGCAACTTTGTTATAGCGACCGTCGTCTAATTCCTTTAAAGAGTGCATAATACGACGTTGCACAGGCTTGAAACCATCCTCAATCGCAGGAACCGCACGCTCTAGAATTACATAAGACGCATAATCCAGAAACCAATCTTTGTACATTCCCGTAACCTTGGTGATCGTATCGTTTTCGTCTTCTTTATTATCGTAAAAATGCTGGCCTTCAGAAGATTTTTCTTCAGATTGAGTTTCATCAATTGAATTCTCCTCTTCTTGACCTTCTGGTAATATGTTATCGTCGTCTTCGTCTTTCATTACATATATGCTACTAAATAGTAATCAATTATAATTTTGTCCTAAAAATTCTAAAAAGAATATTTTTCTTTACAAACATGTTCTTTCGTATAAATTTTATTTCCGTTTTGATCTAACTTTTTTTTCATAACAAAATCGCATTCTTTATGATCGTTGCTTTTTAAAATAAAGAAAGTAGCTGAAAAACTAATCACAAATAGGAAAAAAATAAAAATAAGTGTTTTTTTTGGAGGCATAGTTTAACTATTTAATTTTTCTCAATTACGTCTAATTCTACTTTCAAATTCTTGATGATAAATTCTTGTCTGTCTGGTGTATTTTTCCCCATATAAAAAGACAATAATTGCTCAATCGATGTATTTTTGTCCATCATAACAGGATCCAAACGTATCGTTTCACCAATAAAATTTTTGAATTCATCTGGAGAAATTTCTCCCAATCCTTTAAATCGTGTGATTTCTGGTTTTGGTTTTAGTTTTTCTATTGCGGCTTTTCGTTCTTCATCAGAATAACAATAAATTGTTTCCTTCTTGTTTCGAACTCTAAAAAGTGGCGTTTGCAAAATGTACAAATGCCCTTCTTTTATCAATTCCGGAAAAAATTGTAAGAAAAAAGTAATCAATAGTAATCGGATGTGCATTCCATCGACATCAGCATCAGTTGCAATCACAATATTATTATACCTCAATTTTTCTAAACCATCCTCAATATCCAGCGCTGCTTGCAACAGATTAAATTCTTCATTTTCATAAACAATTTTCTTACTCATTCCATAGGAATTCAAAGGTTTTCCACGTAAACTGAAAACGGCCTGCGTATTTACATCCCGAGATTTGGTAATGGATCCTGATGCAGAATCTCCCTCTGTAATAAAAAGGGTACTTTCCAGATTTTTAGGATTTTTAGTGTCTGGTAGATGCGCCCGGCAATCTCTTAGTTTCTTGTTATGCAAATTCGCTTTCTTGGCACGATCTGTTGCTAATTTCCTAATACCTGACAATTCTTTGCGCTCTCTTTCGGCTTGAATAATTTTCCGTAACAATGCTTCTGCAGTCGGAGGATTCTTGTGTAAATAATTATCTAATTTCGTTTTCACAAAATCATTAACAAAAGTGCGCACTGAAGGCATTCCTGGCTCTGAACCCATATCCGTTGAACCTAATTTAGTTTTAGTCTGTGACTCAAAAACAGGTTCCATTACTTTGATGCTTACAGCGGTAACAATAGATTTTCGTACATCCGAAGCTTCAAAGCTTTTATTGTAAAATTCCCTGATGGTTTTCACTATCGCTTCCCGGTAGGCTGCTAAATGCGTTCCTCCTTGTGTGGTATTTTGTCCGTTTACAAACGAATGGTATTCTTCGCTATATTGTGTTTTACTGTGTGTTAAAGCAATTTCGATATCATCCCCTTTCAAATGAATGATTGGATATTCTAAATCATCAGTGTGGATGGTCTCTTCCAGTAAATCTTTTAAACCATTCTCTGAAAAGTATTTTTCGCCATTGAAAATAATAGTCAAACCATTGTTTAAATAACAATAGTTTTTAAGCATTTTAATTATATATTCATATCGAAATTTATAATTTTTGAAAATCGCTTCATCCGGTATAAAAGTAACTTTAGTCCCTTTTCGTTTAGTCGTTTCAATAATATCTTCTTCAAGAACAAGATTTCCTGCCGAAAATTCAGCGGCTTTTTGTTTTTCGTCCCGAACGGATTCTACACGAAAATAATTAGACAATGCATTTACGGCCTTTGTTCCCACTCCATTCAAACCAACCGATTTCTTAAATGCCAATGAATCGTATTTCCCACCCGTATTCATTTTAGAAACTACATCAATCACTTTACCCAATGGAATTCCACGACCATAATCTCGAACAGTGACAGTTTTATCTTTGATTGTCACCTCGATAGTTTTGCCGGCACCCATGACAAATTCATCGATGCAGTTATCCAATACTTCTTTTAACAGAATGTAAATACCATCATCTGGGGAAGATCCGTCGCCCAGTTTCCCAATATACATTCCGGGACGCATGCGAATGTGTTCTTTCCAGTCGAGTGACCGAATATTATCTTCGGTATATTGATTTTGATCGGACATTGTAAATTTTGTGGATTTGGTGCTAATGTAGTGTAATTCGATAAAATTTAAAACAGGAATGCGTCAAAGTTATTAAGAATACTATTGACAACCAATGGAAGATTTAGTATTAACGAGTTTAGATTGCAGATTTCAAATTGATATTAATTTTTGGCATTCCAATTTAAAAATTCTTGATAATCTCTTTCAACTGATTATCTAATTCGGGATTGGAAATTTCACCGTTAATAGCATCAAAATTAGCCTCAAAACTTGGGAGTGAAAAAGTTGCTTTTACATTTCCACCATAAAAAGGAAAAGCATTTTTTGCAATACCCAAAACATTCCCTCCGCCTTTTGCTCCTGGTGAAGTGGCCATCAGTAACATTGGTTTTTCCTGAAAAACCTTAGCACTTATTCTGGTACACCAATCAAAAATATTCTTGAAAGCGGCAGAATAATTTCCATTATTTTCGGCCATGGAAACTACTAATATATCTGCGGTAGCAATTTTAGCTAAAAATGCTTTTGCTAACGCATGCTGCCCTATTTCTTTTTCGATATCAACAGTAAAGATGGGCATTTGAAAATCATTTAAATCCAAAACCTCCACTACAGCATTTTCAAAAAGACTTGCTGCATACGTTGCTAATTTTTTATTGATCGAATTTTTGCTGGGGCTTGCACCAAAAGCGATTATTTTCATGATGATTTATTTTTACTAAAAGTACTAAAAATAATATAGCAACAATATAATTTACCGCAGATTGACAGATTGCAAAATCAATAAGAACCCAAACTTCATTTTTTTCTGAATCGATTTTACCCCATAGTACTTCACTAAGGTTTTTATTTTAATTGAAGTTCAGTGAACTTTGTTTGAAACGAAAAGTATTTTTTAATTCAATCCTATTCTTCTTGACACTAAAGAGCGACCAAAAAAGCTCCTTTTTTTGTCTTAAAAAAGATTGAAGGAGAAATCTTAAAGTAAAAGATGGATTAGGTTTATAAAAAAAGTCGAAAGTTAGTACTAACTTTCGACTGTATGATTTTTGACAATATGCTTTTTTTTAAACGTTGAATCTAAAATGCATTACATCTCCATCTTTTACAATGTATTCTTTACCTTCTACTTTAAATTTCCCTGCTTCTTTACATTTAGCTTCAGAACCGTAATGAACAAAATCTTCATACGCAATGACTTCGGCACGAATGAATCCTTTTTCGAAATCAGTGTGAATAACTCCAGCAGCTTGTGGCGCAGTTGAGCCTGCATTTATAGTCCATGCACGAACTTCTTTTACACCTGCAGTAAAATACGTTTGTTGCTTTAATAATTTATAGGCTGCACGAATAAGAACTGAAGCACCTGACTCCGTTAACCCCATGTCTTCAAGAAAAACCTGACGTTCTTCATAGCTTTCTAACTCTGTAATATCTGCTTCAGCACCTACTGAAAGTACAATGACTTCAGCGTCTTCATCCTTTACCAATTCACGAACCTGATCTACATATTTATTTCCCGTAACTGCAGAATTCTCATCTACATTACAAACATACAATACTGGCTTTGAAGTAATCAACTGAAATCCTTCCATCAGAACTTCTTCGTCATTATTTTGAGGAATTACAGTTCTGGCAGATTTAGCTTGTAACAATATTTCTCTGATTCTGTTTAGCAACCCTTCTTCTACTTGGGCTTCTTTATTACCCGTTTTAGCAGCACGCTTAACTTTTTCAAGACGTTTATCTACAGTCTCCAAATCTTTTAACTGCAACTCAATATCAATCGTTTCTTTATCACGAATGGGATTCACATTGCCATCAACATGAACAATGTTATCGTTATCAAAACAACGTACGACATGAATAATGGCATTACATTCTCTAATATTTCCAAGAAATTGATTCCCTAAACCTTCGCCTTTACTGGCTCCTTTAACTAAACCTGCTATATCAACAATATCAACAGTAGCCATTTGAACCCTTTCTGGTTTTACTAGTTCCTCTAATTTTTCAATTCTTAGATCGGGTACGTTTACAACACCAATATTAGGTTCAATAGTACAAAAAGGAAAGTTGGCACTTTGCGCTTTTGCATTTGATAAACAATTGAATAACGTTGATTTTCCAACATTTGGTAATCCTACAATTCCTGCTTTCATATGTAGATAATATTTATTTTTAATGGAATACTATATTGTAATCTTACTGTTTAAAATAGATTCCAATACGATTTATGCTATTTCTTGTACAAATAATACGCTATTATTAAATGTAGCATTTGCTCTAAAAGTTTGCAAATATAAGATTTTATAAATCTTTAAATAAGTAAAAAGTGTAGTTTAAACAGAGCTCATATGTTTTTTATAAAAATTTAAACGATTTGCTAATATTTTGTTAAAAAAAAATTATATTGCAACCGATTTTAAATCAAACAAAAACCAAACACAACTTAATTATGAAAAAATTTGCATTATTATTATTTCTATTAAACGTCTCATTTCTTTTTGCTCAAAAAGAAATTTCAGGTGTTGTTAAAGATGACACCGGCAATGCTTTGCCTGGGGTTAATATTATTGAGAAAGGAACACAAAACGGAGTCTCTACTGACATGGACGGGATGTATAAGATTAAAGTTAAAGAAGGCGCTACATTAGTTTTTAGTTATGTAGGTTTTTCTAAATTAGAAAAAGCAGTTACAGGATCTGTTTTAGATGTTGTTTTATCCGAAGAGGGCGGACAAAATTTAGATGAAGTAGTGGTTACAGGAACCAGAACGGCACCAAGAAGTAACACTACATCAGCATTACCTATAGATGTAATTTCTGCAAAAGACTTGGCTTCAACTGGTCAGGCTTCTTTTGACAAAGCGTTACAATATAAAATCCCATCCTTTAATACGGTTCAAACACCAGTGAATGATGCGACATCATTACTGGATCCTTATGAAATTAGAAATATGGGACCAAGTAGAACCTTGATCCTTATCAACGGGAAACGTAAAAACTTAAGTTCTTTACTATATGTTCAAACGTCTCCTGGACGTGGTGAAACTGGTGCAGACATTTCAGCAATTCCTACTGATGCTATCGAAAGAGTAGAGATACTTCGTGATGGTGCTTCTGCTCAATACGGTTCAGATGCCATTGCAGGAGTAATGAATATTATCTTAAAAAAGAACACAAACGGTGGATCAGTAACTGTAAGAAGTGGAATGACTTCTGAAGGTGATGGTGAAATGTTAGGCGTAAGTATGAACAATGGTTCTACAGTGGGGGAAAAAGGATTTGTAAATTATACTGTTGATTTTTCTAAAGTCAACCTAGCTAACAGACCCGGAACAGTTGATGCTGCCGGTGAAGCAGGAGATTTTGGAGCTTCTCTTTCAGATGTTCAAGCCTTTCTTGCTAAAAAACCAGATGCTGGAAATATAAATGGTTCACCTGAAACTGCAGCTGCTAAGTTTCTAGTAAACGGTGGATTTAGTTTATCTGATGAAACATTATTATATTATAATGCAGCTTATGTATACAAGAAAGTAAATTCTTTTGCTAATTACAGAACTCCATACTGGAGAACTTTAGCTGATTACCCATTCCTTAAAGACTTTTTTGGTGATGGAACTCCAGGTTCTTATCAAGGTTATGTACCAACATTTACAGGAGACTTAAATGATTACAACGCAACTTTAGGTTACAAATCAACAAAAAACGAATGGAATACAGATGCTAGTATTACTGTAGGTGGAAATACCCAAACCTATTCCGTTGACAATTCCTTCAATAGATCTAACATTAAGGATGGTAATGGAAATAATGTTTATTTAGAGAATAGTCCAATCTCTTTTAAGCCAGGAGGAACTGCTTTCAATCATATTGTAGGAAATTTAGACATATCTAAAGTATTATCTGATAAAATCAGCATAGGTTTTGGTTCTGAGATCAGAACAGAGACTTTTGAAGTAACGGAAGGTGACAAAGCATCTTGGGAGGGTATTGGAGCCGATTCATTCGCGGGCAACAGACCGGAAAATTCAGCAAAATGGAACCGTTATAATTTAGGTGCTTATTTTGATCTTGCTTATGATGTAACTGAAGATTTCTTAATAAATGGAACCGTACGTTATGAAGATTATAGCGATTTTGGTGATGCTACAGTATGGAAATTGAGTTCTAGATATAAATTTTTGGACGACAAAATTACTTTAAGAGGATCTATTTCTACTGGTTTTAGAGCACCTACATTACACCAAATTTACACTCAAAAATCACAATATTCATTCGTTCCTGGACAAGGAATCCAAGTAAGCGGAATCATTAATAACGTATCACCACAAGCACGCCAATTAGGAATTGATCCATTAGATGCTGAGAAATCAACAAACATCACTATTGGGATTGGAGCAAAACCTATGAAAAATTTTAATTTCACAGTCGATTACTATAATATTAAAGTAGAAGATAGAATTGTTTTAGGAGACAGACAAGATACTCAATTTGGTAATGTGGCTTGGTTTGAGAATTCATTTGACTCAAGAACTACTGGTTTAGATGTCGTGGCTAATTATAATAATATTGATTTAGGAACAGGGAAATTAGGATTCAACTTATCTGGAAACATTACTTTTCAAAATGAAAGAATTTCACCTGTAAAAAGTGGTAATTTTGGACCAATACTTGAATCTTTAATGTTTACTTCAAGACCAGAAACAAAATGGATTTTAGGAGCGAATTATGAAATTGGAAAATTTGGCTTTTCTCTTAACAATACTTATTTCGGAAAAAGTACCTTTAATCAAGATGGTTTAGCTACAAATAATCCTAATGCTCCCGTTGGCTCTGTAGACTATTTAAAAGCTAACTTAAAAACGGAGTTTATTCCTAAAGTTGTTACCGATTTAGGCATTACTTTCTCTGCTACTGAAAAATTAACTTTAGCATTAAATGTAAACAATTTATTGAATGTGTTACCTGAGTGGAAATTTGTAGCTGAAAATGCTAAAGGTACTGAGCTTTTAAACGATCCTGTTCAAGTAAAAAACCAATCTAACTTGATTACTTTCAACCAACGTTATTCTCAAATGACGTATGATGGATATCATTTTAGCCAATTAGGAACGATGTTTAATTTATCGTTAAACTACAAATTCTAATTCATTTATTGAATAATTTTAAAAGGGCTGTCAATGACAGCCCTTTTTTTTTGTTTCATTTATTCTCCATACTTTAATGCTAAATACACAAATATTATGGCAACTCTTTATGACGGAAAAATGGCTTCTATTTTTGACGCCATTTAGCAAACTTGATCAACTGCAGATCATAATTGTCAATTTCACTTAGATATTTATCTTGAAATAGATACAACCATTCAGGAAAAATGTTTTCTGGTTCATTATTTTAGATTTTTTGAATGGCTCTTTTTAGATTTTTTATTTTGCGTTTTCCTTTTACTGCATAAAAACTGACCTTATCTTATACTATAAATATTTCAGGTAAAACCCCTCGTTTTTTTTAAAAAATATATATAATTACAAAAAGGGTAAAAAAGGAATAACAAAAATGATAAAAAGATTTCAGATAATAAAAATAAAAAACCCCTGTTTTACAGGGGTTTTAATATATATGAAAGTTGGATGCTTTCATAATTTGTGACCTTGACTGGATTCAAACCAGTAACCTCTTGAGCCGTAATCAAGTGCGCTATTCAGTTGCGCCACAAGGCCATTTATTATATTATTAAGATATAAAACATCTTAGCGGGTGCAAATATAGTTATAATAGTGTAATCCGCAAGTCTAAATTTATAAAAAAATAAAAATAAATGTCACTTATAAATTATCTAATTGATAATCATTTATTTACTTTAAAAGTAGTTTTATATAAAGTCATTCCTACCTTACAATCCAACCCCCTAATCAAAGACAAAATACTTGAATATATGCTTTATTTCTTGCTGATTAAAAATTAAAAGATATTGTGTGGACATGCTAACTGAATCATTATAGAAAGTTAAGAAATAAATCTTTATTTTAACATATCGAACAGGTGCTCAAAATTTATGACGAAGCTTTTAAAGACAAAGCAATCCAATTGAGTTAAAGGAGAACAAACATATCAGAACTCGCTAGAGAGTTAGGAGTAAAAGCCCCACAGTAGTATAAATGATGTAAAAATTTTCAGGCGTTTGTCGCAGGCAGTTTTCTTAGAAAAGGAAATTTAAAACTAACTCCTCAGTAAGAAAAATTCAGGAACTGGAGAAAAAACTCAAAGATGCCGAGTTAGAGCGAGATGTATTAAAAAAAGCAATCGGCATTTTTCCCAAGAGTGGTCGATAATTTATAGTTTCATTAAAAATATCGAACAATTATTCCCTATTGAAAAATGTGAAAAATTATACTGATTAGCAGTGGAAGTTATTATCAATGGAAAAAACAAAGAATTACCCCAAGGATGCTACGAAAGATTGCCATACAAGAACAAATAACATCGATTTGTTTTAAATTCAAACAACCCTATGGAAGTCCTAGAATAATATTTAGAACTTCATAGTTTAGGCTATAAAATTTCAAGACTCGAGAGCTTTACTTGAACAAGCTAAGCAATTACGGTAGTAAAATATATATATGAAAGAGCTAGGCTTACGAAGTAAATTAAATAAGATGTTTAAAGTAACAATCAACTCGAATCATAATTATTTAGTGTTCGGAAATGTATTAAACAAAGCCTTTATTCTAAACATGCCTTCAAAAGGATGGGTTTCATATATTGCTTATATCCAAACCAATGAAGGATTTGTATATCTGACGACTATTAGGGATTTGTACGACAGGAAAATTATAGGATGGAGTTTAAGGATGAAATGAATACAGTTGAATCCTCACTTAGAGTTTGGAAAAGTGCGGTTAAAAATCAAAATATTAAAGAAGATTTGATTTTTCATTTTGACAGAGGCGTCTAAATATGTTCGCAAAAGTTTGAGAATATTGATGTTTCCTATAAAAAATAACTACCAGTATGAGACGTAGAGGGAATTCTTGGGATAATACTGTTGGAGAAAGCTTTTTTATATCCTTCAAAACTGAATTGGTTTATGGGAACAAACTGATTTCTAAAGAACAAATGAAACTGTAAATCTTTGAATAAATTGTAGTTTGGTAGAACCGAAAAAGAAGACATTCTGCTTTGAACTATTCAACAATCGAAGAATTTAATAATCAAATTATTTACAAAATATGGAGCTTAAATAAAAATAAGGTTTTATGTGGATATTCACAATGGATTATTTAATTAGATTGAAATAGGTAGGAGTGTGAATTGCAATTTATTTATCCAAGTGATAAAATTTAATTATCAAATAATTCAGAAGTAAATACAATAACGTTCCTACTACAGCAAGTGTAATAATACAACTTATCAGGTTTAATAAAATATTAGGAATAAACTTCAAGCGAGGATGTGTGATTAATGGCTCCCGATGTAGTCTTTCGTAGATATTTTCCTTTACTTTTTTGATTTTCTTTTTGATAGCCTATTATGATTTAAAGAAAAAGGTTAGTATATATTTCTTCTCTTTTCTAATGTGATTCTAAATTACATAATAAATTCAATATAAATAGATTCTAAAATAAAAAAAGAGCATTTCGAATTGAAATACTCTTTTAATTTATTAAAATTATTATTGTTAATAATTATATCCTTAATTTGAGGTAATTGTTTAAATTCCTCTAATATTCCCTTTATTCTTCAAGAAAATGACTTCAATTATTTTACTAGTCATTCCAGCATCTAATTTTAGTTGTTTAGATAAAACTTCAATTACATTTTTTTCTTCTTTCTCTAGTGTACCGTCAGCAAGTAATACTTCAAGTGCAAGAGCAAACACCGTTTCTTTATCACCATCCTCAATTAATTCACAACACGCAGAAATATATTTTAATTGCCCTAATTCTGCTCTTAAATTGAATGCTTTAGCGCAAAGAGGCGCGATGTCTACTTTAATAAATTTTTCTTTGGAATGTAACACTCTTGATAATGTTGCTGTTTCCGAATCTGTTATTTGATTGTCAGCAGAAATACAAGAATATAAAATGCCAACCCAAGCTTCAAACTCTGAGATTACAGGATTATGTTCACTATTATTAATATTTTGAAATGAGCTCATGTTTTTATTTTTTTTAAAGTTACAGCTAACATCCCCAAGGAACATTGAATTTAGTAATAAATTATGATTTACAATTAACTAAATTCATTAAAAATTCATGACAAGAATATTACTATTTATCTATTAAGGAAACAATGTGTTCTTTTATAATTTTATATTGAGTATCAATAATCGACTGGTTGCAGCCATGTGCAGCTCCTGGGACTAAAAAGAATTCTTTTTTTGGAGCTTTTATTTTATCAAAATAAGATATGGTGATTTCCTTTGGAGTTAAAATATCTTCCTCTCCCTGAATCAAATATATTGGAATTTTAAAATTTAAACCACTTTCTAAAAAATTTATAGAACCAATAATTCCTTTAATCCCGATTTGTTTATGGCCAATATAATTTATAAAGGAATAATCATCCCCATCTTCCCTATCCTTACTATCCATTGCATTATCATATTTTGAGGCAATTTTCCACCAAGAATTAGGAACTGGAATTGAATTTTTTCTTTCGTATTTTTTTATAATTCGAAAAAGTTGGCCTGCGTTTTTAGCATTAATATAAGGAGGGATTCCAATAGATCGAAGCGTATCAATGGACTCTTGGTCATAAGCCTTTTGAGCCATTTTATATATTTTATTATAACTAACCAGTAAGTTTTCGCTTGGATTAACAATTTGAGAGTGCCCCACGTATGCATGGAAAAGAGCTGGATTTTTTAAAGCCATTTTAGTTCCTAAAACGGAACCCCATGATGTTCCTAAAATTATGATTTTTTTTGTTCCAAGATACTGGATGAGATATTTTGAAAGTGCAATCCCATCATCCGTCATTTGCTCGACTGACAATGGATTTTCTACCCAATAGTCTTCATTAATTTCTACAGGCGCATTTCGTCCAAAAGTCCTCCCACTACCTCTTTGATCCCACTGCACTAGTATAAAGTTTTTTTCCCAACCGCCATATATCGTATTATCATATGGACTCATCGTGCTACCTGGACCACCATGAAGAAATAAAATAACGGGTTTTGAATGGTCATCCCCATTAATTGTAATCCATTGTTCAATGCCACCAATCGTAATAAATTTTTCTTCATGTATGGATTTATTTTGGGCAAGTATTGATACAGGAAGTAATAGATAAAGTAAAATAATTAAGTTATATTTTTTCATGAAATTAATTTTAAAAAGGGTATAAACATTCCTAAATTATTGATTAGACACCTCGTCTTTAATTTGTTACAATAAAATATAAAAAATTACTAAATAATTTTATAAGTATTAAACTAACACAACCTAAACCCTTAATTCTGCTAAGCTTTTGATCAGACAAATAGTTATTTTTAATTATTTTTAAAGCGTCCCATACATATAAATCAGTAATGTAATTTTTAGTGCTTTATGTTACTAAATAGTCAATTCTCAATCCGTTTCGCTAAACGCTGCTATCATTTGGATTAATTCGAATGCTCCTGTCAAATCTATAGTATATTTATCTAATAGTAGGACTCTATTTACAATCATCGCTATATCTACTGTCTATTCTCCCAATGTGATACAATTTACTGATTGTTGTATGACCTTTACTATCCACTCTGCTTTATTTTGAGTTGCTCAATTAACTAATAACACGATATTCCCTTTATAAAAATTTTTATTATTGCTTCCAGCAGTAAATAGATTTTTATAATACTTAAGCTTGATTTACTATTGTATTAATCATATCCAGAATGTAAAGAAGTAAGTCTTTTTATAAACACTTACTTCTTTGGAGATAATTAAAAAATTTAAAGGTACTAAATTTTAAAAAAACTATTGAAAATCAAACCATTATACATAAATAGTATCTCAAACATAAAAATAGTTCGATAAGCGGTTGTTGAAATTGAATTTAAAAAATTTATCAATATCAAACTAATTACCAACTTATTCCTATTAATGCTCAATATTTGATTTAAAGAACTTTAATATCCTTAATTATAGTTTTCGATTGTTCATCGCTTAGCTAACGTCAACTATCTGTATAGTTTTTATCTATTAAAAAATAATTTAGATACGGATCTTTATATGTAATTTCGCTATCAAGAAAACTAAAATTAAGTATAATATGGAAAATAACACAAATGCAGGTACAACGTCCTACAATGTGAACAGTGAAAGTAAATGTCCATTTAATCATGGTGCAAGTGCTGGTACTCCTGCAAAGCAAGGCGCTGGTTCTGCTCCCGCAAATCGTGATTGGTGGCCAAATGAATTAAAATTAAACATCTTACGCCAACACTCTGCACTATCAAACCCAATGGGAGAAACTTTCAATTATGCGGAAGAGTTCAAATCTTTAGATTTTGCTGCTTTGAAGCAAGATATCTTAGATTTAATGACAACTTCGCAAGATTGGTGGCCAGCAGATTATGGATTTTATGGAGGATTATTCATTAGAATGGCATGGCACAGTGCAGGAACCTATCGCATCGCTGACGGACGCGGAGGATCAGGTGCTGGAACACAACGTTTTGCACCATTAAACAGTTGGCCAGATAATGCTAATTTAGATAAAGCACGTTTGTTGCTTTGGCCAATTAAACAAAAATATGGCAGAAAAATTTCTTGGGCTGATTTATTTATTTTAACAGGTAACTGTGCTCTAGAGTCAGCTGGTTTTGAAACTTTTGGTTTCGCTGGCGGACGTGAAGATGTGTGGGAACCAAATGAGGATATATATTGGGGTTCAGAGCGTGAATGGTTAGGAGACAATCGTTACAATGGAGAACGTGAATTAGAACAACCTCTTGCTGCAGTTCAAATGGGATTAATATATGTAAATCCGGAAGGACCTAATGGAAATCCAGATCCTGTATTAGCAGCTCATGATATTCGTGAAACTTTTGCCCGTATGGCAATGAATGATGAAGAAACAGTTGCATTAAGTGCGGGTGGTCACACTCTAGGTAAAACTCATGGCGCAGCAGATCCAGAGAAATATGTTAGTGCTGAACCTGCAGGAGCAACTATCGAAGAACAGAGTCAAGGTTGGAAAAACAGTTACGGGACTGGTAATGGTGGAGATACAATTACTAGTGGTTTAGAAGGTGCATGGACTACTACTCCGAATAAATGGAGTAATAATTATTTTGAAAATTTATTTGGATTTGAATGGGAATTAACTAAAAGTCCAGCAGGTGCTCATCAGTGGAGACCCAAAGATGGCGCAGGTGCAGGTTTAGTACCAGATGCACATGATGCTTCAAAAAGTCATCAGCCGTTTATGTTAACTACAGATCTTTCCCTACGATTTGATCCTGCTTATGAAAAAATTTCAAGACGTTTTTTAGCCAATCCATCAGAATTTAATGATGCATTTGCTAGAGCATGGTTCAAACTTACACACCGAGATATGGGTCCGAAAACTCGTTATTTAGGACCTGAAGTTCCTGCTGAAGAATTAATTTGGCAAGATCCTATTCCAGTAGTAACACATGAATTGATAAATGATCAAGATATAGCTTCTTTAAAAGCAACTATTTTGGCCTCAGGATTATCAGTTTCTCAACTGGTATCAGCTGCTTGGGCTTCTGCATCAACTTTCCGTGGTTCCGATAAACGTGGTGGTGCTAATGGTGCCCGTATTCGTTTAGAACCTCAAAAAGATTGGAAAGTAAATAATCCTTCTCAATTAGAAAAAGTATTACATACACTTGATAAAATTCAAAAGGATTTCAACAGTGCTAATTTTGGCGGTAAGCAAGTTTCAATTGCTGATTTAATAGTTTTAGGTGGAAGTGCAGGAATAGAACAAGCAGCAAAAAATGCTGATTATGATGTTAGAGTACCATTCACTCCGGGTAGAACTGATGCTTTACAAGAACAAACTGATGTAGCATCATTTGCAGTTCTTGAGCCACAAGCAGATGGTTTCCGTAATTATGTTAAGACAAAATATACGGTTTCAGCAGAAGAACTACTTATCGATAAAGCACAATTGTTAACATTAACAGTACCTGAAATGACAGCTCTTGTTGGTGGTATGCGTGTGTTAAACACAAATTTTGATCACTCCCAAACTGGAGTTTTTACAAAACACCCAGAAGCTTTAACGAATGATTTCTTTGTAAACTTACTTGATTTAGGTACAACTTGGAAAGCAGTTTCAGAATCTGACGATGCATTTGTAGGTACAGATCGCAAAACTGGTGCAATTAAATGGGTTGGAACTCGAGTAGATCTTATTTTTGGCTCTAACTCAGAGTTAAGAGCCATTGCTGAGGTTTATGGTTGTGTAGATTCACAAGAAAAGTTTGTTAAAGACTTTATTGCTGCGTGGACTAAGGTGATGAACCTTGACCGATTTGACTTAGTTTAATTTTAGATTTTATAATTTGTTAAAAAAGGAGATCTGGCAACAGATCTCCTTTTTATTTTTATAGTATATTTTTTTCATAAGAAACCTTTTAAATCACCCAATAATAGAAATAAACTATTTCACAAACGCTTAGCTTAATTCGAATGAAAAAAATTTATACAATATTAAGTTTTGTTATCTACATAAAAATTAAGAGTTTTTCATACTGTGAATCTAATAAAAAGCCGACTCATAAAAAATGAGCCGGCTATATTTTTTTAACAAATTATCTTTTTTTAGAAAATATATCTAATTCCAAACTGCGCCTGCCATCTTGATAATAAACTTGCGTCATAGTTGAAGGTTTTGGTTTGAGTACCGTTAAAAGTATAGGTTGGTATTTTTGTAGTTTGATCAACAGATACACCAATTGGTTGAACACTTGTTGGCACTTGAACCAATCCCCAATCAGAATTAATCAAATTACCTAAGTTCAATACATCAATACTAAATTGAATTGTATTCGTTTTAATAGAAGCGGATGAAATTTTAAAGTTATAATCTTGCATTATTTTAAAATCCCATTTTCCTCTCCATGGCGAAAGCGCTCCATAACGCGCTGCGTACTGACCTCTTCTATCACTCAAATAGTTATCCTGCTTGATAAAGGCATCAAATGCGGCACCTTGACTAACTCCACCAGTAAATACCATAGTACTTATTTCGGCTGAAGTTGGTATATAAATTAAATCATTACCCGTTGCCCCATCATTGTTAATATCTCCTCCATACGTATAATTAAAACGGCCTCCTTGCGCGTATTCAAAGAAAGTCGATACAGTAGTAGCCCATTTATCATTAGTACCATATTTCCATTTTTTTGAAGCTACTCCTATAAAACGGTGCGTATCCCCATACTTAGAATCAGATAAAACTGCATCATTCACATTCCCCAAAGCCGGATTAAAAGCAAAAGCATCACCCGTAATTTCTGCTTCAATAGAATTAACATCCTGTGACTTTAAATAGTTGTAGGCTAAACTTGCAAAGAATCCATTGTCAAAAGTCTTTTGTACTTTGATAGAAGAGTTGAATGCACTTCCTTTATTAGTATTAGTCAATACATATCCATTAGTTCGCGCTGGAAAACCATAATCAGTCCAAGTACCATAATCTGCACTACCATATATTGCTCTATTATCAGCTCCTGTCAATTGACTTGTTGGTCGTTTTAACCCCCAATTTTGTATATGAACCCCATTTAAATCTTTATTATAAGACATGTCTATCGTTACAATATAATCATTTTCAAATTTATGATCAAATCCTAAACTAGTTCTCCATACCTGTGGAAATTTAAAATCTTCGTCTACTACTTGATAGAAAAATGGATCTATACCACCTACTTGATTTCCAATCCACACAAAAGGAAGTTTACCGGTGAAAATTCCAGTACCTCCACGCAACTGTTGTTTTTTATCTCCATTAATATCCCAATTGAAACCAACTCTTGGCGACCAAAGTAAATTATTATTGGGTAATTTAGTTGAATCAAAATTCTTTACACTACCATCAGCTGGATTATAATAATCAATATTTGGCAAATATCCTTCTGAATTATCTGTGTCAATAAATTTTTGAGCCAATTCTGATGTATTGAAATACAATGGCTTATCAGCTCTTAATCCATAAATTAATTTAAAATTATCACTGATATTCCATTCATCCTGAACGTAAAAAGCTAATTGTCCTACTGTCGTTTCTGCTAAATTCCAACCCCCATCAACACCATCTTTCAATGCATTTTTTGTGTCGAAAGTTGTCTGTGCGTTTTTTATTGCAGTACTGTAATACCCATTTGCAATATTCGCATCAAAGCCTGCCATATTTGTACTTCCAAAAACATCAAAACCATACCCTTTTAAGTTAAATGAATTTTTGAAAATGAACTTTTCGAATGAGAAACCTAGTGTATAGGTATGGTTTCCTCTGACAATATTCAAATTATCAGTAATTTGAATTACTTTTTGATCTAATTTATTATTGATAGAGAAAGGCTCATGACCTGCAATAATGTAAGGAGAACCATCTTTAGTAATTGTAATTACTGGTGCAGGAGCAGAAAATGGATTTCTAAAATCATTAAAATGAGTATAACCAGCTTGTAATTTATTAGAAACCGTCTCACTAAATTTAGAATTTAATTCTACTAAAAAAGAGCTAATTTGGTTGTTAATTTGGTACCCTGAATTTTCAAATTGTAACGTATTTGCATCAATTCCTCTACGAATAATAGCGGTAGGATGTGCAGGCTTATCTTTCGAAGCATCTAAAAAATTATAAATAACAGCTAGTTTATGATTGTCATTAATATTCCAATCCAACTTTACAATTCCTTTACTTGAATTAGAATTATGTGTAAATCCTTGATAAGCTCCAGTATTATACCCTAGCTTACCTAACTCCGTAGAAACATGCATTAAATCAGTTGCTAATACTCTGGATTCATTCACTCCAGTTGTTCCATTTCCATCATTAGCAACAAAATTTGATCCTGAATCGCTTCTTTTATCAATTTCAAAATTGGTAAAGAAAAATAATTTGTTTTTAACAATTGGACCACCAAGACTAAAACCGGTTTGTGTTTGCTCCAATGAGGGTACAAATATTTTTTCTCCTTTAATTTTATTACCTGTCATATCCTGATTTCTATAAAAACTATAAGCAGTTCCATGGAATTCGTTTGACCCTGATTTAGTTACTGCATTTACAGAAGCTCCAGTAAAACCCGATAATGTTACATCATAAGGAGCAGTGGCTACTTGAATTTGCTCAATTGCATCCAGTGAAATAGGCTGAGAGCCAGTTTGTCCACCCGGAGTTGCAGCATCTAATCCAAAAGGATTGTTAAAAACTGCACCATTAAGTGAATAACTGTTGTATTGATCGTTTCTACCTCCAAAAGAACCTCCACTTGCTGTTGGTTCTAAACGGGTAAAATCATCTGCTGATCTTGAAATAGAGGGCAATGCTGATAATTCTCTTCGACCAATCGTAGTTTCTGCACCGGTTCTTCCACTTTGAAAAACTCTATTTTTAGAACCAACTACTTTTACTTCCTCCAGTTTCTGACTTTCATCTTTTAAGACAACATCTAAACTAAATACTTTACCTAAATCAAGGTAAACATCATTGTATTCCTCACTTCTGTATCCTACATAGGATACGACAATTTTGTAAGGACCACCAATTCTCATATTCAACATACTGATTCTTCCATCTGCATTAGATAGCGCAGAATACTTAGAACCTGTTGGAACATGTGTTGCCTGAACCGTCGCTCCAGGTAGCGTCTCATTGTCAGAACCTCGCACAATCCCTTTGATGCTAGAAGTTGTAGTTTGCCCAATGACAGCGCTGAAACTAAATAAAATTAATAATAAAGTAATGATTTTTTTCATTTGTGTAAATGTGTTATTTTGGGTGCAAAATTAAACAAAAAAAAAATCACTCCTAAGAGTGATTTTAATAATTTATTAACAATATGTTAACAAATTTATGCTTTTTCAGCAACAATTTCATAATCTAATTCAATTATTACATCTCTGTGCAAACGAACGTTGGCAGTATATTTACCAGTACGTTTAACAATTCCGCTTGTAATGAATTTTCTATCAATTTGTTGTCCACCTTTAGCTAAAGCTTCAGCGATATCAATATTCGTGATTGAACCGAATAATTTTTCACCACCTGCTTTTGCAAAGATTTTAATTTCGATAGCTTTCAAAGCTTCAGCCAATGTTTTTGCATCATTAACTACTTTAGCTTCTTTGTGAGCTCTTTGTTTTAGGTTTTCAGCTAATACTTTCTTTGCAGAAGATGTTGCTAAATGAGCGTGTCCTTGTGGGATTAAAAAATTACGTCCGTATCCGTTTTTTACAGAAACGATATCATCTTTAAATCCTAAATTTTGAACGTCTTGTCTTAAAATAAGTTCCATGTTGTTGTCCTTTTTTATAGAAGTTAGGTTTCGTAAATTTTAATGTAACTTTTTTAAGTACCATTAATCATTGCTTTTTTTATTCATGTTTGTTTACAACAAACGCTTTTATTGATAGCAATTTCATGTTTCAGAAAACCAACAACTGTTAATTTTATATTATTTTAGTAAATCAGCCACATATGGCATTAATGCTAAGTGACGCGCTCTTTTTACAGCAACAGACACTTTTCTTTGGTACTTCAATGAAGTTCCTGTTAAACGACGAGGAAGTATTTTTCCTTGCTCATTAACAAATTTCAATAAGAAATCAGCATCTTTATAATCAATATATTTGATACCTGATTTTTTGAAACGACAATACTTTTTAGTTTTATTTGTTTCTATGTTCAAAGGCGTAAGATATCTGATATCTCCGTCTTTTTTTCCTGAAGCCGATTGTTGTAGTGTAGCCATGATAATTAAGCTTTTGTAGATTTTAATTTAGTTCTTCTTCTTTCAGCCCAAGAAATAGCGTGTTTGTCAAGACTTACAGTCAAGAAACGCATTACTCTTTCATCACGTCTAAATTCAGTTTCAAAAGCAATAAGGACTTCTCCAGCTACTTTGAATTCGAATAAGTGATAAAAACCACTTTTTTTGTTTTGAATTTCGTAAGCCATTTTTTTAAGGCCCCAGTCTTCTTTCGATACCATCTCTGCACCTCTACTAGTAAGAAAATCTTCAAATTTGCTTACTGTTTCCTTTACCTGAACTTCAGATAAAACGGGATTTAAAATGAAAACAGTTTCATAATGATTCATAAATATATATTTATATGTTATTTTGGGTGCAAAAGTAATCAATAATTCTTAGTAAGCAAGTCATATTTCATTTTATTCGATGTACGGTAAAAAAACTTAGCTCCGTTAATTTTCTTCTAATAAAAAAGTAGTATGTTTACATAGCCAAATCTAAAGTACAATATTATGAAACTAAACTGTGTGGTTGTGGATGATAGTTCAATCCAAAGAATGATTATCGCCAAGTTAGTTAATAATCATCAAAATTTACACCTAATTGGTGATTTTTCAAATGCAATTGAAGCAAGAAGCTGTATGTCTATACATAACGTCGATTTGATCTTTCTTGATATCGAGATGCCAGTGATAAGTGGTTTTGATTTTTTAGATGGTTTAAAGATAAAACCTCAAATCATTTTCATTACCTCAAAAGCTGAATATGCCATGAAAGCTTTTGATTATGATGCTACAGATTACCTTCAAAAACCAATTGCTATCGATCGATTCAATGCTTCTGTCAAAAGAGCCCTCGATTTTCATTTACTGAAAAAAGATAATAAAGAAGAAGAAGGAGAGCACATTTTCATTAAAAGCAATTTAAAGAAATTAAAAATCTTTACCTCTAAAATAAAATGGATTGAAGCTTTTGGAGATTATGTTCGTGTTGTTACAGAAGAGGATAGCAATTTAGTGCTGTCTACAATGAAATCTTTTGAAAATGATCTGTCAAAAGAAAAATTCATCAGGGTACATAAATCTTATATCATCAATATTGACAAAGTAGAACGATTTAATAGTAAATATGCTGAAATTGGGATGACGAAAATCCCTTTGAGCCGACATAAAAAAGAAGACCTCGTTCGCGCACTTTCATTTTCGTAAACAAATACCTTTTGTTAATAAAAATCTACATTTATCGTGACTTTTATCGCTCTGTACTGAGCAACAGCTTCAAAACTATTTAGTATTTTCTGAATAGTTTTTTTTGTATTTCCAATAGACACATTTTGAGGTATTTTAATGATAATTGTTCTAATATATTCATTTCGAATTCTACTAATTGCAGGCTCTTCAGGCCCTAAAACCGGCATACTCAAGTTTTGACTCATTACTTGATACAACCACATTGAACCTTCCTTTAATTTATCAAAATCGCGTTGTTTCAGCGTTAGCTTAATGATTCTAAAATAAGGCGGGTATTTATAGATCTGTCGGTCATACAATTGTTCTTTATACATACCTGTGTAATTATTATTGGTAACCTGTTGTATTGTATTGTGATTGGGATTATAAGTTTGTATAATCACTTTTCCTTGTTTTTCTGAACGTCCCGCTCTACCGGCAACTTGAGTCATCATCTGGAAACTTCTTTCGAAGGCTCTAAAATCAGGATGATACAACATATTATCGGCATTCATAATACCTACTAAACTCACGTTATCAAAATCCAATCCTTTGGCCAGCATTTGAGTTCCGACTAATATATCCATTTCTCTGTTCTTAAAACTATCAATTATTTTTTCGAAACCAAATTTACCTCTAGTAGTGTCCTGATCCATTCTTCCTATTTTTGAATTTGGAAAAATAGCAATCAATTCTTGCTCTATCTGCTCGGTTCCAAAGCCTTTTGTAGTCAAATCTATACTTGAACACGAATGACAATGCGTAGGCTTGGCCATACTGTACCCACAGTAATGACACCGCAACTGATTTTTGTTCTTGTGATACGTCAAACTAACATCACATTGCTGGCAATGTGGCACATGACCACAAGTGAGGCATTCAATTATAGGAGAATATCCTCTTCTATTTTGAAATAAAATTATTTGCTCTCCTAATGACAATGCATTCGTTATTTCTTCAATTAAAACATCGCTGAAATGTCCCGTCATTTTTTTGCGGAAGTATTTATCTTTGAGGTCTACTAATTCAATAAGCGGCATCATTACATTTCCAAAACGTTTTGAAATTTCGACTAAGCCAAACTTGTCCGATTTAGCATTGAAATAGGTTTCTATACTGGGAGTAGCAGAACCCAATACCACTTTTGCTTTGTGCCAATGGGCCAAAACTATTGCAGCATCGCGCGCATGATACCGTGGCGTTGGATCTGCCTGCTTGAAGGTTTGCTCATGCTCCTCATCTATAATAATAAACCCTAAAGTTTTAAAAGGTAAGAACAAAGCTGACCTCGCTCCTATTACGACTTGCGCTTTCTCCGAGTTAAACAATACTTGATTCCAAACCTCTATACGTTCATTATTATTATATTTTGAATGAAAAACAGCAACTTTATTTCCGAAATAAGCTCTCAGTCTTCCCACTAACTGAGTTGTCAAAGCAATTTCGGGCAATAAATACAATATTTGTTTTCCAGTTTCCAGATATTCTTCAATCAGTTTAATATAAATCTCCGTTTTTCCACTGGAAGTTACACCATGTAATAAACAAACTTCTTTTTGAAGGAAACTCTTCTTAATTTCATCAACAGCTGTTTGTTGATCCGCACTTAACTGTAATTCGTCTTCCCTTATTTTTCCGTTGAAATTTATTCTGTCTTCCTGTAGAAAATAATCTTCAAATATTTCTTTTTCAATCAAGGCCTTTACAATTGCCGAAGAAGAATTCGCTTGGTCCACTAGTTTTTTTACGGTAATGGGTTTGTTTTCTGTTGCGCTTAATTGAAAATAACGCATAACGATTTCCTTTTGTTTATTGGCACTTTTCAAGATCTCCAATAACTCACTTAAACCTTGATTGGATTCGTATTTAGCATGTAAACGGACATAACGCACTAACTTGGGTTTGTAGCTTTCCTGAATTTCTTCCTGAAGCACTAAAATATTCTTATCAATGAGTTTTTGAATAACAGGAAAGATATTTTTCTTATTTAAAATAGCAATGATATCTTGCACTTTTAGAGAATTCTGCTGTTGTAACGCTTCGTAAACCAGGAATTCATCATCCGAGAGAAGACTTACATCAACATATGAATCGGTTTTTTGAGAAATAAGAGTTTCACTTTCCAGTAAAAGTGCACTTGGCATGGCGCCACGATACACATCCCCAATAGCACACATGTAATAGGAAGCAATCCATTGCCAATGCGCAATTTGGATTTCGGTTACAATGGGTTTTTCATCCAAAATTTGATGAATTTCCTTTGCATCGTATAACTCAGGTTTGTTTTGATGGATTTCAATAACTAATGCCGTATACATTTTACTTTTACCAAAAGGAACTGCAACCCGCATTCCTTTTTTAATATACCCAAACTCCGCTTCAGAGACGCTGTAGGTAAAAGTTTTAGCGAGAGCAAGTGGTAAAATTACTTCTACAAAATACATTTATAATCAATTATGAATGATGAACTTAAGTGATGTCTTGAATCTTTATTTTGAACTCATAACTCACAATCTATTATTATTTAACTCTATTCCAGGTTTGGGTTCTCCCAAATAATGATAGGCCAATATATCCTCGAACCTTCAATTTATCAACCCCATCTAAAGCCAGAAAGCATTTGTATAATTTACCCGAAGTTGGATCCAGAATCTTTCCTGAATTGTATTCTTTCCCATCTTTTTTAAGTCCTTTAATAACTACAAGCCCTATAACCGGTTTGTTTTTTTCTTCACCGGAACAATTGGTACATAAACTTTTTTTCTTGTCAACATCTAAAATATCGATGATTTTTCCATAAATTTTGCCTGAGCGTTCGTAGATTTCAACAATTGATTTGGCTTTGCCTGATTGATCATCAATGGTTTTCCATTTTCCAATAACGCTATGACTTTGACCATAGAAAGCCATCGAAATAAATAATGCCAAAATTGTAATCGTATTTTTCATATTTTTCTTTTTTTAAAATAAATATAGCTCTACAATTCTTGTTTTAATAAGAGTTGTATGGGATACCATTCTTAGTAAATACCTGGGAATAACTCCAAATAACAAAACTATTTTGATTTAATTTAGTCTCTTTTTGCTTTTAATTTATTTACAGTGGCATTCAATTCAAAACCCAAAAGTAATATCATGCAGTTGATCCAAATGTAAAACATCAAAATCAATAATGTTCCTATTGATCCGTATAATTCATTGTATTGTGAAAATTTTGTAACCCAAATTCCAAAAACATACGAATCTAAAAGAACCAAAATAGTAGTAAAAACAGAACCTATAGAGATAAAAGCTCTGTTTTTATCGTGTTTTGTACCAAATTTAAAAAGTATGGAGGTTGTGACCAAAATCATCAAAATAACAAAGGCATATCGCCCTAAAACTATCAATTGAATCTGATCGCTAAAGACTGTTTTTTGAATAAATACCTCAAAAACAACAATTATCGCTACAGTTACAATCAAAAGCAATGACAATAATAACGACATGCCTAATGCGACAAAATATTGTCTTATAAAACCTCTTTTAATCAAGACATGGCGCGAGGTTTCAAAACCTCCTAAAATTCCATTTAATCCATTTGCCATCAAAAAAATAGACAATATAAACCCCGAGGATAACAATCCCGAATCACTATTATTAAGAATATCATTTATAATTTTATAAATAGCATCATAGGTATTAGGAGGCACACCATCCTTTACAAACAGCAGGAAATCTTCTTGAAAACCAACAATAGGTATGAACGGAATTAGATTTAATATGAAAAGTGCAAAAGGAAACAACGCCATAAAAAAGCTAAATGCAATGGCACTGGCATGATAGGTCAATGCGCTTTCAATAATTCCCAATCCATATATTTCTAACAAATCATATAAAGACAAGCCTTCTAACCAAGGTAGTTTTATCTTTTTTAGACCAAACATCAAATTCCGTATAATTGGAATTCTTTGTAATTTCACCTCAATTTCTTTACTCATATTGCTTTCAAACTCAAATCCATGTTATATACGGAGTGTGTCAAGGCGCCTGACGAGATATAATTCACACCACATTGAGCATACTTGCGAATGGTATTTTCATTAATATTTCCTGATGACTCTGTCAAGCATTTCCCTGCGATCAAAGTTACCGCTTTTTTAGTATCTTCATAATTGAAATTATCTATCAAAATTCTATAAACACCTTCACTTTCAAGAATTTCTTTGATTTCAGCCAAATTTCTGGCTTCCACAATAATTTTTAGATCTAGATTATTTTCCTTTAGATAGGCTTTAGTTTTGGCTATAGCTAGCGTAATTCCACCCGCAAAATCGTTATGATTGTCCTTAAGCATTATCATATCATAAAGAGCGAAACGATGATTTTCTCCTCCGCCAATTTTTACTGCCCATTTTTCACAGGCTCTAAATCCAGGTGTCGTTTTTCGTGTATCCAAGATCTTTGTATTTGTTCCTTCTAATAAACGAACATATTCTTTAGTCTTAGTTGCTATAGCGGACATTCGCTGCATTGAATTTAAAACGACACGTTCTGACTTCAAAATCGATTGTGAACTTCCCGTAACATGAAAAACTACATCTCCTTTTTTTACAGGAGTTCCATCTTCAATAAAGGTTTCTATTTGCAAATTAGCGTCTACATACTCAAAAATCATTTTGGCAAAAGCTACCCCGGCAATAATTCCATCTTCTTTTACAAGTAACTTAGCTTTACCATTTGCTGTTGCAGGAATACATGCCATAGAGCTGTAATCCCCAGGACCAACATCTTCCCGAATGGCGTTTTCTATTAATAGGTGTAACTCGGTACTGAATTGTGCTTCACTAATCATTTTAAAGGAAATTTATGGAATGCTAAAGTAAGGTATATTTTGGAAATTTGAAAATTTGTGGACTTCGTAATTTTGAAAAACCATATTCCGATTTCCTTTATGTCAAGTACTATGTCAGTATACAAATAAAGCATCACGAAGACAATAGCAGTTGTATTTAGATCGCGATTACCTGAAAGAAATGTTATAGTAAATCTCTCGTTTTATCTAGTGCAGTACTATTTAAAATCTTATATTTGAGTTTAGTAATAAAAACATCGTTTATGAAATATTTTTTAAGCCTTTTTATTGTATCATCACTGTTATTGACTTCTTGTAAAAAAGAAACAGAATCGAAACCGAACTCCACTATAACGAATATAGTGCCATTTACTGAAGTTGGCAGACAGATGAAAAATGAAGCTTCAACAGCAAATCAGCAGCAACAAAATACCACTATTGATCCCACTACAATTGCCAAAGGCATGAATCCTGCTCATGGCCAACCTGAGCATAGGTGTGACATAGCTGTTGGCGCTCCTTTGAACTCTCCTGCTGTCGCACCACAACAAAACACAACACCTCCTGCAAATACTGTAACTACTGCAACGACTCCAGCAGAAGCAACCCCTACGGTACAAGGAATGAATCCACCTCATGGACAAACTAATCATCGATGTGATATTGCTGTTGGTGCTCCATTGCCTAAATAGGAATTTAAAGTATTCCAAAATCAAGTTACTATAAAAACAGCCCGATTTATGACAATTTAGTGTTTAGAACCGCATCTCGTTTTAAATTTTATTCAAAGAAACGATACACTTTCTGAAATACAGTAATTTATATACTCCGTTTTAATGAACTCAATTTTAATCTTTCCTTTAAATTTAAATAGCATTCTAAGCAGTTGGAAAACGGTAAACGATGCTGTAATGGGCGGAACATCCGAAAGTGAATTTTACCTAAACTCAAACAATCAAGGTGTTTTTGAAGGTAGTGTATCTTTAGCTAACAATGGAGGATTCTGTGCGGTAAAACATTTCATAGAACCAATCAGTATAAACAATTACAAACTTTTTTACATTCGCCTAAAAGGAGATGGTAAAAAATATCAATTTAGAGTCAAGACCAACCGAAATGATTCCCATTCCTACGTATTTGCCTTTCAAACTAATTATGACTGGCAAACTATTGAAATTCCAATTACCGAGTTATATCCTGCTTTTAGGGGTCAAAAATTAGACCTCCCTAATTACGATGGATCCAATTTAGAAGAAATTGCCTTCTTAATAGGTAATAAAACAGAAGAGAAGTTTCAACTGCTTATTGAAACAATTGAAGTGAAATAAATTAGACAATTAGTTGTTTTATCCCACACTCTCAATGTTGCATTACTTTTATGAACACCATTCTATTAAAGATAACACGTTTAAAAATTACTAATTTTTCTATCTTTGCGCTTCTGAAATTCAACAAAAATGAACATCAAACTGATTGCTATTGGCAAAACCGATAACAAAGCGTTACAAACCTTAATAGACGATTACACGAAACGCCTGTCTTTTTATATCAAATTCGATTTAGATATCATTCCTGACATCAAAAACGTAAAAAACTTATCCGAAAGCCAACAAAAAGAGAAAGAAGGGGAATTGATTTTGGCGAAAATTACACCAACAGACCAACTTATTTTATTGGACGAAAACGGAAAAATTTTTTCCAGCGTAGGTTTTTCAGAAGAATTACAAAAAAAAATGAACTCTGGGGTTAAGACTCTAGTTTTCGTGATTGGTGGGCCTTATGGATTTTCGGATACCGTTTATGCCAAAGCGCAAGGAAAAATATCACTGTCCTTAATGACTTTTTCGCATCAAATGGTGCGGTTATTTTTTATCGAACAATTGTATCGTGGCTTTACGATTTTGAGAAATGAACCGTATCATCACCAGTAATGATTTTGTTTGAAGTTTAAGGTTTAGTAAATAAATTCTTGATTACTTTTCATTTTTACTTTTAAACTTTCAATAAAAATTTTATTTTGAACATAACTTCCAAAATTTAAGTTTTTATCATAACAAAAAACATAATGGTTTGAGGTGTTGTTTGGCAGCTTATTCAAATAGACTTGTAATTCTTGTTGTTTTACACCTATCATATCTACTAAAATTTCATTGTTTTTGGTAAAAAAGACAATTACTCCTGACTTTGGTTTTTCTAGTTTATAAAATACGTTTGTAAAAGGAAAAAAAGCCAAATTTCTACCAATCGTATCAGCGTAGGAATAATAATTTTCGGCCTTTTCATTCTTGTGTGCTTTCTCTGTACGCTTTTTCTCCTGCAACTTCATGATTTCCGGAATGGCAAGTCGTAACGGTAAACGTTTGTCAACATTTAGAATCCAATTGGTAGAAATAATACTGTTTTTCCTGTTTACTTCTGCTAGCGTATCTTTTCCTTTTGTTCTAAAAAAAATATAGATTGGCGAAAGATCATCTACATTTTTGACAATTGTTGTGTTGGCTTTTGGCAACAAAATATCCTCTTTGTTGCCACAAGAAAACAAAGCAAAAAGAACAATCAAAGTAAAATATTTCATCGTTATCAATTGATTTTATTGAATAATGCAACACATTCCATCGCTTCTTTTACATCGTGGACACGAAGGATTTTTGCTCCTTTGGTCAATGCCAAAGTATTCAAAACCGTAGTTCCATTTAACGCATTTTCTATCGTAGTGTCAAGGATTTTATAAATCATTGATTTTCTGGATATCCCAATAAGAAGTGGCAATTCCAGCATATTAAATAATTCCATCTTTTGAAAAACTTCGTAATTTTGAGCTATTGTTTTGGCAAAACCAAATCCTGGATCGATAATCAAATCATTGATTCCAAAACTTCTAGCTTTGGCAACTTTTTCAGAAAAATAGAATAGCATTTCTTTTACAATATCTTCATAACTTGTGAGAGATTGCATCGTTTGCGAATTCCCTCTCATGTGCATCATTATATATGGAACATTGTATTTTGTAATTACCCCAAACATCTTATCGTCTAGATTTCCAGCCGAAATATCGTTGATGATAGCCGCACCACTTTCGATAGATCTTATCGCCACTTCGCTCCGAAAAGTGTCAATAGAAAGCATCGTTTCCGGAAAATGCTTTAGAATCAAATCAATAACAGGTATAATTCTTGAAATTTCTTCATATTCCGAAACAAATTCTGCATTAGGTTTACTGGAATAAGCGCCAATATCTATAAAACTGGCTCCACCAAGTAGCATTATTTCAACTTGAGAAAGAATTTCGGTTTCATTTTTATACTTGCCACCATCAAAAAAAGAGTTGGGTGTCACATTCAAGATCCCCATTACTTTGGGAGTGGATACGTCAACAAGTATTCCTTTGCAGTTAATAGTCATTCGTTTACAGTTTTAAATACTTCAAAATTTTACATTCAAAAAAATTATCTTATTTTTGAAAAAATTTGAATACAAATATACACCAATAATGAAGAATACTTCAAAGGAATATGATACTGTAATTGCGACTTGTCGTTCGTTGTTTACCAACAAAATGAAAGATTACGGATGTGCTTGGCGAATTTTAAGATTGCCTTCGTTAACAGATCAAATTTATATTAAAGCACAAAGAATAAGAAGCTTACAAGAAAACGAAATCCGTAAAATTGATGAAGATGAAACAGGTGAATTCATTGGGATTATCAATTATTCCATTATGGCATTAATTCAATTGGAATTAGGCGTTGCAGATCAACCTGATTTAGAAGTTGCAAAAGCGACTGAATTATACGATACCAAAGTCAAGCTGACCAAAGAGTTAATGCTGGATAAAAATCATGATTACGGTGAAGCTTGGCGCGACATGCGTGTGAGTTCACTAACCGATTTGATTTTGCAAAAATTGCTTCGCGTCAAACAAATTGAAGATAACAAAGGAAAAACATTAGTCTCTGAGGGTATTGATGCTAATTATCAGGACATGATCAATTACGCGGTTTTTGCCTTAATTTTAATGGGTTTTGGAAATAAATAATACAATCATACAAATGAAAAATATAATAACACAATTTTCTAGAATATTTGTTGGAATCCTATTCATTATCTCCGGATTAATTAAACTCAACGATCCTATTGGGTTTTCCTATAAATTAGCTGAATATTTTAGTGAACCTGTTTTTAACATGCCATTTTTCATTCCGTTTGCATTAGGAATTGCTTTGTTTTTAGTTATTCTTGAGGTCGTTCTGGGAATTATGTTGCTCATTGGTTATAAAACCAAATTTACTATCTGGAGTTTACTAATCTTGATTGTACTGTTTACTTTCCTTACTTTTTATTCTGCTTATTTTAATGTGGTAAAAGATTGTGGTTGTTTTGGAGACGCTTTGAAGCTAACACCATGGCAATCGTTTACAAAAGACATTGTGTTACTGTTCTTTATTCTAATCCTGTTTTTTAATAGAAAATTAGTTCAGCCATTGTTCAGTAATACTATTCAAAATATAATCCTGTACGCCAGTATCGTTTTGTCGTCGTTTATGGGCGTTTTGGTTTTAAATCATTTACCCTTAATAGATTTCAGACCATTTAAAGTTGGAAATAATATCCAAAAAGGAATGCGCATTCCTGACGGTGCTGAAAAATCAGTAGTTGAAATGGTCTTTATTTACAAAGTAGGCGGCGTAGATACCGAATTTACTGAAAAAGATTTAATGTCGATTCCGGAAGGTGCCGTTTTTGTAGACCGAAAAGATAAAGTAATCTCAGAAGGTTATGTTCCACCTATTCATGATTTCACGATGGAAAAAGACGGCTCTGATTACAAAGAAGAGTTTTTAGACGCTACAAAAGTGATGCTGATTGTGGCCTATGATTTAGTACATGCTGATAAAGCAGGCTTGGCTAAAATGGAAAAACTGAATCAGGAAGCGAAAATAAAAGGATATAAAGTAATAGGAATGACAGCATCTTCTCCAGAAGAAATAGCGGCTACTAAAAAACAGTTTGGGTTGTCTTTTGATTTTTATTTCTGTGATGCCATCACTTTAAAAACAATTGAAAGAGCCAACCCTAGTATTGTTGTATTAGAAAAAGGAACAATAGTACAAAAAGTTCATCATAATGATCTCAAGAATTTAAAGCTGTAAAGTTTAAAATTTAAGATCTAAAGTTTTCTTATCGGGAAGCTTTAATCCTTAAATAGAGACACGCTGTACTGCTTTAAAATAAATTCGTACTAAATATTCTATTACCTTTTTATTAATAAGATGTGATACTTATCTACAAATCATATTAAAAGATCATTATTATCTTGGTCTGAAAGAGTTGTTTTTTAATTATCAAGAAATCAAACTTACCTGATTATTTATCAACTATAACGATATTATTCAGGCATTGTAGAAATGTGCTTTCAAAAAAAGGAATTCTGTATAATGCATTCAAATTGTTTGTTTAACTTTGTTTTAAAACAATCTTACAATGAAAAAAATAATAGTAATACTAATTGCATTAGCAACATTCTCTTGCACATCAACTGCACAAAAAAAAGAATTTTCTAAAGAAGCTTTATCAGAGACCCTTTTAGCCACTGATGGAAGTCAAGTTGCCTTTAAGGATATTTTAAAAAAATACAAAGGAAAAACCCTGGTAATTGAAGTTTGGGCTTCGTGGTGTGGCGATTGCGTAAAAGCAATGCCTAAACTAAAAGAATTACAAGCCACTAATCCTGATGTAGCCTATTTATTTATTTCAATGGACAAAACCGCTGATAAATGGAAAGCTGGAATTGAAAAACACCAATTAAAAGGAGGTCATTTTATGGCAAATGATCAAATGAAAGGTATTTTTGCAAAAGCCGTTGATGTAGATTGGATTCCAAGATACATTGTTGTAGACAAAACCGGAAAGATCGCATTGTACCGCGCTATTGAAACTGATTTTGATAAAATTAACAGCACTTTAGCAAATTTAAAATAATTTATTTTAAACATCAGTTGAAAAAAGAAATCCATTGAACAGATTTTCAAAAAATCAAAACCAAAAACTAAATATACACAACTATAATGAGAAAGAAGATTGTCGCAGGAAACTGGAAAATGCATAAAAATGCAGAGCAAACAGAAGATTTATTAAATGAATTAATAGCAAAAATTCCAACAGATACAGCCGTACAAGTTATAGTAGCTCCTACTTTTGTGAACTTAGCATCTGCTGTAGATCATTTAGAATTTACTAATATCGATGTTGCTGCTCAAAATGTTCATCAAGCAGAAAGTGGTGCGTTTACGGGTGAAATTTCAGCTGATATGTTAAAAAGTGTTGGTGTTGATACTGTAATTTTGGGACATTCAGAACGTAGAGCCATTTTTCATGAAACAGACGCTTTGATTGCTAATAAAGTAAACACAGCTTTGGAACATGACATGAGAATAATTTTTTGCTTTGGAGAAGAATTGAAAGATCGACAATCAAAAAATCATTTTAATGTAGTAGAAAATCAATTGCGAGATGGTTTATTCCATATTCAAGCCAAGGACTGGGAAAGTATTGTTCTAGCGTATGAGCCTGTTTGGGCAATAGGAACTGGAGAAACTGCTTCTCCTGAACAAGCGCAGGAAATGCATGAGTTTATCCGGGAAACAGTTCGCAAAGCTTTTGGAAGTGATATCGCTGAAAACGTATCTATTCTTTATGGTGGCAGTGTGAAACCTGATAATGCAAAAGAAATATTCTCAAAACCTGATGTTGATGGTGGTCTTATTGGAGGTGCTGCACTAAAAGCTGATGATTTTATGGCAATTGTAAACGCTATATAAGTTTATTGAATTATAAAAAAAGCGAGGGTTTAATACCATCGCTTTTTTTATATTCCTATTTCAATTTGAAAACGCAGGTACCAATTATTCTTTGTACTTCCATCAAAATAATTTAAGGTATCAAAAGTCAATTCACTTTGTAATTTGAAAGTATGTTCCCAAATATACTTCGTTAAACCAATGGTGTATTGATCTGCATTTGGAGCAAAAGCCTGAATATCCTCGCCAACTTTTTGAGTGGAATACCTCCCTATAATCTCATAGTTTGAAGGAAAATTATAACTCAACTGATAATCATACCCACTACCTACGTAAGCAAAATTAGACAATAAACTATTATCTGGATTTATTGTAACAGCATTTCTAGTGCTATTTCTTGACATATAACTGGACATCGCTGACCAGCCATTGTATTTTAACATGACGTCTAGCAAAACCGATTTCATAGTTCGCTCTTGATATAAATCGCTCCCTAATTGTCCTTGGGTTCTTTTGGCATGATTGTTTTGCTGAAAAGCTCCGGATAGCATCAATTTTAGCTTTTGTTCTCTTACAATATCTCCTTCAAAGTAGGTACCATCTTTAGCAAAAGCTCCAAAGGGTAACAACTCCACTTTACCTGTCAAAGCAACTCCCAAATCTGCATTTCCGGTAATGTTGCGCCCTTCACCTGTAGAAATTGCTGTTTTGAAGTTATATGAAAATTTATCTTTAAATTCATTCATATTGTGAATTTGAAAACCAAAATCCCTATCGATAGTGAATCTCGCATTATTAATGGATCGATCCGTCAACTGGAGGCCACCAGATGAATTTACACGTTGGCGATTTCCTGGCAATTTTGTTTGACCAAAGCTAATATTCCAATTTTTATTTGGTCTATAAAAAACCACCGCGTCACGAATAATATTAATATTTTCCCCTTCTCTAATTTCACCTATGTCACCCGGGGCAAATGACAATTGAATTGCATATAAAAACTTTGGTGATCCCACATATCCATCTAATCGCAACCGCAATCTTCGGATTTGTGCATCATAAAACCCGTTCTCGTCTTCGTTTTTAGTATAAGTCACTCGGTTCTGCATTCGAAAACGAATGTTTAACTGGTACAAACTGTCAGGTGACGTAATTCCAATGCCTTTACCAAAACTATAATAAGGCAGGGCCGACAATTTCAAGTCATTATCCTGTTTACTCGGCCTTATGCTTACTTGTGCCATACTTGAAATACTAAAAAGTAAAATAAAAAATAAGAGGCTTTTTTTCATCAGGTAGCAGTGTATATTTTGTGCAAATGTAAAATAAAAATTGATTTACAAATGCTGTTTAAATAGCTATTGCTACCTTTGCAAAAAAAGAAGCATGTCAAACATTTACATAGGATATCATTTTAATATTGAACCAAAAGAATTAGGATCGGAAATTTTAATCGCTGAATTAGGCGAAAAAGCATTTGAGAGTTTTACAGAAACTGAAACTGGAATTTCAGCTTTTGTACAAAAGGATTTATGGGACGAAGCTATTTTAGAAGATATTCACATTTTGCAATCGGAAGAGTTTAAAATCGATTACACCTTTGAAGAAATCGAACAAGTGAACTGGAATGAAGAATGGGAAAAGAATTTTGAAGCTATCGATGTTGATGGAAACTGTCATGTACGCGCTCCATTCCATCCAAAGACAAATGCCGAATTTGATATTGTAATTGAACCAAAAATGAGTTTTGGAACAGGTCATCATGAAACAACACACATGATGATTCAACATTTAGTGGAAATGGATGTTACTGGAATGAAAACACTAGATATGGGTTGCGGAACCGCTATTTTAGCTATACTTGCAGAGATGAAAGGCGCTTTCCCAATTGACGCAATTGATATTGACAACTGGTGTTATTTAAACTCAATAGAAAATGCAGAACGCAATAATTGTAAACACATTACAGTTTATGAAGGAGATGCCGCTTTATTAAAAGGTAAAAAATACGATTTAATCATAGCCAATATCAACAGGAATATTTTACTAAACGACATGCAACATTATGTAGATTGCCTGATGCCAAAAGGAAAATTACTTTTAAGCGGTTTCTATCAGGAGGATATTCCACTTATCGATGCTTCTTGCACGGAGAAAGGATTAACGTATGTTAAAAAATTTGAAAGAAACAATTGGGTATCTTTAAAATATGTAATTTAGCATTTAAATCTTTTTATTAATTACGAAAGTACAAAACCCCTACAAAATGAGTACTAAAGAAAAAATAAGAGAAAAGGTAAGTGTCAAAGAGGTTACCAGTTTAGACAATGAGATCATAGTTTACAACGATGATGTAAATACGTTTGACCATGTAATAGACACGTTAATTCGCGTATGTAACCACACTGCAGAACAAGCGGAACAATGTTCGCTAATAGTCCATTATAATGGAAAGTGCACCGTAAAAACTGGGCCTTATAGCAAATTAAAACTACAATGCTCCCAATTATTAGAAGCGGGTTTAAATGCTGAGATAATTTAGCTCAAAAAACCGACTCCTAAATGAATTAAGTACTGTGAATAATTTAAAAACATTCTCTTTTATTATATATTTGAATAATAAAATATGTTTTTATGGAAGAATATGGTAAAATTTTAGTTTTTGTAATGCCTATTTTTTTAATTTTAATTATCATTGAAAAAATATACGGGCATTACAAAGGCGAAGATACTTCTCCAAATATGGACTCTGTATCAAGTGTAAGCTCTGGAATGGTGAATTCTCTTAAAGATGTTTTGGGGCTTAGCATAACACTGGTTTCTTACAACTGGATTGTCTCTAAAATCGCTTTATTTGATCTTCAAGCACACTTTCTAACTTATCTTATTGGATTTACAGCTATTGATTTTTATGGATATTGGAGCCATCGTTTATCCCACCAAATTAATTTTTTATGGAACAAACATGCCATTCATCACAGCAGTGAGGAATTTAACTTAGCTTGTGCTTTACGCCAACCAATATCCAGTTTTGTTAATCTATTTACTTTTCTATTACTCCCTGCTGCTCTTTTAGGAGTTCCATCCAAGGTGATTGCAATTACCTTACCCATTCATTTATTTTTGCAATTCTGGTACCATACCAAGCACATCAAAAAAATTGGTTTTCTAGAAAACATACTTGTTTCTCCATCACATCATAGGGTACATCACGCCATAAATCCTGAATATTTAGACAAAAACCATTCACAAATATTTATTTTTTGGGATAAGATATTTGGTACTTTTCAAGCAGAATTAGAAACTGTCCCACCTGTTTTTGGAATTACAAGACCGGCGAGAACATGGAACCCGATTCGGATTAATTTTCAACATTTATGGTTGCTGATTACAGATGCTTGGCGCGCCGAAAACTGGAAAGACAAGTTTACCATTTGGTTTAAACCCACAGGCTGGCGTCCAGAAAATTTTGAAGATAAATATCCGATAACCAAAATTACGAATGTATATGATTTTGAAAAATATGGAGTTCAACATTCTAAAAAATTGATGTACTGGTCCTTATTCCAAGCAATTATTACATTATTACTTATCAGCTATCTGTATAATTCGATTGCAGTAATCGGTTTACCAAATGTATTTATTTACGGCGCATTCCTCTTTCTGACCGTTTACAGCTACACGGAATTAATGGATACCCGAAAAATTTCTCTATTATGGGAGAGTATTCGGTTTTTATTTGGCATTGGGCTCATTTTCAGTTTTGGAGATTGGTTTGGTATGAATCAACTTTTTCCCTTTGCAAGTTACATTGTTGCTGGTTATCTATGTTTATCGTTGTTGGTAACCCTATACTTTGTAATCAGAAATTTTGAAAGAGATCTCGTTTTTCAAAGAAAATCTTAAAAAAATGATATGAAAAAAAACTCGGTATTAAATCGTTTTATTGCATTTAGCCTTCTCTACCTTTTAATAATTTTTTTTGGTAGAGAGGATATTGCGTGGTTTTTAAAACCCTTTTTAGTGCCATTTCTTATTCTTGCTGTTTATATACAGGAACCATTCACTACTAAGAAAATCCTTCTAATGGCCTTAATGCTGTCTTGGATTGGAGATATAATTTTGATGTTTGCTGACAAAGGAGAACTGTATTTTATTCTAGGATTAATTGCGTTTCTTTTTTCGCATATTTTTTACATTGTATTATTTAGCAAACAATTAAAGATTTATTTAAAGAAAAGTAAAATTATTTTCTGGATAGGAGTTACCACAATTGTCTTTTATTTGATTGTAATGATGGTGCTTTTATTGCCAACTCTTGGCACCTTGAAAATTCCTGTCTTTGTCTACGCACTTACAATTTCCATTATGTTATTATTTGCGCTCAAAGGCTTTTTAAATTGGCAAAAACCAGCTAACAAATATATTTTAAGTGGTGCAACACTTTTTGTAGCTTCAGATAGTATTATGGCATTTGATAGGTTTTATATACCGCTACAATACAGTTCTTTCTTGATTATGGCTACTTATCTACTTGCGCAATATTTAATTGTCATTGGAATTTTAAAATTAAATAAAAAAAAGTAGCATTCCCATAAGAGAATGCTACAAAAAAAAACAAATATATTCCGATTAATGAGGTAATTTATTTTTTAATAATCCGTATGCATAAGTACCTAATAAAGCCCCAAAAAGCACTATTGAAATGGTCCAGAAACCAGCTCCAAGCAAGATGAATATAGGACCTGGACAGGATCCAATTAATGCCCAACCCAACCCAAAAAACAATCCGCCAATCCAGTACCGTGCAGATCCCTTATCTTTATCCGGAAGTGCTATTGATTCTCCTTTTATGTCTTTTATATTATTTCGTTTTATGATTTGAATCCCAATTACTCCTGTCAAAATAGCTACAGAAATAATTCCGTACATGTGAAACGATTGAAATTGGAACATTTCATAAATACGATACCAAGAAACGGCTTCTGATTTAGTTAAAACGATTCCAAAAACAAAACCAACTAATAAATATTTTATTATATTTTTCATACTTTATATTTAAATTTAAATGATAGGGGCTAACTGTTGACTAGCTTAAAATCAATGGTAATAAGAAATGAGCCATTATCAACCCACCGATAAAAAATCCTATAACGGCTTTTAAAGAAGGGATTTGTAAATTACTCAAACCAGAAATAGCATGTCCTGAAGTACATCCTCCGGCGTAGCGCGAGCCAAAACCAACCAAAACACCTCCAATAAGTAATATTAAAATACTTTTTGGAGAATCTAAAACAGATAATCCAAAAAGAGCATCCGGCATTAATTTTCCGTTTGGAGCATCGATCCCTAATTGTGCTAATTGTGCAATTGTTTTTGGGCTAATATTTACATTTGAGGCATCTCCCATAAAATGTACAGCAACAAAACCACCTAGCATGGCTCCTAAAACTACTATCAAATTCCAGCGTTGTGCCTTCCAATCAAAATCAAAAAAGCTAAGTCGTTTGCCCAAACCCGCCATAGAACAAAGCGAACGCAAATTAGAAGACATTCCGAATGATTTTCCAAAATAAAGAAGAGCAAGCATAATCATCCCAATCAAAAATCCAGAAACATACCAAGACCATGTTTGAAAAATAATATCCATATTGTTATTTTTTTTTCAAAGATAAGAAGCATTTAGTAGGATCTATGTGAGAAATGTTACATTTGATAAAATGAGGCTCTACATTTATGGTAGGAACTCGCGATAAGGCATGAAGTTCTGTTTATATTTGTATTTTATAATTACTTGGTATTGTAATTGCAATTACAATTTTTGAGTTTAAAATTTACCCAAATTATGAAAAAATCGATCCTTTTTTTTGCTTTACTGATTGGAATATCTTCTTGTTCAAGTACACAATCTACATTAAAAAACACTGATGATACTGCGCCTAATCTTATCCTTTCACAGGACAATACCTTTGTGATTACGGAATACAGTACAGACAAAAAATATGGTTATAACAAAGATTATCCCATCAATATTTTTTTCAATAACACTAAAAATGAAACGATCAATCAAGCTCGGTTTTTAAACGCTTTGGCTGGCCCTAAAGGGGAAGCAATTACATATACGAAATTAGAAAACTGTTGCCCGTTTCCAACAAAAAGAAGCGAATTAGGTGCCGGTTTTTTGGATGTTTATGAATTAAAATGGATTGGCCAGAAAAAACCGGTTGTCCTTTACTTAAATATATATGAAAAAGGGATACTAAAGGTTCCAATGGGACTTTCATTGAAAAAAAAATAACCTTAGCGTTCTAAAATAAACTAATAATCCAAAATCCCTAGCCCTGATGGCAGTGAAAATCCTCCCGCTTTTAGGGAGATTGGAACGTACAGCAGAAAAAGCTTCTCGTAATAAGGTAGCCTCACAAATTATTTGCAAATCGTAAATCGTAAATCGTAAATCATAACTACCTTTGCATCTTTAAAAATTATATTATGAACTTACAACATATTCCACAAATCAAACATGCTGACAGTGCCAATTTCTTTCTACTTGCTGGTCCTTGTGCCATTGAAGGCGAAGAAATGGCAATGCGAATAGCTGAAAAATTAGTTGGTATTACTGATAATTTACAAATTCCTTTCGTTTTTAAAGGTTCGTTTAAGAAGGCCAATCGCTCTAGAATTGATAGTTTTTCAGGAATTGGAGATGAAAAGGCACTTAAAATTCTTAGAAAAATTTCGGAAACATTTAAAGTACCAACCGTAACGGACATTCATACAAATGAAGATGCAGATATGGCTGCACAATATGTAGACGTTTTACAAATCCCTGCTTTTTTAGTACGCCAAACAGATTTAGTTATGGCTGCAGCAAATACCGGAAAAGTAGTCAACTTAAAAAAAGGACAATTTATGAGTCCTGAAAGTATGAAACATGCTGTTCAAAAAGTATTGGATTGTCACAATGAAAACGTAATGGTTACCGATAGAGGGACCATGTTTGGGTATCAAGATATGATTGTTGATTTTAGAGGAATCCCTACGATGCAACAATATGCCACTACTGTTCTTGATGTAACACATTCATTACAACAGCCCAATCAAACCGTTGGAGTAACAGGAGGAAGACCGGATATGATTGAAACTATTGCCAAAGCAGGTATTGCTGTAGGTGTGGATGGAATTTTTATTGAAACCCATTTTGATCCTGCTAATGCAAAAAGTGATGGCGCAAATATGTTGCATTTAGATTACTTTGAATCATTAATGACCAAGTTAGTTGCCATCAGAAAAACAATAAATACATTTTAAATTAAGCCCCAAATTCATTGAAGCATTTTTTTTTATTTTCAGCATTTCTAATTATACTATTTACAAATACTACAATTGCACAGGAAAAAACAATCGTACAAGATCAATACACCTCTCATAACAAAGGGAAATTTTTTGTTTCCTGGGGTGGAAATCGAGAGACTTATTCTAAATCTGACGTGACTTTCCGAGGTAAAGATTACAACTTTACTTTAGAGAATCTAGAAGCGCACGACAAACCTAAAGGTTGGCATATTGACTACATCAATCCAACAAAAATGACCATACCACAAACTAATTTTAGAATGGGGTATTTTATAAGTGATCATTATAGTGTAGCCATTGGTGTTGATCACATGAAATATGTAATGACACAAAATAAGGCAGTTACTATTAATGGATATTATCCTAATCCCGGATCGTATGATGAGTCATTACCCAACAATCAGGTGCTTTTGACTGAAAAATTTCTAAAGTACGAACACACGGATGGTTTAAATTATGTCAATACTGAATTTTCGAGACATGATGATATTTCGGCTATATTCAAAATTAGTAACACGGACAAAATTCAAATTAATTTAACCGAAGGAGTTGGTTTTGGCCTCTTGTACCCAAAAACCAATACAACGCTGTTGGGAAAGGAACGTCATGATGATTTTCATGTTTCCGGTTATGGAACTTCTTTAAAGGCGGGATTAAATGTTACTTTTTTCAAACACTTTTACATACAAGGGGAACTCAAAGGAGGTTATATCAATATGCAAGACATTAGAACCACAGAAAGTATTGAAGATAGTGCCTCACAAGATTTTTTCTTTTTTCAAAGAATCATTGCTGTTGGAGGAATATTTAAAATCTAAATAGCAAGTAAATAATAAAAATAAGGCTGTCAGTAAAATGATAGCCTCGTTTTTTTTAATCTGTTTTTTATTAAAGTAACAGCAAACTAATTAATTTGCTCTAAAAATTTGTTTATTCCATTGTTTTAATCTTTAATAATTATTAGTTAAATTTGATTGTATCTTTCATTTAAAATCAGACAATTGCAAAATTTGTTTGTATTTAATTTTAGAATAATAAATAACTTTTAAACTTTATGGTAATACAACAAAGAAATCCTGATTCAGATGGGATTTATCACTTCGATAATTTTTTTAACATCTCAGCTGATTTTATTTGTATTGCAGGATTTGATGGCTATTTTAAAAGAATAAATCCCGCAGTATCAAATTTATTAGGTTTTACAGAGGAGGAATTATACGCCAGACCTATTAGTAGTTTTGTATATGCATCAGACCTTAAAATCACTATAGAAACCAGAGAACAAGTATACAAAAACAAGCCTCTTTTAAATTTTGAGAACCGGTATTTAACTAAAAGTGGCGAAATTATTTGGCTGTCTTGGACCTCAATGCCTATTGAATCTGAAAGATTAGTATATGCGATTGCCAAAAACATTACGCATAAAAAAAGGATGGAAGAAGAACGCAATTTGCTCCTTGCCAATCTTACACAAATTAACAAAGAACTTACCCTTTTGTCACACAAAACATCTCATGATTTAAAGTCTCCCATCAATAATATGCTTTCGGTTTTTAGTCTTATTGATGTTTCAAAAATAGAAGATCCGGAAACATTTGAACTAATTAATATTCTTAAACTAATCAGTCAAAATTTAAAACAAACGTTAAACGATTCAATTGATCAATTAGTGGTAAACGAGAACATAAATACTCAAATTGAAGAAATAAATCTTAAGGAATCACTAGACGAAGTGCTTTTATCAATAAATTCTTTAGTTCTCGATTCAAAAGCAATTATTAATATTGACTTTTCAAATTTTGCTCATATTACTTTCAATAAAGCCTATATTAAAAGTATTTTTTTAAATTTATTAACCAATTCGATTAAATATACAAAGCCAGAACATTGCCCAATCATTACCATTCAATCTAAAAAAGTAAATGGTGTCCGCCAATTAATTTTTTCTGATAATGGCCTTGGTTTTGATATGGAAAAAGTAAAAGATAAAATTTTTGGTCTGTATGAAAAATTCAATACTAATAGTGACAGCAATGGTATAGGATTGTATTTAGTCTATAATCAAATCACCTCTTTAGGCGGTAAAATTGGGGTTGAGAGCTCCATAAATAATGGGGCTACGTTCACAATAAGCTTCAAATATTAAATGAACACCTTTAATTATTTTTTATACAAATTATAGTAGAAGTATCAGTAACTTAAATTTAACGATATGAAAAACTTTGATTGGACCACATTTACAAGACGAATTGCAGTACGGTCAAGTCTAACCGAAATGTATGATGCTTGGGCAAAAGCCACGGAAATAGAAAAATGGTTTTTAAGCAATGCTACCTATTTCGATGCAAACAAAAACTTGGTTGCCAAAGATACCCCAATCGAGAAATATTTTATTTATGAATGGAATTGGTTCTTGTATGAAGGGATGGAAAAAGGAAAAATAATCGACACAAATGGTATCGATTTTATTCAATTTTCATTTGCTGGAGATTGCTTAGTTGACATTCAACTTTCCATACATGACGATTATATTATAGTTGAATTGACTCAGAAAAACATCCCCACTGATGAAAGCTCAAAACAGAACATTCGACTAGGATGTGATTCCGGCTGGTCCTTTTTTCTGTTAAACCTCAAATCTGTGTACGAAGGTGGATTAGATTTAAGAAATAAAGACCCCAAATTAAAAGGAATGATTAATAGTTAAGATAAAAAATTCACATTGTCCAAACATAAAAAAACTACAAGCACATCACTTGTAGTTTTTTGTTTTTAAATTAAAATAACTACAAACAGATACGTTATTGAGTCTTAACTGAAGTTACAATCCCATTCTGATCCATTAAATAGAGTAGAGACGCCATTGTTGCCGCTCCCAGTTCTAATTCTCTTTTATTGATTGCATCAAAAGTGTCGTTTGCTGCATGGTGATAATCAAAATACCGTTGCGAATCTGGTTTTAATCCAGCTTTTACAATTGTTTTAGAAGTTAATGGATCAATATCCGAGCCACTGTGCCCTTTAGTAAAACTATGAATTAAATACGGTTCAAATAAGCTTTTCCAACCTTCAATTTTATTGAAATTTGCAGCATCCGTTTCAAAAGAAAACCCTCTGGGGCTAAATCCGCCCGAGTCACTTTCCAGAGCAAAAATATGATTTTCTTTGTTGGCCTGTGCCAATTCTTCATACTTGTCTCCGCCTCTACCTCCATTTTCTTCATTCATAAAAAGGACCACCCGAAGCGTATTTTTAGGCTTATACCCTATGTTTTTAAAGATATTCATAACTTCCATACTTTGTACAACTCCTGCTCCATCGTCATGGGAACCATCGGCTAAATCCCAAGAATCAAGATGACCGCCAACCACCATGATATTCTCTGGATGCTCAGTTCCTGTTATTTCTCCCACTACATTGTAAGACAAAACATCTTCCATCTGCTGACAGGATTGTTTGAAATAAAATTTCAATTTCGGATTCTTTTTTAAAGTTTTACTCAACAATTCCGCACCATTAGTACTTACAGCAGCAGTGGGAATGTATTGTGATTTTGGAATGTCACCATAACTTTGAGCACCTGTGTGTGGGTAATCATCCAAACGTAAATTCATAGAGCGTACAATTGTTCCCACAGCTCCAAATTTTGAAGCTTCTTTAGCACCGGCATAACGTTGATCAACACAACCTCCATACGATTTAAAGGTCTCAATATTCTCCTGTTCCATGGGTCTGTTGAAAAACACAATTTTCCCTTTTATTTTATTTCCCAGAGTATTGAGTTCAGCAATACTTTGTACTTCAATCACTTCCGCCTTAAGTCCGTTTTTTAAAGTAGCCACAGAACCTCCCAAAGCACAAATAGGCACATTGATTTTGGTTTTATCGTCTTGAATGTAAGCCGTTTCTTTTATTCCTCGAACCCATTTTGGCACCATTACTTCCTGAAGATAAACCCTGTCGAATCCCAAGGTTTCTAATTCTGCTTTGGTGTATTGCACCGCTTTTTCAGCATTGGCTGAGCCTGATAATCGCGCACCAATTTTATTGGACAAATGGTCTAACCAAGAATAACATTTAGCATTCGTTAAGGAAGATTTATAGATTTCCTTTATGGTTTTTTCTTCGTTAGTTTGTGCAAAAAGAACAATTCCATTAAGAAACAGCGTAATACATAATATTGATTTTTTCATAATTTATCAAGGTAATGATTTGAAATAATACTTTATAATTTTAGTTTTAGTTTTAGTTTTAGTTTTAGTTTAAATTGCAATTTCGTAATTCGTATCGAATAGTACATACAAAACTCAAAAATAATCCTGCACGAATAAAACAATCTGCACGATATTTTTAGTTCATTAACTCGAAACTGATTGCCGTTCCACCACCTGGAGCCAGATTTAAGTTGATATTTGATTTACTGGTGACTACTATCGTCTTTATTCTATAGGCAATAGGATTTATTTGCCAATCGGCATCTTTCGCATCTTCATAAATAATAGCTTTATATTTTTTCCCTTTGGTAAGAAAGTCTAATTTTAGTTCTGATTTTCTGGCATTTTCATCTGTGATTGCACCTAGAAACCAAGATTCCGTCCCCTTAGCTTTCCTAGCAATTGTAATATAATCACCTGGTTCTGCCTGAAGAATTTTAGAATCATCCCAATCAACTGCAACATCTTTGATAAACTGAAAGGCATCTGGATATTTTTCATAATTTTCTAATAAATCAGCTGCCATTTGTATTGGAGAATACATGGTTACATACAAGGCTAATTGCTTGGCTAATGTAGTATGCACTTGCTCGGTTTTATTTTTATCATAATAACTCATTTTGATTTCAAATATTCCAGGTGTGTAATCCATTGGTCCTCCCAATAATCTGGTAAATGGTAAAATAGTTTCGTGCATGGGTGGATTTCCAACACTCCAGGCATTAAATTCATTTCCACGAGCAGCCTCAGCAGCCACAAAATTTGGATAAGTTCTACTGTAGCCGGTTGGTCTCGAGGATTCGTGTGAATTCAGCATTAACTTGTTTTCGGCAAATCGTCTGGCTACAAAATTAAAGTGGTTGACCATCGTTTGTCCGTCATGAAACTCTCCTCTTGGTATAATTTTACCTACATATCCTGTTTTTGCAGCGGGATAGTCGTATTTTTTCATCAAATCTAATGCTCGGTCCAAATGACGTTCGTAATTCGCAACCGAACCAGATGTTTCATGATGCATGATCATTTGTACCTTTTTTGCTTTGGCGTAAGCCGAAATCGCAGCAATATCAAAATCCGGGTAAGGCGTGGTAAAATCAAAAACTTCCTCTTTCCAGTTTCCATTCCAATCCTCCCAACCTACATTCCAGCCTTCAACTAAAACGCCGTCAAAGCCATTTTTGGCAGCAAAATCAATGTATCTTTTTGTGTTTTCTGTTGTTGCGCCATGTTTTCCAGATGCTTTTGGGGCATCAGCAAAATTCGTGGCGTTTTGAGATCCTGCATAATCCCAAGTTGATTTTCCAACATGCATTTCCCACCAAATCCCAACATACTTCATGGGTTTAATCCAAGAAGTGTCTTCTATTTTTGAAGGCTCATTTAAGTTTAAAATCATTTTAGAACCCACAATAACTCTAGCGTCATCACTAACCATGATTGTTCGCCATGGAGAGACACAAGGTGTTTGCAAATAGGCTTTATCGCCAATCGCATTTGGAACTAATTCTGCTTTTAATTTGTAATTTATTACATCGGCCTTTACATGCATGACCGGATAATTGACTACTGCAGCTTCAAAAATATTCAGGTACAATCCTGTTGGAGATTTCATCATCAATGGAGTTTGAATCATATATTTTCCGGGAATAGATTTTACTCCAATTCCGTTATTCCTATTAATTTTAGCATTGTCTATTTCAGAAAATTTTGTTTCATTGTATTCGTACTCATTACTGTCAAAATCTCCTGGAATCCAGAAAACTTTATTATCTGCAGTCAAATTAAATTGAGTAACCTCATCAGAAATGATGAAATAATTCAACGCTGCTTGTCTTGGAAAATCGTATCTGAAAGCTACTCCTTCGTCAAAAACTCTAAAAATGATATTCATTTTTACTTTAGATTCTTTATTGATCAAAGAAATAATAAGCTCATTATAATGATTTACAATGCTTGCTTGTTCCCCTAAAACGGGTTGCCAAGATTCATTAAAACTAGCCGTTTTTGAAGTTAATATTTCAAAATTAGTGTCGAGAGCTAGTTTTTCCTTTAGTTTAATTCCTAAAGCACTTTCTAAAACAACTGCTTTATTTTTGTAATTAACTGTATAAGTGGGTTGTCCGTTATCCCCTAATTTGAAATTTACAACTATCTTGCCCGAGGGCGATTGTGTACTCTGACAATACACAGAATTCAAACTAAAGAGTAGAAAAAGAAAAAATAAATATTTCATTTTGAATGATTTTTTTGAATTGATAAAAGTAAATAAAATTGCCTTTTATATTTGTATCGCTTTTAACAAATACCATTTTTTTGTTAAAAAAAAACCCTTCAGCAAACATACTGAAGGGCCGATCATAAACAAACAAACCAAATCTATTTAATCAACTCAAAACTAACTTTAGAGGTGGTACTGGAATTTGTACCTATAAAAACTTGAAAAGTACCCGGTTCCGCGACAAAATGTAACTCCGAATTATAAAACTTCAATTCTTCAATAGCTATTTCAAAGGTTACCGTTTGCATTTCTCCTTTTTTAATTGCTATTTTTTGGAATCCTTTCAATTCTTTTAGCGGTCTGGTTACTGACCCAACTACATCCCTTATATACAATTGAACAACTTCTTTACCATCATAATCCCCAGTGTTTTTAACGTCAACACTAACCTTCAACTTTTCGTTAAAATTCATTTTATCTGATGAAATGCTCAAGTTCGAATAGTCAAAAGTGGTATAACTCAATCCAAAGCCAAAAGGAAACAATGGCTCATTTCTTTCGTCAATATAATTCGATCTGAATTTCTCGAACTTCCCTTCTGTATTACCTAATGGTCTTCCTGTATTTTTTTGGTTGTAATAAATAGGCACCTGCCCTACACTTCTTGGGAAAGTAGCAGTCAATTTTCCCGAAGGATTTTCATTTCCAAACAAAACGTCAGCAATGGCATTTCCAGCTTCACTTCCTGCAAACCATGTATTCAATAGCGCTGGAACAGTCTCATTTTCCTGAACCAAAACTAATGGACGTCCAGTAAATAAAACTAAAACTACTGGCTTTCCTGTTTTTAATAATGCTTGCAGTAAGTCTTTTTGTGCTTGTGGAATTTCTAAGTTCGTTCTACTGCTGCTTTCTCCAGACATTTCTGCTGATTCCCCTAAAGCGGCAACAATTACATCCGATTGATTGGCAATTTTCAAAGCTTCTGCTAATAATTCTGCTGCCGTTCTGTTATCTCGGTGCAAGGTTTTCCCGAACATGGTCGCTTTTTCTTCAAAAACCGCATCATAATCCAGATTGCTTCCTTTGGCGTAAAGCACCTTTGTCCCTTTGCCCGCTACTTCTTTTATTCCTGCCAAAAGCGAAATAGATTTATCCTGATTTGTTGCTACACTCCAAGTTCCTGCCATATTTTCTTTGGCATCCGCCAAAGGTCCGATTAGAGCAATAGTTCCTGACTTTTTCAAAGGAAGCAACTGATTTTGATTCTTTAATAAAACTAAAGATTGAGAAGCTGTTTTTCTGGCTTCGGCTCTGTTGCTTGTTGTAAAAATTTCTTTTTTAGCTCTTGTAGCATCGGTATAGCGATAGGGATCATGAAACAATCCCAGATCATATTTAGCATTCAAAATAAGACGGACGGCATTATCAATTTGTTCGATACTCACTTTCTTTTCGTCTACTGATTTCTTCAAAGTCGTTAAGAATCCTTCGCCCACCATATCCATTTCAATCCCAGCATTTAATGCCAAAGCAGAAACCGTTTGCAAATCCCCCATTCCATGATCTATCATTTCAGGAATTCCTGTAAAATCAGTTACTACAAATCCTTTGAAACCCCATTGCTTGCGCAACACATCGGTCATTAACCATTTATTTCCGGTTGCAGGAATTCCTTCTACTTCATTGAAAGAAGCCATAACAGAACCTACTCCTGCATCAACAGCGGCTTTGTAAGGCGGAAAATAATCATTATACATTCTGATTCGACTCATATCAACCGTATTGTAATCGCGTCCTGCTTCGGGCGCACCGTACAAAGCAAAATGTTTGACACAGGCCAAAATGGTATTATTCCTTGACAAATCATTTTGTTGATACCCATTGACCATAGCTTTTGCAATTTGGCTTCCCAAAAAAGGATCTTCACCAGAACCCTCTGAAACCCTGCCCCAACGTGGATCACGGGAAATATCAACCATAGGGGAAAAAGTCCAGTTAATTCCATCAGCACTGGCTTCTTGTGCCGCAATTTGAGCACTTCGTTCTATTAATTTCATGTCCCAAGTAGCAGACATTCCCAAAGGAATCGGAAAGGTTGTTTCATAACCATGAATCACGTCCATTCCAAAAAGCAACGGAATTTTTAATCGGCTTTTTTCGACAGCAATCTTTTGAACTTCATATATTTTTTGAACAGATTTGATGTTGAACAAACCGCCCACTTTACCTTCTTCGATATTCTTCGCCACATTAGAACTGTTAGCAGCTCCAGTAGTTATATCTCCCGAAGTAGGCAAATTTAATTGCCCAATTTTTTCTTCCAAAGTCATTTTCGAAAGTAACTCTGCTACGAATTCTGTTTTCGGTTTAATTTTGACGTTCTTTTTACCTTGCTTTTTTTGGCTGTAGCCAAAAAGAGAAAAGCCAATAAGGAGTATAATAAGTTTAATTTTCATTTTGTTTGTTTTTTGTTTTTTGGAACATCCAATCATAAATTTCTTGGTTGTCATATACACGCGACCAACTGTCGTGGTTTGCATCATCAAAAATGGTTAGTTCCACATTGGTGTTGCAGGTTTTTAATTTTTTATACATCGTAATAGAATAATCCACATTGACAACATCATCTAATAATCCATGAAAAATCCGAATAGGAATAGCTTTAATTTTACAATTTTCGATCATTGGAATTCTATCCACATATCCTGCAATAGGCACTAAAGCCGCAAAAGTTTCAGGGTGTGCAAAAGCTAGATTCCAAGCGCCCCAAGCTCCCATACTAAGACCTGTGAGATAAATTCGGTTGGGATCAATATTGTTCTCTTTCTGGATCTTTAAAATCAAACGGTAGAGTACTTCTTCATTCCAGTATTCGTTTTCCGGACATTGTGGTGCCAAAACATACGCATCTAGTTCGTTACTTTTCAAATACTTGAATGGTCCATGCGCTTTTACTTTTTCGATATCAATTCCTTTTTCACCAGAACCGTGCAGAAAAACAATCAGTGGCTTTTTTTCTTTAGTATTTTTTGGAACGTGTAACGCGTATGCTAATTCCCGTTTTTGTACGATTTCAGTTTTTATTTTCCCTACAATCTCAGTTTGAGAAAACAAATTCCACGAAACTAAAAAAGCGGTTATTACCATTAGATACTTCATCAATTCTTAAAAATTATATTTTGTAGAATTAAATCCCAATTTTGCCAAACCCGGTTTTATTTCTGGAGCATTCATAAATAATTTCCATAATAAACCGCTACGGTGATTTTCAATCATGGGAGCAATTGTACCTTGATCAATCGCTAAATATCGTGGCGTTACCCAATTATAATGTGGAGAAAAAGCATCATAAGGCCCTGCTATTCCAACATACTCTGCTCTTTTTTCATCATATAGATAATGAAGAAACTTCATGGATTCTACAGGTGTAAAAGGAAAAGAAGAAAGTGCTGCCGTAGGCGTAATTACCCCTAAATCATTGTTAGGTTGATGTGCTGAATATCCTGTAGAACCATCACTATTACGAGAATAACTCGCCGTTAAACCCCAGCATTTATCTGAATATCCTTTCCATTGACGTGGATTAGCTATGCAATATTGATTGATGATTTTAGAATGATTTTGGGTCAATGCCCAATAATCGGCATATTGATCCTTCAAAGTGGTAGGATCTAATCCTAAATAAGAATATTGCGCCCAAAACAAAGGCCCTACATTTCCTGATGCTCCGTTATAATTGAAAATCACAGGGATTCCATATTGAGTTCCTCCATTTTTGATAGCTCCATTTCTTGCCCAGGCCTGATGATAAGCTGCAGCTGGAATAGGATGTGTAGGCGAAGTAGCTCCCAAAACATAGGTAATCAAACATTCATTATAGCCTTCTAACTTAAAATTCATGTCCCAACCGTATTGGGGAGACCAATGCCAGTAAAGGGCGTTTTCTCCTTTTGTATACCAATCCCATTCTACTCCTTTCCAGAGCGCATCGGCTTTTAAGGCTAATGCTTTTTCTGAGTCAGAACCATTTTTAAAATATTCTCTAACACTTAATAATCCTTGGCAAAGAAAAGCAGTTTCAACTAAATCACCTCCATTGTCTTTTGTTCCGAAGGGGATTACTTTTCCGGTTGAACCGTCCATCCAATGGGGCCAAGCGCCATGAAAACGTTCGGCTTTTTCTAGAAAATTCATGGCAGTATTAAGTCGTGAGACCGCTTCTGATCGATTTACAAAACCGCGCTCAACACCTACAATTATTGACATCAATCCAAAACCGGAACCTCCTGTAGTGACTATATTAGCTTCAAAACCAGGATCATTCGTATAATAGCGTTCTCTGGCCAGTTTAGAATTGGGCTCTGCATACTCCCAAAAATACTTAATGGCATCTTTTTGAACCTGATCCATAGCCTCAATATCCGTCAAAGGAACTGTTGGAGTTACAGGAGTTGTTGGCAACGGAGTACCAGTGCCTCCTGTACTCTCCGGAGTTGAGGAAGAGCAGGAAATAAAAAAGCTAATACAAAATAGGATACTCAGGGAAATCTTCATTTTAATAAAAATAATAGGATTAATAATTTTAAAATAAACCCCTATTTTTTTTTAAAACTAGGGGTTTATAATCTTTTATCTGTTGTCTTTTTCTAATTTATTAAGTGCCGATATTTCGTTTATGGAAAGAGCTACGTTATAAATTCTAAACTCATCTAATAGTCCTGCAAAACTAGTTGCCCAGCCTTCTTGAGAACCATTGTTTAAAGACGGGGTGGTTTCAAATTGATGTGTTCCTATAACAACTTTACCATTTGTACCCGTCATTTGAAAATTGCCATATTTTGGAGCATTATTAATATTGTTTATGTCCCCTGGATTATCCGCAAATAAAGGGGCAACACCAGCAGTCCCAGTAGCCGGAGCATAAGGAAAACCACCTAAATTTGCACACAATGCTCCGTTCACATAAGCAGATATTATGCTGGTGGCTGCATTATAAGTAAATACAACATGAATCCATTGGTTCAAACTATTGTCTAAATTCATAATTGCACCTTGCCCTTTCCATGCTACACCAGCTCTTCCATTTTCTATGCCTAATTTTAATCGCAATCGATTGGGGAAATTATTGTCCGGATTTTCTAAATATAAATTTAGTCCTCCCCAAAACTCTAATGGTCTCACAATTGAAAAAATACCTTGAGCACCTTTACCCACTCCTGGAGTCGCTGGATCAACAGTATTTGCAGTATTCATCCAAAAAGAGACTGTGAAATTATTTAAAGATGTAATTGCCTGTGTAGCATTTGCGACAGCATATCGTTCTTGAGAACTTGATCCAGAATAGGCATTTCCTTTTATTCCAGTTGCATATCCTACATTGGTACCCATAAATCCAGTAAGATTATTTTTACTGTCCGTAAGGTTGTTATCAAAACTCAACTTAGTGACCAAATTTCCTGCTGCAATAGCATCTGAACTTTCAAAACCTCCTATAGGTTCATAAGCAATTGGGCTGTTTACTGTATCGATACTATCCTGGTTACAGCTCACAAAAAATTGTGAAACCAGAACAGTAGCAAATATGATAGTATATTTATTTTTTTTCATTTTGCTGTTTTTAATAATTAATACCCAGGATTTTGAATGGACAATCCCGCGGCTTCGGTAATAAATAGTTGTGGTATTGGAAATACTTCATGTTTACCAGTAACAAATGTTTTTCCATGAATGGCAAAAGCTGTCGCTGCTTGTCCTGTTCGTACAAGATCAAAAAATCTGTCATGTTCAAAGGCCATTTCTACTCTTCTTTCCTTCCAAATTGCAGTTCTTACATCCCCTTGTGAGGCAAATGTTGTATTGGGTAGTCCTGCTCTTGTTCTAATTTGGTTTAACAAAAGAATCGCTTGAGGCGTTTGGTTTAATTCGTTTAATGCTTCCGCTTTCATTAAGAGCACTTCCGCATAACGCAAATACTTAATGTTAGTATCTGAATTATCCTGACCAGAAAAAGCCGAAGAATAGGCTTTATAATTGTATCTAGGATTATCCGCGTCGGCAGGTACTATCCTACCATCGTATAAGGTTGTACCTCTAAACATAATTGTTGCATTTTTCCTCACATCATTGGCTTCATAAGCATTTACTAAACTTTGAGAAGGCGTATTGAAACCCCAACCCCATCCTCCAGAACCACGGGCGCCTTGAGTTTGCGAATATTGTTTAATTCCTTGAGCCGGAACTGAACCCACACCCTGAATTTCAAAAATAGATTCGGCGTCATTTTCTCCAGCAAGTCTAAACATAGAAGCATAATCTGAAACGAGAGAATACCCCGTAACTAAATTACAATTGTCAATTACTTTCTGCCAGTTTTTTTGGTATAAATTTACTTTTGCCAATAAGGCATATGCAGCTCCTTGTGAAACTCTTCCTTTTTCGGAAGCAGCATAAGCTGCTTTAGTAGGCAATGCTGCAATAGCATCATTCAAATCACTTTCAATAAACGTATATACTTCTGCACTTGATTTACGTGTTAACTGCATAATCCTATCTTCTTCTGAAGAAGGATTTGGCAAACGATCCACAATGGGAACACCACCGTAACTTTTGACCAAAGTAAAATACATAAAAGCACGTAAAAACTTCGCTTCACCAATTAACCTGGTACGCAAAGCAGGATTAGCCTGATCCAATTGTGGGATGATACTTAATGCCTGGTTACACCTATTGATTCCTTCGTAATTAGCTATAAAAATTTCACTAGTAGAAGGACTTGAGGGATTATAAGTCAAGGCATCCATTAAATCTTTATCGGAACCTGTATCTCCAGCTGAAGATCCCTTATCAGCATCGTCAGAGGCAATACTAGATAATCCAATCCAAGAAAAAGAAGACATATTCCAATCTAAAAATTTATTATAAATTGCAGTAACAAAGGTTGCTGCGCCAGCATCATTGTTGAATAATGCTACATCATTAGTAGAAATAGATTCAGTTTGATCTACCTCTAAATAATCATTTGAACACCCTGAAAAAAAGTATGTGGATAGAACAAAAACGGAAATATATATTTTTTTCATACTATTAAAATTTTAAATTAGCACCAATAACAAATGACCTCAAGGTAGGATACGCATCTAACTCGATTCCTTGACTTCCATAAGGATCGCCATTACCATTTAATTCTGGAGAAAAACCAGTAAACTTCTGGGTGATTAATGGATTTATTGCATTGACATATATTCTACAGGAGTTAATAAGTCCTTCTTTTAAAGGAATTTTATACCCTAAAGTAATATTGTTGATTCTAAAAAAGTCACCTGATTCTAAATAATAAGTAGAAGCGACAGGAACTTGATTAAATGGTGCTGGATTTGAAGCCGTTGTGTTGTTTACCGTCCAAAAATCAGTGGCTAAGGATTCCTCAATATTTTCACCACCAAAACGTTGTGCTTTTTTACCATTGTAGACTTTAGCTCCTGAGGTTCCGTAACCGTCAACTGAAAAATCAAAGTTTTTATAGTTCACGCCTAGCGTAACTCCATAAGTAGAAGTAGGCAAAATAGAACCTACATATTTTTTATCGGCATTGGCTAGAACACCTTGAGCCACTTTATCACCTGCTGCATTGAAATACAACATATTTCCATTTGTAGCATCCAAACCTGCATATTCGTAGATAAAGAAACTACCTAAAGGTTGACCTACGGAAGTATTATCTAATATTTTAGTGTCTTGTCCGTTTCCTAGTCCTCCACCAATAAGTGGTGCCAGCGTGGCATCTTTTAACCCTGAAAGTCTATTTTGGTTGTTGGAAAAATTCCCTCCAAGCCAATAGCTCAAATTATCTGTCAATTGATCGTCCCAACGCAATGCGATTTCATACCCTTTATTGGATACTTCACCAACATGAGCGGGTGAAGAATTGCTTATTCCGGAAGTCAGATAAGGTTTTGTATTCAAAATAACATTGGTTGTTGTTTTGTCATACACGTCAAACGATCCTTTTAACCTGCTATTTAAGAATTCAAAATCGATACCTGCAGAGGCTTCTTCAGTAATTTCCCAAGATAAACTAGGGTCAATCTGAGAATTAATAGTTGTTCCTTCGTTCAGAATAGAACCTCCCAGATAATAACTCAATCCTGATGCATAGGCTTGATTATTCAGCGGTACGTTTTGATTTCCCAATTTACCCCAACCTCCTCGTAATTTCAATAAATCAACTCCTTTGACATCTGCCATAAATCCTTCTTTAGTTATAATCCAACCCAAACCAAAAGCAGGAAAAGTTCCCCAACGATAGTCTTTCCCAAAATTAGAAGAACCATCCCGTCTAAGTGTTCCCGTAAATAAGTACCGATCCATTAATTTATATTGAAAGCGGCCAAAATAAGAAGCTAATTTAGTTTCATTAGAAACTACATCACTGTAATTGATTATATTCCCAGAGTAATCAACGCCGTTTAAAGCCCAATAATTAGCATCTGCATTTACATTTTTTCTAGTGACATTCAACGTTTCTCTAGATCCTCTGATGGAAGTTTCAATTCCTCCTGTAAGTTCAACATCGTGAATCTCCCCAAAAACTTTATTATATGTAAAATAATTTGTTAAGTTCCAATTGAAATATTGAGATCTGCCTTTGGTCAATAAATTCAAAGGAACCCCTTCATTAGCAGCTTCATAATCCGCTGGGCTTGTATTAGGATTTCGCGCCATCCATATTCCTTGGGAATCTGAATAGTTATAATTTTTCCAAGAATAATATTCCCCATTAAATTGGGAAGTAAATGTTAAGGAATCAAAAATATCATAATCTAACTTCAACCCTCCTTGCAAAGTCAAACTCCTTTGCTGTTCATCAAAAAAGTCTAATTGCGCTACTGGATTCCCCACATTATTAAATAAAGCACCTGTTGTACCTGCAAAACCATTTGCACCTACCAGTGGAACACCGTATTGACCATCTGGAAAAAAAACAGGTACTATAGGAGATTGTTTATAAGCAGTGGTAAAAGCGCCCAAAGGTTTAGGAGCTGAATTAGTCGAGCCAAAACTAAAATTTTGATTTAAAGTTAGCTTATCAGAAATCTTATACTCATTATTATTTCTAAAGGTAGTACGACTGTAATCTAAACCTTTAAGAACTCCTTTCTCTTCATAGTTTCCAATGCTAAAAAAGAATTTAATATTTTCTGTTGATCCGGAAACCGAAACGTTATTTTGAGAATACGATCCTGTTCGGGTAATGGCATCAAACCAATCCGTGTTTACTGGTTGATCTTGCGAAAAAGTAGTAGATTGCAATGCAGCATTCGAATAATGTGAAAACTTATTACTTCCTGCCATTTTTACTTTTTTCAAAGGTTGTCTAAAACCCGCAAAAGTTTCAAATTCTACGGAAACTTTGTCCCCTTTTCCTTTTTTAGTGGTAATAATAATAACTCCGTTAGCTGCTCTGGTTCCATAAATAGCAAGAGAAGAAGCATCTTTCAAGATTTCATAAGAAGTAATATCATTAGTATTAATGTTATTAATGTTCTCCGTAGGCATACCATCTACAACAAATAAAGGAGTTCGGCCACCAATTGCCGTACCTAACCCCCTAATAACCACAGTAGGTGAACTTCCGGGTAAATCCGAAGAAATTACCTGAACGCCAGCGGCTTTTCCTTGGATGGCCTGTGAAGCATTAAGTACTTTCGTTTTAGAGATTTCTTCCGCTTTCAACGAAGTAATAGAAGAAGTATTATCAATAATTTTTCGAGTTCCATACCCAATTACAACGACTTCATCTAATTGTGTATCCTGATCCTCTTGAAGAACAATACGCATCAAGCTTGATGTAGCTGTTATAGAAGTTGGTTCAAAACCTAACATAGAAATTTGTAAAACTTCACCTTCTACAGCTCTGATTTCAAAATTTCCGTCAAAGTCAGTAGCTGCATTCGTTTTTGAATCAACTGCAACTATAATACCACCCGGAATTCCGATGCCATTTTTATCTGATACCTTTCCTTTAATTACTTGACCAGACATGTAAGCCGGAAGTAGAATGAGCGCTAAAAAGCCCAAAATAAAATTTCTCATATAGTATTAAATTGTTAAAATGTTATTAAAGCTAAAGTAGCTAATTACAACGTTATAGTTAACAAAACGGGAGTACTACATAAATACATCAAAAAATAAAAGAAACAAAAAAAACCAATGATTTTAAGCCGTTAACAATGAAAAGAAGACATTATTAAAGGTGTATGTGATGTAGTAATGATGTATTGTGACTTTAAGAAAAATACAATACATTAAATATAGTATCTATAAAAAAAAAGGTATTTATATGCTTATTAAAAACTTAGAAAGGTTTTCATCCTGAATAAGATTTAATTTTTTTCTTAATCGATACCGTTGCAATTCTACCCCTCTAAATGAAATATTCATCATTGGAGCAATTTCTTTAGAAGAGAGATTCATTTTTAAGTAAATACAAAGTTTAATATCCTTAGAAGTAAGGTTGGGATATTTCTTAGTTAGTTTGACAATGAATTCGTTGTGAATTTGATTTAGGTTATTTTCAAAAGTCTCCCACTCATGCTTATTCAATGCATTAATTTTAATAGTTTTCTTAATGTCGCTTTTGAGTTTATTAAAATCTGTTTCTGAGTCTAAAATTCCTTGAATATTGTGAATCATTTCACTTTGCTTTGCTATGGAAAGTGACTTGCCTGTGACCTCAAATGACTTTGTTTGCAATTCAAGTTCAAGAATATGCTTTTCATATTCTTGAATATTTAATCTGTTTTCGGCTTTTAATTCCATTTCCAGAATTTTATTTTGATGCTTTAACTCTTCATCTCTAAGCTCCAATTTTTGAATATATCGCATTTTATTCCACTTATAATAAAGATACAATATGCCCCCTAATACAATCAAATACAACGTAATCATCCAAAAAGAAAAATACCAAGGCTTTGCTACAATAAATTCGAAATTAGAAATCCTGTTGTAATTTAATCCATTGCTGCCATAAATAGTTACGCTATGCAAACCACTACTCAGGTTATTCAATTCAATCAATCCCCCTTTAATGGGCATAAAATCGGATATAGTATTCGTTTTATAGAATAAATTTGGTTTTGAAGCTCCGAATTTTCCAGATATTGCATGTATTTTTAACTCCGAGTTGTAATTAATTCTTGATTTATTTTGAATCAAACTATCACCACTAAAAGCTTCTATTGTTATGCTTGTATTTTGTTTTCTTGCTTGTTTTAACTGAAGAGAAATAAACCCATCATCCAGATTTAATAAATAACTTTCTTTGTTTTTAAAAATTTTTAAATTGTCATTGATAATCTTTCCTAAATAATATTTTTCCTGAAGAACATTCCAAACAAATTTATTTCCATTGGCATAAATGTGAAACAAAAGACCATTCTGAAGTATTAAAAAATGGTTTTCATCAATAGAAACAATATTTGATATATTTTTAAAGTTTGCATTAAACAATTGATTGCCTTCCAGTTGATTCGTTATTGAGTTATAAGTATACCACGATTTATTGATTAAAAAAAAGATTTGATTTCTAAACTCAAATATTTTAATTCCAAAATCATTACTAATTTTACTGCGTTGGGTAATGTTTTCAACACTTGTGGTTTCATAAGCATCATTGTATTTTATCAAATATAAACCCCTATAATTATCTGCAGCCCATATTTCATTTTTTCGATTCTGAGCCACATACTTTATGGGCTTTAGTAGTCCTTTTATTGATATTTTTCGATCTAAATTATTCTCATCATTATAAAGGACTACACCACTATAAGTAGCTTGCAAATACGAATTATTGATACTACTTTTTACTAAGTTCCAGCCTCCATTTATGGTACTTAATTTTGAGAATATTCCTTGCTCATAAATGAAAGTACCTTCATTGTGACCTATAAGAAATTTATTGTTTATTTTACTGATGTTCCAAGCTTGCCCTTGTGTATTTGGAATTAATGAGAGTTGCTTTTCTTCATATTTAAAAACACCATGATTAGAAGCCATCAAATACCCCTTTGGAGTACTTGCTACCGAATATACCGAACCTAAAATACCGGAATTATCATAAAAAATTGATATTGGCGAATTAACCTCAACATGAGCAATTCCATTATCTAAGCCAAGCCACAAATCATTCTCTTTGTCAAGACTAATACTCAAAATTGAGTTGTTCATCAAGACATTATTTCGGTTAATGTTTTTGTAAGAATTGGTTTCAAAATCAAACAAATAAACCCCTTTATTGGCTGTCCCAATAACTAATTTACTGTTTTTAATAAAGGCAGCCACATTGATATTAGCTGCTTTCAAAATCTCGTTTAAAGGATTTTTCCAAGGTTTTAAAACACCATTTTCCTCAATATAAACACCATTTTTTTTGGTGAAAAAATAGGTTTTATTTTTAAATTTTTCAATTGCATGAATCACATTATTTTCTAATATCGACCATCTTTCTATTTTTTCAAACTTGAAATTATTCATTTTATAAATGCCTTTTTCAACAGAAGCTGCTAACAATTGATCATCCACTACGAAACAATAGGAGGCTAGAAAATCGAACTTACTTTTCTTAATTACTTTTCCATCGTATAGAAAAATGCCATTAAAAGATTGAAAATATACGTTTCCTTTAAATTTAAATATCTTCCAAATCTCTTCATTATCACTCTCCTCAAATACCTTAGTTGTATCAGAAATGGAAACATAAAACATTTTGGCGTTTTTTCGGTACCAATAGCCAAATTCCTTATAAGAGCCTGTATAAATGCGATTACCATCAACCATTACCGAGCGAATGATTGTTTTGTTAGGCAAACTGTATTTTTCCCACTTTACCCCATCATATCGCAATAAATAGTAATTATTAGCAAAATACATGGCGTTATCATTTCCTTGGGCTACATTCCAAATTTGATTATCGCCTTGATAATCCGATTTGTTGTAATTCTCAACAAAAGGGAGTAACTCCTGACAATAAAGTTGGGGTGAAATAAAATAGAAAAGGATTATTATTGTAATTCTTACATTCAAAATACGGCAGTTTTATGTCCAAATATAAATAGATTTATCAAATAAAAGGTATAAAAAAAGCCTCTGATTACAGAAGCTTTTATCGCTAGTTATTTTATCTAGAAAGCAATTCAAATACCTGATTGGCTATTTCTATTTCTTCATTGGTAGGGATAACTAATATTTTAGTCTTAGAGTCAGACGTATTAATTTCTCGAATTTCCTTGGAGCGAATTTCATTTTTAGCTATATCTAACGCTATACCAAAATAAGTCATATCTGCACATACTAATTTTCGAATGTAAGAGGAGTTTTCTCCAACTCCCGCGGTAAAAACAATGGCATCTAGCCCGTTTAAAACCGCAGTATAAGCGCCAATATATTTCTTTATACGATACGCATTCATGGCTAAAGCCAATTGACAATCGGCATTTCCGTTCTCTGCATTCGCTTCGATATCCCTCAAATCACTATAGCCAGTAAGTCCTAACATTCCGCTTTGTTTTTGTAACATCGTGTTGACTGCCTCGAGCGAATAACCCAATGAATTTACCAGATAAAAAATAACCGATTGATCTACATCCCCACTTCGGGTTCCCATAATCAAGCCATTCATTGGTCCAAAACCCAACGTATGATCAATACTTTTTCCATCCTTTATAGCGGTCATGCTACAACCGTTGCCTAAGTGTATCGTAATAATCTTAGACCCTGTACTTGTTGAATTTGCTTTCAAATAATGAATTGCATTCTCCGAAACATACTTATGACTCGTTCCATGAAAACCATAAACGCGTATTTTATTTTCTGTCAAAAGATAATTGGGCAACGCGTATTTGTGCGCTACAACAGGAATTGTTTGATGGAATGCCGTATCAAAAACAGCTACTTGTACTGCAGTACTAAAAATTGTTGATGCCACAGTAATTCCTTCTAAATTAGCGGGATTGTGCAAGGGCGCTAAATCAAAAAGCTGTCTGATTTTTTCTTTTACGGCTGCTGTTATAATAACCGTATTAGAAAAATCACTTCCTCCATGCACCACTCGATGCCCTACGGCTTCTATTTCTTTCGTACTTTTAATAACTCCCACAGTATCATCCAGTAAAAGTTTTGCAATTTTCTCTAGGCCAATTTTATGATTAGAAATTGGCACTGTTTCTTCTAGTTTTGTTGTTGAGGTAACATAACTAAGATTAGAAGTTTCCAAGCCTATTCTATCAATCATCCCCGAACAAATAACTTCATTGGTGGGCATGTCGATCAATTGGTATTTTATAGAGGAACTTCCTGAGTTTATAATTACTATTTTCATTTTATAATCCTTGTGCTTGAATTGCCGTAATAACGACTGTATTTATAATATCATCAACGGTACAACCGCGGCTTAAATCGTTTACGGGTTTGTTCAAACCCTGTAACATGGGGCCAATGGCCAGTGCGCCAGTTTCTCTTTGTACTGCCTTATAGGTATTGTTGCCTGTATTTAAATCCGGGAAAATCAAAACGCTTGCTTGACCTGCCACTTCTGAGTTTGGCATTTTGCTTTGTCCTACACTCATATCTACAGCAGCATCGTATTGAATGGGCCCTTCAATTTTTAAGTCGGGACGTTTCTTTCTCACAATTTCTGTTGCTGTTCTTACTTTGTCCACTTCATTTCCTTTACCTGAGGATCCTGATGAATACGAAAGCATGGCAATCTTAGGTTCAATACCAAAAGCCAAACTGGAATCGGCGGATGAAATTGCTATTTCTGCCAGTTGCTCTGCGGTAGGGTTTGGATTGATGGCACAGTCCCCAAATACAGAAACGCGATCTTCAAGACACATAAAAAATATAGAGGAAACTACTGAGGAATTTGGTTTGGTTTTAATAAACTGTAAAGCAGGTAATATCGTTTGTTGCGTAGTATGTGCTGCTCCGGAAACCATTCCGTCTGCATGCCCTTTGTATACCATCATCGTACCAAAATACGAGACATCTTCCATTAAATCTTTGGCCATACCTAACGTTACGTTTTTCGCTTTTCGCAACTCATAATAGGTATTCACATACTCATTATATTCCTTGGATTCTATGGGATTGATGATTTGTACCTTAGAAAAATCAAAAGACAAACCCAGTTCCAAAACTTTACTCTCGATCTGTTTTTTATTTCCAATAATTGAAATATCCACAACATCCATCTCCAATAATCTGGAAGCTGCGATTATTATTCTGTCATCATTCCCTTCAGGCAAAACAATATGTTTTCTATGTTTTCTAGCCCTTTTTACTAAGTTATACTGAAACATTTTTGGTGTCATTCCATCCGCTTCAAAAGTGATTAGTTTTTCTGCCAAGTTGTCTAAGTCTACGTATTTTGCAAAAGTATTGATGGAGATTTCAATTTTTTGTTTGTTGTTTGCATAAATTTTGGATTTAATAGAACCAATCTTGTTGGTAATGTAATACGTGCCTTCTTCCACAGCAATAATAGGTACCACTGGCGCAAGACCTTCTATTAATTTCAAAATACTTATTTCAGGAAGGATATTCCCAGTCAAAACAATCCCAGAAATGGCAGGATAATTTACCGATTCATTGGCTTGCAATGCTCCAAGTATAATATCCGCTCTATCGCCGGGAGTTATCACCAGACTATTTTCTTTTAAATGCAATAAATAATTGCACAATTGCATCGCTCCCACACTAAAGTTGCCCGTTTGATTGTTTAAATGTGCTGCCCCAAACAACACTTTAGCATCCAACTCATTGACAATTTCCTGAACGGTGGGATTATTCAAATTAGGAATCAATGGAATAGAGTTTACTAAAAGCCCAGTTGGCAGACTTTTCTTCAACCCGTTTGTCACTAAATCAATATTCTCAAGTTGTACTTTATTGGCTATTACAGCCAAAACTTCTACATCCTTAACCTTGAACGAATCATAGGCTAGATATAAACTGTCAATTAGTTCTTCTAATGTTTTCCCTACTCCTGAACCTACAATAATTGTTGGAATTCCTAAATTTTTAGCAATTAAAACATTCATATCTAATTCGATAACAGTACCCTCCCCACTAAAACCAGTGCCTTCAACTAAAACAAAATCAAAACGTTCTTCCAGTTTCTTATATTTTTCAATAATCAAGTCCAGAACCTCCCCAATTTTCCCTTTGTTCTTTTTCTTTATTAGTTTACTTTTAGTAATGGCAAAGGCATCTTCAAATTCAATATCTAAACCAAAATGACCAATCACGGTCTCAATATGATTATCAAATCCTCCCTCTTCAGTATCTTCTATAATAGGTCTAAAATACCCTACTTTGGCCGTTTTGCCAATAAGCATGCTCATTAAGCCTAACGTTATGATTGACTTGCCGCTATTCTGTTCGCTTGTCGCTATATATATGGCTTTGTTCATTTTTTATTTTTAATTTAATTCAAAAATTATTGTATGTTTTTTTTTAAGCCTTAAAACCAACGGCGTTTTTTAAAATAAATAATCATACCAATGACTATTAGAAACATAAAACCCATTACGGTATGATACCCATACTGATATTTTAGTTCCGGTAAATTTTCAAAATTCATACCATAGACACCTACAATAAAAGTGAGCGGAATAAATATAGCAGAAACTATAGTTAGCGTTTTCATGATCTCATTCATCTTGTGTGTTTGTGCAGAGAAAAAAAAATTTGAGGCACTTTCTAAAGATCCCATATCAGATTCTATTTGTTCTAAAAGTTCTAAACTCTTTTGATGCAATCGAGCAAAAAAACTAAAACTCTCCGCTTCCATAACATTAAAAACATTATCATCTTTGATACTTTTTATATCATACAAAGAATCTCGCAATGGAATCAAAGAGCGCTTGAGAAAATTTAAATTATCCCTATGCTTCTCTATTTTTTCTAAAATTATAGGATCTACACTTTCCTTAGTCAGATTTATAAGCTCTTCAATTTTATCTTCTTCGTTTTCTAATGTGATATAAAAATTTTCCATGATAGCATCCAAAAGAATGTATAATAAATAATCCGCTTTCTTTACTCGGACAATTCCGGAATGCGTTCTAATGCGCTCCCTGATGTGCTTAAAAAAATCACTTCGCTTTTCCTGAAAAGAAATTAAAATACCGTCTTTTATCAAAAAACTTATTTGTTCAACACTTATATTATCGGAATGTTCTGCAGGTAACAATGATTTTATATTAAAAAACAAAAAATCATGAGATTCTTCCAGCTTAGTTCTTCTTGTAGTATTTAAAATATCAGCTAACATGAAGTTATCTATTTTAAAATAATCACCTATTGACTTGAGCCACTCTACATTATTTAAACCGTGTATGTTAATCCAATTTGTTTTTTGTTCGTCAATATATTTGTCTAAATCTGAAACTTTAAAATCTTCATACTCCATAAGATTTGCATCGTTATAGACAAACAATTGCATTTCAGAATCTTTGGTTTTATGAATCCCAGTATATTCTAAATTATAAGGCTGTAGTTTTCGCCCTTTTTTATATTTAATTTTTCTCATTCTACCCTATTTATCAAGTAATATTACAAAAAAAATCAAAGATACCGCTCCTTTTTCCTTTTGTTAGCAGTAAAAAAAATTAAATTAAATTTTGCCTTTTTTGCAAATAAATACTGGTACATAAAAACAATATCCATTCTTAACGCAAAAAATTATAGTCTAAATTAATAATAGGAATAAATAAACGATTGTTAATTATTGTTAATTGTTTAAAAATGCTGTACTTAATTCTATATTTTTAAAAATATATCAATAGATTTGAAACTTAATGGTCAATAAATAGAAGAATCTTTTATTTATTGAGTAAAACTAATTATTAACTATTATATGTTTAACTAAATGTTTAAAAAAAAACTAACCTTAATTATTGTATTTCTGTTAATTTTTTCAGCTCAAGAGTCCTTCGCTCAAAGTAGAAAAAAAAGAAAAGCAGATAAAAACGCAGCTGCAAAAGTAGACAGCAAATCTGCTGACGCTAAGAAAGAACCTAAACCTTACTTAAAAGTAATTGATTCAAGTGCCGTTACTCAAAGAGGATTGATTGATGTTCATAAAGTGGACAACAAATATCTTTTTGAAATTCCCGATTCAATTTTAGGAAGCGAGATGATGACCATTACCCGATATTCTAAGACTCCTGCCGGTGGAGGGATTTTTGGTGGAGAAGAAATCAACAGACAAGTTGTGCGTTGGGAAAAAGGGCTAAACAATAATATTCTGCTCCGATCGATCACGTATGTGATTATGTCTCCTGACGAAGACAAACCAATGGCTCAAGCGGTAAAAAATTCAACCTCAGATCCTATTGTTGGGAATTATGACGTTTTGGCCTATAAAAAGGATGCTTCAGGTAAGATTACCGGTTATGTAATTGATTTATCTACAACTTTCGATGCTGATGTTCAAACGTTCTCTTTAGATCCAATTAAAAAACAATTATTAAACATTCAAACATTTCAAAAAGATAAATCATTTATCTCAAAAGTAAGTAGTTTTCCCATTAATACTGAAATTAGAAGTGTAAAGACTTTTACAACAACCCCTCCAAAAATCAATACTACACCTACTCCAAAAATTGGAGTAGATTTACCTTCTGCTTTAGATGCTGGTGTGATTACCGTAGAAATGAATACTTCTATGATTTTATTGCCAAAAAATCCAATGCGCAAAAGAGAATTTGATGCTCGTGTGGGGTATTTTGCAAACCAATATGGTGTTTTTGAGGAAGAATCTCAAAAATCAGATACCAAAGTATTTGCAGTAAGATGGCGCTTAGAACCTAAATCGCCCGAAGATGCTCAAAAACAAAAAAAGGGAGAATTAATTGAACCTTTGAAACCGATCGTCTATTATATCGATCCGGCTACTCCAGAAAAATGGAAAAAATTCATCAAACAAGGTATTGATGATTGGCAAATTGCCTTTGAAAATGCAGGTTGGAAAAATGCAATTCGGGGAGAATATTGGCCAGAAAACGATCCTACTATGAGTCTGGAAGACGCTCGTTTCTCTGTTCTAAGATATTTTGCTGCTGAAATTCAAAACGCGTATGGACCAAATGTTCATGATCCTAGAAGTGGAGAAATTCTGGAAAGTCACATTGGATGGTACCATAACATCATGAGTCTTTTAAGAAACTGGTACATGATTCAAACTGCAGCAGTAGATCCAGCGGCCAGATCCAAAAAGTTTGATGATAAATTAATGGGAGAACTGATTCGTTTCGTTTCTTCTCATGAAGTAGGACATACTTTAGGGTTACGTCATAATATGGGAGCCAGTTCAGCAACACCCGTTGAAAAACTAAGAGATAAAGAGTACCAAGAGAAAAATGGACATACGTCCTCAATCATGGATTATGCACGTTTCAATTATGTAGCGCAACCAGAAGATGGTGTTACAGCCTTATTTCCTAGAATTGGAGATTATGATAAATGGGCTATTAAATGGGGGTATTCTTATTTTGAAGACACCAAAAACGAAGCGCAAGAAAAAGCCTTCTTGAATGAAATGACTAAGGAAGCGTACAAGAATAATCGTTTATGGTTTGGTTCCGAATCCAGCCCTTATGATCCAAGATATCAAACTGAAGATATTGGGGATAATGCCATGAAAGCTTCAGAATACGGTATTAAAAACTTAAAAAGAATTTTACCTAATCTGCTGGAATGGTCTAAAGAAGATGGCGAAAGTTATGCGGAACTTGACGAACTTTATGGAGCACTTACAGGACAGTTCAGACGATATATGAGCCATGTGACTAAAAATGTTGGTGGAATATACGATAGTCCCAAAACGTATGACATGACTGGGAATCAATTTCAAGTAGTTCCAAAAAGCATTCAAAAAGAGGCCGTATCGTTCTTGAACACTCAATTATTTACTACTCCTAAATGGTTATTGGATCAAAACATCCTTTCAAAAATTAACCCAGAAAGTGGCGTTGAAGCAATCAAAGGAATGCAAGATGCAACATTAACAAGCTTGTTAGCGGGTGACAGAATGGTTCGTCTTTTAGAAACGTCTACTGCAAGCAAAGACAATTACTCCGTTGATGAACTAATAAATGATTTGAACAAAGGAATTTTCTCTGAATTAAAGAGCAACAGTTCTATTGATATGTATCGCAGAAACATTCAGAAATTGTATGTTGACAAGATGATTGGCATGTTAAAGCCTGGTTCAGCAGAAGTTCGATCAGTTCCAGTGGGTGTAACCTATGGTTTCAATACAAGAAGAGTGAATTTAGCACAAACCGATTTACCTTCTATTGCACGTGGACAACTTACTAGTTTAAAAAATGATTTAAAGATGTCTTCTTCAAGAATGTCAGACCGAATGAGTAAATACCATGTACTCGATTTGATCTCTAGAATTGGGGAAGCCTTAGATCCTAAATAATTAATTAAAAAGGGAAAATGTCTAACAACATTTTCCCTTTTTTTGTGATATCCAGTGTGGTTGCAACCTAAAATAGTAGTATAGAGTAGCTACGCATTTCAAACTGTCTACAAATAAAATACCCGACTTTCTAAAAAGGTCGGGTATTTTATTTAATCTATTGCCACAAAAAAAACCGAATTATTACTAATTCGGTTTTACAATTAAACATGAAAAAAGGAACTAATCTTTTTGTGACTTTACTGCTAAATTATAAATTACTAAACCAAATCCAATTTTATTGATTGCATCGGCAATATTATAAACAACATCAATGTTTCCAGCTGGAATCAATCCATTGTACCAACCTGTAGTTCCCATCATGTAACCCAAAGGGTAGATAGACCAACCGACAAGAACAAACCAACACAAAATTTTATGTGCTTTTTGAATTTCGCCACCAGCAGCTACGGCTAATTTTGAAGCCTCACCTAACCAGATTTCATAAACAATAGCAAAATAAGCAACTCCTGAAATGAATCCCCAAAGGGCTGCACTGTCCGTGAATACGACTTCGCCAAGATAACCTGTAACTAGCATTATTATAGAATAAATTATCATTTTCCATAATAGCGATTGTTTTGCTCCAGCTACTTTTAGTATTAAATAAAATTCTAAACACATTAATGGTACCGTAAGAACCCAGTCTACATATCGAAAAAATGTAGGCGATTCACCAAACGTTGCCCAATAATCCCTCATATAGAAATAATGTACAGCAGCAATAAACGTGATTAATCCTGAAACTAGCACTGATGTTCGCCATTTTCTATCAAATTGGTTTAAAGACAAAAAGAAAAAAGCTGCAGCTGCCATCATAGCCATACAACCCACAAAGAAAGTAAATCCTACATAATCGGTTGGAGACAATTTTCCGACTAATCCTGAAATAAACATAAAGTTTGTCATAAATGTATTATTTTAATTGATTTTTGTTTAATCAAATATAATAAAAGTTAGACAATTAAAATGCTTTTTGTTTATTATATTTTTCTTATTTTTAAACAATAATTAAAATTTTTATGAAATATTCAAATATCTCAATCGTAGCAAGCTTTTTTGGATTATGGATGGATTCTTATTTTTCGACTGATTTACAATTATTTACCGGATTCTTTTTAATTTTTACCTTTGGAATTTTACATGGAGCGAATGATTTGCTACTAATTGAAAATATAAATTCAAAAAAAAGACCGATTGCACACCTTACAATACCCCGTTATTATTTAGTGGTAGTACTATCCGGAGCATTTTTATTTTACATCTTACCTTGGTTTGCGTTATTATTATTTATAGTTGTCAGTTCCTATCATTTTGGAGAACAGCAATGGCAAGATTTACAAGAGGAGTTCTCGCAATGGATTTTAATCGCATTCCAGTTTTCTTATGGATTATTTATTTTGTTGCTGTTATTTAACTTTCACCAAAACGAGGTGATTCAGGTTATATGGAATATTTCCAACATTAGCATTGCACCTATTTACATTACCGGATTGGTAGGCAGTAGTGGCGCTGTAGTGCTTACTTTAAGCGGTTACATTTATTGGAAATCAAAACAAATTAGGAAAAAGCTTCTCACAGAGATTTTTCATCTTATCCTGTTTACTATCATTTTCAAATCCTCCAGCTTGATTTGGGGCTTTGCTTTGTATTTTGTCCTCTGGCATAGTATACCTTCTATAATCGACCAAATAAAATTTTTACATGGTAATTATTCCTTCAGGCATTTTCTAACCTATTGTCGCGCTGCTGCAATTTATTGGTTCATTTCAATAATGGGAATTACGGTTCTGTATTTCCTATTTAAAGAAGAACAACTTTTCAATGCCTTATTTTTCTCCTTTTTGGCTGCCATAACATTTCCTCATGCAGTGGTTATTACCCGAATGTTCCATATTAAAAAACAATAAAAAAAATCTATAAAAAAAACCGTTCACCAAAGGCGAACGGTTTTAAATCAACAGTAAAGACGCACTGCAGTGCGTCTTTACAGGAAATTATTATTTTACTTCTTCGAATTCAACGTCTTCAACATTGTCTCCTTGAGCAGCATCACCTTGTGGCTGTGCTTCACCTTGACCTTGTTCTCCTTGAGCATACATCGCTTCAGTTGCTTTTTTCCAAGCAGCGTTGATGTTGTCAAGAGCCGTTTGAATTGCAGGAATGTCTTGAGATTGGTGTGCCATTCTCAATTCAGTCAATGCATACTCTACAGCAACTTTGTTGTCATCTGATAATTTAGATCCTAATTCTTTCAATTGAGTTTCAGTTTGGAAGATCATTCCATCAGCTTCGTTCAATTTCTCTGCTCTTTCTCTTAAAAGTTTGTCAGAATCAGCATTAGCTTCTGCATCTTTTTTCATTCTTTCGATTTCTTCAGAAGTCAATCCAGAAGAAGCTTCGATACGAATATCGTGAGATTTTCCAGTTCCTTTGTCAGTTGCCGAAACTTTGATGATACCATTCGCATCAATATCAAAAGTTACTTCAATTTGTGGAACCCCTCTTGGAGCTGGTGGTATACCATCTAAATGGAAACGACCAATAGTTTTGTTGTCAACTGCCATAGCTCTGTCTCCTTGCAAAACGTGGATTTCAACTGTTGGTTGAGAATCTGCAGCTGTAGAGAAAACTTGAGATTTTTTAGTTGGAATAGTTGTGTTAGACTCAATTAATTTAGTCAAAACACCACCCATAGTTTCGATACCTAAAGATAAAGGTGTAACGTCAAGTAACAATACATCTTTTACATCTCCAGAAAGAACTCCACCTTGAATCGCTGCTCCAATAGCAACAACCTCATCAGGATTAACTCCTTTAGATGCTTTTTTACCAAAGAATTTTTCCACTTCTTCAGCAATTCTTGGCATACGAGTTGAACCTCCTACAAGAATAACTTCGTCAATATCAGAAACAGTTAAACCTGCATCTTTCAACGCTTTAGCCACTGGTGCCATAGAACGTTTTACTAAAGAATCAGTTAATTTTTCAAATTGAGCTCTAGTTAATTTTTTAACTAAGTGTTTTGGTCCTGAAGCCGTAGCAGTAACGTATGGCAAGTTGATTTCAGTTTCAGCAGAAGAAGACAATTCAATTTTTGCTTTCTCAGCAGCTTCTTTCAAACGTTGCAATGACATTGGATCAAGACGCAAGTCAATACCCTCTTCAGTTTTAAATTCGTCAGCTAACCAGTCAATAATTTCGTGGTCAAAATCATCTCCACCTAAGTGAGTATCACCGTTTGTAGACAATACTTCAAAAACTCCGTCTCCTAATTCAAGAACAGAAATATCAAATGTACCTCCACCTAAATCGTAAACAGCAATTTTTTGATCTTTCCCTTTTTTATCTAAACCGTATGCCAATGCAGCAGCAGTAGGTTCGTTGATAATACGCATTACTTTAAGACCTGCAATTTCACCAGCTTCTTTTGTAGCTTGACGTTGTGCATCATTAAAGTAAGCAGGAACAGTAATAACTGCTTCAGTAACAGTTTGACCTAAATAGTCTTCAGCTGTTTTTTTCATTTTTTGAAGTGTCATCGCTGACAATTCTTGAGCAGTGTATAAACGACCGTCAATATCCACACGTGGTGTATTGTTGTCCCCTTTTACTACTGAATAAGAAACTCTTTTTGCTTCAGCAGAAACCTCTGAAAAAGAGTGACCCATAAAACGTTTGATAGAAGCAATAGTCTTAGTTGGATTAGTTACCGCTTGTCTTTTAGCAGGATCTCCTACTTTAATCTCTCCACCTTCAACAAAAGCGATGATAGATGGTGTTGTTCTTTTTCCTTCTGCATTAGGAATAACAACTGCTTCATTACCTTCCATTACAGAAACACAAGAGTTGGTCGTACCTAAATCAATTCCGATTATTTTACCCATTTTTAATATATTTAATTTTATTGTATACTTGTTTTAATGACTCGAAGTCGATAAGTCAATCTTTGTGCCAATACAAAACCAACTATTAAATTGTCAGTTTATGATAAAATTGGCGTAAAAAAATCTGACAAGTTGACATTTAAGAGGGTTTATGATTCTGGCGGAATTTGGAGCCATTTCCCGCACACGAGGCTGGAAGCCGAACTGGCGAAGCAATTCGCTATATCTTTATGTCCACAAAGAAAGAACATAAAGGATGCCGCTGCTATCGGAGCTAGAAAATCTGATTCCTACATTTATTTGTTTCTATTCGATTACTTTACTAATTTCAACACGAATAATTCGTAATAAATAAACTACATTAGCAGAACAATCGAAAAGCTATTTGTAGCGTAAAGCATGCCGATTTCGGGTGCTTATGCGCTAGTTTGTAGCGAGTATACACTAGTTGTGCGTCAGCTTAGAAATCGTAGTAGAAGAATAAATTAATTAAGAAACAGTGGAAGTATTATTTCAATTAGTATTTGAACTTATAAAAATCTCGATTTTGGGATGTTTATACGCAACAATTATAATTTGTCTTTTAAAGTTGATTTCGAAATTTAAGCCGAATATTTATATTGAGAGAATATTGTATCGAAAAAAAAGAGCTTGGTTTGTAATTGGATTTTTGGTTTCAATTAGCTTATTCATATTTTTATTTTCCTATTGGGGAAATCACGAACTTGGTGATAGCGCAAGAATTCCACTGGGTTATGACAAAGAAATTTCAAACACTAATTGGACAAAATACGCGAATTTTGATGGTATCAAAAGTCTAGATGGTAATGATATTTATACTACCAAATTTAAAATTGACGGAAATAAACTCTGCGGAAATTACGATAGTGATTTTTACGATTATAAAAATAGTTTTTTCGTTTATAATTTGGAATCAAATGAACTAAGCGAATTTAAAAGCGAAGTAGAATATAATAGTTATGCAGTAAAAAATGGAATACCAAAAACAAATCAGTTCCTTACTTTTGAAGATAATTATGGAAATTATTGGAATGGATGGAGATTTTGGTTACTAGCATAAAAGCCGAACGCACAACAGCTGTTTTGAGCTAGCTGGTGTTTAGTGGAATTTCCGTTTCGCATCAAGTTTTCGTTAAGCCGAAAACTTAGCGGTTACGAATTTCCAGCCATCTCAAAGCAGCGAAACGTTACCTGCCATTTTAAGAAAATCCGTAGTAAATGACAACTTTTGACCAATTTAATAAAGAAATTACCAAACTTGAAAACTTTTACAAGTCAAGTTTGTACGCATATGAACAAACCGATTTTTTATTATACAATTGGAGAAAAAATCGAGATAAGCTTAACGAAATTAACTTTGAAATTACAAAACCGACGTTTTATAAAATTAAAACCAAAGGTGTAGTTAGTGACAATCAAAAAAATTTAGCAGAAATTATTTTTGTGAGATGTGTTTCAGCATTAGAAGTATATTTAACAGAGCAAATAAGAGAAGTTTTTTTTATTACAAAAGAACCTTTCAAAAAAGAACACATATTAGTTGAACTTAAACAATCTGATATACTTTCTGCAAAATCAACAACAGAGATTTTTAATAAAATAATAAATAAAGAATTAAGAAGACTTTCTAGTGGCGGTTTTTCTGAAATAGTAAAATATTACAAGAAAACATTATTAATTGATATTGCCGAAATAAAACCAAAAAGAGAAATTATAGAGGAATATCATCAAAGGCGACACTTATTAGTTCATCGACTAGGTAAAACTGACCAATTCTACAGAGATAAATATAATTTTAGTGAACCAATTATCACAGTTGAAAAATATTATTTAGAGCATTGTTTTGATGATTTTAGAGAGTTTGCTCACGAAATTCACAATCAAATTAAAATCAAATTAAATAATAATTTTTACATAAAAAAAACAAAACAAAAATCAGAAGCTAAATGCAAAATTGATTTAGATTTGACCAGTAAAAAAATTAATATTTTCGATTTAAATTATGAATTTTTATCAGGAGATTCGATAACTAGGTTCGGCAATTTATTTGAACAAAAAATTAAAAACGAAAACAATACTGAGACAATTTTTATATCAGGAACTAAAATCGAAATTCTTGCATATACTAATATTTTAAATGCTGAAATAAAAAGAGGAAAAATCAAAGCAGAAGTTGAAACTAAATTTTCTCAAAAAGATTCAGAAAAACCAAAAAAAGAACTAACTCCATATTTGATTGAAAAAATTAAATTAAGGCTTCCTGAACAACCTTGGATTAGAAATCAACATAAAAAAACCGCAAGAGAATTAGGCTTGTCAAATAAAACTGTTTCCAGAGCAATAGAAATGCTTATGGAGGAAGGGATTTTTAAGAAACAATATAAAGGCGAAATAATTGAGTAAAAAAACGGCAGGTAACACCCGATAGCGCGGATTTGCAATCCGTGCCCATAACAATGAGGCACAAAGAACAAAACTATTCTTTAATTCATTCATACAACATCAATCACTAAAACCAACAATCATCATGAAACAACATTCCAAACATTTTGCAGTACAAACAATCCTAATTGGTTTATTTATCCAGCTCATTACAATACCGGTTTCCTTTGGACAAACCAAAGCAGATCAAATCGATAAGTTGATGAATCTATATTCAGAATACGGGCAATTTAACGGCTCTATGCTTGTCGCTGACGCAGGTAAAGTCATTTATAAAAAGGGATTTGGAATGGCAAACATGGAATGGAATATTCCAAACCAGCCGGATACCAAACACCGTTTGGGTTCTGTTACCAAACAATTTACCGCTATGTTGATTCTGCAATTAGTTGATCAGGGAAAATTAAAGTTGGATGCTCCTATCTCAACCTATCTTCCTGATTATCCTAAAGCATTGGGCGATAAAATCAGTATTCATCATTTACTGACGCACACCTCTGGAATTCCGAATTACACTTCCTTTCCTAATTTCGTAAAAGAATTAAGTTTCAATCCGTACAGCCCAGAAGCATTTGTAAAAAAATTCGCTGACCTACCGCTCGAATTTACACCGGGCGAAAAATTTGCATACAGCAATTCCGGTTATTTTTTATTGGGTTACATCATTGAGAAAGTTTCCGGTAAAACCTATGAGCAGTTTTTGCAAGACAATATTCTTACACCACTCAAAATGAATAATACAGGATTCGATCACCACGAAACCATTCTGAAAAACAGAGCTTCCGGTTATGAGAAAAACGGTAAAAACTACAGTAATGCCAGCTATCTTGATTTATCTATTCCTTACGCTGCTGGTTCTTTGTATGCAACCGTCGATGATTTGTATTTATGGGATCAAGCACTGTACACAGAACAGTTACTTTCGACAAAAAATAAAGAGCTGTTATTTAATTCCTATATCACTGCAGGACCGGGACAATATGGTTACGGATGGTTTATTAATGAGGCTTTCAATGGAGAAAAAAAGGAGAGCATTCTGGTTACTGAGCATGGCGGTGGGATAAATGGATTCAATACCTTGCTATCCCGTATTCCGTCTGACAAAAATCTAGTGGTATTACTAAATAATACCGGTGGTACAAACTTAAATGAGATGAATATAGCAATTAGAAACATTCTATACAATAAGCCGTACAGTTTGCCTAAAAAATCATTAGCCAATGCTTTAGCAGCTGTTATTCAGGACAAAGGAATCGAATCTGGACTCGAGTATTTTAATGAAAACAAAAAATCAGATACCTATGCTGCCAACGAAAACGAAATGAACGGTCTGGGTTATCAATTGTTACAATCTGGAAAAAACAAAGAGGCGATAGCCGTTTTTAAACTAAATGTTGAAGCGTTTCCAAAATCAGGAAATGCCTACGATAGTTTAGGAGAAGCCTATTTGAAAAACGGAGATAAAAAGCTGGCGATTATCAACTATAAAAAATCAGTAGAAATGGATCCAAACAATGAAAACGGAAAAAAAGTGTTGGAAGAAATTTCAAAGTCATAAATCATTAGATCTATTAAAAAAACCGCACGTGTTATGTTTATTTTCATAAGTTATTTCCTGCTATTTAATTTATTTATCAAGTCTTTTATTTGTACTATGAGTCTAAAATAAGTTTAAAAATAGCAATTTTAGCTTAACATTATCAATGACATAGCGGTTAACTCTTGAATATTTTCCTTTACTATTAATGAACACTTAAATAATTCTACAATCAATACTAGTAAAGATTAAACTACTTTAGCCTAGCAATAAATAATTCATACAATGTAATATTCATTTCAAAATAAAGTTAAGATTAATGACTATGCAAAATGAAAAAATATTTACAAGTATAAAAAAGAAACTAAGCTTTAAAACTCTTGCGAGTTTAACAATTATAATTATTTCTATTTTAGATTTTTACACTCCTTTGGGAACAGCAATAGGTGTTTTATATCTAACCCCTATGACAATGATTATAGATCAGAAAAAATCAACTATCTATATCTTTTCCTTTATTTCAACTACTCTTATTCTTTTCAAATTTTTCTATTTTCAAAATCAAAACACTCATATTAGTATTTATAGCGATAGAATAATATCTGTGATTGCATTATGGGTGGTAACTTTTATTTTAATTGAACATAAAACTCAGCGTAATAAAACTGAAAAACTAATATTAGAACACAATACATCAATTACTGGAATGCTATTTAAAATAAATCATAAAATTAGACATTCCGTCTCTCAAATTTTAGGACTTACCTACACTTTACTAAAACTCCCAATAGATTCAAAAGACGAAATGGAAGAGCTTTTAAATTATATTCAGGATTCCACCCAAGAACTTGATCTTCAAACAAAAGAATTAATTGAATTTATGATTCAAGAAAAACAATTTGAACAATCTTTAGATACAACTAAAAACGATTTAGCAACATAAATTTGATCTACAGTAAAACCTGATAATATTTTTTTTTAATCAAATTAGAAAAAGCAAATCTAATTTAACTTTAGCAACTGATTTTTAATTCGTCCCTTTAGTAGACTTTCCTACCGTCAAATAAATGTGATTATTTGGATGCAGAAATTCGATTTTTGTATGTTGTTGGTGTACTCTCATCTCTACTTGTCCCTCTCCATTTTCTAATGTATAAGACCTATAATTTCTATCTTTGGAAAAAATACTGGAGTCTACAATCTTATATTTCATTTTTGTATCCGTGAGAAAAAATACTACATCTCGCTTATTCGTATCTATAAATACAAAGGAATATTCATTTCCTGCAATGTTGCATTCCCCTTGTTTGAAAGGTTTCTCATCGATGCAATATCGTTGCACATTATACACTTGTTCTTGAGCATAAATACCACTTGTAAGTAGTAACATCAAAATTACTTTTTTCATACACCTGTAGATTTCTATTATCCTGAATTGGACAATCTTAATTTCTTATGCAAAAGACACGCCATAATATTTTTTAAAACAGAATAATCAACAAATGTTTTTTTTTATTTTTACTTCTTTATAATAAAAAGCTTTAGAAAAGCAATGTATACCGTAATTTGTTTCCGTTTTTATTTGTATTTTCGACTTTCCATAACCTATTTACTTTTATTAAAATATAATCGTAAAAGCATTCTCAAAATAATTTAACAACAACAACAACAACAACAACAACAACAACAATGACTTCATTTATCAAAGAATTATCCTTTCGTTGGTCTGATCTTGACCCAAATTTTCATTTACGACACAGTGCTTATTATGACTTTGGTGCACAACATCGTATCGAGATTCTGGAAAGTTTAGGTTTAACAATGAGAGTGATGCAAGCACAAAGTTTTGGACCAATTCTTTTTAGGGAAGAATGTGTTTTTAGAAAAGAAATAAAACTTTCTGACAAAATTTTCATGCATACCAAAACCTCAAAAATAAATGCTGATGCTTCACGTTGGTCTATAGTTCATGAGTTTTTAAATGAAGATAAAAAGCTTTGCGCAACAATAACGGTTGATGGTGCTTGGATGGACACCAAACTTCGAAAACTAGCCTCTCCTACTCCCGAAATTGCCATTGAAGCGTTGAGCATTTTTCCTAAAAGCGACAATTTTGTGAGCCTGCAATAGGAATTTAATTAGACAAGCTCCATTTCCTCGTTTTGGATACAAGAATAAGAGATTCAGTTGCTTTACTACAGCATCATGTACTGATATTTGCATTGTTATTTTATAATTCACCATTAAATAAAAAAGATGAACGACAATAAAAAAATCGAATTAGGAAGTCATGGACTTTTTGTTCCAAAAGTAGGATTAGGTTGTATGGGAATGACCCAAATTGCAGGAATGGATATATATGGAAAAGCAAATGAAGCCGAATCTATCGCTACTATTCACCGTTCATTAGAACTAGGATACAACTTCTTGGATACTGCCGATTTATATGGCCCTTTGCTAAACGAAAGGCTTGTCGCCAAAGCCATTAAAGGAAACAGAAATCAATATACCATTGCCACAAAATTTGGGTATGAAATCGATGATAACGAACAACTGACTTGGCAATTCAACGGCACAAAGGATTATGTAAAAAAAGCCGTGGAGCGTTCGCTTAAAAACTTGGGAACTGATTATATTGACTTGTATTACTTACATCGTTTAGACCCAAACACGCCTATTGAAGAAACTGTTGCGGCAATGGCTGAATTGGTAAAAGAAGGAAAAATTGGCCACATCGGACTTTCGGAAGTTTCATCGGAGACCATAAAAAAAGCACATACTATTCATCCTTTGACTGCGGTACAAACAGAATATTCTTTGTTTGAGCGTGGCGTAGAAGAAACGGGAATTTTAAAAACACTTCAAGATCTTGGAATCGGATTCGTGGCCTACTCCCCACTAGGTCGAGGATTTATTTCTGGAGATATCAAAAGCCCAGATGATTTTCCTGAGAATGACTTTAGAAAAAGTTTACCGCGTTTTCAAGGCGAACAATTTTACAAAAATATTGCCTTGGTAAATGAAATAAAGACATTGGCTACCGAAAAAGAAATAACCCCTTCACAATTAGCTATTGCTTGGATTGTTTCAAAGGGTATTTTACCAATTCCGGGAACAAAACGCGTGAAATATGTCGAAGAAAATAATGCAGCCGCCGAAATTAAATTAAGCATGGAAGACCTAAACCGTTTAGAAACCATCATCCCTTTAGGAACCATCACAGGCGATCGTTATGATGCTGCCAATATGGGAGCTATCGATCAATAAAACAATAGTATTCAGTAGGAAAAGCTATCTTTACTATTCGCTTTTCCTACTGAATTTATAATTTGCACCATGAAACAAGAGACCCCTTCTCCGTATATCATCAATTCCATTTCTGAGTTGCATCGTTTATTGGAATTACCTAAACCAAAACATCCGTTGGTTAGTGTTATTAATCTGAATGAAATAAAATGTCATTTTGATGAAAGTATAAAAAGTTTCGTTTATAATTTTTATTCGGTTTGTATCAAAAAGGATTTTAGAGGCAAATTGAAATATGGGCAAAACTATTATGATTTTGACGAAGGTATAATGACTTTTTTTTCACCAGGTCAAGTAATATCGACTGTCGTTGATGAAGATATAGCGCTTTCGGGAATATGGTTAGTCATTCACCCTGATTTCATCCAAAATTATGCCTTGGCAAAAAGCATCAAAGACTATGGATTTTTCTCCTATTCAGTAAATGAAGCGTTACACCTTTCGGATCAAGAAGAAGCGATGATTACTGACATTATGCAAAATATTGATGTCGAATATTGCTCTATAATAGACGGTTTTAGTCAGGATGTTATACTTTCTCACATTGAATTATTGCTCAATTATTCCAACCGATTCTATAACAGGCAGTTTATTACCCGAAAAAATGCCAGTAATGATTTGTTGAGTAATCTGGAAAAACTACTTTTAGATTATTTTAACGGTAACAAAGTTCAGGAATTTGGTCTTCCAACTGTTCAATATATTTCAGAACAACTAACTGTGTCCCCCAATTATTTAAGTGATATGTTACGTTCTCTCACGGGACAAAGTACACAACAACACATACACGATAAGATAATTGAAAAAGCTAAGGAAGTTTTATCTACAACTTCTTTATCAGTAAGTGAAATTGCATACCAACTTGGCTTTGAATACCCTCAGTCTTTTAGTAAACTGTTTAAAAATAAAACGAATCAATCGCCTTTAGAATATAGAGGTTCGTTTAATTAATTACAAAAGGCATTTGCAATAGTTTTAAATTGCAGTTATAAAAACAGGAAGTGGTACAGAACTTTGATAGGTTAATAAATTCTCAAAATCAAAACTTGACATTATTTCTTTTGATAAGGCTATTTAAGAAGCACCGTTTTTTACATTATGCTTGTTCTTAGATAAAAAATTCATTAAGCGATTTGATTTTTCCTAATCAAACTGATAGAAGTGAATATACGCCAAACATTAAACCGCAAAAGAAGTGATTATTACAAAATCAGTAACAACCCGAATTTAAACCATTCTTGTTTATTCCAACACGCCAAAATTGGAGATGTAATACCTGCGAAAGGAGAAACATTCAAATTAAAAAAAAATGAAATGGAGTACGAAAAGTGAAGGATTAAAAACAGTCGTGATGTTCTACAATACAGTATTTTGAAACTTTTTTAAAAAATTATAAATTCTAAACTTAAATAATAAATCCTTTTTTTATACTTTTATACATCTACTGCCATGTTACGCTCAACAAAAAAAACCACGAATGAAATTAACAAAAATATTTTTCGCACTGCTGATCCTTTTTACCGTAATCAGTTTTAAATCAATTCCCAATACAGTTTTCGAAGTACAATATCCAGCAAAAACTAGAGAATTTTACCAAATAAAAACGTATATTTTCAATACTGAAAAACAAGAACAAGCCACTGATTTTTATTTAAAAGAAGCGTATTTACCGGGATTGAAAAAACTAGGGATCAAAAATATTGGAGTATTTAAACCAAAATCCAGTACCAAGGATACAATAAAAAAAACTATCGTATTAATTCCATTTTCATCTATGGAAGAATTTCTTACTCTTGAAAAAAAATTGGGAGAAGACAAAATGTATTTGTCTACAGGAGCCCCATATTTAAAGGCTACTTATAAGCAATCGAATTATTTGCGAATAGAATCTATTTTACTAAAGGCTTTTTCAGATCACCCTTTATTGACAAAACCAGCGCTGAATAATTCCAGAACCAATAGAGTATATGAATTAAGAAGCTATGAATCAGCAACCGAAGCGATTTATAAAAATAAAGTGGATATGTTCAATGCAGGCGGTGAAATAAAAATTTTTGATCGTCTTGCTTTTAATGCAGTTTTTTACGGTGAAGTTATTTCAGGAGCTAAGATGCCAAACTTGATGTACATGACCACTTTTGCAAATCAGGAAAGTAGAGATGCACATTGGGAAGCCTTTGTAAATTCTCCAGAATGGAAAGGACTAATAGCTATGGAAAAATATAAAAACAATATTTCTCATATAGACATTACATTTTTATACCCAACTGATTATTCTGATTATTAATCTCATAAATCCCCCCTTTAAAAATTAATCCGCTCAAACTGCAATCCTAAAAGTCATAGTTTCGTATTTAAAAAAACAACCCATTAATAACTTCCAAAAAAATAGAAGTTAACACTTTGCCAAGATTTTACTATTAATTATAAGTATCTTTAGTACTAATTTTAGTTATGGAAACAATCTATACAATACTGAAACTTGCTGCAGGCGTAGGTTTATTCCTTTTCGCCATGTATTTAGTGGAGGAATCCCTAAAAAACCTCTCTGGACGAAGTTTCAAATTATTTCTACAACGCATTACAAAAACCGATATTGGTGCAGTTGTAGGCGGAACAATCGTTACTGGAATACTCCAAAGCAGCTCTATGGTTTCGTTGATGGTTTTGGCATTTGTGGGAGCAGGAGTTTTTACCATGAAAAATGCAATGGCCATTATACTTGGCGCCAATTTGGGAACAACAATTGCTAGTTGGTTAGTTGCAACGTTGGGTTTTAAAACTAATATTGAAATAATTGCTTATCCAGCTGTTTGTCTGGGTGGCTTTCTTCTTATTGTATTGGGAAACCGCAAGAAGTTCAAGTATCTTTCCTATTTTCTTTTGGGATTTGGTTTAATGTTCATCGGACTTTCATTTATGAAAACCGCTATGGAAGCTCAGGTACAGCATTTTGATTTTTCACGATATACTGAGATGCCACTAATCGTTTTTCTCATTATTGGCTTTCTGATTACGCTAATTGTTCAGTCTAGTTCAGTAACTATGGCGTTAACATTAAGCGCGTTAAACGCAGAAGCAATAGCTTTTCCTATGGCAGCTGCAATCGTGTTAGGCGGTGAAACCGGAACTATCATAAAAATTTTATTAAGTGCAATTGGTGGAAATGCTTCTAAGAAACGGGTGGCATTAGGCAATTTATTGTTCAACATATTCATTACTGCAATTGCTTTTGTAGTACTAAAACCCATTTTATTCCTAATTACAGATGTCATAAAAATCAAAGATCCGCTTATCGGTTTGGTTGCCTTTTCAAGTCTAATTAACTTATTAGCAATTGTACTATTTCTTCCAGTTCTAAATTCATTTACTAAATTCCTGGAACGTTTTTTTAAAAATACGGATCTTACTACAGCCGCTTACATTAGCCACGCCTCTGTTGAAGAAACCGAAACCGCTCTCGATTTATTTCGAAGAGAAACAATTTATTTTATTCACAATTCAATGCTTTTTAACCTGGAATTATTCAAAATCGATACTCCCGTTTTCCAAAAACAGATTGATTATCTGGAAATCAATGAGCAAAAGAATTATACTTCGAAAACTAGTGAGGAAAAATATGAATTTCTGAAACAATTACAAGGAGAATTACAGGCCTTCTATTTAAAATTAAGAACAAAATTAAACAGTGAACAAAATTCAGAACTCAACCAATTGATTTCGGCAGTGCGAAGTTCCATGCACGCAGTAAAAAGTGTAAAAGACATTAGTGCTGATATTACAAACCTCAGCCGCTCATCCAAAGAAATCAAATACCAGTTTTTTCTGTATCATAAAAAAGAAACTGAGAATCTCTATTTGCAATTAAATGTGCTTCTGAATAAAGAACAAAACTCCCTTTTTACAGAGCTTGAAGTACTTTTTAATGTAATCCAAAAAAACTACACAAAAGGACTCAACTCTTTTTATTCTCAAGCACAACTTACTCCCATAGAAAATATTGACATCACTACTATCATTAATTTTAATAGGGAATTATTCACCTCGAATAAAGCCATATTAATGGCTGTAAAAGATATTTTATTAGACGAAAAAAACGCTCAAAATTTCAATGAAATTCCAATTTATAAAACTTAAACGATAAGCTATCAACTCTGATTGTATTCCAGGAATTTTACAACTTTATTTTTGAATTTTATAACCTATTTTACTTTCAATTTTAGAACTTTGCAGTTAATTTTGTTTAGGATTGAAATTGTAATTCTGATTTAAATTGGTTATTTTTAACCAAAAAAAGATATCATTTGAAAAAATATTTAAAGAAGAGTTTAAAGATTTTCCTTTGGATAATAGGATCCTTAATTCTATTGTTCTTAATACTGGTGGTCATTATTCAAATTCCATCGGTTCAAAATTATGCTAAAGAAAAAGCCGTACTCTATCTGGAAGGAAAAATAAAAACTAAAATCACCATTGATAACCTCGCAATTGAATTTCCAAAAAAAATAATTCTTCAAGGAGTTTATTTTGAAGATCAGAAAAAAGACACCCTTTTTGCTGGAGAAAAACTAGCTGTAGATATTAGTCTGTTCCAGTTAATGAACAATAAAGTCGAAATCAAATCCGTTCATTTAGAAGGGATTTCTGCTCATTTAAATAGAGATTCAAAAGCTATTTTTAATTTTGAATACATCATTAAAGCATTTGCATCACCAGAGAAACAGAAAACGGATTCGCCACCGATGCAATTTTCTGTGGAAGAAATTAAGTTGGATCGAATTCAATTCAAATACAATGATTTCGTTACAAAAAATAATATTTATGCCAATCTAAATCATTTTGAAACAAACATTAAAACCTTCGATTTAGAACACATGAACTTTGAAATTCCAAAAGCAAAAATTAATGGCTTAAAGTTCCAATTAAAACAAGGTATCGTTCAAATTTCCAAAGCAACTAAAGCCGCCGCAATAAAAAACGAACCAGAATCCATTTTCAAATTAAAATTGGGAGAAATTGATCTGGCAAAAATTGATTTTGATTACGAAAGTGAAGAAACAAAAGTAAGGACAACTTTTTATTTGAAAAAACTTCTTGCCAAAATTGACAAAATTGATCTTAATAATCAATTCGCCATTATAGAAAGTATTGATCTAACGGGTGTGGAAGGTGCTTTGACTTTTGGTAAATTGAATAAAGCAAAAATAAAAAAAGAAACTACTGTAGTAAACTCCAACAACTGGGAAGTCAAAATAAAAAACACAACGTTCAAACGAGTTAATTTTCGGTATGATAATAATAACGTTGCAACAATACCAAAAGGGATCGATTACAACCATTTGAATCTTACTAATTTAAACCTACAAGTTGATTTTCTAAATTACAATTCCGAAAACATATCCGGAAATGCCAATTCCTTGACCGTAAAAGAACAAAGCGGGTTGAACATTCAGTCCTTTAATGCTGAATTTTTCTATGGAAAAAAGAATGCTTTTCTTAAAAAATTATATTTAAAAACACCCCAAACGGAATTGAGAGACGAAATCCGTATTGGGTATCCATCCATTGAATCTTTAGCTGAAAACCCCGGCGAATTAGGCCTTATAGCTTATTTAAAGAAAAGCAAACTAGGGATTAAAGACATTTTACTTTTTGCTCCTACTTTAAACAAGACAAATCCTTTCATGAGCAATCCCAACGCAATCCTGTCCATTAATGGAGCCATAACAGGGAAATTGAATAATATTGAATTCCCATCTATTGAGATTAGCGGTATTGGAACTACACAAGTAGCCGCCACCGGAAGTATCATAGGTTTACCAGATGTAAACAAAGCCTATTTTGATTTGAATATTAAAGATTTACAATCCGGTGCAAAAGATTTTGTTGACTTTTTGCCCAAAGGAACAGTTCCTAATTCGATTCAGTTACCTTCAAAATTCAGCGCCAAAGGAATTTTTAAAGGAACCATCGCTAATTTTAATACCGATATGAACATAACTAGTAGTTTTGGAAATGCAAAAATCAAAGCTACCTTCGATCAAAGTAGAAAAAATCAGGAGAAATACGATGCTCAAACGGAACTTACTAATTTTGATTTAGGAAAATTTATCAAAAATGATTCTATTGGAAAAGTAACTTTAAAAGCCAATATAAAAGGAACTGGATTTGATCCAAAAACCGCAACTGCATCTTTAAACGGAACTGTTCTAAAAGCGTATTATAATTACTATACCTACAAAAATCTAGGCGTAAAAGGAACTATTCGCAATGGAAATTTCAATGCAACTGCTTTTGCAAAAGATCCTAATCTAACTTTTGATTTGGTGAGCAGCGGCAGTTTCAAGGACAAATACCCTACCGGAAAACTAAAACTGAATGTAGATATCGCTGATTTAGAAAAACTAAATCTGCACGCTGGTCCATTGAAAATAAGAGGCGTTGTAGATGCTGATATTCAATCGGCAAATCTCGATTACCTCAACGGAACTGTATTTGCACGCAACATTACCATAGTAAATGCAAAAGAAGAATTTGTAATTGATTCTATTACCGCAGTGGCAACTTCCAGCTCTGAAAGGAATACATTCCTATTGAAATCACCTTTTTTGGATGTAGATGCCATTGGAAAATACAAATTGTCAAAAATAGCAACTGCTTTGTCAAATTCTATTGCAAAGTATTATGACAGTAAACCAAGTCCCAGAAAAACAGCTGTGGAAAAACAAGAATTTGTTTTTAAAATTGGCGTAAAAGACAGTCCAATTCTATTAAAACTGATTCCTGAATTGAAAAGTCTAGAACCTATTAATATACAAGGAAGATATAATTCTGTTAACGATTCTATTGTTTTGAATGGTACAATTCCAAAGTTAATTTATGGAGAAAACACTATTACAAATGCTGTCCTTAAAGTAGATACCAAAGACAATTCACTTGTTTACAGCTTTATTGTGGATGATATTCAAAACAAACAAATTCAATTGCCACACACCAGTATTTCAGGTAAAGTGCAAAACAATATTGTGGATTATACGGTGCAATTAAAAGATTCAAAAGACAAAGAAAGATACTTAATTGCAGGAACATTAAAAGCTTTGAACGGGAATAACGAAATCAATCTTGACCCAAATAATTTATTGCTGAACTATGAATCTTGGAAAATAACACAAGACAACTTAATTCGTTTTGGCAAAACAGGAATTTATGCTGATACTTTCGAATTGAGTAAAGATGGAAGTAAAATCCTTATACAATCACAATCGCAACAAGCTAATGCTCCTATAGCAATTGATTTCAAAGATTTTGACATAAAAACCATTACCAGTATCGTTGAGAAAGATGATTTACAAATGAGCGGTAAAATCAATGGAAATGCATTGGTTAAAAATATAAGTACTACTCCCCTTTTTACTTCAGACTTAAACATTGAAAATTTTACTTTCAAAAAAGATACAATCGGAAACATCAGTATCAAAGTAAATAATGTGATTGCTAACCAATATGATGCCGAAATTGCCATTACAGGTCAGGGAAATCAAGTCAATTTAGAAGGGAATTACAAGACGACAAGCAGCAGTTTTGACATGAATCTCGACATTGACAAATTGAACTTAAAAAGTATTCAGGGTTTCACTTTGAATAACATTACTGAAAGCACGGGATTCTTGACAGGGAATTTTAAAATAACAGGAAATACAACCCAGCCCGAGGTAATTGGAGAATTACAGTTCAATGAAATTGGTTTCAAAGTAAAGCAGCTCAATGCAAAATTTAAGTCTTTAAACGATAAAATTGTTTTTACACCTAACGCAATTCTTTTTAACAATTTTATTATAAAAGATGAAAAAGAAAATGATTTAGCCATTAACGGAAAGATTGATAGCGCTAATTTTAGCAATTTTGGGTTTGATTTATCCATTGATGCCGATAACTTTCAAGCAGTTAATTCCGAAGCCAAAGACAATGATTTATACTACGGAGAATTGTATTTGGACAACCACTTAAAAGTAAGGGGAACAATAGACAATCCGATTGTAGAGGGAAATATCAAGATTAACAAAGACACAAAGTTTACTATTGTTTTACCACAATCAGATCCATCAATAGCGGATAGAGCAGGAATTGTAGAGTTCATTGATCAAGACAATCCACAATTATTAGGAACTGTTTCAATGGAGGAAATAAAAAGTGAAATGGAAATAAAAGGAATTAATGCCTCAGTAAATATTGAAATAGATAAGGAAGCTGAACTGTCTCTGAATATTGACAAAGCCAATGGAGATTTCCTTAAATTAAAAGGAGAAGCACAACTAAACGGTGGAATTGATCCTTCTGGAAAAACTACATTGACTGGACGCTATGAATTATCCGAGGGAAGTTACGAGATGAACTTTAATGCAATCAAAAGAAAATTTGATATTAAACCAGGAAGTTATATTTTATGGACTGGAGAACCTACAACAGCTGATATTAGTATTACCGCCATTTATAAAACAGAAGCAGCACCAATTGATTTGATAAACGACCAATTAGGGGCGGTTACTGCCCAAGTCAGAAACACATACAAACAAAAGATTCCGTTTGAAACCCGTTTGAAAATGACCGGAGAATTAATGAAACCTTCCATTTCGTTTGATATCGTTTTACCAGAAGGAAACAATAGTGTATCTACCGAAATTATTAATACAACACAAGCAAAATTAGTGCAACTACGTCAACAACCAGACGAGATGAACAAACAGGTTTTTGCACTACTCCTACTCAACCGTTTTATTGGAGAAAATCCATTTGCCAGCGAAACTGGAGGTACTAATGTTTCGTCATTAGCTAGAGAAAGTGCGAGTAAAATTCTGTCCCAACAACTCAATAATCTAGCTGGAGATTTAATTAGTGGTGTGGAACTCAATTTTGATTTGAATACTACAGATGATTATACCACGGGTCAGCGCCAAAACAAAACCGATTTAAATGTTGGTATTTCTAAAAAACTGTTGAACGACAGACTAAAGGTAACTGTGGGAAGTAGTTTTGGAATCGAAGGGCCACAACAGATTAATCAAAATGCGAATAATATTGCCGGAGATGTATCTCTGGATTACCAACTCTCTAAAGATGGAAGGTATAAAATGAGAGTATACCGCATAAATAAATATCAAGTAGCGCTTCAAGGTGAAGTAGTTGAAACCGGAATTGCTTTTGTCATTACTTTGGATTACAATAAATTCAGAGAATTATTTGCTAAAAGTAAAGTACCGAAAGTTGCTAAAAAGACTAAATAAAAGTTTTTAAACTATTGAGCATTTAAGAAAATTTAGGAATTAATTTTTTCTAATGAGCCATAATTTCTCAATAGTCTAATTTTTAATAAATACTAAAATTGATGACTAAGACTCTTGCACTCTATTTTCTTTTTTTAGGATTGTTTGTTTCCTCGTGCAGTAATACCAGATTTTTGCCCGAAGGGGAGCTACTATATACAGGTGCAAAAATAAAAGTAGAAGGAAAAAAAACCACCAAGAAAGAAAATAAAGCATTGAAAAATAAGTTAGAAGATATTGTGAGGCCCAAACCCAACTCCTCTTTTTTGGGGTTGAAACCAAAATTGTATATTTATAATTTAGCGGGAACACCAAAAAAAGATAAAGGATGGCGCTACTGGTTGAAAAACAAAGTAGGTGAACCTCCTGTTTTATATAGTCAAGTTGACTTAGAATACAACAAAAGTGTTTTACAAAATTTTTCAGAAAACAGTGGCTACTTCAACGCTAAAACAGCAGCTGACTCAACACGAAAAGGTAAAAAAGCGAGCGCTACATATCTGGTAAACCCCGCAAAACAATATAAAATTAGAGAAGTGAAGTTCCCCAAGGATTCTTCGGTGATCGCTACAGCTGTTCGCAACACCAGACGCAGAACTCTGTTAAAGAAAGACGAAGGGTATAGCCTTGATGTCATTAAAGAGGAAAGAGTTCGTATTGATTCCAGATTAAAGGAAAAAGGTTTTTTCTATTTCAACCCTGATTATCTTAAAGTTCAAGTAGATACAACTGTTGCCGATCATCAAGTAGATCTTATTGTAAAAGTAAAAGACGAAACCCCACAATTAGCAGAGACCCCATTCAAAATCAATAAAATTATTGTGTATCCCAACTACTCCGTTGGTATCGATAGTGTGAAAAACAATATGGATTCTATCAAAAAATACAATGATTTAACCATCATCGATCAGGAAAACTTATTTAAGCCTCGGATTTTTGATCGGGCATTGTATTTCAAAAAAGAAGATTTATACAACCGTACTAATCATAATCTATCCTTAAATAGATTAGTAAATCTTGGAACTTTCAAATTCGTGAAAAATCAATTTAGAGTTTCGGATACTACCGGAAATTACCTCGATGCTTATTATTACCTAACTCCATTACCAAAAAAATCAATTCGATTGGAGGTATTGGCCAAAACAAATTCAGCCAATTATACAGGAACTGAACTCAATTTAAACTGGAGTAACAGAAATACTTTTAGAGGTGCTGAATTGCTTACTATCTCTGCTTTTGGGGGTGTTGAAGTACAAGTTTCCGGACAAAACAATGGATTTAATGTTTATAGATTTGGTACCGAAGCTAATTTAGTTTGGCCGCGATTTCTTGCCCCTTTTAAGCTAAATTCTCCTAGTGGCTTTGTGCCCAAAACGAAAGCAACATTGGGATATGAATTTCAAAACAGAACCAAATTGTATTCCTTGCAAACCTTTAAAGGGTCTTTTGGCTATTTATGGAAAGAAAATGAGCGAAAGGAACATTTATTGAATGTTACTGAGATTACGTATGCTAGTCCACAAAATGTCACTCCATTATACCAAGAACAAATTCTAGCAAATGAGTCTTTAGGGAAAGTAATTGAAAAACAATTGATTTTCGGACCAACTTATTCCTATACGTATACCAATACTTTACAACTAAGAAAGAAAAATACCTTTTACTATAAAGGTACTATCGATTTAGCAGGAAATATTGCAGGATTAGTTTCAGGGGCAAATATCCAAAAAGGAGATACTATTAAATTTTTTGATGTTCCCTTTAGCCAATTTGTCAAAATAGAAAATGATTTTAGGCATTATTTAAAATTAAGCCCTGATTCCCAGCTGGCCAGTCGCATAATCGTAGGCGCTGGATTTGCTTATGGCAATTCAGCAGAGTTGCCCTTTATTAAGCAGTTTTTTATAGGTGGAACCAATAGTTTACGGGCCTTTAGAGCGCGATCATTAGGTCCAGGAAGTTTTGATGGTGCTGCTACTAATACGAGCTCTTTTTTGCCTGATCAATCCGGTGATTTTAAATTAGAATTCAATACGGAGTACCGAGCAAAAATTTACGGATTAGTCAAAGGCGCTTTGTTTATAGATGCTGGAAACATCTGGTTGATGAAAGAAAATGCCGAAAAACCAGGTACAAAATTAACTAAAAAATTCCTAAACGAAATTGCTGTTGGCGCTGGAGCCGGATTGCGTTTTGATTTCTCTTTTTTAATCTTGAGGACGGATCTGGCCTTCCCATTACGCAAACCATATTTGCCGGAGGGTAATCGTTGGGTTTTGGATAAAATTGATTTTGGAAGCGGACCTTGGCGCAGAGAAAATTTAATTTTTAATTTAGCTATTGGATATCCTTTTTAATCATAATACAATTTTAATACAAAAGAGCACGATCAATATCGTGCTTTTTTGTATTAAGTAGTTCACTCTTTAGTTTACTAAGAACAAAGCATTACTAAATAACAAATTTCCGTTTTCCCAGAAACCTCTAAATAAAGGATTATCAACCATATAAATTACAGAACCATTCCCTTTTTTTTCTACTGCAAAACTTACTGTGTTATTCAGTTTCTTTTTGATTTCATTACCCACAAAACCATAACTCTTATAATCTTTAGGAACATAAACAACATTCGTGGCTTTCTTCAATAGCGAATAATGCCTGTCATCCGTTTTTAGGCTAAAATATTTATCGCCTAAACCAAAAGACATTGGGTGGGTTTTATTAAGAAGATTTTCAATAATAGCTCCCGGAATCGATTTAGAGATATACCTACGCTCTGAATCTTGAAAATCTAAGAAGCGCTCTTTCAATTCCTCTTCTTCAGCTTCTTTTTCAGAACTAATTTTATCTTCCTCAGTAGCAAAAGGACTCAGTGCGTAGCCCTCTTTAGCTTCAAAAAGAGTAAGCGCACTATTCATTGCAATCACTTTTCCTCCATTCTTAATCCATTCTCCTATTTTCTTTTGCTGGTCTTCATTTAAATCATAATACCCATCCGCTAAAATAATCGTGTTGTAATTGAATAGGTTTAATCTATTAAAATTATTCACTTCGACTACGCTTATGGGGTATCCTATAGTTTCTTCCATGAAATACCAAGCGGCACCAAACTCTGTAGAACCAACACCTTTTCCAGATAACAAAACGACCTTAGGTGCTTTCAATAAACTGAAATTTTCACCGCCAACATCTTTAGAATTAGAAGAAAAACCTGTAGCTATATAACTGTAATCAGTTTTTACTTTTACCAGTTCACTAATCGTTTTTTCAAAATCCACCACTTTAGGATTATCTGCTTTGGTCACTAACAAACCACCAGGCTCAACAGTTACATCCCCAAAAACAGCTTTTTTCATTGCTGATCGGACCTTTATATTATTTTGATGCAACAAAGACAAAACCTGGGCTGAAATTCTGTTATTCCACGGAATATGAAATGCATATACATTTTGAGAAATTACTTTTTCTTTCGCTTCGATTGATGCTTTTGTTTTGATGTCTAAACTATTCTTCAATGCATATCCTTCTACGCCATACGCTAAAGGCAAAGCCCATGAAGTAATGTCATACGATAAACTATCATTTAGTTTTTGATTCGGTTCAAAAAGCACTTGGGCAAAAACGGCTTTTTGTTGGTCTACTTTTACAATCAAATCATTCGGTTCAATCGTAAAACCATTTTCTGTCTTTGTGTTGTAATTGAATCCCGATGCTTTTTGACTGGCATCGGCATAACTGAACGCTACATTATTTTTTTTCAACAAATCCGCCATTTGAACTAACTTCGGATTGCTTTTCATTACATACATTTTATACTTTCCCTTCACTGTTTTTCGGGAATTATTCATAAAACCTCTGAATCCTTTGAGTAAAACCTCTGCTTGAGCTGATGCCGATTCTACAACCGTCAAAACTGCCGTTGCGTGATGGGTTAATCGATCCTGTATCGTCAAATTGATACCATTACTCATCGTAACTGCTCTCCCAGCGCCTATTCCTCCTTGTTCTAATGTCATTCCTACCGCTCCATTGTAAGTAGGATATGTATCACCATAACTTGGATAAAACAAATCAAAGCGTTCTCCAGTATTGTACATCCAGTTTTGAGCATCAAACTTTTTTGAAATATTTTTACCTAAAGTGTAATGAAAATCTTTTTGGTACTTCTCAATGTACTCGTGCAAAGGTTCCGCAGATGGTGGAAAAAAATACGGAGAATCGTATCCCATTTCATGCACATCTGTATGCACTTGTGGCATCCATTGGTTGTACAATACAATACGCTGTTGGGTTTCAGGCTGGGTTTGCCACGCCCAATCTCTATTTAAATCAAACATATAATGATTGTACCTACCTCCTGGCCATGCTTCCATGTGTTCTCTGTCTGATAATTCCGGATGCATTTTTTTTCCTGAAATTTCCCTTAACCAATTTCCGTATCTTGAATATCCATCAGGATTGATACACGGATCAAGGATTACAATTGTATTCTCTAACCACTTTTTGGTTGCTAGATTCGAAGGATTTATCAATTCGTAAGCTACGGTCATGGCGCTTTCCGTTCCTGCAAATTCATTTCCGTGAACATTGAAACTCAACCATACGATTAGCTTATCACCAATCAGCTGGGATTTAGTTTCGGATAAGCCAATGGCTGCTAAATTATTATTTCGTATTTGTTCCAAATTAGCTAAATTCTCCGGACTTGAAATAAAATACACGTTCAGATCTCTTTGTTCCGGTGTTACGCCATACTTCTGCTGTTTGATAAAAGTAGACTTTTCAGTAAGCTGTTTGAAGTAATTTTCAACTTGATGGTAGTAGGTTATTTGTTTTCCATAATTGGGTAAAAATTCTGAAGGACTCTGTACTTGTGAATGAACACTTAGCACACAAAGTAGTATTAAAAAAAAAGGAAAAACGGTCTTTTTCATGTTTTACGGGTTAATTATACTTCAAAAATAGCCATTTAGGAAGTATTGCACAAGGTAAATTTTGGAATAATTAAATATTGATTTTACCAAACCTCTAGCTTTTATTAATTCATATTTGTTGAAGAATAACAACAATACAGTAATATTCATTATTAAATAAACAATATTATTCTAATTTTGAATAGTACCCTTGCTACATTCTATTATATTTGCAGACAACAAAATTCACACTACAGATGGAAGAATGTATCTCCGTTTTTGACATGTTAAAAATTGGTGTTGGACCTTCGAGTTCACACACACTTGGACCTTGGAGAGCTGCCGAACGCTTTCTTAGCGAATTAAGAACCGAAAATTTACTTCATACAGTACATAGGGTAAAAATAGATTTATACGGTTCTCTATCCTTGACCGGAAAAGGACACGCGACAGATTTAGCCGTAATGCTGGGTTTAAGCGGACAAGATCCTGAATACATTCCTGTAGAAAATATTGATGTAATTATTAAATCCATTGAATCAAAAAACGAAATCAATTTAGGAAACGAAAAATCGATCCCTTTTTTTTTCCTCCAAGACATTATTTTCAATAAAAACTTTCTTCCTTTTCATGCCAATGGAATGACTTTTACAGCCTATATGACTGATGATAGCGAATACGTTTCCACTTTTTATTCAATTGGTGGCGGATTTGTGGTCAAAGAAGAACGCATCAACGCCAAGAAGAAAATTGCCATAAAATGTGCTTTTCCGTATCCAATTGAGAAAGCAGCAGAATTATTGGATTATTGCAAGAAAGAGAACAAATCCATATCGGAAATTGTCTATGAAAATGAGAAATCGATGCGCACCGAAGCAGCTATCGATCATGAATTAATGCGCATTTGGAATACGATGCTCGAATGCATGTACATTGGCTGCCATTCAGAGGGCATTCTTCCAGGCGGATTAAATGTACGTCGCCGTGCTTTTGATATGCACCAAAACCTCATTGGCTTAGCCAATTATGATTCGCCACAAACCTGGCTTGAAGAAATCAGAAAAACAGAAGTGAAATTTCGACAAATACTGAAATGGGTTTCTTGTTTTGCTCTTGCGGTTAATGAAGTAAACGCCGCTTTAGGTCGTGTAGTTACAGCTCCAACAAACGGAAGTGCAGGTGTCATTCCATCTGTTTTAATGTATTATTTAGTAATTGAAAACCATAATGCCGGAGAAAAGGAAATCAAACAATTCTTAATGGTTGCCGGAGAAATAGGCAGCATTTTCAAGAAAGGTTCTACAATATCAGCCGCAATGGGTGGTTGTCAGGCCGAAATAGGCGTTTCTTCCTCAATGGCTGCTGCCGCTTTATGCGAGTTAATGGGCGGTACCCCAGAACAAGTTTTAATGGCTGCCGAAATTGCTATGGAACATCACTTGGGATTGACGTGTGATCCTATTGGTGGCTTAGTTCAGATTCCTTGTATTGAAAGAAATACGATGGGTGCCATAAAAGCAATTAATGCGGCTGAATTAGCGCTGGAAACTGACCCCAAAAATGCAAAAGTACCACTAGATAAAGTGGTGGATACTATGTGGCAAACCGCCAAAGACATGAACAACAAATACAAAGAAACTTCGGAAGGCGGATTAGCCATTGCCGTAAATATGGCTGATTGTTAATTAGATTGAATGATTTCTTCTTATCAATAACTTTACTAAAAAGGTTCTCCTTGTAAATACCCTAAATTTAAAATACTGATAATCAAAAATTAAATTATTTACAGTACATTTAGTCTAACTGTTAAATTATAATAAAATGGAAATCAACTGGGTAATAATCGGTATTGTAATTATTTGTTTGGTTATTTTGATTGTATTTCTAATTAGAAAAAATCAAAACGATAAAAAAAAGTATATTCATTTCTTGAACAATGATTTCAAAAAAGCTAAAGAAGAAGAGTCTGACATGAATGACGATACCTATTAATTTGTATTACTAAACTTTTAAAAAAGGGGTAATAATTATTTCACTTTACATGAAATTAAATATCGTAATTAATGAAAAGGGAACAGTCATGTTGGATAAAAAATTATCAAAACAATCCATAATTAGACCTAAGTATTTAAAATCAAACCATGCTCAATTTAAAATAAAAAGTACTTCCTAGTCCCAATTCACTTACAATACCAATAGTCCCTCCTTGCGCTTCTATGAATTCCTTGCTAATGGCTAAACCCAATCCTGTCCCTGATTTATGGCTGCCGGGAACCTGAAAATATTTATCGAAAATTTTAGTTTTATACCGGCTGTCAATTCCTTTTCCGGTATCAATTATTTGAAAAACAACCTCATTATTTTCTTTTTTCAATTGTACCGTAATGCTACTGTTTTCAGAAGAATAGCGTATCGCATTGGTTAGAAAATTGATTAAAACCCAAGCTGTTTTCTCACTGTCAGCCTTCACTTCGGATAAATTAGGTTCCGCCTCAATCCGCAATTCGATTTGCTTTTGTTCAGCTTGCAATTTTATTGCTTCAACAGCATAATTTACAATCTCGTAGGGATTAGTTTTTGCCATGTTCAACTGAATATTTCCTGTTTCCAGTTGGGATAATTCTAATAATTCTCCAGTGATTTTAAGCAATCGTTGGCTGTCTTCTTTGATCCCTTGTATGAGTTGTTTTTGGTCGCTATTGATTATTCCAGTTTCTGGTTTTTCAAGTAATTGCAGGCTCATTTTTATAGAAGCAATAGGGGTTTTCAACTCATGCGAAACGGTCGCAATAAAATTAGTTTTGGCAAAATCCAATTCTTTAAAAAAAGTAATATTCCTTAAAATAATGACATCACCAATAGTAATCGTTTGATCCTCACCAGTTGGTTGTATAGTAATGGTCACCGTTTCTTTTTCGAAATAACTTTCTTTTCCATCGGCAAAAATTTTCATTGGAAGTGATTTTTGTCCAGCATTTTTAGCATCGTTTTCCAATTCTTTTATAATCAAAGAACGCATCAAATCATTTGTCAATGCCAACGAAGAAGCCAGTTTCCCAATCACTTCCTCTGCTTTTAACGCCATGATTTTCAATGCCTCATCATTTGCAAATAAAACAAGTCCTTCATTGTCTAATCCAATAATCGGGTCGTGCATATTGTTGATCAGTGTTTCCAATCGCTTCTTTTCAAAGGACAATTTATGCAAATTACTATTGCTGTATTCCTCCAGTTTTTGTGCCATTGTATTGAACGATTTGGCCAAATCACCATACTCATTATGATTCATGAAATGGACTCGTTCCGTGTAATTTTTATTGGCAATTTCTTTAATACTTCCAGTAAGCTCTTTTATTGGATTAGCAATATTATTTGGCAAGTTGACCAATAAATTAAAAGCAATCAAGAAGCAAAGTGTACCCGTAACGGCAATCCATAAATTAGCTGTTTCTGCGGTGTGTTTGGCAATGTCACTTTTCACTTTAATCGCAACCATATTCAATTTCATGATCTCGAAAATATCCTGACGAATTTGGCTTTTCACAGCTTCATCAGTCCTGTTTTTTTTCAAAAAATCAAAACTTTTTTGCAAATTATATGTTACTTTATCCTCTCCAATCTCCGTTATATTGGCAATTTGCTTTCTGAGATTCGTTTCGAATACAACAATTGCTTTTTCTTCATCTATATTAATTTCATCTAGTGAAAGAAGCATATTTCTAGAATACTCTAGAGTATTATAATTTGCTTTTAGAATATTTTCAGTATCTTTTTTTATAGAAAAAATATAAAATGCCGCTACTAATGACAAAATAATTATCATTAAAAAAAGTAGGCCAACGCCTAAGTTTAATTTGGTTTTAATTCTCATCTTGTCATTGTGAGGAGCGAAGCAATCTTATCCTCTTTATTTAATTAGTTATTATTTTTCACCCATTTGAATTTGTCTTCAACACTTTTTAAGACAATATAACTAGATCAACATTTGATAACGATAGACTATTCAATAAGCGTCTGAAAATCGTTGTTGATAAAATTACTTTAAATAAATTGAAGTGTGGTTTACCTATGCAAACCGTTGTGATGTTTTTTTGTTCCACAATTTTCAACATGGTATCCGTGATATTAGAATTCTCCATCTTGATTACTTCCGCACCAAGCTGTATGGCTAATTTGAAATTATTTATCAAATGGCGTTGTTTGTCCAATGCAATTTTGTCACTACTTTCTTTTGGTGTAACTACGTACAAAACATACCAATTACAATTATAATAACTGGCTAAACGAGCCGCTTTTCTAATTACAATTTTGGCTGTCTTGTCGTTGCTGCTAATGCATGCCAAGAGTTTTTCATGCCTTAAAGCACTATTTTTAGGCACTTCATTCTCTACTTTTCTAAGTACTTGGCTCGCAACTTCTTTTAAGGCCAATTCTCGCAATTGTAAAATTTGATCTGATTTAAAAAAATTGTTTAAAGCCGTTTGAATTTTATCCGCAGTGTAAATTTTCCCTTCTCTTAAGCGTGCAATCAAATCCTCTGATGTCAAATCAATATTCACCACCTCATCCGCCAATCGCAGTACATTATCCGGAATTCGTTCCTGAACATCAACATTAGTGATGCGTTTCACATCTTCATTCAAACTTTCAATATGCTGAATATTTACTGCCGAAATCACATTAATTCCCGCATCTAAAATCTCCAGAACATCCTGCCACCGTTTTTCATTTTTGCTGCCCTCAATATTAGTATGCGCTAATTCATCTATGATTACCACTTCAGGACGCAGATTGATAATCGCCTGAACATCCATTTCATCGAGTTGCTTTCCTTTATAGAAAAGAGTACGCCTAGGAATGACAGGCAAACCGTTTAACAATTCATGGGTTTCTTTGCGATTGTGCGTTTCGATATACCCAATTTTAACATCAATTCCGTTTTTCAACAACGTATGCGCTTCCTGTAGCATCCGAAAAGTTTTGCCTACACCGGCACTCATCCCGATGTAGACTTTAAACTTTCCTTTACGTGATTTCTGAATTAAATCAAGAAAGTGTTTGACATTATTTTCTTTTTCGTTGTCCAATTAGAGTTATATTTTAGAAAAAAAATTAAAATGAAATCGCTACTGAAGTCGTTAAAAATACATTTTGATAGTTGGGCAAATTATCTTTCAAAAACACCTCATCTTTACTTTTTAAATTTCTGGCTTCTACTCTAAAAAGTATATTATCAGCCACTAAATAGTCAAAGTTAGCCGAGAAACCATAGGTTTTAAATCCGTTTGGTGTTCCTGTGGCAATGATTACCCCTTTTTCATCCGCATAATATTCACCTCTTGCTGCCAATTGAATTTTAGCGGTCGGTTTGTATTGTGCAATTAAAACTGGTGAAAACCAAACATCATAGCGATCACTTTTCACCGCCGTTTGTTGCGCTCCGATATCAAAACCGGTATGAATATTTACTTTTTCAGACACTTTAAGCAAGGCATAAAAGTTGTTGAAATACCGCCATTTTTTATCCGTGTCCGGTTGTTCATTCCCAACATACGTACTCCAGTTCAAAGCCACTGAAGACAAAGGTTTGAAAGTCACTTGCGTGCCAAAAGCAGGGGTTTGATTGCCGTCAATTTTCTGGATGCGTTGCCATCCGTTCAGATACATCGCCGCCAAATACCATTTCTCGCTTTTTGAAGTATATCCAATTTTTACTCCCGTTTCGTAATACGGAGAATTATCCGCTAAAATACTTCTGGTCACAGCCATACAATCTTTACCAATGGCACTTTCAAACCCAATGTGTGAAGGCATAATTCCCGCATCAACCCAAAGATTATGTGTTGCCGATATCTTCACGCCTATATTGGCTTCATACACATTTTTCAACAAATCTGGTTCGGCAGCCAGATTGTATTGGACATACGTTCCAGCCATAAGTGCAAAATTCCCACGAATATTGTCCTTGGCATAATTTACTTTTGCCATTCCTAAATTCAAATTGACTTCATTGTGTTTGTTGTGACTGTAAAAAAAACCGGGTCTGACATGATTGTCGGGTTTGCCAAAATCATAACTGTAATACGTTTCTATATAACCCGAAAACGTGAAAGGACTTTTTTCTTTCTCTATTTCCTGAGCATTTATCGTTGTACCACCAAAAACTAGCAATGCTATACCTATTAATTTTTTCATTTTTATTATTTATTATTTAGAGCTAATCCCGCTATTCGTTGCAATCTTATATTTTTAAACAAAAAAATATAAGGATTTTCACTGCTATCAGGGCTAAAAAGCATTATTCAATAATTAAAAAATCTATTTTTAATCAACTCCTTTGAACCCTTTAAGGATTAAAATCTAAAATGTTTAAATTAGAATTCTATTTATTTCAATGCATCCAAAGCGACATTCAACTCTAAAACATTGACTGTTGAAGTCCCCATCACTGCAGGTGTGTTGATTTTAGTTTCGACTAAAGCTTTTACTTTCGCCACTGATAATTTTCTTTCTTTTGCTACTCTTTTTACCTGAATTAAAGCCCCTTCCGGCGAAATATTTGGATCTAAACCACTCCCGGAAGCCGTCACCATATCCGATGGGATTTCTCCTTTTTTTAAATACGGATGAACGATTAAAAAAGTATCAATTCTTTTTTGAACTAAAGCTAAATATTCCGCATTGCTAGGCCCTTTGTTACTTCCCGCACTTCCCGCTGCATTGTAATCCACAGCAGAAGGCCTTCCCCAAAAGTAGTTTGATTTATCGAATTTCTGTCCAATTTTTTGATACCCCACAACTTTTCCGTTTACCATAACCGTTTCTCCTTTTCCGTTGTTTGGAGCAAGTTGTGCTATTCCGAAAATTGCCATTGGATAAATAATTGCAAACAATACCACTATAAAGAGTGTAAATTTTAATATTGAAAATATATTTTTCATTTTTTTATTGTTAAATGTTATTTTAAAAAAGTGAAATGTGGAAGTATGTTAAATTGACATTATGAGATTCTCTTTTTACTTCGCACATTTCACTTCTTACTTTTTAAATAAATAATGCTACAACTAAATCAATTAATTTAATTCCAATAAAAGGTACAATCAATCCACCAAGTCCATAAATCAAAAGATTTCTTTGTAAAATAGCACTGGCACCAATTGGTTTATAATCAACCCCTTTCAAGGCTAGCGGAATCAATATTGGAATGATAATCGCATTGAAAATCACTGCCGATAAAATGGCCGTTTCCGGACTGTGCAAACGCATGATATTCAAACCTTCTAAAGCGGGAATTGCGGTGATAAAAAGTGCCGGAACAATAGCAAAATATTTAGCAACATCATTTGCAATCGAAAACGTAGTCAGTGTTCCTCTAGTCATCAACAGCTGTTTTCCTATCTCTATAATTTCAATTAGTTTGGTTGGGTCATTGTCAAGATCAACCATATTTCCAGCTTCTTTCGCTGCTTGCGTTCCGCTGTTCATCGCCACACCTACATCGGCTTGGGCAAGAGCAGGAGCATCATTCGTTCCATCACCCATCATGGCGACAAGTTTACCCATTTGTTGTTCATTTTTGATGTAGTTCATTTTGTCCTCTGGCTTAGCTTCTGCAATGAAATCATCTACACCGGCTGCTTCGGCAATGAATTTAGCGGTCAAAGGATTGTCACCGGTAACCATAACCGTTTTCACACCCATTTTTCGCAAACGGTCAAAACGTTCTTTCATTCCCGTTTTGATAATATCCTGCAATTCAATAACGCCTTGCACCTGATTATTTTTAATGACTACCAATGGCGTTCCTCCTTTAGAGGAAATGTCAATTACTTTTTGAGCGGTATCTTCAGGGAAAATGTTCCCAGCTTGGAGCGTAATGTTTTTTGCGGCATCTTGAGCGCCTTTTCTAATATTGGTACCGTCTTGTAAAACAACACCACTTGTTCTTGTTTCGGCAGTAAATTTGATTAAAGTGGCTCCTTCAATAGACAGTTTGTTGGCCACTTCATTTCCGGCTAATTCCACAATACTTTTTCCTTCAGGAGTATCATCTGCAAGCGAACTTAAAACTGCCGATTTAATAAAATCATCTTCCGAAACACCTTTTGCAGGATAAAAATGGGTTGCTTTTCGATTTCCAATGGTAATTGTACCAGTTTTATCCAAAAGCAATACATCAATATCTCCGGCAGTTTCCACCGCTTTTCCTGATTTGGTAATGACATTGGCACGCAAGGCTCGATCCATTCCTGCAATTCCTATAGCGGATAGTAAACCCCCAATCGTCGTCGGTATCAAACACACAAAAAGAGATATAAAAGCAGCTATAGTTATTGGCGCATTGGCATAATCAGCAAAGGGCTTTAAGGTTACACAAACAATCACGAAGATTAAGGTAAAGGCTGCCAACAAAATGGTCAAGGCAATTTCATTGGGTGTTTTCTGACGGCTTGCTCCTTCCACCAAAGCAATCATTTTGTCCAGAAAACTTTCGCCCGGTTCATTTGTAACAATTACTTTTATCTTATCAGACAATACCTTTGTTCCTCCAGTTACGGATGATTTGTCACCACCCGCTTCTCGAATTACAGGAGCACTTTCTCCCGTAATCGCACTTTCGTCTATCGTGGCTAAACCTTCAATAATTTCACCATCGGTGGCTATTAAATCCCCTGATTCACAGATAAAAACATCTCCTTTTTTCAATTCAGATGAGCTGATATTTTTAATTTCACCATTTGGTAAAAGCTTTCTCGCTGGTGTTTCTTCCCTTGTTTTTCTTAAACTGTCTGCTTGTGCTTTTCCTCTGGCTTCGGCAATTGCCTCCGCAAAATTGGCAAACAAAAGTGTCGCTAATAAAATTAAAAACACAATAAAATTATAAGCAAAACTCCCTTGATCCTGCGCACCAAATAAAATGGCAATACAAACGGCAAGCATAATAGCCGTTCCGATTTCTACGGTAAACATTACCGGGTTTTTGAACATTATTTTAGGATTAAGCTTAACAAAAGACTGCACTAAAGCATCTTTTACCTGCTTGCTCTCAAACAATGAATTGGATTTATTTTGAGTCATTTTTTATATTATTTTAATGTAAAATATTCTGCCAATGGTCCTAAAGCTAATGCTGGAAAGAAAGATAACGCTGCAATAATGGCGATTACGGCAAAAACCATTATTCCAAAAATAGTTGTATCTGTTTTTAAAGTTCCTGCACTTTCCGGAATGTATTTTTTATTCGCTAATAATCCTGCAATGGCCAAAGGACCAATTATAGGAAGGAAACGACTCAATAACAACACAATTCCAGTGGTGATGTTCCAAAACGGATTGTTGTCTCCTAAACCTTCAAATCCGGAACCGTTGTTAGCAGCACTCGAAGTATATTCGTATAACATTTCAGAAAAACCATGATGCCCAGAATTGTTAAGCCAGCCAGTAGCATTGCCGCTAAACCAATAGCCCATGGCGGTATCATTTGCAGCGAAATAAGATGCCAAAGCCGTTCCTGACAATATTAATAATGGATGTAGAATTGCGATGAAAGCAGCAATTTTGACTTCACGAGCTTCGATTTTCTTCCCTAAAAATTCTGGGGTTCGACCCACCATTAATCCTGAAATAAAAACAGCGAGGATAATAAAAATATAAAAGTTCAAAAAACCAACACCACAACCTCCATAAAAGGCGTTGACCATCATTGCCAGTAATTGCATCGAGCCTGAAATAGGCATCGAGCTGTCGTGCATACTATTAACTGAACCTGTAGAAATTACTGTTGTGGCAATACTCCAAAAACCTGAAATGGCAGGACCAAAACGGACTTCCTTGCCTTCCATAGCTCCTGTAGCCTGCATAATTCCCATTTTTTCTATGGCTGGGTTTCCATTGAGTTCACTAATCACTGTTGGTATTACTAAAAGTAAAAAACCAATAGTCATTACACCAAAAACTACGTAGGATAATTTTCTTTTCTTTAAATAAAAGCCCAAAGCAAAAATCATCGCAAACGGAATTATTAATTGTGCCCACAATTCAACCGCATTCGTAAAATAAGTAGGATTCTCTAGCGGATGCGCCGAATTGGCTCCAAAAAACCCTCCACCATTGGTTCCAATATGTTTGATGGCAATAAATGCTGCCGCCGGCCCACGAGAAACTTCCACTGCATCGCCTTGCAACGTAGTAATGGCATCTTTTCCTTCAAAAGTCATCGGTGTACCACTAAACAATAAAACAATCGCTACAATTGCTGAAAGAGGCAGTAAAATACGCGTACAACTTTTGATAAAATAAGTATAAAAATTCCCTAATGTATCCGTGGTTCTCTCTTTCATTGCAGTGAAAACCATTGCTGCTGCTGCCATCCCAACACCAGCTGAAACAAATTGCAAGAACATTAGAAACAATTGAGATAAATATGAAACTCCTGTTTCCCCTGAATAATGCTGCAAATTACAGTTTACCACAAATGAAATAGCAGTATTAAATGCCAGATCAGGTGTCATGTTTGGATTGTTATCCGGATTTAAAGGCATTGAACCTTGAAACAGTAAAATAAAAAAGCAAAGAAAGAACCAAACCATATTCACGCTCAAAAGCGCTTTTAAATGTTGTTTCCAGTTCATTTCTTCCGTGGCATTGATCCCGCTGATTTTGAAAATAAAATTTTCAATTGGATTGAAAATCGGATCAAGTAGTGTTTTATCGCCTGAATATATTTTGGCAATATACTTTCCTAAAGGAATAGCCAAAACTATGGAAACAATAAAAATAATAATGACGCCAAATAATTCTGTGTTCATAAAAATTAGTTTAATTGAGTTAAAATTTTTCGGGTTTGATTAATACATAAACCAAATAGCCAAAAACGGCAAGCGCGACAATAAATAGTGCAGTCATAATTTAGATTTTTTCAAAAAATTCGACGGATTTAAAGCAAATCGCAAATAATAAAACAGCTAATGCGAGTAATAGAATAGTGATCATAGTCAAAAAAGTTATAGATTAAATATTAAGAAGTAAAATATAGGAAGTGAAAAATGTTTTAATCTGGTGTTGTTTAGTTTTTACATTTCACAAAAACCATATTACAATTACACTCCTGAAGCATTGATTTGTTTGATGTATTCCGCTTTCAACGATTTTGGAAACAAATTTGAAATGTTGCAGTGACGCAATTCCATAAAAGAGGATACCGAAAAAACGTATACGTTGGAGATCGCATTTTTTGTTTCATTGCTTCCCGTTGCAAATAGACGCTCCGCCAAAGCAAGACACTTTTTAGCTCTGGCAATGTTGCCTGAAATTATAGCTCTTTTAGTTATTTCGGCAAAGCGTTCTGCTTGTTTGTAAATCGTGGTGACTTGATTTTTCATAAGAATAATTTTTATGTTCTTCATCGCTTATGCCAAAATGTATTCCAAGAAATCTCAACCCATCCTAAAACACCGAAAATTAATAACTTATGTTTTTTTAGTTAAAATTTGCCATAAAAAAAGCCTATCATAATGATAGGCTTTTATCGTTTTGATACCCTTTTAAGGATTCAAACCATTAATGGCTATGCTTTAAAATTACTGAATGCTGTATTCTTCTAGTTTTCTATAAAGTGTTGCAATTCCTATTTCTAATAAGCGTGCAGTCTCTGCTTTATTACCTTTGGAGTAATTCAATACTTTTTGAATGTGAAGTTTTTCAATACTTTGCATAGAAAAAGCAGATATTATTTTAGTGTTTTTTTCAATTGGATGTTGCATTTCATAAGGCAAAAGATCTGCAGTGAGCGATTCCCCATTTACCAAAATTACGGATCGCTCAATAATATTTTTTAATTCCCTTACATTTCCGGGCCAATGATACAACTCTAATTTTTGTAGAAATTCAGCATCGATAGTCAACTTTTGCTTGTTTGTTTTAGCAGAAAATTGTTCTACAAAATAATAGGCCAAAGGAGCAATATCTTTTATTCTTTCGCGCAATGACGGAATTGTAATCTCAAAAATGTTCAACCTAAAATACAAATCAGAACGAAAACGATGTGCTTCACTTTCCGTTTTCAAATTGCGGTTCGTTGCCGCAATCAGTCGAAAATTAGATTTTTTTGGAGTAGTATCACCTATTTGAATGTACTCATTGGTTTCTAAAACCCGCAATAATTTAGCTTGTAATTCTAATGGCATTTCGCCAATTTCATCTAGAAATAAAGTTCCACCATTGGCCTCTTCAATAAATCCTTTTTTATCTTTTATCGCTCCAGTAAAGGCCCCTTGTTTGTGTCCGAACAACTCACTTTCAAGAATTGCTGCACTAAAAGTACTGCAATTCAGTGCTACGAATGATTTTCCAACCCGATGGCTGTTCTCGTGAATCGATTGTGCAAAAACTTCTTTTCCCGTTCCGGTTTCGCCAGTTAAAAGTACCGTTGAATCTGTTTTGGCTACTTTTCGGGCTAAATCAATTACTAGTTCCAATCCTTTAGATTTACCAATAATAGTATCAAAGGAATATTTATCTGAAATTCGTTTCTCGAGCTGTTTGACTTTCTTCAGCAGTTGTACTTTTTCAAGTGCTTTGTATAATAGCGGAATTATTTTATCATTATCATCCCCTTTTACAATATAATCAAAAGCTCCGTTTTTCATGGCTTGAACACCATCGGAAATTTTGCCGTAGGCCGTTAATAAGATAACCTCTGTAAGCGGAAAAACAGTTTTTATTTTTTCAAGAAAATCTAATCCACTGCCATCAGGAAGTTTGACATCACAAAGTACCACATCAATATCATTGTGTTCTAATTTCTTGAAACCTGATTTTAAATCACAGGCTTCAAAAACTTCAAAACCTTCTGACTTTACTATTCGTGTCAGAAGTCCACGAAGTTTTTCTTCATCGTCAATAATGAGTATGTTTTTCAAAATAGCATTTGTATCAATTAAAGCACAAAATTACCTTTTTTAATGTTGGCAAATAAAAATAATTGGTTTTACTTTCTTCGGGTATCGATAAGATGTACAATTTTCCATTCTGAAGTTTTGGAACTATTTTTATTAAAAAGTGTAAAAGCATTCACCCCTTTATGACTAAGCTTTCCATTCACATAAAACTCATAAGGCGTCCAAGCGTGGGCCATACTTCCATCGACTTGAATGGAATAGCTCAGTATTTTTTCCTGAAATTTTATTTCGACAGGAATGGAAGCTATTGATTTAAAAAAAACTTGAGGTTTTTCATTGGATAATGTAATTCCTTTGGCATTATCAGCAATCGATTGTAAAATTATCTGGTCATCACAAAGATTATGCAGTTTCAGAGTGTCTTTGGCATGAAAAGCCTCGAAAAAAGTTTCAATTACTTTTTGAATTTCTTGGTGTTGAGCTTGAGAATTAGCGGATATAAATAATCCTAAAATTATTAAAAATTTCTTCATGATTTGCTAGTTTAATTAATTGGTACAACAAGTAACTTTACTGTTACATTTTTAAGATAAAAATATACATTTTGTTACCTTTACAATCTTAAAACAACAAATATGTCTGTCGCAAAAAAAGATTATAAAAGGATTACTACAAAATCACTGATTGAGATGAAAGCCAATGGAGAGAAAATTTCCATGCTTACCGCTTATGATTACACTATGGCTAAAATTGTTGATACAGCCGGAATTGATGTAATCTTAGTGGGCGATTCCGCTTCGAATGTGATGGCTGGTCATGAAACCACTTTGCCTATTACTTTAGATCAAATGATATATCACGCTTCCTCGGTGGTAAGAGCTATAGAAAGAGCGTTGGTAGTTGTTGATTTGCCTTTTGGAAGTTACCAATCGGATCCTAAAGAAGCCTTGCGTTCCGCTATCAGAATTATGAAAGAAAGTGGTGGTCATGCCGTAAAACTGGAAGGTGGTAAAGAGATTAAAGATTCTATCAAGAAAATATTAAATGCAGGAATTCCAGTTATGGGACATTTAGGTTTAACACCACAATCAATATATAAATTTGGAACCTATACCGTTCGTGCCAAAGAAGAAGAAGAAGCACATAAATTAATCGAAGATGCTAAATTACTGGAGAGATTGGGTTGTTTCGCATTAGTATTAGAAAAAATTCCCGCTCATTTAGCAGAGAAAGTAGCTCAAAGTATTTCAATTCCAGTAATTGGCATCGGTGCAGGTGGCGGTGTTGATGGTCAAGTTTTAGTAATTCATGACATGTTAGGAATGAATAATGAATTTAGTCCGCGTTTCTTGAGAAGATACATGAATTTATACGACGAAATGACAACTGCTATTGGTCAATATGTTGCTGATGTAAAATCAAGTGATTTTCCTAATACCAGCGAACAATACTAAATTAGACTTCTTAGCTTTTTAGATTAGTAAGATTCTTAGAGCCAATACCTAAATCATTAACTAGTCTAGAAACCAAACCATCTAAAAACCAAAATGAAAATAGTTTCTACTAAAAATAACCTTCAAGTTCTTCACGAAGACAACCACATTATTGTTGTAAACAAGCGAGTAGGTGATATTGTTCAGGGGGATAAAACAGGTGATAAACCACTTTCGGATGTGGTTAAAGAATACATCAAAGATAAATACAACAAACCCGGAGAGGTGTTTTTAGGAGTAGTGCATCGTTTGGACCGTCCTACAACCGGAATAGTCGTTTTTGCTCGCACCAGTAAAGCGTTGACAAGAATGAATGAACTATTCAGCAACCGCGAAACTCAAAAAACGTATTGGGCAATTGTCAAAAATAAACCTTTGAATACTACTGATAAATTAGTTCATTTCCTTAAAAGAAACGAAAAAAACAATACTTCAAAAGCACATGTAAAAGAAGTTCCTGATAGCAAATTAGCTAGCTTAGAGTATACAATAATCAAAGAACTCAATAATTATTTTGCGTTGGAGATCAATCTTCATACCGGCAGACACCATCAGATTCGAGCACAACTTTCAGTTATTGGTTCACCCATAAAAGGCGATTTAAAATATGGTTTTGACCGAAGCAATCCGGATGGAGGGATTCATTTACATGCCCGAAAATTAGTTTTTATCCATCCTGTTTCTAAAGAAAATATAGAAATCATCGCACCTACACCAGATGATGTGATATGGAATGCGGTATAACCCAAATGTACATTTTTACAAAAAGAACATCTAAAAATATCGTTTACCCATACATTTACCCTATAAAACAGGAGAATTTTTTTCCTGTTTTTTTATTAATTTTATTTAGCACAGAAAGTTGGATTCAATAATAATTATGTAATTTTAAATTTAAAATCATCCAATGAATTATAGAACCAATATAAAGTATCGAAAAGAATCCTTAAAAAAATTATTGCACGTCATCACCAAATATGAAGAAGCAATTATTAAGGCTTTATATGATGATTTTAAAAAACCGGCTTTTGAAGCTGTTTTAACCGAAACTAATTATGTCATCAGTGATTTAAAAGAAACCATAAAAAATATCGATTCATGGGCCAAGCCAAAAAGAGTTTTTGCCTCTTTTTTAAATTTCCCGTCATCTGATTTCATTTACAGTGAACCCTATGGAAATGTATTAATACTGTCGCCTTGGAATTATCCTTTTCAACTGGCCTTATGTCCGCTTATTGCTGCTGTTGCTGCCGGCAATAAAGTAACTCTAAAGCCATCCGAGCTTACCCCAAATACTTCGAATATTATAGCTAAAATTATAAATGAAACTTTCCCTGTAAAAGATGTTGTGGTCATTACAGGAGATGCAACTATTGCCCAGGAATTATTAAAAAAACGTTGGGATTATATTTTTTTTACAGGAAGTGTTGCCGTTGGAAAAATAGTCGCTAAAGCAGCTGCTGAAAATCTAACCCCAGTTACACTAGAGTTGGGCGGAAAAAGTCCATGTATTGTTGATGAAACTGCCAATTTAGAATTAAGTGCCCGACGCATTGTATGGGGAAAAATCATAAATGCCGGACAAACCTGTGTTGCACCTGATTATATTATGGTACACTATAAAATGAAGGATACTTTCGTGAAATTTTTAATTCAGGAAATTGAAAAAGCACTTGGAATTAATCCAGAAGAATCTCCAGATTATGCCCGAATCATCAATCTTAAAAACTGGCAACGACAATTGCGCTTATTAGAAAATCAGAAAATCCTTTTTGGAGGACAATCCAATAGCGAATCACTATACCTCGCCCCTACTTTATTAGATGAACCAAATATGGATAGCTTAGTAATGAAAGAGGAAATTTTTGGACCAATTCTGCCCATACTTTCATATAAATCAAAAACGGATATTGAAAAAATAATTTCAAGCTTCGAAAAACCATTGTCCTTCTACTTATTTTCTCAAAATAAATCCTTTATTGATGAAGTGTTGCAAAAATATTCATTTGGTGGCGGTTGCATTAATGATACGGTGATCCATTTGGTCAACAATCGCCTGCCTTTTGGCGGTGTTGGAAATTCAGGAATGGGAGCATATCACGGAAAATTAAGTTTTGATATTTTTTCCCATAAAAAAGCTATCGTAAAAAAAGGGACTTGGCTTGATTTGCCTTTGCGTTATGCTCCCTATAAAAACAAATTAAAAACCATTCAAAAAATATTAAAATGGTTGTAACCAATGAAAAAACGGTAAGCGAAGCCATAAAATACAGACGTTCCGTGAGGGTTTTTAAAAATATAAATATTGAGGAACAAAAAGTTAAGGAATGTATCGAGTTAGCAACTCTGGCACCTACAAGCAGCAACATGCAACTTTGGGAATTTTATCACATCGTTTCCCATGACTTGATCAAACAAATTGCTAAAGCCAGTTTTAATCAAAATGCAGCAAAAACAGCACAACAAATTGTAGTCGTTGTAGTAAGGAAAGATTTGTGGCGTAAAAGAGTACAATCGAATATCACTTACTTAAAAACGCAATATGGTAATAAGCCAAATGCTGACTATTCGAAAAGGGAAAAATTTGCGTTGAATTATTATCAAAAAATTATTCCAGCTCTTTATTTTGATTTCTTAGGAAGTATTGGAATGCTAAAATTTCTTGTATTTCAAGTCATTGGTTTATTCAAACCCATCTATAGACAAGCCAGACAAAGCGACATGCGCATTGTTGCTCACAAAAGCGCGGGACTTGCTGCTCAGAATTTTATGATTAGTATGGCTGCCATAGAGTACGATACCTGTCCAATGGAAGGTTTTGATTCGCTGAGAATTAAAAAAATATTACATTTGCCTCCTTCTGCAGCAATAAACATGATTTTAGGTTGTGGAATTAGAGACAATACTGGTATTTATGGAGAACGATTCCGTATACCGTTTGAAGAAATTTATTTTAAAAAATAATGAACCAATTTACAAACCAATGAAAAAAAATACACAAGACCGAATTGACGAAATAAAAAAAAATGGATATATCTTAGATTTCGGCGATGTTTTCAACCATGCCTTCGAAAATTATAAAAAGATTGCACTCTATGGTGGTTTAGTGATTTTTGTGTTTTTTGTTCTACTCAGTATTTTAGCATTTGGAGTACTGATTGCAATTTTTGGAGGTCCTGCAATTTTAGATTTTTTAAAACCTGAAAATTTGAAACCTGAAAATTTCGGCTTAAATACCTTATTAATTTTCTCAGGAATATCTGTTTTAACTTCTTGTTTGTTAAGTCCTTTTCCGGCGGGACTAATAAAAATGGCGTATTGTGCTGAAAGAGATCAAGAATTTCATGTATCGACTATGTTTGAGTACTATAGGTCAACTTATTTCAAAGAACTTTTCATAGCAACCTTTATCGTTACTGTAACTAGCTCCATACTTAGTGCAATAATTAATTACACCCAAATACCCCTTATTGAATTTGTTGTTACAATAACAATCACACTATTTAGTGTTTTGATGATACCCCTAATTATTTTTGGAAATTTAAAAGCTGTTGAAGCTATAGAAACTAGTATCTTGATTGTTTCAAAACAACCGCTGGTACTTCTAGGATTAATTGTTGTGGGATCAGTTGGCACATTAGTCGGATTAATAGGATGCTGCATCGGAATATTTTTTACCTTCCCTTTTATGTATTCTTTGTATTATTCCATCTACAGTGAAATACTTGGATTTGAAAATGAGCCTGAATTTGAAGAAAACACATAAAAAAAACAATTTTTTTTAAATAAAAACCATGATAGAAATACTAATCTCTTTTGGTTTTTATTTAATTTTTTTTCCTACATTGACCCTCAAAAGATAGCATCCCAAATCTACTCTTTACAAAACCTCCTAAAAATCGACTATGGTATTATACTATAGCTTATCAGCTGTAATACTCCAGAATTTTACTTTTTCTTGGATACAAATTATTTTGATTTTAAATAAATTATTGCTGCTTAGCTCTTCCCGAATAAACATTACCTCCTCCACTTGGCTATTAGTATCCATTTTGATCGCTTTAGGTACTGTATTAGTTTATAATTTTCTTAAAATTAAAACTATTATAAACAAAAACATTACGGCTAATTACAATGAATTAGATGCTATTCAAAAAGAATACCAACTGTATATGTTATTCTTAGGAATTTTAGTACCTTTTCTTGAAATTAGTTTTGAGATTTTTAAGATCAGATCCAAAAGTTTATTGCTATTGAATTGCAGTATTGGTTTTTTAATCTGGTGTTTGTATTTTATAAGTAAAAAGATAAAATTTATATATCGAAATATTCAAAATATATTTATTGTCATATTCGTACTCTATTTTGGTGTAATCTCTCGTAATGTAATTTTATATTCCACCGATACTATACCTCTAGTAGCCTTTATATCCTATTTTTTCTTTTCTTTTAATATTATTAAACCAATCAAGTTATACTGGATTTTTGTTTCAGTACTATTTATTTTTTTGAGCATTCTTTTTATTTTTAAATTAATGCCCTTAAAATCTAATATTATTCTATTCAATTATTCTTTAATAGTTCTAATTATTAATCACATAAGACACATGTCTTTAGTAAACATTAAAGATAAAATTAGATTTGCTAATGAAATTGTAAATAAAGGAAACTCATTGATTATTGCAACAAACCCTAAGGGAGAAATTGTGTTTTGTGGCGAAAATGTTGAATCAATTTTAGGATATACCGTCCATCAGGTAATGGGATTAGGCTATTGGAAGGTAACAGAAGATACCGAGTTTTTTAGTCAAGATTATGGAACTGAATTTAAAGATGATCGAGTTTTTGTCCGTAAGCTTAAATGTAAAAATGGAACATACAAACACATTCAATGGAATGATAAGAAATTTTCAGATGATTTAATAATTGGTATTGGACAAGACGTAACCAACGAAATTAAAATACAAAATCAATATAAAAATTTAATTGAAAATGCTATAGATTTAATTTTCGAAGTCAATAGTGACGGTGATTTTATATTCGTCAATGACTTTACTATTAAATGCTTGGGCTATAAATCCGAGGAAATCATAAATCGGAATTATTCCGAATTTGTACGGGAGGATTACCTTGTCAGTATCAAAGATTTATATCAAAATTTATTGCTTAATGAAAATTATTTTCCTACCATTGAGTTTCCATTAATAAAAAAAAATGGAGAAGAATTGTGGGTTTCCCAAAAAGTGATTATCCGGAGAAATGAACTTGGAGAAGTAGTAGCCTATTCAGGTATTGCTAGAGATATCACTAAGTTTAAAGATATCGAAACTGAAAGCAAAACACGCCAAGTAAAAGTAGAAGAATATAACGAAGCTATAAAAATACTATCAACAACCAACTTTAGCAATTATAAAAATTTAGATGTTAGTGTAATGCAAATCATTGAATTAGCAGCTAAAGTATCTAAATGCAATCGAGTAAGTTATTGGAAATACACCGAAGATACAATTACCTGTGAAAATTTATATGACTTAGACCATAATACATATTCTAAAGGATACATCTTAGAAAAGAAAAATTACCCCATCTATTTTGAGTCGATAAAAAACAAAACACAGATTAGTGCTCCTGACGTTTTTAATAAATGGGAAATATCTGAATTTGTTAAAGACTATTTCTTAAAAAACGATATCAAGTCACAACTTGACATTCCCATTTTTATAAATGGAGAGTTATCCGGAACCATCAGTTTTGAAACTGCAAAAACGCAACGAAACTGGGACAATGAGGATATAATTTTTGCCAGAACCATTTCGGATATTTTATCATTGACTATGATTTCTCACAGCCGCTATGAAACTGAAAAAAAATTAGAATACAAAAGTGACCTTTTATCTGCAATGGCTATTTGTACAGAGAAATTTTTGAGCAGCAGTGACATAAACGATATTTTCTCGGATGTGCTCATTATTATGGGTAAAACCACCAAATCCCACAGGGCATATTACTACGAAAATGACAGTAATACAGGATTAATAAGCCAAAAATACAGGTGGGTAATTAACAATATTAAAATTACGGAAAACAATATTAAACTTCAAAATCTGCCACATGAATTTTTTGAAGAGTTATTGACACCGCTTTTAAATAACAAAATTTATGAAGCAATAGTTCCAAAAATTGAGAATGCTTCTGTTCGAAATAAATTAGAAAATCTTGATGTTGTCTCCATAATCCTTTTTCCAATTTTCGTGAAAAATAAGTTTCATGGTTTTTTAGGATTTGATGATACTCAAAATGAAAGATACTGGTCCGAAGATGAGGTTAATATTTTACAAACATTAGCCAGAAATATAGCCTCATCAATAGAACGTATTACAAACGAGACGGCTATATATGAAAGTGAAGAAAAATTTAGATTATTAGCCAATAATATTCCTGGAACTGTTTATTTATCAAATTATGATGAAAACAATACAAAAATTTATATTAATGATGAGATTGAAAAGCTTACCGGATATCCAAAAAATGATTTTCTAACGAATCAATTATCATTCATTGATTTAATTCATCCCGAAGATAAATTAAAAACTATAGCTACTCAAAAAAAGGCAATCGACTCTAAAATTCCGATTCATATTATTTACAGGATTATACACAAAGACAAAACGGTTGTATGGGTGGAAGAATTTGGCGACACCATATACAAAGATGGAAAAATTGCATTCCTAGAAGGTATTTTTATTGACATAACAGAAAGAAAACAGTCGGAAACCGTAGTTCAAGAAAAGGAATTAGCAGAGGCCGCCAATAAAGCCAAATCAGAATTTCTAGCAAATATGAGTCACGAAATCAGAACCCCGCTAAATGGGATTATTGGCTTTACTGATTTATTAATGAAAACTAATCTTGGTACTACTCAGGAAAAATACATGACGACCATTAGTCAATCCGCCCATTCCTTACTTGACATTATCAATGATATTCTTGATTTCTCAAAAATTGAAGCTGGAAAATTAGACTTGTATATTGAAAAATATGATATTCATGAAATGCTTAAACAAGTCATCGATTTAATTTTATATGAATCCAATCAAAAAAAATTAAATCTAGAACTAAATATTGCATCCGATATTCCAAACTATTTTTGGCTAGACAGTGTTCGATTAAAACAAATTTTGATTAATCTATTAGCGAATGCTGTAAAATTCACAGAAAAGGGTTCCATCAAATTAAATGTTTCGGTAATTAAAAAAATAAATGATTCGCATGCTATAATTCGCTTTGCTGTAATTGATACGGGAATTGGAATATTAGAAGAGAATAAAAAGAAAATATTTAGGGCTTTTTCTCAAGAAGACAGCTCAACCACAAGAAAATTTGGAGGCACAGGTCTAGGCTTAACTATTTCAAACCAATTATTAGGTTTGATGAACAGTCATTTGCAACTGGATACCACCATCGAATTAGGCAGCACTTTCTTTTTTGATTTGAAGTTAAAAACCAGCAATGAAGCTTCGATTAATGTTAATCAGGCTAAAACTGATTTTGATTCTATTGACGATCGTAAAGCTAAAATGAATATTTCTACTAAAAAAATTACGGTTTTGATTGTTGAAGATAACAAAGTAAATATGCTATTGCTCAAAACCATTATTAAACACCTACCCATACATCCAACTATTTTTGAAGTTGTAAATGGAAAGCAGGCCGTAGAACAGTTTGAAGCAATAAATCCAGATATTATTTTTATGGATATCCAAATGCCAATCATGAATGGCTATGAAGCTACTGAACTTATTCGGAATTTAAAATCTGGGCAAAATGTTCCAATAATTGCAATAACAGCAGGTACAGAAAGAGAAGAAAAAGAAAAGTGTCTTAAAGCGGGCATGAGTGATTACATTTCAAAACCCATAATTAAAGGAATTATTGAAGAAACATTTATAAAATGGATAAAATAACATCTTCAGAAAAAACAATAATTATTCTTTTAAATTATGTAATTTTATAATATTAAATTAATCTATAATCTAAAAAAATACTGATTATGAAATGGTTAGGAAGACGTCAAAGTGATAATATGGAAGACCGAAGAGGAATGTCTTCGGGAGGAAAAACTATTGTTGGAGGTGGAATTATTGGTGTGATAATCTTACTACTGAATCTTTTTGGAGGCGAAAATGCGCAAATGCTTACGCCAATACTAGAACAAATGAATCAAGGAAATAGTGCTCCCACTGAACAAAGAGCCTTAACCGCACAAGAAATTGAAGAGCAACAATTTATAAAAACCATTCTTGCAGATAATGAAGATGTCTGGTCAAAAATTTTCCAGGAAAATAATATGCAATTTCAAAATCCTAAATTAGTATTGTTTACAGGAGGTGTAGAAACCGCTTGTGGTAATGCAACGTCTGCCTCAGGACCTTTCTATTGTCCAGCTGATCAAATAGTATACATGGACTTGGCTTTCTTTGAAGAGTTGAAAACAAGATTTGGCGCTCAAGGAGGCGATTTTGCCACCGCTTATGTTATTGCACATGAAATAGGGCACCATGTGCAAACCTTATTGGGAACTTCCAATAAAATGAGACAAATGCAAGAAGGGAAAAGTCAGGCAGACGCCAATAAATTATCTGTAGCACTTGAATTACAAGCTGATTTCTATGCAGGTGTTTGGACGCATTACAATCAAAAAATGAATAACTTCTTAGAAGTAGGAGACATTGATGAGGCTTTAAGTGCTGCACATGCGGTAGGAGATGATGCTATTCAAGCTAAAATACAAGGACATATTGTTCCAGAGTCTTTTACACACGGTACTTCTGCGCAACGCAAAGCTTGGTTTATGAAAGGGTATAAAACAGGTGATATCAAACTAGGTGATACATTTGCAGAAATTAACTAAAAGTATTTCTATTCCCATTTTTCAATATAGATGCTAGTACTATTTGAGCGTTGTTATTAATACGGATTAAAATAAACTAGTCTATTTATTTGAACAAAATGAAGCAATAAAAAGCACAACGAAAAAATTAGCAGTACCTTTGCGCCCACTTAAAGAAGTACACTAAAAACAGTGCTCACTTCATAAACACCATTTATGTCATTCAACTCATTAGGCTTATCTGATGCTTTACTAAAAGCGATCAGCAAAAAAGGATATTCAACACCTTCTCCAATACAACAAAAAGCAATTCCACCCATTTTAGAAGGTAAAGATGTGTTAGCATCTGCACAAACAGGAACAGGCAAAACAGCTGGTTTTACATTACCTATTTTACAAATATTATCACAAGGTCAACACTTGCGACAACGACCTATTCGTGCCTTAATATTGACTCCAACCAGAGAATTAGCAGCACAAATATTGGCTAATATAAAAGAGTACAGTGAATTTTTAGACCTAAAAAGTACTGTTATTTTTGGGGGCGTAAACCAGAATCCGCAAGTGACGCAATTGCGTCAAGGTGTCGATATTTTAGTCGCCACTCCAGGTCGATTAATCGATTTGCAAAACCAAGGATTAATATCGCTTGCAAAAGTTGAAATTTTGGTTTTAGATGAAGCAGACCGTATGCTAGACATGGGTTTCGTACGAGACATTGAGCGCATTATAAAAGTATTACCTGTAAAAAGGCAAAATTTGATGTTTTCGGCAACCTTTTCAACAGACATCAAGAAATTGGCCATGGGCATTTTGCACCATCCCGTTCATGTAGAAGCTACTCCGGAAAATACAACCGTGGATGCTATCATTCAAAAAGTATATCCTGTTGCCAAAGAGAAAAAAACAGAATTGATTATTAAATTGATTACGGAAGGGAACTGGAAACAGATTTTGGTGTTTACCCGTACCAAACAAGGTGCCAATAAACTGACGGAAAGCATGATTAGTGCCGGAATCAAAGCAGCTGCCATTCACGGCAATAAAGGGCAGGGCGCACGTACCAAAGCCTTAGCAGGTTTCAAAGACGGAAGCTTGACTGCTTTAGTGGCTACAGATATTGCAGCGCGTGGTTTAGACATCCCGTTATTACCGCATGTGGTCAATTTTGAATTGCCAAATATTCCTGAAGATTACGTTCACCGCATTGGTAGAACTGGTAGAGCCGGAGCAAGCGGAGAAGCTATTTCGTTATTTAGTCCAGACGAAACTGTCTTTTTACGTGATATAGAAAAATTGGTGGGTTTGAATTTGCCGAAAGAAAACATTAGAGGTTTTGAACCAGATCCTAACGCTTCCAAAGAACCAATTAAACAAGGACAAGGAAGACAACAACGCGATTCAACTCCGCGAAAACCAAAAACTGACACTACAAACCGTAGCAGCAACAACAGTTTTGGTCCAAGACGTCCCAGTCAAAATAATGACCGACGTTCTAATAGATAATTAATTTTTATTGATTTTTAGGAGCAGAACGAGTTCGTTTTTTAGAACGTATTTCCCGCTATACATTACAAACCTTCTTAGGGCTGAACACCAGCTCTAAGAAGGTTTTTCATTTCTATCGGGGCTATTTAGATGGTTTTTACTTTCATAATACCATTTTGTAAATTCATATCATGAATCAACAATAGCTAGATGATTTGTAAGAAAAAATGAATATATTTGGAATAAAATAATATCGCTGTTGTCATGCTTATCTACCCTAAATTGGGTGACTTTGTATGATTTTGTCCATGCATATAAACAAGTTGTATCCAATTTAAACACCAATCAATTATTAAGACATATGGCAAATACCTTACCTTACATGGTTTCTACAGGAACCTTACCGAAAATTCTAAATAAAATATGTGACGCCTCTATTCCTGAAAATTTTAATCATGACTTTTTAGGAACGAAGTTAGGTTTTAAAGGTGGCAATCAAAAAGCATTTATTCCATGGGCAAAAAAATGTGGCTTAATTGGTGAAGATGGAACTCCAACAAACCTATACAAAGATTTTAGAAATCCACAGTTTAGAGGAATAGCAATGGCAGAAGCACTTAAAAAGGGATATTCTGAACTTTATCTTCGAAATGAATATGCTCATGATTTAAGCAAAACTGACTTCACTAAACTTGTTACAGATGCAACTGGTTTAGCTCACGACAATGCAACTGTTAGAGCTGTTGTGAATACATTTTTTAATGCTAAAGAAGTTGCAGATTTTGAAACAAAAGCTCCTGCTAAACAAGAAGATAAATCAAATGAAATTGTTCATGAAAATAAAGAATTAAAAATAACTGATGAACCTTCATCAGCAACGACAAATAGAAGAAAAACTAGTTTAGGAATAAATTATACCATAAATTTGGTTTTACCTAAAACTGACGATCCCGCTATATATAACGCTATTTTTAAATCTTTAAAAGATAATTTACTAGATGAGTAATAATGATATATTCGCAAAAATAAAATTGTTTTCTCTTGCTAATTCGCTAACAGAAAATGAATTAGATAAGGTTGAAAAAGAACTTGATATTGATTTAGGAAGAATTGAAAAAAAGGAAATTCAATACAAAAGTTTTTATTTACAATTTGGTTCAGATTATAGAAAAGAAGCTAAAGAGATGGCAAAACATTACGAAGTCTTTTATTGCCTAGAAAAATCTATCCGAAGTCTTGTTGTGGAATTGATGGAAGAAAAATATGGTATTGAATGGTGGAATAATGTAAAAGAAGAAATTAAAAAGAATGTAGAAAGTAATATGAAAAGAGAAGAGGAATCAGGTTTTACAATTAGGTCTGAAGAGAAAATTGATTATACAACATTTGGTGAGTTAAGTCAAATTGTAATAGGAAATTGGGAAGCATTTGAAAATTTATTTAAAAGAGGACAACGAGCTTTTCAAAAAATTATGACAAATTTAAATCAATTGCGCGGTCCAATTGCTCATTGTTGTCCGCTTGCAGAGGATGAAGTTGTAAGATTAGAATTGACTGTAAAAGATTGGTTTAGATTAATGGAATAAAAATTGCCTACAACAGCTGTTTTGCGCAATAGCTAGTTTAGTTTTTCTTAGCCGAAAATTACTAAGTTGAAATTTTGTTTATCTTTAGAACAAATTATTAAAAATCCCGCTACTGACGCCAAGCGGCGGAACGTTGATAAAAAATCTGAAATCTGCTCCTCTCTTTTGTTGCCAAAAATAACGATAATTTTAAGCATTACTTTACAAATTAGTATGCTATTCATAGGTATTCAAATCTAGATTAAGAATAGTACCTACTCTTCTAAACTCTTCATTAATCTTTGCATTCAAGATAAGTGGTTCATTTGTTACTGGATGATTAAAAATTAACTGATGTGCATGAAGCATCATTCCTTTCAGTTCAAAATGCTCCAACCATAATTTATTTTGTTTGTTACAACCATGTGGCCGACTTCCTAAAATGGGATGAAAAATATGTTTGAAATGTTTTCGTAATTGATGCATACGTCCCGTTTCAGGAATCGCTTCTACCAAACAATATCGTGATGTTGGTTTATTGTTAAATTCTAACTCAATTTCGGTAGTTTGCAATCGATGAAAATAGGTTATTGCATTTTGTATAATGCCATCATCATTGGTTAAATCATAATCAATCGTTAGTTCTTCGGGTGACCAACCCCGTAAAATGGCTAAATACTTTTTTTCGACTTCGCGTGTGGCAAAACGATCATTCATAATTTTCAAAACCTCCTTGTCCAACGCAAATAACAAGACACCTGATGTTTTGCGATCTAACCGATGAATAGGATAAACGTGTTGCCCTCCTATTTGATTTCTCAATTCTTGAATCGCAAAAACTTTTGCATCGCGCGCATAAAATGATTTGTGAACTAATAAGCCACTTGGTTTATTAATGGCAATAATATATTCGTCTTGGTAAAGAATTTCTAACATTTGGCAAAAATAAAAGAGATTTCTATCGAAATCTCTTTTTTGACTTATTTATTTCTATACTTTTCTTTTTTCCCCGCTCGTGAACAGTAACAAAAGTAAATCACTATAAATTTTTAATAGGCACGAGCGGAACGCTCGCGCTAGCAATCGCATTAATTTTGCAGAGGTTAAATATCTGCAATCAAAAATCATTAATCAAAAATCTGAAATCTCAACCCAACCAACCATCACGATCCAAACTTCTATATTGAATCGCTTCAGCAATATGTCCAGAAACAACCTTTGGAGCGGCATCAAGATCAGCGATTGTGCGTGCTACTTTCAAAATACGATCGTAGGCTCGAGCCGAAAGATTCAGTCGTTCCATTGCGGTTTTTAGTAATTGTTTTGAAACATCATCAAGTGCACAATATTCTCTAATATGTTTAGTATTCATTTGTGCATTGTAATGGATGTTTTCCATTTGCTCAAAGCGTTCGGTTTGGATTTCTCGCGCAGCAGTAACTCTTTTGCGAATATCGACGCTGCTTTCGGCTTTCCTGTCATCCGATAATTTTTCGAAAGGAACTGGAGTAACTTCGATATGAATGTCTATTCGGTCTAATAAAGGACCTGATATTTTACTCAAATACCGTTGCATTTCGTGTGGCGAAGAAGTTTGTGGCGAATCGGGATCATTAAAAAAACCGCTTGGACTCGGATTCATACTGGCCACCAGCATAAATGACGATGGATACGTCACCGTAAATTTAGCTCTGGAAATTGTCACTTCCCTATCTTCCAGCGGTTGACGCATCACTTCCAAAACATCCCGCTTGAATTCCGGCAACTCATCCAGAAATAAAACGCCATTATGTGCCATAGAAATTTCACCGGGCTGTGGATAACTTCCTCCTCCGACTAATGCCACATTTGAAATCGTGTGATGCGGACTTCTAAACGGACGTTGATTCATCAACCCTACTTCCTTTAATTTTCCAGCAACACTATGAATTTTAGTAGTTTCTAAGGCTTCTCGCAACGTCATGGGCGGTAAAATACTCGGTAATCGTTTCGCTAACATCGTTTTTCCGGCTCCCGGTGGACCAATCAAAATAATATTATGTCCCCCTGCAGCAGCAATTTCCATGCACCGCTTGATACTTTCTTGTCCTTTCACATCACTAAAATCAAACTCTGGAAAATCTAAGGTTTTATAAAACTCGGCCCTAGTATCAATTGTAGTTGGTTCCAGCGTTCCTTTTCCTTCAAGAAAATCAATCACTTCCTGTACATTTTCGATACCATACACATCTAAACCAGCCACAATAGCGGCTTCTTTTACATTTTGCTTTGGCAGAAAAAAACCTTTAAAACCTTCCTCTTTAGCTTTAATCGCAATAGGTAATGCACCTCTTATGGGTTGAAGGCTCCCGTCAAGAGAAAGCTCTCCCATGATAATATATTTATCAACATCCGCAGCTTTTATTTGTCCTGAAGCTACCAAAATCCCAATTGTTAACGTCAAATCATAGGCTGATCCTTCTTTTCGTAAATCGGCAGGAGCCATATTAATCGTTATTTTTTTGCCGGGCATGGCATACCCATTATTTTTAAGTGCAGCAGCAATACGATAACTGCTCTCTTTGATAGCATTATCGGGTAAACCAACTAAATGATAACCAATTCCTTTATCAATATTTACCTCTACGGTTATTGTTGTAGCTTCTACTCCAAAAACAGCACTTCCAAAAACTTTAACTAGCATGTTTGTTTATTTAAATCTAAAATTAGATAAACATTTTTAATTATTAGTATTTATCGTTCAATATTTAAAGAATGATACAAAATCTCAATAATTAGGTCAAAAGAACCCTAAACAGATTAAATTAAGTTTACAATTCAATTAATTTAGCAAAAAACATATGTTAAAATTTAAAAAACGGAAGGCTTACCATATTCATTTTTTTACTTTTAGAAAATAATTATAAACTATACTATGAAAAAAATCCTACTTCTACTCTATTTATGCGTTTTATTACCAAAAACCTACGCACAGGAATACTTTCCTAATAATGAAAGTGTTCACAATACCAACACTAATTTTACCGCTTTTACAAACGTCAAAATTTATGTTACTCCTACACAAGTTATTGAAAAAGGCACTTTACTAATCCAAAACGGAAAAGTGGTTGGTACCGGAACTAACATTGCTATTCCCAAAAACTGTACAACAATCAATCTGGAGGGAAGATCAATTTATCCCTCTTTTATAGACATCTATACCAGTTTTGGAATCGAAAAGCCGAAAGGAAGCACCGAGAGAAATCCGTTGTATGATACCAAAAGAACTGGTTTTTATTGGAATGAAAGTATTCGTTCAGAAGTAAATGCTTACGAAACTTTCAAATACGACCAAGCCAAAGCGGAAGAATTATTGAAAGCTGGATTTGGTGTAGTCGGAACTCATGTTCCTGACGGAATTGCTCGTGGATCTGGAACCTTAATCGCTTTGAATAATTTTGAAAAAAAGAATCAATTGCTATCGGATAAAGTAACTAATCACTTTGCCTTTACAAAAAGTGCCACTACTAATCAATCCTATCCAAGTTCACTAATGGGAATGATGGCATTATTACGTCAAATGTATTTCGATCTGGATTGGTACAAAAAAGGAAATTCAGCAACTAAAGATTTATCATTGGAAGCCTTAGCAAATAATGAAAAACTGATCCAAATATTTGCTTCAGAAGATAAATTAAACAGTTTAAGAGCGGCCAAAATAGGTAAAGAATTTGGGCTAAATTATGTATTAAAAGGAAACGGAAACGAATTTGAAAGATTGGAAGAAATCAAAAAAACCAATTCTAAATTTATTATTCCAATCAATTTTCCAGAAGCGTATGATGTATCCGATCCAAATCAAGCCAATCAAATGGAATTGAAAGACTTGCGTTTTTGGAATCAAGCACCTACCAATCTTAAAGTTTTGTCCGATAATGGAATTGTTTTTGCACTGACCACGGACAAATTAAAGAAAATAGAAGATTTCAGAACCAATCTTTTAAGAGCCATTAAATATGGTTTCGATCAAACAAAGGCTTTAGAAGCATTAACTACTATTCCTGCTGCTATCTTGGGGAAAAGTAACGAAATGGGAACTTTGAAAACAGGAAGTTTGGCAAATTTTGTGATTACATCCGGAGCTATTTTCGAAGAGAAAACAATTCTTTATGAAAACTGGGTTCAAGGCAATAAATATGTTGTCAATGACATAACAATTAAGGATATCCGTGGAAATTATGATTTAACCATTAATAGCGAAAACTATAAATGGAAAATTGATGGTGAAATAACTGCCCCAAAATCAGAAATAACAACTGTTGATACAAAAAAAATAAAATCCAAGCTTACCATGGCTAATAACTGGATTTCTACAGTTATAAAACCTAATGACTCTACTAAAACCAGTTTTACAAGATTAATTGGATACATCGAAGACACGCAAAACTTATCTGGCAAAGCTGTTTTGTTCAATGGAACTGAAGTAAAATGGTCCGCTGTAAAAACATCTCCTTTTGTACAAGCAGTTGATTCATCCAAAATCGAAAAAAACAACATCATTATCCCAACAACATTTCCAAATGTTGCTTTCGGTAATTTAAAGAAACCTACCCCGCAAACGATACTTTTTAAAAATGCTACCGTTTGGACTAATGAAAAAGAAGGTATTTTAGAAGAAACTGACGTATTGGTTAAAAATGGAAAAATTGTATCCATTGGAAAAAATATTTCGGACGCTTCAGCAACAGCAATTGATGCTAAAGGAAAGCATTTAACCAGCGGAATTATTGATGAACATTCACACATAGCCATATCAAACGGGGTGAATGAGGGTGGACACAACTCCAGTGCAGAGGTAACCATACAGGACGTAGTAAATTCGGAGGATATAAATATCTATAGAGACTTAGCCGGTGGGGTAACCACCTCTCAATTATTACACGGGTCCGCAAATCCTATAGGCGGTCGATCTGCGATTGTGAAATGGAAATGGGGCGCTTCTGCCGAAGAGATGCTTTATAAAGACCAACCAGAATTTATCAAGTTTGCTTTAGGCGAAAATGTAAAACAAGCCAATTGGGGAATTACAAACCCAACTCGTTTTCCACAAACCAGAATGGGTGTGGAACAAGTTTTTACGGATTATTTCCAAAGAGCTAAAGAATATGACTTAGCTTGGAAAAATTACAAGGCTAAAGGTAAAAAAAATAAAGAAAACGCACCAAGAGTAGATTTAGAATTACAAACATTAGCCGAAATATTAAATAACAAACGTTTCATTTCCTGTCACTCCTATGTGCAATCTGAAATTTTGATGTTAATGAATGTAGCCGAAAAATTTAATTTTAAAGTGAATACGTTTACCCATATTCTTGAGGGCTATAAAGTTGCTGATAAAATGAAAGAACACGGAGTTGGAGCTTCCACTTTCTCGGATTGGTGGGCTTATAAATTTGAAGTAAATGATGCCATTCCTTTTAATGGCCCAATTATGCACAATGCTGGACTTGTAGTAGCCTACAACTCTGATGATGCTGAAATGTCAAGACGATTGAACCAAGAAGCAGCTAAAGCAGTGAAATATGGAAATATTTCTGAAGAAGAAGCTTGGAAATTTGTAACACTAAATCCAGCCAAACTATTGCATATTGATGATAAAGTAGGAAGCATCAAAGTAGGTAAAGATGCCGATATGGTATTATGGACTGCCAATCCTTTATCTATTTATGCAAAAGCTGAAAAAACGTTGATTGAAGGTGTCGTTTATTTTGACAGTAAGAAAGATGAAGACAGCAGAATAGCAATTGCTAGAGAGCGAAGTGAACTTATTGGTCAATTGTTACAAGAAAAAAATAAAGGCATGATAACTCAAGAAGCAAAAAAAACGGAAAAGAAAGAAGATCATTGTGATACTCTAGAGGAATAATAAAATGATTTTATATACCTAGACCCTACCTTTAACTAAAATCAAATCAAAAAACAGGATGAATACTAAAATATATCTTCTAATACTTGTGTTTAGTTTATCACTACATACAAAAGCACAACAAACACCCGTTGCCAAGCAAACAAAGTCTGTCTTGATCCTTAATGCTACAGCGCACTTGGGTACTGGTGAAATAATTGAGAACAGCGCTATAGGCTTTGTAGACGGGAAAATCACCTTGGTTGCCGATGCCAGAACTATACGCTTAGCCGAAGGCGCGTATGATGTTACAATAGATGCCAGTGGAAAACACGTTTATCCTGGATTTATTGCACCGAATTCCACATTAGGTCTTGTAGAAATTGATGCCGTAAAATCCTCTGATGATGAAGACGAAATTGGAGCTATGAAACCCCATGTAAGAAGTATTATCGCTTACACTGCGGACTCTAAAGTAATTGAAACTGTGAGACCTAATGGAATTTTGATGGCTCAGATCACACCACGTGGTGGTACAATTTCTGGCTCGTCTTCAATTGTACAACTCGATGCATGGAATTGGAAAGATGCGCTGATTAAAGAAAATGATGGAATCCATGTTAACTTTCCAACTACTTTTAGAAGAAGTGGCTCTAGGTTTGAACCTGGAAATGTTGAGACTAATAAGGATTACTCAAAACAAATTTTAGAATTATCCGCTTTTTTATCGAGTGCAAAAGCCTATTTAGGAGATCGCTCTAAAGAAAGAAATTTAGTTCTAGAATCTACTAAAGGAATATTCGATGGAAATCAAACCTTATTTATTCATGCCAATGAAGAAAAACAAATTATTGATGCAGTACAATTTGCCAAAGAAAACGGTATTCAGAAAATGGTGCTCGTAGGCGGATATGAGGCCTATAAAACAGCTGACTTATTACAAAAAAATAATGTTGCCGTATTGCTGAGACGTGTCCACGACATGCCAGAAAATGATGATCACGATATTGATTTGCCTTATAAATCAGCCAAATTACTAACAGACAAAGGTGTACTGGTAGGCTTAGAAAATAGCGGCTCCCACGAAAGAATGAATACCAGAAACTTACCTTTTTTAGCAGGAACATGTGCTGCTTATGGACTGGACAAAGAACAGGCTTTACAACTAATTACATCAAATACGGCTAAAATATTAGGAATTGATGATCAATGTGGTACCTTAGAGCAAGGAAAAGATGCTACTCTATTTATTTCTGAAGGAGATGCATTGGATATGCGAACAAACAAACTGACTAATGCTTTTATTCAAGGTAGAATGATCAGTCTGGAAACACATCAAACAAAACTGAATGAAAGATATAAAGCCAAATACAATCAAAAATAAATTTATATAATGGGACTATTTAATGCCATTTTAGGCAATGCGTCAGAGGTTAACATTGAAAATGTTTCGAATGAATTTGAGCCCATCTTAATTGATGGGGAAATTATCGAAAAAGCATATAAACTTATCCGAGATATGTTTATTTTTACAAACAGAAGACTTATTCTAGTTGAAAAACAATTAGTGGGTACCAAAGTAGAGTACATGTCAATTCCTTATTCGAGCATCAAAAAATTTTCTAAAGAAAGTGCAGGAATATTAGATATGGATGCCGAATTAAAAATCTGGTTGAATCATGACAATAATCCAATTATAAAGCAATTCGGAAAAGGCGGGAATAATATCAATGAAGTCTATAAAATTTTAGGCCAACATACTTTAAAATAGGTACATTAACTAACAGATTATAAATAACGACACCAATTGTATTAATTACAGTTGGTGTTTTTTTTTAAACTAAACTTTAATTTTTCGTTTTGCAATTTAAATTAAGTTCCATGAAATTGATCTTTAGAAATATAAACCCACTAATGCGTTAAAATGCCACTGCAACACAATCCGAATTAACAAATTGCAATTTTTAACTTTAAATTATAGTATACCCGTAAAAAAATAGGGGTAAGATTATAAAAATGATAAAAATTAAACATTGAATAGTTTTTATAAAGGGGTTTGTAAATCAATTTTATATTTTTATCAAAATTTAAAACTAAAAACAATGCGAAAAATCATTTTAAGTGTACTATTAATCTCAATTTTGATATTAACTCTTTTTTCAAATTATTTCTTTATTGATAGCCCTGCTCCAACTAATGTTGTCAAATTTGACACCGGCGATACAGCTTGGATGATTGTGGCAACTGCACTTGTACTAATCATGACTCCGGGTTTAGGTTTTTTTTACGGAGGAATGGTAGGTAAAAAAAATGTTATCAGTACAATGTTACAAAGTTTTATGGCTATGATAATTGTTACCGTATTATGGATTGTTATCGCTTTCGGATTATCGTTTGGTCCTACAATAGGTGGTATAATAGGTAATCCTCTTCCAAATTTATTTTTTCAAGGCGTTGGTACAAATACCGCTTGGAGCCTTGCTCCTACAATCCCTTTTATGCTGTTTGCTTTGTTTCAAGCAAAATTTGCTATAATTACACCTGCATTAATAACAGGAGCTTTTGCAGAAAGAATACGTTTTTGGGCTTATTTATTATTTATGGTATTGTTCATATTATTAGTCTATACACCACTAGCACACATGACTTGGCATCCAGATGGTATTTTCTTTAAAATGGGAGTATTGGATTTTGCAGGAGGAACAGTCGTTCATATGAGTGCCGGATGGGCAGCACTAGCAGGGGCTATTTTCCTTGGCAAAAGAAAAACACAAAAAGGAAATCCTGCACGTATAACGTATGTATTATTAGGTACTGGTTTACTATGGTTCGGATGGTTTGGTTTTAATGCTGGATCAGCATTAGGATCTAATGGCTTGGCTGTACAGGCGCTCGGTACTACAACAATTGCTGCTGCTGCTGCAGGAATGGCATGGGTCTTTCTCGATAAAATTCTTGGGCACAAATTATCTGCAATGGGAGCCTGTATTGGTGTTGTAGTCGGTTTAGTAGCCATTACTCCAGCCGCAGGTTTTGTTAGCATTCCTCATTCAATGTTCATTGGTGTTTTTGCAAGTATGGTAAGCAATATTGTGGTCAGTAAATTTCCTAAAGGGAAAATTGATGATGCGTTAGATGTTTTTGCTTGTCACGGAGTAGGCGGGATGGTGGGTATGCTTTTAACAGGCGTATTTGCTTCAAAATCTATTAATCCTGTTGTTGGGGACAATCAAGGACTTATCTTTGGTGATGCAACTTTATTTATAACCCAGCTTTCTGCCATGATTATCGTTTCAATATTTGCCTTTTCAGCTTCTTATTTCCTTTTCTATATTGTAAATAAAATAACTCCGCTAAGAGTAAGTGAAGAAAAAGAAGAACTAGGCTTAGACATTTCACAACATGGTGAATTTTTATAAATCACTCTTATAAAATTAACATAAAGTGCTCTGTAACAAATCCAGAGTGCTTTATCTTAATAAAAACTGCTGTATATGATTTGTATAGAGAATCTAACATATTACAAAAAAAGCCATTTATTCTGAATAGCTTTTTTTATAAATAAATTGGTCATTATTTCTAACGCTTGTGTTTCCAACGTTTATGGGTCCAAAAATAATATTCTGGAGCTTCCAGAATTTGTTTTTCAACTTCTTTTAAATACATATCGGTGATTCCAAAATCAGGAATTGATTTGGGCTGATCTGTTATTGGAATAAAAGTAGCTTCATAAAACCCTCTTTTGACTTTGATCACTTTAACAAAAAGCACCGTTAAATCGTACTTTTTCGCGAGCATTTCAGCACCAGTGTGCACTGGAACTTCTACACCCATAAATTTATCCCAATGAAATGCACGATCCAATTTTGGAGATTGATCACTGGCTAATCCATACATACAGATAATTCCGTTTTTTTGATTTTTGGCGATCAATGGAATTACATTTTTTGTCTCTACTAATTGTGCATCATATTTAGAGCGAATATCTCGAATTAATTTATCAAAATATCTATTGGCAATTTTTTTATAAACCCCAATTCCTTTAAATTTTATTTTTTCGTTGATAGACAATAACCACTCCCAACTCGCATAATGAGAAGCCAACAAAATGGTACTTCTACCTTTACTTTCATATTCTTTTACCAATTCTATATTGGTAACTACGAATCTTCTGTTCATTTCATCAGATGAAATAGTCATCGTTTTTATCATTTCTAAAAACATATCACATAAATGGTGATACGATTTTTTTTCAATTACAAGACGTTCTTGGTCAGTAAGATGAGGCAAGGCCAGTACTAAATTCTCCTTAACTATTTTTTTACGGTACCCAATGAGATAATAAACTATTAAATAAATGAAATCAGAAAACCAATAGAAAATCCTAAAGGGTAAAATGGAAATAATCCATAAAAAAGGGAAGGTTAATATAAAAATAAGGAATTGCATGCAGTCTTTTTTCTTGCAAATATAAGTCAAAAATGTAGAGTGATATAATTTACAGGTGTTCCTGTGACTGTATTTGAGAATCACTATATTTACAATTCAAAATTAACAGATCGTATGAATATCGTTTTAATAGCAATAATTGTTTTAAATGTTTTAATTAGTTACAAGGGATTCAATGACCTTTCCTTCTTTAGAAAATACGAATTCCACGTGGGGAGCATTCGTGCTGGAGAACAACTTAGAATGTTATCCTCCGGGTTTCTTCATGTTGACATGACCCACTTGATTTTTAATATGTTGACTCTTTGGTTTTTTGCTCCTGTAGTGAGTGCCCTTTTAGGAAATTTTTCTTTTGTTCTAATCTATTTTGGGAGTTTAATCTTTGGGAGTTTGTTGACAATGGTTTTTCATAAAGAGGACTATGGATATAGAGCCGTTGGTGCATCTGGTGCCGTAACGGGAGTATTATATTCTGCTATTTTATTACAGCCGGATATGATGTTAGGCATCTTTTTTATCATCCCAATGCCTGCTTATATTTTTGGAATCCTTTATTTATTGTATTCCATTTACGGTATGAAAGCTAAAAATGATTCTATTGGCCACACCGCTCATTTTGGTGGAGCAATGGGTGGATATTTAATTACATTAATAATGCAACCCAGTTTATTCATTGACCATACTTTAATGGTAGTTTTATTAGCCATTCCAATTATTATACTTTTTGTAATGGAAAAGATGGGTAAATTATAATGGCACAACTTTTGAAAAGGAATTATTACAAATATTTAAATTAAATAAAATGAAAAAAGCACTATTATTTCTATCGGTTTTATTTATTACAATGTCCTATGGACAAGAAATGAAACAAATTCCTCAAATAACCGTAAACGGTGAAGGTAAAGTAAAAGTTATTCCTGACCAAGTTACTATAGCAGTGACCGTTGAAACAAAAGGAAATAATGCCAAAGATGTTAAAAAGCAAAATGACGAAAAAATTGAAGCTGTTTTAAAATTTATTAAGAAGATGAATTTAGCTCCGGCAGATTATAAAACGCAACGTGTTTCACTTAATCCACAGTATGATTATGAAAAAAAGAAACACAGCTATAATGCAACGCAAACCATAGAAATTCTATTGAAAGATTTATCTAAATACGATGAATTGATGGAAGGACTAGTAGATGAAGGTATTAACAGAATTGATGCCGTGACTTTTCAATCTTCAAAATTAGTACAGCACCAATCCGAAGCTAGAAAACTAGCGATGAAAGAAGCTAAATTAAAGGCTGAGGATTACGTATCGGTTTTGGGACAAAAAGTGGGACGCGCAATAACAATTTCAGATACTTCACAAACCCATTATCCACAGCCGATGTATGCAGCAATGAAAACGATGGAAATGAGTGATACCAATGCTCCTAGAGAAACTTTAGCGATAGGAGAAATTAATATTACAGCAACTGTAAGTGTGAGTTTTATTTTGGAATAGAATAATCGAATTTAGCAAAACAAATAGCTAAGTCAGCAACCTCCTAACCTAAAAAAGACTGTCCCAAAATAATTTGGACAGTCTTTTTTATTACAAAATGAATGGAGGAAAATCAAATGAAGGCTTTTAAAGGGTTTTCGCAGTTATTTTTGCTGAATCAGGATTTACTAACAGTCCTATTATTAAATATAAATTAATCTCAGACTGTCATGAAATCATTAAGCAACGTTTTCATCACTTATTTTTACCTTTAATTACCTGTAAAGTAATCATTTACGAAACCATATGTATAATGAGATCTGATTGAAAAACCTTTTACTCGATGGCAAGCCAACACAGCAATTAGAAGATTTTTTATTGACTGATACGGTTTAAGAGTTCTAGAAAACTATATTGATCACTTTTTCTTCTTCTAAGAATACATAACCGAACTCGTATTTTATTTTCATTAAAAAACGTTTATAATTTTGTAAAGTAAACCCATATATTATCATTCATTTCAACCACTTCAATTGGGATTATGCATACCCATCAAAAATAAATCACTTAGAAATGAAGCAATACTGAGAATATAGAAAACCACTACCATGAATGATTAGATCACACTAGGATGCACTTTAATTCAAAACTCTGTCCTTGTAATATACTACGAATATTGGGCTACGAGTACTTTGGCCATTTGATAAATATCTAGAGCCTCATAATTAGGTAAATCAGATAATAAATACACCGATTGTCCAGCTCTTGCAACAAAACCAGTTTGCAATCCAGCTAACATTGCACCAGTTAAATCCCATCCATGTGCAGCAATCATAACTATATTTTCAGGATCAACTTGCAATTGTTTTGAAGCCCATAGATACGCTTCTGGAGCTGGCTTGTACTTTTTTATTGCATCAATACTCAGGGTCTGTTCAAAATAATGAATTAAATTAGAATTTTTTAATTGCTGAATTAAGGTACTTTCAGGTGTGTTCGTTAAAGTAGCTAATCTAAAACCGTTCTCTTTCAATAAGTTTAGACCTACCGCAACGTCTGGATAAGTTCTTAATTCCTTAATTATACTGAGCGTTTTGTTTATTTCTTCCTCATTAAGTATTATTTTTAAAGATTGTCCCGCCATTTGCAATGTTGCCTTTGCAATAGTTGTAAAATCATGATACTGATTAGTACAATTATCAACTAGGGAATAATGCAAAAGCATCCCAAACCAAATTCGGAATCCTTGTTCATCATTAAGTAAAATATTGACCTTTTTTTTTAGCGGTGTCATATCCAGCAATGTTTCGTTTACATCGAAGAGAATGACTGGTTTGACATTTATTTGTAGCATACATTTAAAGTTTAATTATTTAATTAGAATAACTCAATCCATTCCTAATTGCTTCTATGATATAGTTCGTTTTTCATTTTGCATTAAAAAGGAAACCTACAATTAACCCTATTAATAAGATAATCCTATTTAATTTTCACAATTTAGTTTTTTTCTAATAAAAGGACCAACAATAAGTAACGAAGGTGTAGCTAAAAAGAAAGCTATTAACCAACTACGCAACCAAATAAAAACAAAACCATCAGTAAAACCAACATTTACAGCAACTAAGGTAAATGAAATATAACTGGTAACTATAAAAGTTGTAAGTAATGATGCTTTTATATGTATAACTTTCATTGATCTGTTTTTAGGCTAAGACTACTGCCAATAAAAAGACCAATAAAGAAATTAATCTTTATTGGTTTTAATAGTTGCAAAAATATAAAATTACTTTATTTATTTTTTCCAAACTCTATCTGCAAATGTTGCATCAACCTCAGCATTAGTAATGTGATTGGAGTAATTACTCATTAATTTTACTGCAATTCCTGCAATAATACCCAACACATGCACTTCGTCATATCCAGCTGCTAAAAAAGAATCTACGTCGGATTGTGCAGCGTTACCACGCGTAGAAGTAAGAATTCGTGTTAATGTAGACAATGCTGCTAATTTTGCATCCGGAACTTGTTTTCCATCACGAATAGCATCCGTTATTTCCGTTGGAACTTTTGACATTTTATCTGCAATAAAACTATGAGCTGCAACACAATACTCACAATTATTCTCGAAGGCTACTGATAAAAAAATAACTTCTTGTTCCACAGCATTAAAACCGGAATTAGCTCTAAAACTATTGTAAGCATAAATATAGGAATCCAGTAAAGCAGGATTTTGTCCCATTTTTGTATACATATTAGGAATAAAACCTAACCCTTTTTGTGTTTTAGCAAAAATTTCCTGTGAAATTGGAGAAATTGAATTATTTTCTAATTTTAAATGTGCCATTTTTTATTTGTTTAAGCTAAATAACTGTTGTGTTATCTAACATTACAAAGTTGGCTTTAATAAGTCGAAAAAACTTTTGTAATTAGTTCAACAATTTGCCTATTTGGTCCAATCTATAAGTTGAAGGAGCACAATTAAATTTATCATGAAATAGAGTGGAAAAATTAGCTAGATCATTAAAACCGCAATCAAAAGCAATATCCGTAATTCTCTCTTCAGAAATCAATAATAATTCTGCTGCTTTTTCTAACTTTTTATTTCGAATATAATTAGCGGGACTATCATTATAATTTTTTTTGAACTCTCTTTTAAAAGAGGAAAGACTAAGATTTGTCATTAGAGCAAATTCATCGGTGGTAAAATGAGAATATAAATTGTTCTCAATAACTTGTTTGAAAGAATAACTTGTAGGAGAAAAAAGTTGGGATAAAATTTGCTGAATCACAGGAGCATTTTTTGTCTGACACAATAACAAAACGATCTCTTTTAACTTTATGACCAAAATATCGTCATTTACAAGCGTTGGATTGTCAAAATAAAACAACATGCCTTCAATGTATTTTTGAATAAGAAAATCATTATTGATTTTTCCTAAATTCAAACTTAAATCTCTTTTTACAGGCTGTTGAAAAATCTTTGGTAAATCAGTATCGTAAATTTTTTTTAGGATTTCAGGGTGAAAATGAACAATAACAATCTGATGATTTTTTGATGATTCGCTATTTCTAATTTGGCTAAAATAATTACCACACTTTAACATTACAGCATCATTAACGGGTATAGTAATGCTTTCATTTTCAATTTCATACTTAATTTTGCCTTCTACCATATAGATAAAACAGGCTTCCTCCGGCATTGGATTTGGTATTTTAAAAGGGGCTTCAATAATCACTTTCTCAAAAATGATTTTTCCAAATAATTCATATCGTTTTCGAAAGAGTATCATTAATTAGTATCGATTTCAGTTTATTGACTACAAAAATTGCAATTACAAAATTAGACCTTTTTATATCAGTTAATACTCCTACTCGTTTTATAAACTTAAAATAGAATTTTATAATTCAAAGATAAGTACGCAACACATTGAATAAAAAGGCCTTATATTACTTAATAATAGAAATTTAGTTTTATAATATTATAAGTAATATAATCTGAAATAATAATATAAATACCCAGTCTTATAAAGAAAACCAGTTTTTTACTAATGCGTCTTCTACAGGTTGTGCATTTTTATTTAAAAACTCATTGATTGCAGCATTATAATCATAATCCAAAGCCCATACTTTATGATTTGCTGCCAATGCTTTGATGCCGTTACATACAAATTCAATTTCTGCATTTGAAGTTGTAGGATGAATTGACATTCTGATCCAACCCGGCTTTCTGATTAAATCGCCAAGAGTAATTTCGTCAATTAATTTATGGGATGTTTCTTGATCAACATGCAATAAAAAATGCCCGTAGGTTCCAGCACAACTGCAACCACCACGGGTTTGAATCCCGAATTTATCATTCAATAATTTCACTCCTAAGTTAAAATGTAAATCTTCTACAAAGAAAGAAATCACTCCTAACCTATCTTGATGCTGCCCTGCAAGAATTTTAATATTGGAAACAGTTCCTAATTCCGAGAAAATATAATCTACTATTTCGTGCTCTCTTTTTAAGATATTTTCAATTCCCATTTGCTCTTTCAACTGGATAGCCAATGCAGTTTTTATCACTTGAAGAAATCCAGGAGTACCGCCATCTTCCCTATCTTCAATATTATCGATGTATTTGTGCTCACCCCAAGGATTCGTCCAACTTACCGTTCCGCCACCCGGATTATCAGGAACTACATTTTGATATAATTTTTTATTAAAAACCAAAACACCACTAGTTCCGGGGCCTCCAAGGAATTTATGCGGCGAAAAGAAAATAGCATCTAAATAACTTTCAGTATCTTCGGGATGCATATCTATTTGTACATAAGGACCTGAGCAAGCAAAATCTACGAAACAAAGTCCGTTGTGTTGATGCATCATTTTGGCCACTTCATGATACGGAGTTTTGATTCCTGTAACATTCGAACAAGAGGTAATCGAAGCTATTTTAAAAGGTCGCTCTTTATATTTTTCTAATAAAACTTCCAAATTTTCAACGCTGAACAATCCATCTTCCGAAGAAGGAATAACTTCAACATCGGCAATAGTTTCTAGCCAAGACGTTTGATTCGAATGGTGTTCCATGTGCGAAATAAAAACAATTGGTTTTTTTTCGGTAGGAATAGTGATGAAATTTTTTAAGTTTTCGGGTACTTTTAAACCCAGGATTCGTTGAAATTTATTGACTACACCTGTCATCCCTGTTCCATCAGTAATCAAAACATCATCAGCAGTTGCATGCACATGGTGCTTAATAATATGTCTTGCTTGATGATACGCTTTAGTCATGGCAGTTCCAGAAACGGTAGTTTCAGTATGGGTATTGGCCACGAAAGGACCAAATTGATTCATTAATTTCTCTTCAATCGGACGATACAAACGACCACTCGCTGTCCAGTCCGTATAAATAATTTGTTTTGGTCCGTATGGAGATTCAAACGCTTGATCTATACCAATGATGTTGTCGCGAAACTGTTGAAAGTATTGCTCTAATTCTGTTGATGCTTCTTTAGTAATCATTGTTAATTAATTTGAGTTCAAAGATATTAATTTTTACTAAATAGTGTTTTTCAAATTTAGTTAATACTGTTTTTGCATCAATGAATAAACTTGATCCAAATGTAAACTAGCTGACAAACTGTAATTTTGATTCGTTTTATATTTGATTATTGATTTAAAAAAATGTTTTACCATGAAAAAAATTGTTTTTATACTACCTCTCGCCTTACTATTATTCTCCTGTGAAGTAGAAGGTAATTTAACACGTGACCCTGACTTAAGCACACCAATACCTGAAAACACCCCTTCTATAGCTACTGGAAATTTCATGCCTACTTCAGGAATTAAAGTGACTGGATCTGCTAAAATTTACCTGAATGGAAATCAAAACGAAGTCCGATTGGAAAATTTCAGTGTTTCCAGTGGCCCGGATTTGAAAGTATACCTATCAAAAAATGCCACACCCACAGATTTCGTAAATCTAGGGAATGTAACATCTGCTACGGTATACACAATTCCATCTCAAGTGAATCTTTCAACATATAAATATGTATTAATTCACTGCCAACAATACAACCATCTTTTTGCAGTAGCGCAATTATCTCAAAATTAAATCTTATTATGAAAAAAACACTGTTAATCATCGTTCTGGGGATATTTTCTAACTCCTTTGCTCAAGGCTGTAGCGATGCCGGAATTTGTTCTATCGGAAACGGTTTTCAGACAGCAGATAAAGAATTAAAAAACGGAATTGAAGTAGGAGCGATTTTTGGTGCCGGCGAAGCTGATCTAACTTATTTTTCACCGTATTTAACCTATACAAGAAGTATTAATGACCAATGGGCATTAAGTTCAAAAATCACGTACTCTGTTGCAAGTGGAAGCTTTGGTGAACGAGGCGCTTTTGGCGATGCCTACTTGATCGGGAATTACAATTGGAAACCAAAAACAAATACACAATGGAGTTCCCTTTTGGGTTTTAAAATACCGTTTACGAGTTCAAATCTTAAAATAAATGAGTTTTCTCTACCTTTAGACTATCAATCGAGTTTGGGAACTTTTGATTTGATTGCAGGATTGAATTTTAATTATAAAAAATGGGATTTTAATACGGCTGTCCAAATTCCCGTCTTCAACAACAATAAAAATTCGTATTTCAAGGAGTTTTCTAATACGAATGATTTTCCTTCCACTAATTTATTTGAAAGAAAATCAGATGCTCTGTTTCGAACAACATATACGTTTCAAACTGCTAATAAAAAATTTACTTTTAAGCCCAATGTATTATTCATTTATCATTTAGGAGAAGATCGTTTTGAAAATGCTTTTGGAAAAAGAGAAACGATAAAAAATTCTGATGGATTAACAATCAACGGAAATATAATTGGTGCGTATGCCATTAATACTAAAAACAGTATTCAATTATCTCTAGCCACACCGTTTGTAGTTCGAGAAGTTCGCCCTGACGGATTAACTCGTAAATTTACTGCAGGTATTGTTTATAAAGTATCTTTTTAGAATGTGAATTAAAATATTTTACTCTGTAAATCATATAAAAATGCCCAAGAAAACTTCTTGGGCATTTTATTTTAAAGCGGATTACGATTATAAATCGAATCCTAATGAAAATTGTAGTACTCGGTTTTGTGCCTTTCCTTCATCATATAAATCTCCTAAACCTAAATGATAACGTACTCCTAAACTAATCCCTGAATCCGTTTTAAAACCACCTCCAAAATTCACACCCCAATCAAAATTACTGGGATCATATTCTTGTGTGCCACTAAAAAGTCCATCGTATTCTTCCTTATGTGAAATTGCCAAACCAATTTGTGGACCAGCTTCCAAAAAGAAATTTTGAGATGGATATGCTTTAAGCATTAAGGGTAGATTTATGTAATCTAATTTTTGGGTAAAAGTCCCACTACTATTTGTTATTTCGTATCCTTGCTGCGAGTAAATCAATTCTGGTTGAATAGAAAAGCTTTCGCTAATAAATGACTCGCCATACACTCCTATGTGAAAACCGTGTCGTTGTTCTGTTTCGCCATCCCCGTCAAAACTTACAGCTGCTAAATTATAACCTCCTTTTATTCCTCCATTTGATTTAGGAATAGTATTGTCCTGTGCAGTCATTGATGTTATGACACCAAAGAATAAAGCTATTGTTATATACTTTACTTTCATCTTTTTTGTTTTTAATTATTCAAATTCTACTTTTATTTCCCTCCATTAGCTCTAAGGTCGGCAATACATTGCGCATCCAGTTGGGGTGCTGTTCCTCCTGAGACCATGTTCTCAATCCCACTTCCTGTTTCAGAAGACCAATACATTAAACAGGTTTTTATATTGCAATGCTTAGGATGTGCTGCATCTTCATGATTACTTTGTAAAGGAGCACCAAAATTAGTTAATCCCAGTATGTGTCCAAACTCATGGGTAATCACAGTGGTTTCTAACAAACTTCTGTTGGGTTCAAAGGGACTATCGCTTAAGCCTTGAATAGTTTGTTCAAAAATAACAAACGATGTGTTTCTATACGCCGTTCCTAAAATAACTCCTGTATCAGTATCTTTAGAAGATTTACCATCTGCAAAAAATGCCCAAACTGCTATTTGATCCGACGTATTGTATTTTGTTCTGTTTGCATCCTCAATAGCTACAATTTCCTGATCTGTGTAAGGAGAATTCCCTGGAGGGGGAATCGATCGTTTTATAACACTAATACCATTTGGTTTGTAGGTTCGTGCTTCCAGAAAAGCTACAAAATTATTGATTGCAGTATTACTTGGCTCAAAACCAACTACATAAACCACCTCAACAACCATACTTTTAAATTTTCTATCAGATAATAAATCGTTAGAAGAACTTCCAGTTTGCTGCTTATTAGTATTGGGGTTTATAGTTACGGGAGTATCAATTGGATCATCCTCTTTTGAACAGGATATAAATAGAAACAAACCTATTATCAGTGCAATACTTACTTTTTTCATTATTATCGTTTATTTATACGTTTATTTTAAAGAACAGCTACAAGAAGATTTAGTAGCTGTTCTTTGAACAAACTAACCAATTCAAACTATGCCTAAATTTGTTTCAATACTAATGTTGATGCCGCATTAGTTGAGCTTTGTAATGTGATAGTCGAAGCATTAAAACTAGTTACTTTCCAAGTATTATTCAATAAATTAAATGTTGCATTACCTGAAAAATTTAGTTTTAGAAAAACATCCAATTGTGAACTTACTGCATACGTACCATTCACAGTAGTGCTTAATAAATTTGAAGCTGTTACGGATAAATCATTTGCAAAATCTACTGAAAAATCTTTATAACTACTAGCTGAATTGACACCCGCAGTAACAAATGATTCTACTTTAAACTTTCCATTAACTAAAATTGTTTCTAGTTTTTTTGAATTTTGAACTGCTTCTGCCATCGTGGCTTCTGTTTTTAAAGAGGCATTAATAGCTGCTTGCAATTCAGCATCACTTGAAACAGTTGATTTCGTTCCATCAGCAATTGTAACTGAAATTGGGTAGTTTACTGAAAATAATTCTGTGCTACTTACATTAGACATATACGTATATAATTGTTGTTCGGATGTAATGACAACGCTTCCTGTTTGTTGTAAACTCAAATTATACGTTAAAATTGTAATTGGGAAACTAATATTTACGGAAGAAATAGCATCTTGACCAGAAGCTTCAGCTGATGAGCACGCATTAAGAATCGCATTGTATTCCGTTTGGTTATTTACAGTAGCCTCTGTATAGTTACTCAATTTAACTCTTAAAGGAAATTGCAATACCACTTTATCTTGATCGTTATTAGACTGACCAAAAATAGAGATAACTTGTTGGTAATCCAATTGACTTAAAATAGAAACCTGAATACCATTTACTTTAGCCGAAGCCGGCAATACAATAGAGGAACATGATGCTCCATCTAAGAAATCATCAAACGAACCATCATACATCGAAGTACGTTTCAGGTTAGTTGTTGTAGTTGAATTAGCTGAATTCGTATTTGGATTTTCTCCTTGTACGTCATCAATTTCACTTTGGCATGATGTTAAGCCTAAGATCGCCATCAATGCAATTCCTGTAACCAATTTAAATTTTTTCATAATTTTCAAATTTAATATATTTTTATATTCACAAGCGATGTTTTCTACGCCTTTCTGTTAGTAAGACAACTACGGTTATTTTTACCCTATAAAAAATTAAAAAAAAAATTAAAATTTTACAAATAAAATCATAAAATACTACAAATCAATAACTTAAAAATTAAAATATTTTTCAGGAAAAAGCAATTATAATTAACCCAACTGCTTTTTGAAAAAATAATTTACATTTACAACCTAAAAAAAAGAATTAATACTCAATGAGCGACGAAAAAAGTACCCTTTGCGACGAAAATCATTTTAGAGACTTTTACCTAAAGCACGTACAATCAGCAAATAATTTTGCATATTACAAATGTGGTGATAATGAAGCTGCATTAGATTTAGTACAAGATGCGTTTACTAAAATTTGGGAGAATTGTTCCAAAATCGACTTTAGTAAAGTCAAAACGTACTTGTTTACCAGCATTAATAATTTATTTCTAAATAACATAAAACATCAAAAAGTAGTATTGAAGTATGCTAAAGATGCGCCTAACTTAGACACCAATAATCAAAGTCCCGAATATCTATTCGAAGAAGACGAATTCAAACTTAAACTCACAAAAGCTATCGCATCATTAAGTGAAGCACAGCGGGAAGTATTTTTATTAAATCGAATAGACGGAAAAAAATACCGAGAAATAGCGGATTTACTCGGTGTTTCTCAAAAAACAGTAGAAAAAAGAATGTCTGGAGCGCTACAACTATTAAGAACCCAAATAGAGAATATATAATTAGTTATTTAGTTATAGGGTAATTTAAAAGTTAGTTGTCTTATAAACATAGAGATATAAAATGAAAAACGAGAAAGAGATATTAAAATGGTTAAATAATGAGCTTTCAAGCGAAGAAATTGAAGATTTGAAACAATCTGAAGATTTGAAAACACTTGAAAAGATTGCTCATTATGCATCACAATTGGAAATTCCAAAAGTAGATGCCCACGCTGCTTTAGAAGCTTTTAAGATTAGAAACCATTCTAAAAAGAAAACAAAAGTACGAATCTTAAATTTCAAAACATTTTACAAAGTAGCCGCTGTTCTAGTTATTCTATTAACCTCTTCTTATTTCTTGTTTTTTAATAACATTACCTCTTTTAAGACCCAAATTGCGCAAACAAAATCAGTAACGTTACCGGATAATTCTGAAGTGATAATAAATGCCGATTCAAAATTAAGTTTTAACGAAAAAAATTGGGCTGAAAAAAGAGCTTTAACGTTAGAAGGAGAAGCATTTTTTAAAGTGGAGAAAGGGCAAACTTTTAGTGTAAACACACCTGTGGGAGTTGTTACCGTTTTAGGGACACAATTTAACGTAAAAGAACGCAAAAACTATTTTGAAGTAAATTGTTACGAAGGTTTGGTGAGTGTAACGTATAATAACGAAACTATTACGTTACCTCCTGGAAAAACCTTCCGGGTTATAAATGGTATTATTGAAAATGTTGAAGATTTTAATACCCAAAACCCTTCGTGGATTCAACAAGAATCAAGTTTTAATAAGATTCCTTTAGATCAGGTTATTGCAGAACTGGAGCGTCAATATGATGTAAAAATTAAAGTGAAAGGTGTGGATACTGCAAAACTCTTTACGGGAAGTTTTACACATACTGACAAAGAAATAGCGCTTCAGGCGGTCACAATTCCACTTAAATTAAGTTACAGAATTGAAGGAAAAACTATTATATTTTACAACTATGGTGTTCAATAAATGGCTAATTTCACTGTTAATTTGTATTTGCAGTATTTGTCACGGACAAAATACCGCTAAAAAAATACCTTTGACTGCCATTATTATTTCCCTCGAAAAACAATTTAATATTAAGTTCTCCTACGCCGTTGAAGATGTTGCCACCATTAAAATTGACAAACCAAATGCTTCTTTTACATTACAAGAAACTATTGATTACCTAAACTCGAAAACTCTTTTAAATTTCAAAGCTTTAGACAATCGATATGTTACCGTATCGATCATAAATAAAACAATATTCATTTGCGCTATAGTTGTATCCAACGAAAAAAAATCGCGCTTAAGTGGCGCTTCCATCCTTGTAAACAATATTGGAAAAAGAGAGATAAGCGATGAAAATGGGAAATTCATTTTACAAAATATTCCTATCAATGCAACGCTAACCATATCCTATTTGGGTTTTGAATCCAGAAAGTTTTCAGCAAATGAGTTATTTTCAACACAAAATAATTGCAAAGAAATTGTTCTTTCCACAAAAAACGAAGAGTTAAATCAAGTTTTAATACCTGTTTATTTAACCTCCGGATTACAAAAATACCTTGATGGAAGCACCGTTTTAAACACTAAAAAATTCGGAATTCTTCCTGGATTAATAGAACCTGATATTTTGCAATCCATACAAGCGCTTCCCGGGATTGAAAGCACCAATGAAAGCATTGCAAATATCAACGTGCGCGGCGGAACTAATGACCAGAATTTAGTGCTTTGGGATAATATTAAAATGTATCATTCCGGTCATTTCTTCGGGTTAATATCCGCTTACAACCCCAATCTTACCAGTAAAGTTATTGTTAGTAAAAACGGAACAAGCGCAGCATATAGCGATGGGGTTTCCAGCACTATAAACATGCAAACCAAAGACGATGTTACAACTGTTTTTTCAGGTGGCGGAGGAATAAACCTAATAAGTACTGATGCTTTTTTAGAAATTCCGATAACTAAAAAATTAGAATTACATATTTCGGGACGTCGTTCCATTACTGATTTGTTTAAATCACCAACTTACACTAAATATTTTGATCGTAGTTTTCAAGATACTGAAATCAATGTGGATAGTGATCAAAATAATACGGCTTCTGATTTTTATTTTTATGATTATACGGCTAAATTACTTTTTGATTGGAGTGAAAAACATCAATTTAGAGCAAATATTATTGGTATTAATAACGCGTTGGATTATTTAGAAAGCCGCATTACAAATTCAAACCAAACCGAATCTAAAATCAGTACTTTATCCCAGAAAAACATTGGTTACGGAGGAAATTGGAGAGCCATATGGAATTCAAAATGGAGTACAGACTTTATTAGTTACTTTTCCAGATACAATATTAACGCTAGTGATTACCGGCTTGAAACGGATCAGCTTTTAACAGACGCTAATGAGGTACTGGAAACTGGAGTTAAATTAAATGCCATTTACAAAACAAACGCCCATTTAAATTTCTTGTTGGGCTACCAATTTAATGAAACGGGAATGTTAAATCAAACTACTGTTAGTACTCCACTCTATTCCAGTACGATTAAAGATGTTTTACTGAATCATGCTTTATTTTCGGAAGCCGAATACAAAAAGAACAATACGTATTTACGCGTTGGAATGCGTTTGAATTATTTTCAAAAATTTGAAAAATTTATAGTAGAACCTAGAATAAATATTAGACAGCAAATATCAAATCAATTTGCTTTAAAATTAGAAGGCGAATTCAAAAATCAAACAACTACACAAATTGTAGACTTTGAAGACGATTTTTTAGGAGTCGAAAAAAGGCGTTGGGTTTTAGTTAACGATAAAGACATTCCAATTGCAATCAGTAAACAAGGTTCTTTTGGAGTCGAATTTAATAAAAACAAACTCAATATTGAAGCTACAGGATTTTATAAAACAGTAGATGGAATAACAGCTTCTAATCAAGGTTTTTATAACAACTTTCAGTTTTCTAATGCGAATGGAAGTTACACCGCAAAAGGTTTTGAATTTTTAGCCAATAAAACAACGCGTCACTATAGCGTTTGGGTAAGTTATACGTTTAGTACAAACGACTATGAATTTGATACTTTTACACCCTCAGCTTTTCCAAATAATGTAGACATACGACATTCTGTATCAATTGGTTTTTATTACAATATCCTTAAAAATCTAAAAATAGCGGTTGGTGGTATGTGGAGAAATGGTCAGCCGTATACAAAACCAATTGATGGAAACGAAACCATACAAAGCGGCAACACTACACTGGTAAACTATGGTGCTCCAAACAGTGAAAATCTTGATAATTTCATGCGTTTAGATACTTCTTTAAATTATAATTTTAACCTTTCAGAATCTATTAAAGCTTCGATTACTGCTGGTGTAATTAATAGTACCAATCAAGATAATAGTATCAATAGGTATTACAAAGTGAATCCAAATAATACTAATGATGCTATTCAAGTAAATAACAAATCGCTGGGCTTAACGCCAAACATTAGCTTTAGAGTTAATTTTTAATTCTAAAGCTTATGTTTTTATAAAAAAACCCTTTCAAAAGGAATTTGAAAGGGTTTAGTTCTTGAAAGAAAAGAGATATTATATACCTGCCACAGCTCTTATTTCGTCTATAATTCTTAGTGCTAAAGTATCTGCTTTTTCTTGAGAAGCCGCTTCGGTGTAAATACGAATTATTGGTTCCGTATTCGATTTTCTTAGGTGAACCCAATTTTCAGCAAAATCAATTTTTACGCCGTCAACAGTGGTTATGTCTTCATTTTTATATTTCTCTGTCATGGCAACAAGAATCGCATCAACATCAATTTGTGGTGTCAATTCAATTTTATTTTTGCTCATATAATATTCAGGATACGAAGCTCGCAAAGCAGAAACTGTCATTTTTTTGTTGGCCAAATGCGTCAAAAATAAGGCTACACCTACCAAACTATCACGTCCGTAATGCAATTCTGGATAAATGATACCGCCGTTTCCTTCACCACCGATTACTGCATTATTTTTTTTCATCAATTCTACTACATTCACCTCACCTACCGCACTGGCTTCATAGCTTCCGTTATGTAAGTTGGTAACATCACGCAAGGCACGAGAAGAAGACATATTTGAAACGGTGTTTCCTGGTGTTTTACTCAAAACATAATCGGCACAAGCCACCAAGGTATATTCCTCTCCAAACATTTCACCGTCTTCACAAATGAAAGCCAAACGATCCACATCGGGATCTACCACGATACCTAAATCGGCTTTTTCTTTAACTACTAATTCTGAAATATCCGTCAAATGTTCTTTTAAAGGTTCCGGATTGTGCGGGAAATGACCGTTAGGTTCACAGTATAATTCTACTACTTCAACGCCCAGTAATTCCAGTAATCTTGGAATAATAATTCCCCCTGAAGAATTTACACCATCAACCACTACTTTGAATTTAGCTGCTTTTACTGCATCCACATCCACTAATGGTAAATTCAAGACTTCATCAATATGTATATCCATATAGGCATCGTTAATCATAATGACTCCTAAATCATCTACATCCGAAAAATGAAAAGCTTCCGCTTCTGCAATTTCAAGAATTTTAAGCCCTTCTTCTCCATTCAGGAATTCTCCTTTTTCATTCAATAATTTCAAGGCATTCCATTGTTTAGGATTGTGCGAAGCAGTAAGGATAATTCCACCCTCGGCTTTTTCTAAAGGCACTGCCACTTCAACCGTAGGTGTAGTAGACAGACCTAAATCAATCACATCAATTCCTAAACCAATTAAAGTATTCACCACCAAGTTATGAATCATTGGTCCTGAAATCCGGGCATCACGACCTACAACAACCGTAATTTTTTCTTTTCCGATATACTTTTTTAGCCAAGTTCCGTACGCTGAAGCAAATTTTACCGCGTCAACAGGCGTCAGGTTATCCCCAACTTTTCCTCCTATTGTTCCCCGAATTCCTGATATTGATTTTATTAAAGTCATTGATTCTTGTTTTAAATTTTGTATTATAAAGTATAAATTGCTTACAAATATAATAATTGACACTTTATAAAAGTCATTTAGAATTCAAAATTCATCATTTAAATACCTAAATTAGGCGAATGAATTTTCTAGCACACATCTATCTTTCCGGTGATAATGATTTAATCAAAATTGGCAATTTCATGGCTGACGGAATTCGTGGAAAACATTTTGAAAGTTACCCTTTAGAAATTCAAAAAGGAATTATCCTGCATCGCGCCATTGATACTTTTACTGATGCGCATCCCGTTTTTAGACAAAGTACCAAAAGGTTACATGAAAATTACCACCATTATGCCGGTGTAATTGTAGATGTTTTTTACGATCATTTTTTGGCTAAAAACTGGAGTATTTATTCTGATGAAAAACTAGACCATTTTGTACAACGTTTTTACCGATCTTTACAAGATAACCATATCAATTTATCCGAAAGAACTAAAGGAATGTTGCCCTATATGATTGAACACAATTGGTTAGTGAGCTATCAAACGGTAGACGGAATTAATCGAATTTTGACACAAATGGACCAACGCACTAAAAACGAATCGAAAATGCGATTTGCGACCAATGAACTTTCTGAATTTTATATAGAATTCGAAAAAGAGTTTACTAATTTCTTCCAAGAATTAATCCAATTTTCGAATACTAAAATAATGACTTTATGAAAAAAATACTTTTTCTACTTGCCTTTGCCGTTTTGGGTTGCAAATCGAATGAAAAAACTGTTGAACCAACTGGTTTAGTAACTTCAAAAGCCATGGTCGTTTCGGCGAGAGAAGAAGCTTCACAAATTGGAGTTGAAATCATGAAAAAAGGCGGAAACGCTTTTGATGCTATGGTAGCGACTGAACTAGCTTTGGCGGTTTCACATCCACAGGCGGGAAATATTGGCGGAGGTGGTTTCATGGTTTTTAGAAAAGCAAATGGTGAAACCGGTGCAATTGACTATAGAGAAAAAGCACCTTTGGCAGCGTCAAAAGATATGTTTCTGGACGAAAAAGGAAATGTAATCGAGGGAAAAAGCAGAGAAACCGCTTTGGCATCCGGAATTCCGGGTACTGTTGCAGGAATTTTCGAAGTACACAAAAAATACGGTTCTTTACCGATAAGTGAAATCCTAAAACCCGTAATTGCCTTGGCTGAAAGAGGCGTTGTTGTCACTAAATTTCAAGCCGAAAGCTTGGCATATTATAGAGCTTCCTTTATAAAAAGCAATGGTAAAAACAGTTTATTTTCTAAAGTATATAAAGAAAATGACACTATAAAATACGTCGCTTTAGCGGCAACATTAAAAAGAATTGCCAAAAACGGTCGGGATGAATTTTACAAAGGGGAAAGTGCTCAAAGGTTAGTAGCTTTTCTCGTTAAAAAGGGCGGAAATGCTACGTTAGAGGATTTAAATAGTTATGATGCCAAATGGAGAACTCCAATTACTTTTCAGTATAAAAATTTAAAAATCACCTCGATGTCGCCACCCAGTAGTGGCGGAATTTGTTTGAATCAAATCATGAAAATGATTGAGCCTTTCAACCTTTCACAAATGGGCCACAACAGCCTAAAAACGATTCAGGTAATTACAGAAGCAGAACGAAGAGCCTATGCCGACAGGAATTATTTTTTGGGTGATCCAGATTTTGTAAAACTTCCTATAAAAGAATTACTAAGTCCATCCTATTTAGAACAAAGAATGAGTAATTTTTCATTCGATAAAGCTTCTAGATCCTCGGATATTGCCCATGGAGAAATTAAAGGTTACGAAAGCAAACAAACCACACATTATTCTATTGTAGATTCAAAAGGTAATGCAGTATCAGTAACTACTACTTTGAATGATAATTATGGTTCTAAAATATATTGCGACGAATTGGGGTTCTTTTTGAATAATCAAATGGATGATTTCAGTGCCAAACCAGGAGTGCCGAACTTATATGGATTGACAGGAAGTACCGCTAACAGTATTATACCGGGAAAAAGAATGTTGAGTTCCATGACACCAACCATTGTCGAAAAAAATGATAAACTGTTCATGGTTTTGGGTACTCCAGGAGGTTCAACCATAATCACATCGGTTTTACAGACAATATTAAATGTATATGAATTTAATATGAGCATGCAAGAAGCAGTAAATGCTCCACGTTTTCACCATCAATGGTTACCCGATGAAATTACGTTTGAACCCAATTCCTTCTCTAAGGATGTATTGGAAAACTTAAAGAAAAAAGGATATTTCATCAATGAAAAAAACAAAGAAATTATTGGTGAAGTTGATGCAATATTAGTTTTACAGGATGGCAAACTCGAAGGTGGTGCTGATAAAAGAGGAGATAACAAAGCCGTTGGTTTTTAAATTTATAATATTCGAATGAAAAAAATTATTATTCTATTGAGTGTTCTTTCTATTGGTTGTAAAACCCAAAACGTTATGGTTAAGCCCACAGGATTGGTTGCCGATAAAGCCATGGTAGTTTCGGCACGTGAAGAAGCTTCAAAAATTGGAGTTGAAATTATGAGAAAAGGAGGCAATGCTTTTGATGCGATGGTGGCAACCGAATTGGCTCTTGCAGTAGCGTACCCTTTTGCTGGAAATCTTGGCGGTGGCGGTTTTATGGTGTATCGAAAAGCTAACGGAGAAATTGGGTCATTAGATTACCGAGAAAAAGCACCATTGGCAGCTACAAAAGATATGTTTCTTGACGAAAAAGGAAACGTCATAAAAGGAAAAAGTACTGAATCTCCCCTAGCTATAGGAGTTCCCGGAACCATAGCCGGCGTTTTTGCTGTTCATGAAAAACTAGGTTCATTGCCTATTGAAGAAATCCTCAAACCGGTGATTGCATTAGCCGAAAGAGGTGTTGTTGTTACCAAAAAACAAGAAGATCGATTGGCTACTTATCGAGATAAAATTATAAAAGTAAATGGTGACAAAACGCTATTTGCAACTGCTTTTAAAGAAAATGATGTTATACAATATCCTGCGCTGGCTGCTACATTGAAAAGGATTTCAAAAAATGGCAGAGCTGAATTTTACAAAGGGGAAACCGCTAAAACATTAGTTAAATACCTGCAAAAAAAAGGAGCCATAATCACTTTGGAAGATTTGGCTCAATACGAAGCCAAATGGAGAACGCCACTCACTTTTGATTATAAAGATCTAAAGGTGATTTCTATGCCTCCACCTAGCAGTGGCGGAATATGTCTGGCTGAAATATTCAAAATGATAGCACCTTATGATTTGGCTAAAATAGGACATAATTCAACAGAAGCCATTCAAGTTATTGTAGAAGCGGAAAGAAGAGCCTATGCAGACCGAAGTTATTATCTGGGTGATCCTGATTTTGTAAAAATTCCTTTGAAAGCATTAATGGCAGATGATTATTTAAAACAAAGAATGTCGGATTTTAGTTTTGACAAAGCCACTTTATCGTCGGATATAAAAGAAGGAAAAGTTACTTATAATGAAAGTACAGAGACTACTCATTACTCGATTATCGATCAGTTTGGTAATGCAGTTTCGTCAACTACAACATTAAATGATGGGTACGGGTCCAAATATTATTGTGATGAATTGGGATTTTTTCTCAACAATGAAATGGATGATTTCAGTGCCAAACCAGGTGAACCCAATATGTTTGGATTGGTCGGAAATGAAGCCAATAGTATTGCACCTCAAAAACGAATGTTGAGTTCCATGACGCCGACTATTGTGGAGAAAAACGGAAAATTATTTATGGTTGTGGGTTCGCCGGGCGGTTCAACCATTATCACATCAGTATTGCAAACCATATTAAATGTTTATGAGCATCGTTTCAGCATGCAACAAGCAGTAAATGCACCTCGTTTTCACCACCAATGGCTACCGGATTTAATTACTTTTGAACCCAATACATTTGATACTACAACCTTAGAAACCTTAAAAGCAAAAGGATATCTCATTAATGAAAAAACGACACCTGTTATAGGAAAAGTAGATGCAATATTAGTTTTACCAAATCAAAAACTGGAAGGTGGTGCTGATTTTAGAGGAGATGATAAAGCGATGGGTTTTTAAAAGAATTGAAATTAAAATTTATGAATTTTATTACAGCATTAGAAAACGCTTTTAAACAAAATAAGAATCCGGAAAATGCTTTTGCCATGGCAAAATACATGAAGAATAATTTTTCTTTTTTTGGAATAAAAACGGAAGAACGAAGACGTCTTTTTATAGCAATTTGGAAAGAGAACAAACCAGAGGTTGCAACAAATACGGCAGAAATTGCAGTAGCTTTATATTCAAAAAACGAACGGGAATTTCATTATTGTGCCATTGAAATTTTGATAAAAGAACGCAAAGGAAATTATAAGAAAGAAGATATTCAACTGATAGAAAAACTGATAGTGAAAAATTCATGGTGGGACAGTGTGGATACCATTGCGAAATACATTTTAGGAGAGTATTTATTGGAATTTCCATTGGAGACAAAAAACGTAATGGAACGATTTTCAAATTCAGAGAATATGTGGTTGAACCGAAGTGCTATTTTATTTCAATTAGGGTATAAACAAAAAACAGATGGTGCTCTTCTCTTTTATGCATGCTTAAAACAAGCACATTCGAAAGAATTTTTTATCCAAAAAGCAATTGGCTGGGCATTACGGGAATATGCAAAAACCAATCCTGAAGTTGTGAAACTATTTGTTTTCAGAAATAATTTAAAACCATTAAGCACAAAAGAAGCTTTAAAAAACATTTGTTAGGACTAAAATAATAGTAGTTTTGCACCCCTTTTAAAAAATTATAATGTTCAAAAAATATATATCCAAATTAGAAGTAATAATCGCCGTAGCGCAATCCTTATTAACTCCAAAACAGTTTATATTTTTATCCGCCGTTTTAGTTGGTATTTCATCTGCATTTGCCGTAATCGTTTTAAAGACTTTTGCCCATTGGGTTTTTTCTTTTGCTACTTACATAAGTAGTATTTTGAAATTAGGTTTCATCAATAGTATCTTACCAATAATAGGAATTTTACTTACCGTTTTTGTTATCAAAAGAGTTTTGGGTGGCACGATACAAAAAGGAACTTCACAGATTTTATATGCCGTAGCCAAAAAAGCGAGTATTATTCCGAAAAAGCAAATGTATGCCCAGATCATCACAAGCTCACTAACTGTTGGTTTGGGAGGTTCAGCAGGTTTAGAAAGTCCTATTGTTATTACTGGTGCCGCATTTGGATCTAATTATGCCCAAAAATATAAATTGAGTTACAAAGACCGAACTTTACTGATAGGTTGTGGAGTGGCAGCAGGAATTGCCGCTGCTTTTAATGCACCAATTGCAGGAGTATTGTTTGCTATAGAAGTGTTATTGGTTGATGTAAGTATTGCTGCCTTTACACCCATTATGATTGCAGCAGCAACCGGTGCTTTAGTTTCTGTCATTGCATTGGATGAAGCAATTCTTTTATCCTTTAAACAACAGCAAAATTTTGATTATCACAATATTATTTTCTATATCGTATTAGGTCTGCTCACTGGATTCATTTCAGTTTATTATTCCCGTAATTTTCAAAGAGTAGAACATTTTTTTGCCCGACTTAAGCTCTCTCCCTATAAAAAAGCGTTATTTGGTTCTTCAATTTTAGCCATCCTTATTTTTATTTTTCCAACACTTTTTGGGGAAGGATATGAAAGTATTAAAACATTATCTGATAATGATCCGGGCCAATTATTGGAGAATACATTATTCAGCAGTTTTAGAAATAACAGTTGGGCCCTTTTACTTTTTGTGGGTTGCACAATGATGATAAAGGTTTTTGCGACAGGAATTACATTAGGCAGTGGCGGTAATGGTGGTAATTTTGCTCCTTCGCTTTTTCTGGGTTCGTATGTTGGTTTTTTCTTTTCTAAACTTTTAAATCTAACGGGGCTTACAAAATTACCCGTAAGTAATTTTACATTGGTAGGGATGGCAGGGATTTTAAGTGGATTGTTTCATGCGCCTTTAACAGCGATTTTTCTTATTGCTGAAATTACGGGCGGCTATAACTTAATGATTCCCCTTATGATTGTTTCTTCAATCAGTTTTGCTATTTCTAAACGTTTTGAGAAACATTCAATGGATGTAAAAAATCTGGCACAAAAAGGACATGCATTCACCAGTAATAAAGATACCAATGTCCTCTCTACATTAGAGACAAATTCCATCATTCAAACTGATTTTTTGACTATTGCCCCCGATGAGAATTTAGAAAAATTAGTAGATTTAATTTCCCATTCCTATCAAGTCATATTTGCAGTTGTCGATGACGAAAATAAACTTCTAGGAATTGTACATTTTAATACCATTCGGGAAATAATATTTAACACTTATAGGGTTAAATACACTCTGGTAAAAGAAATTATGATGAAGCCTATCGAAATTGTCACTCCAGATGACAGTATGGAAACCGTCATGGATAAGTTTGAAAAATCCAAAGTTGCATTTCTTCCGGTACTCAAAAATGATACGTATTATGGGTTTATATCCAAATCTATTGCACTTGAAGCGTATCGATCGAAACTTAAATCAATGACAATAGATTAATTTTAATATTTTAAAAATTAGCCTTTTATTCCAATAAAATTTGATTTGGATTTAAATAAAAAAATGCAGACCTATAAGCCGGATTCTGTCTCCAATAAATTAGAGCCTCATCATTTATCTAGATCCCGCATTACTGCGAGACTCAAGCTATCTACCCTTCAACAACGGACGAGAAGCCCTTAAATGCTGATATACTTGATATTTCACCGCATAGAGTTTACCTGGTTTCACTACAGCATTACCTGTACATACTTTCTGTTGCACTTGTCCTAATCCCGATAAATCGGTACCGACGGGTATTACCCGCTATGCTTCCCTTTGGTGTCCGGACTTTCCTCCTTTTTGATTACTCAAAACGGCGATAAGGCGGTCTGCGCTGCGAAATTACACTATTTTTTTGTGTAACACTATTTAAGGCTATTTAGTTTAACGACCTTTTTATAATGACTTAATAATAAATTAGTTACCTTTATATAGAACAATTAATCTATCGTTTTTTATGAAACCAACTTATCATTACACCACCGTTTTGGAAGCTTTAGAGGATTTAAAAGAAAAAGGTTTTACCTATGATTTTAATATTCATCAAGAAGACATTAAAACAAATCCACACAATTATGAAGTAAATCATGTATACCGCTATGAAGGTGATACTGATCCAGCAGAAGAATCTGTGGTCTATGGAATAACTTCAAATGCAGGTATAAAAGGGGTTTTTGTAGCGGGATTTTCAGCTAATTCAGATAATGATGCAGCACTTTTTTTAGAAAAATTATGTATCGATGGAGCAGGACAATGCAAACTTTAATGTATACAACATCAATTCTTTAAGCATAAATTTATTTTGAATTCTTATAAATTATTTTAGCGCGATGCACTTATCCGAAATAATAATACAGCGAATCAAAAAAGAAGGACCACTGTCTTTTAAAAATTTTATGGAAATGGCATTGTATTATCCAGAATTAGGCTATTACAGTGCCCCACAAAATAAAATTGGAGCCGATGGAGATTTTTACACGAGCCCATATATTTCAGCTGATTTTGGAGCCATGATCGGGCGCCAAATTGAAGAGATGTGGAATAATTTAGGTAAAGGACCATTTAAGATTATTGAATATGGTGCTGGTACCGGTTTGTTGTGTCATGATATTTTAGATTATCTCAAAAATAATAATGCTTTATATAATTCATTAAGCTATTGTATTATTGAAAAAAGTGTTAGCATGCGCGAAATTGAAAAGCGACATTTGAAAGAAAAAGTCAGTTGGTACAACTCTATTCAAGATATTCCTACAATTAACGGCTGTATTTTATCAAATGAATTAATTGATAATTTTTCTGTGCATCAGGTTATTATGGAAGAAGAACTTAAAGAAATATTTGTAGATTATAAAGAAGATTTTGTTGAAGTTTTAAAACCTGCCAGTAAAGAACTAATTGATTATTTTGAAACATTAAAGGTAGAATTACCTAAAGGTTTTCGGGCAGAAGTCAATTTACAAGCCGTATCTTGGATAAAAGAAGTTTCTCGTTGCTTACAAAAAGGATACATTATTACCATCGATTATGGATCTCTATCCTCTGAATTATACACTAGTCGTCGAAGTTGCGGTACATTATTGTGTTATCACAAACATCAAAAAAACGACAATCCCTATCAATTTATTGGACAACAAGACATAACTACACATGTCAATTTTTCTGCTTTATCCCAATGGGGTTTAGAATATGGAATTGAGTGTTGCGGAATAGTAGATCAAGCACAATTTTTATTAGGTTTAGGCATCAAAGAGTATCAAAATATTACTTTAATGAAACATCAAAATAATTTACAGTTAGCAGCACATGAAGCACTTATGAATTACAGATTATTGGTTGATATGGGGATAAAATTTAAAGTTTTGATTCAACAAAAAAAAGTACAGAAACACACTTTATCTGGATTGAAGTTTTTAAATTCATCAACAACCCTCTACAATTGAGAATGATGAAATAAACATTCTCACAGCGCATAATTAATTATGACAAAACCAAAAAATAAAACTAAAAAATTTTACAATACTTACCTATAATTATGTAAATATTTATACCTAATCTCACTTTATCTTTAATTAAATAAAATAAACTCCTAAAAAAAATATCATGGACAAGCGAATGTATCATTATGCGACTGTTTCTAAAGCATTAGAAGAATTAAAAGAAAAGGGATTTACAATCGATTTTAACGTTCAAGAAAAAAGGATAATTGACAGTCCAGATGATTTTGAAATTGTGCATCTGTATCGGTATGAAGGAGAAAGTGATCCTGGAGATGAAGCTACCGTTTTTGGCATAAAATCCAGTACTGGAGAAAAAGGTGTTTTTGTAGCAGGACTGTCTTCATTTGCTGATAATAGTGCCGCAATGGTTTTAAATGAACTGACAATTAAAGGAAGAGAAAATCGTCCTGAATAATAGTACAATAGTACAATGAACCGCTTACAATCTAAGCTAGAAAAAATAGGAAGGGATCCCATAATTACAGCAAAAGCAGTAAGCCTGCGCTATTGTGTAAATTATAGTAAGGGGTATTTTAGAATTAAAAATAAAAATACCTATCATTATATTGATCAAAATAAAAATTCAATTAATGATCCTGAAATCTTAACCCGAATTTCAAAATTAGTACTTCCGCCCGCATGGGAAAACGTATGGATTTCACCTTATGAAAACGGCCATTTACAAGCTACAGGCATTGACTCTAAAGGAAGAAAACAGTATCGGTATCATAACCAATGGAACAAAATTAGAAATCAGTCTAAATTTTATCGCATTCAAAGTTTTGCTGTAGCCTTACCTTTGATTCGGAAACAGGTGGAACAAGATTTAAAAAATAAAAATTTAACTTACGAAAAGGTTATTGCGCTGGTAATAAAATTAATAGAGATTACTAATATTCGTATTGGAAATGAAACATACAAAAAATTATACGGGTCCTTTGGACTAACTACTTTACAAGACAGACATGTCGGCTTTCAAAATTCAAAAATTAGATTTGAATTTACAGGCAAAAAAGGTGTCAAGCACAAAATCAATTTAATAAGTAAAAAATTAGCAACATTAGTCCAAAAATGTAAAGATATTCCCGGACAAGATTTATTCCAATACTATGACCTGCAAGGAAAGCATCATACAATTGGTTCGGCAGATGTAAATAACTACTTAAAAAGTATCACAAACCAAGATTTTACGGCCAAAGATTTTCGAGTTTGGTCCGGAAGCGTTAACGCATTAAGTGCGTTCCAACAATTAAAACCACCTGTAAATCAAATAGAATCTAAACGCAAAATAATCGAAGTAATTGATGAAGTTGCATTAAAACTGGGCAATACAAGATCGGTTTGTAAAAAATATTATGTTCATCCAACAGTTATTGCTGCATTCGAAAAAGGATCTATTTGGCAATACAAATCCAAAAAAATTAATGTTAAATTCCTACCCGAAGAATACGCGCTACTCAAACTACTTGATAAAGAAATAATTGCGTAAGTCTAAGATTAATTTTTATAAAATCTATTTTTAATTTTTGATGTTCAATCATTTAATTCTGGTTACATTTTTTGTTATTGGGAACTTGTTATTTGACTTACCAAAACCTATATTTGTGGTCGAATTAATTTCTATGGAACAATTTGTTGTATCGGCACGTAAATATCGACCTCAAACATTTAAAGATGTTGTAGGACAAAAAGCCATTACTAATACTCTGCTAAATGCCATAGAAAGCAACCATCTTGCTTCTGCACTTTTATTCACAGGACCACGTGGTGTTGGCAAAACAACTTGTGCCCGTATTTTAGCGCGAAAAATCAATCAACCGGGTTATGATGATCCGAATGAAGATTTTGCCTTTAATGTTTTCGAATTAGATGCTGCCTCCAACAACTCTGTTGATGACATCCGAAATCTAATTGATCAGGTTCGTATTCCGCCACAAACAGGACAATACAAAGTATATATTATTGATGAGGTTCACATGTTGTCCTCTGCAGCTTTCAATGCATTTTTGAAAACATTAGAGGAGCCTCCAAAACATGCCATTTTTATTTTGGCTACGACCGAAAAACATAAAATCATTCCAACAATACTTTCTCGTTGTCAGATATTTGATTTTAAAAGAATTACGGTAAAAGATGCGAAAGAACATCTTGCCGAAGTAGCTACCAGTCAAGGTGTAAATTTTGAAGATGATGCTTTACACATCATTGCTCAAAAAGCAGATGGCGCCATGCGTGATGCTTTGTCTATTTTTGACCGAGTAGTTTCATTTTGTGGTAAAGACCTAACACGCCAGGCCGTTACGGAAAACTTGAATGTGTTAGATTATGAAACCTATATTAATATTACTGATTTAGTTCTGGAAAACAAAATTCCGGAATTATTGATGGCTTTCAACGATATTCTTGCCAAAGGTTTTGATGCGCATCATTTTGTATCTGGATTGGCATCGCATTTTAGAGACTTACTGGTTTCTAAAACCCCTGCTACTTTATCGTTATTAGAAGTGGGAGAACAAGCACAACACATGTACGGTGTTCAAGCACAAAAATGCAGTCAGGACTTTTTATTAAAAGGTATCGAAATAGCAAATGACTGTGATTTAAAATACAAACTGAGCCAAAATCAACGTCTTCTAGTTGAATTATGTTTAATGCAACTTGCCTCTATCACTTTTGATGGAGAAAAAAAAAAGTTGACCAATTTATAATTCCGCCTACTTATTTTAGAAAAAACGATTACTCTATTGTGGAGAGTCCAAAGGCTAAGGTAGAAAGTAACATCAAGATTTCAGTTACAGAAAAAGAGTCTACAATTCCAATTATTGTACCTACTATTGAAGTTTTAATTCCTTTAGTAAAAATTGATCTTCCGTTTTCAAATGAACCCAAGGTATCTGCATTTTCGCTGTCAAGTATTCGTGCCAAAAAAGCATTAGAAGAAAGCAATAAAGGAATTGTAAAAGAAGTGCTGCATTTGCCTACTGAATCTTTTACAGAGACGGAAATGTTATTACAATGGAACAAATATGCGCAACGTTTAGGAGACAAGGGTTATAAAATTATGGAATCGTTATTACTCATCAACGACCCTAAATTAAATGGAAATGCCATCACAATTGAATTACCTAATGAAGGTTCAAAATTAGATTTTGAAAAAGAATTAAATGGACTATTAGGATATTTAAAAGGACATTTACACAATCATGATATAACTATTAAGGTTATTGTAAATGAAAGTTATGAAAACAAACGAAGCTTCAACGACCAAGACAGATACAACAGGCTACATGAAATAAATCCAAATATTGAACTATTACGAACAACATTTGGATTAGATTTAGACGCATAATCTAATACATTAAAAAATTAAATTTTATTATAATACATCGCTTTTACAATACCATCTGATAGCCCAATTTTTGGCACGTAAATATTTCGTGCTCCACTCCACTTCATGGCGTTCAGATAAATTCTAATCGCGGGAACAATAACATCGGCACGATCAGGATTTAACCCTAGTTCAGATATTCTTTGCTCGTAAGAAAGAGAATTCAAGAAAGCATATTGAGAATTCATGTATATGTAAGACAAGGGTTTTTCTTGTATTTTGCCTGACATCTTAAATAACTTATTAATATTTCCTCCAGATCCTATCAAAGTAACATCATCGTATTCTTGTGTATTTACTTTAATCCATTTTTCTATTTCATCCCAGACTACATCGCAAACCATATTGTTTAATAGCCGTACTGTTCCTGCTTTAAAGGATCTAGAATTTATCATTCTTCCGTTAGCAAAAAGGGTAAACTCAGTACTACCGCCTCCTACATCTACAAATAGGTATGTTTCATCAGTTTTTAACAAATGATGCAAATCAGTTGAAGCTATTATGGCTGCTTCTTTTTTTCCATCGATAATCTCTATTTTTATATCTGCTTTTTTCTTAATTATTGCTACAACTTCTTTTCCATTATATGCTTCTCGCATGGCTGAAGTAGCAAATGCCATATACCGTTCCACCTTATGAACTTTCATTAAAAGATTAAAAGCTTTCATAGCATCACACATCCTTTCAATATTCTCTTCTGAAATTTCCCCAACTGTAAAAGCATCCTGACCAAGACGAATGGGAACACGAACCAAGGAACTTTTATTAAACTGAGGTTCTTTTCCCTCCTGCTCCACAATATTAGCAATCAGTAAACGCATGGCATTAGAACCTATATCAATTGCAGCATATCTTTTTATTTTAATCATCTTCGTTTCAATTCGTTTATTTCTTTACTAATTATTTTATTCAATCATTAACTATAAAATTAATAAAACACATTACACTCCATTTTGAATAAATAATTATACATCTTCTTCTTTTTGCAATACTACTGTCAGCTTATTTTGATAGTACTTATATGTTTCTAATTGTGCTCTAAAAACAGAATTATGATTTCTAGGACGGTATTTATTATCTAATTTATACGAATGAAAACGGGCTTTTACATTTCCTTTCCAACCGATATCAAAATTATCAATAAGCTCATTTTTTATTTCCTGATCATAAATTGGACAGGTAACTTCAACCCTTCCATCGAGATTTCTAGTCATGAAATCAGCCGATGAAATGTAAACCTCCGTTTGCCCTGCATTTCCAAAAATATAAATCCTGGAATGCTCTAAATAATTATCTACAATACTTATTGCCTCTATATTTTCGCTCATTCCAGGGATTCCAGGAATCAAAGAGCATATTCCTCTCACTTCAAGTTGGACTTTTACACCTGCACTACTGGCTTCATATAATTTATCTATCATTGCAAAGTCAGACAAACTATTCATCTTTAACTTTATATGCGTCTTTCTTCCTGCTAGTGCATGGGTAATTTCTCTATCAATTAACTTTACAAATCGCAATCTGGTATAATGTGGCGAAACAATGAGATGTTTATAGCGATGCACCCTGTAATTAATATCAAAAAACTCAAATATCCTCATAATGTCTTTCAAAATCTGCTGATGACTTGTAAAAAGAGTAACATCAGTATATACTTTAGCGGTAGATTCATTGAAGTTACCGGTTGAAATAAACCCATATCGTTTTATTTTATCATTTTCATTTCTTTCTATGACACATATTTTACTGTGCACTTTAAGGCCCTTTATTCCAAAAATAAGTTCAATTCCTTCTAATTGCATTTGTTCCGCATAAGAAATGTTTGAAGCTTCATCAAAACGAGCTTGTAATTCGATTTGGACAGTTACTTTTTTTCCATTCTTAGCAGCATTTATGAGGGAACTGATGATTTGAGAATTTTTTGCCAATCGATACAATGTAATTTTTATAGAAATTACTTTAGGATCCAAGGCCGCTTCGCGCAAAAACTTGGTGAGATACGAGAAGGATTGATAAGGAGCGTTTAATAAATAATCCTTTTTACTTATTTTCTCCAGCATGCTCCCTTCTAGACTTAGTCCTGGAATTGGCAGTGGATCATTCGTTTGATATAATAAATCATATCTTCCAAGATTTGGAAAATTCATATAATCCCTTCTGTTATGGTATCGTCCACCAGGAATAATACTATCTGTTGAAACAATTTTCATTTTGTCTAGAAAAAATTGTAATGTATCTTCTTCAATTAACTGGTCGTAAATAAAACGCACCGGTTCACCAATTCTTCTGTCTTTTACACTTAATGATATTTTTTCAATCATACTTTTACTTAAATCACTATCAATGTCAAGTTGAGCATCTCTGGTGATTTTTATCATGTGAGCCGAAACACTCTGATAATCAAAAATATTAAAAATATTGCTCAAGTTATGCCTGATTACATCATCCAAAAGGATGATATATTGTTTTTCATTATTGGACGGTAAAACAACAAAGCGGTTGATCGTTTTAGGAATTTCAATTACAGCATATCGTACTTCTGAATTTTTATTCATAACCAATTTGATCGCTAAATATCCAGAAGTATCTTTTAATACTGGAAACTCTGCCAAATCATTTAAGATAATGGTTACTAATTCCGGGCTTACTTTTTGAATAAAAAAATCTTTTAGAAAAATTTCTTGCTCAATAGTAATATCGGTTTCCGTTATAATGAAGATATTTTTAGTCTCTAACTCACTTTCAATAATATTTAAGATTCGTAAACTTTCTGATTGTTGCTGAATAACGATCTCTGTAATATCTTTGACTAATTGTTGAGCTGATATACCACCTAGATATTTTTCCCCTGTTATACCAGTCAAACTTAATCGTCTAATGGCCGCAAAACGAACTCTAAAAAACTCGTCTAAGTTATTTGAAAAAATACCTAAAAAACGCAATCTGTCTAGCAATGGGACTGAGTGATCACCAGCTTCTTGAAGAACTCTAGCGTTGAAAGCCAACCAACTTTTTTCTCTGTCAATATATTTATATTCTAATACTTTATTCATCTTAAATCTTTGGGGAATATTATTTTTTTAATCTTACCTTTCTTTAAATCTTTCCAATTATCAATATCAAATTTTAATGAAACAAAACCAGCTGTAGGAACATTTTCAATATAAATATCTCCAAATTTATTAACAAAATCTGTAATTGCTGCGTTATGACCGAAAATAATAACACTTTCAAAAACATTATTACATGATTTGATAACTTTCTCTAGTTCATTTTCATCAAAAGTATAAAGATCGTCTTTGTAAACGATATTTTCAATGGGATATAAAATATTTTGAGCAAAAATTAAAGCTGTATTGGCTGCTCTTATGGCAGAACTACTCCAAATTATGTATGTTTTAGGAATTAAATCTTTTACATGAGTAGAAACAAGATTAGCATCCTTTACGCCTTGACAAGTCAGCCCCCGTTCCTTATCATGCATTGGAGCTTCCCAACTTGATTTTGCATGGCGAACCAATAGTAAGTTTTTCATTTATGAAAATAATTTTGTGATTAATTAGCAAAAATAATTAGTAACCATTTACAAAACAAAAACGCATATTACCTCTATAAATGTAATCATTACCCTTTTTTGATAAAATCTATTATTGATCTTGATAACTTTCCTGCAAGAAATTCTCCCATGATAATAGAATTGAATATTCTAAAAGGGAATTAATTTTAAATCAGTCGATTATTTAAAATAAAAGAGTACCAAAATATTTTGCTGTTGTTTTTTTTTAAATTTACGCAATTAAATTACAGGAATATTAGTTACTTTTTTTAAAATTTATATTGGTTCCTATTATTAATCAACTGATATAAAATAAAAATCTGCATTTTAAAAAATCATACAGATAATTATCTA
>NZ_JBLVPG010000005.1:0-5611 GCF_048284335.1 Flavobacterium amylolyticum
AAGAGGTGAGCCCCGCCGCAATAACCACCTTAAGAGGTTATAATTGCTTTGGGCAATTACTGTAATGTTGTTTATACTACTATAAACACCAATCACATAATATCTTAACATACTGAGATAAAGAAAATAAAAAGTATTAGAAAGTTTCTTCCCCGGGTTGCCCCGGGGAAAAGCGTACATAAGCTTACGGGTTATTAGTACTACTCGACTATGACATTACTGCCTTTACATCTATAGCCTATCAACGTAGTCATCTCCTACGACCCTTAAAAGAAATCTCATCTTGTGGTGGGTTTCGCGCTTATATGCTTTCAGCGCTTATCCCTTCCAAACGTAGCTACTCTGCGATGCCACTGGCGTGACAACAGATACACTAGAGGTTTGTCCAATTCGGTCCTCTCGTACTAGAATCAGATCCACTCAAATTTCTTGCGCCCACAGTAGATAGAGACCGAACTGTCTCACGACGTTCTGAACCCAGCTCGCGTGCCACTTTAATGGGCGAACAGCCCAACCCTTGGGACCTTCTCCAGCCCCAGGATGTGACGAGCCGACATCGAGGTGCCAAACCCCCCCGTCGATATGAGCTCTTGGGGGAGATCAGCCTGTTATCCCCGGCGTACCTTTTATCCTTTGAGCGATGGCCCTTCCATGCGGAACCACCGGATCACTATGCTCTACTTTCGTACCTGATCGACCTGTATGTCTCTCAGTCAAGCTCCCTTATGCCATTGCACTCTACGCACGGTTACCAAGCGTACTGAGGGAACCTTTAGAAGCCTCCGTTACTCTTTTGGAGGCGACCACCCCAGTCAAACTACCCACCAAGCAATGTCCCCCGCATAGCGGGGTTAGGCCTCAGACAAACAAAGGGTTGTATTTCAACAATGACTCCACAACGCCTAGCGACGCCACTTCACAGTCTCCAACCTATCCTACACATCATTTGTCCAAGGTCAATACTAAGCTATAGTAAAGGTGCACAGGGTCTTTTCGTCCCACTGCGGGTAAGCGGCATCTTCACCGCTACTACAATTTCACCGAGCTCATGGCTGAGACAGTGTCCAGATCGTTACACCATTCGTGCAGGTCGGAACTTACCCGACAAGGAATTTCGCTACCTTAGGACCGTTATAGTTACGGCCGCCGTTTACTGGGGCTTCATTTCAATGCTTCTCCGAAGATAACATCTCCACTTAACCTTCCAGCACCGGGCAGGTGTCAGGCCCTATACTTCATCTTACGATTTTGCAGAGCCCTGTGTTTTTGATAAACAGTCGCCTGGACCTCTTCACTGCGGCCAGCATTGCTGCTGGCGACCCTTCTCCCGAAGTTACGGGTCTATTTTGCCTAATTCCTTAGCCATGAATCTCTCGAGCACCTTAGGATTCTCTCCTCGACTACCTGTGTCGGTTTGCGGTACGGGTACTTATTACCTGAAGTTTAGAGGTTTTTCTTGGAAGCCCTTAGGCGCACTATCTCTTTGTCCGAAGACTCCGAGTACTATCGTATTTCCCCAAGCCGCGTGGATTTGCCTGCGCAGCTTATAGGTAGGTACTTCAACGAACTATTCCGTCAGTTCGCGGCGCTTTCATCACTCCGTCACCCCATCACAGTAATAACTAGTACGGGAATATTAACCCGTTGTCCATCGACTGTCCCTTTCGGGTTCGCCTTAGGTCCCGACTAACCCACAGCTGATTAGCATAGCTGTGGAAACCTTAGTCTTTCGGTGTGCGGGTTTCTCGCCCGCATTATCGTTACTTATGCCTACATTTTCTTTTCTCACCGGTCCAGCATACCTTACGATACACCTTCTACCCTGTGAGAATGCTCCCCTACCACTTAGAGTAAACTCTAAATCCATAGCTTCGGTAATATACTTATGCCCGATTATTATCCATGCTCGTCCGCTCGACTAGTGAGCTGTTACGCACTCTTTAAATGAATGGCTGCTTCCAAGCCAACATCCTAGCTGTCTGGGCAGACAAACCTCGTTCTTTCAACTTAGTATATATTTGGGGACCTTAGCTGATGGTCTGGGTTCTTTCCCTCTCGGACTTGGACCTTAGCACCCAAGCCCTCACTGTTATGAAACATTATATAGCATTCGGAGTTTGTCAGGAATTGGTAGGCGGTGAAGCCCCCGCATCCAATCAGTAGCTCTACCTCTATATAACTTTACGCATAACGCTGCACCTAAATGCATTTCGGGGAGTACGAGCTATTTCCGAGTTTGATTGGCCTTTCACCCCTACCCACAGGTCATCCGAAGACTTTTCAACGTCAACCGGTTCGGACCTCCACTATGTGTTACCACAGCTTCATCCTGCCCATGGGTAGATCACACGGTTTCGCGTCTAACACTACTGACTAAAGCGCCCTATTCAGACTCGCTTTCGCTACGGATCCGTGGCTTAACCACTTATCCTTGCCAGCAACGTTAACTCGTAGGCTCATTATGCAAAAGGCACGCCGTCACCCCACGAAAGGGCTCCGACCGCTTGTAAGCGTATGGTTTCAGGATCTATTTCACTCCGTTATTCACGGTTCTTTTCACCTTTCCCTCACGGTACTGGTTCACTATCGGTCTCTCAGGAGTATTTAGCCTTAGCGGATGGTCCCGCCAAATTCAGACAGGATTTCTCGTGTCCCGCCCTACTCAGGATACCACTATCTATTATACTCATTACTTATACAGGGCTATCACCTTCTTTGGCTCTACTTTCCAGTAGATTCTAATTCTTTGTACATAAAATGTCGTGGTCCTACAACCCCAATATTGCCGTAACAACATTGGTTTGGGCTAATCCGCGTTCGCTCGCCACTACTTACGGAATCACTTTTGTTTTCTTCTCCTCCGCCTACTTAGATGTTTCAGTTCAGCGGGTTTGCCCACCTATCGGTGTACTATGTCTTCAACATAGTGGGTTGCCCCATTCAGGTATTTACGGATCATATCGTGTGTGCCAATCCCCGTAACTTTTCGCAGCTTATCACGCCTTTCATCGCCTCTGAGAGCCAAGGCATCCCCCATACGCCCTTATTTTGCTTATTGTACCAACACATTATTTAAAATGTGCCGTTTCTTTTACTTGTCTATAAATAAACAAGCAAAAAATGCTTTCTACTTTTTATTATTTTCTTATCTCAATATGTCAATGAACTTTTATGCTGAATTTATTTCAGCATCTTGTGGAGAATAACGGAGTCGAACCGTTGACCTCCTGCGTGCAAGGCAGGCGCTCTAGCCAGCTGAGCTAATCCCCCTTTTTAATTAAAAATTAAAAATTGCGAATTAAAAATTATGAATTTCTTGATTCCTAATCTCTCAACTTCTAAAATTTCTTCTTTTATTTAAGTAAATAGTTGTCTCGGACAGACTCGAACTGTCGACCCCTACATTATCAGTGTAGTACTCTAACCAGCTGAGCTACGAGACACTCTTATTCTTAAATGGTATTATTTGAACTAACAGCAAGAGTAATATAATTTTAATATTTGTTTCCTTCTCGAACTTTCGTCTTCTTTCCCAAAAGTGTTGCTTACACAACTAACATTCGGGCTCTAGAAAGGAGGTGTTCCAGCCGCACCTTCCGGTACGGCTACCTTGTTACGACTTAGCCCTAGTTACCAGTTTTACCCTAGGCAGCTCCTTGCGGTCACCGACTTCAGGCACCCCCAGCTTCCATGGCTTGACGGGCGGTGTGTACAAGGCCCGGGAACGTATTCACCGGATCATGGCTGATATCCGATTACTAGCGATTCCAGCTTCACGGAGTCGAGTTGCAGACTCCGATCCGAACTGTGACCGGTTTTATAGATTCGCTCCTGGTCACCCAGTGGCTGCTCTCTGTACCGGCCATTGTAGCACGTGTGTAGCCCAAGGCGTAAGGGCCGTGATGATTTGACGTCATCCCCACCTTCCTCTCAGTTTGCACTGGCAGTCTCGTTAGAGTTCCCGACATGACTCGCTGGCAACTAACGACAGGGGTTGCGCTCGTTATAGGACTTAACCTGACACCTCACGGCACGAGCTGACGACAACCATGCAGCACCTTGTAAATTGTCTTGCGAAAAGTCTGTTTCCAAACCGGTCAATCTACATTTAAGCCTTGGTAAGGTTCCTCGCGTATCATCGAATTAAACCACATGCTCCACCGCTTGTGCGGGCCCCCGTCAATTCCTTTGAGTTTCATTCTTGCGAACGTACTCCCCAGGTGGGATACTTATCACTTTCGCTTAGCCACTGAGATTGCTCCCAACAGCTAGTATCCATCGTTTACGGCGTGGACTACCAGGGTATCTAATCCTGTTCGCTACCCACGCTTTCGTCCATCAGCGTCAATCAATTAGTAGTAACCTGCCTTCGCAATTGGTATTCCATGTAATCTCTAAGCATTTCACCGCTACACTACATATTCTAGTTACTTCCTAATAATTCAAGTCAGACAGTATCAATGGCCGTTCCACCGTTGAGCGATGGGCTTTCACCACTGACTTATCTGACCGCCTACGGACCCTTTAAACCCAATGATTCCGGATAACGCTTGGATCCTCCGTATTACCGCGGCTGCTGGCACGGAGTTAGCCGATCCTTATTCTTACGATACCGTCAAGCTCCGACACGTCGGAGTGTTTCTTCTCGTATAAAAGCAGTTTACAATCCATAGGACCGTCATCCTGCACGCGGCATGGCTGGATCAGGCTTGCGCCCATTGTCCAATATTCCTCACTGCTGCCTCCCGTAGGAGTCTGGTCCGTGTCTCAGTACCAGTGTGGGGGATCTCCCTCTCAGGACCCCTACCCATCGTTGCCTTGGTAAGCCGTTACCTTACCAACTAGCTAATGGGACGCATGCTCATCTTTCACCGATAAATCTTTAAATACATCTTGATGCCAAGTCGTATTACTATAAGGTATTAATCCAAATTTCTCTGGGCTATTCCTTTGTGAAAGGTAGATTGCATACGCGTTACGCACCCGTGCGCCGGTCTCTAGTTCCGAAGAACTATACCCCTCGACTTGCATGTGTTAAGCCTGCCGCTAGCGTTCATCCTGAGCCAGGATCAAACTCTTCATCGTATATTGTACGCTTGAATAAATTCAAGCTATTGTTATTCGACTAAATTCTAGTGGTTTTTTCAAATCTCTCGATTCTATTACTCTTTATTCTTTTGTCTTAAGATCTCTCTTAAAACGGCTGTCAATTCAATATGTCTAGGAACGTGTTCTTCTTTGTTTTCCCTTCGTTTGATTCACATTGTGTCTCTCTGGAAGCGGGTGCAAAAGTACAACTTCTTTTTTCAACTGGCAAGAAAAATTTGAAGTTTTTTTTAGAAATATTTCTATCTCTTTTCTTCTCTTTATCTCGTCAATCTGTCAAGGAACTTTGCGCGTTTTGCGGGGTGCAAATGTAACTTCCGTTTTCTAATCTCACAAGCTTTTTACAATCTTTTTTTGAAAATAAATTTTCTCCTTGATTCGTTTTTCTTGCCAGTGTTTAAAAGAACGTATGCGTCATTGCGGGTGCAAAAATACACCCTTTATTCGCTTTTACAAGCTTTTTAATCGCTTTTTTTTGACCTTTTCTTAACCTAATCTTTAACTA